>NHCD02000015.1 GCA_002168105.2 Phycisphaera sp. TMED24
GCCAAGGGCATCACCAAGGTCACTCCCACCGGCGAACCGTTCTTGGCCTTCACGACCTGTGACCTCACGACCGATGGCTTTGCGTTGTCGACCACGCGTCCGCTGACGGACGAAGAGTTGGCCAAATCGAACGTGACGGTGCGCCGCTTTCGTTACAACTACCATGTCACCTACGGCTCAGAGCAGTACGAACAAGCCATGGTGGAGGCGACTCTGGAGCGTGACGGTGAGGGATTGCGTTTGCGGCTCAGCGAGATGCAACCGTGGTTTGTCTACGAGCTGCGCTTTGAGGGGCTGCCCTTGGTGGGCGACGTGTTGGTGGCCCAAGTGCATGAACCCGTGGATGGTCCGGTGCCTTCTCGACCCACGCCCTACACGCCGTCCGAGCAGCGTGAAGCCGAAGCGGCGCGGAAGGCCTTTCTTTCCCGTTGACCTTTGGGGGGGTGATCGAGCTTCAGTAGCGTTCGATGTCGAAGCGATCGGCGGGATCGTGGCCAAAGCCTTCGGTCAGAACCCGAAGCATGAGCCCGCCGGCCTCGGCGGCGGAGTCAAAAGTGTGTTGCCATGTCTCGAAGTCATCGTCTTCGATGGGTTCGTCGCCAAAAATCTTGGTGATGGTGCTGCGGAAATCGGACGGCGATTGTTCCACGGGGCAATCCACCATGAAGCCATCTCGATGGACCAGTTGCACAAATTGATTGGTGCTCACGTGGCGGACCACCACCACTTGGTCGGGTTCGTTGACTTGGGCCAAGGCGGCATCGATATCGGCGGCGAGACTCATTGGCGGAATTCTACTCTCCCGCTCGGTACTCCACGAAGGCTTCCATGGCTTCGTATTCGGCAAATCCCAACGAGTCGTAGGTGTCCGCCAATGCTCGGTTTCGATCTTCAGCTCGTTGCCAGAATTCTCGAGGATCGTTCCCGGGGAACAGCGCTTTGTCCTTTTGGGATTCGTGCTTGTGGATCGCGGCTATTTTTCGATCCAGCTCTTCGGGTGACAGCGGCACTGCCATTTCAATCTGTTCGGGTTCCCATTCTTGCCAGGCGCCCCGGTACAGCCAAACCACAGAATCTCGGAACCACGCATCTTCACGGACGATCTCAATGGCTTGGAAGATGCAGTCCAAGCAGGTGCGGTGGGTGCCATGGGGATCAGAGAGATCACCCGCGGCAAAGATCANGTGCGGCTGAACGGTTCGAAGCATGTCCACCGTGATGGCCACATCCTCCGCGCCAAGCGACTTTTTGGTGACCCGACCGGTTTCGTAGAAAGGAAGATCCAAGAAGTGACAATGTTCTTCCGGCACCCCAGCCGCCCGTGCTCCAGCGATGGCTTCATTTCTTCGGATGCGGCCCTTGATGGCCAAGATTTCGGCCCCGTCGACTTCGCCGGGTGACTTGTTGGCCAGCGCGGCTTTGGCGTCCCGGACCCAATCGGTGAGCGAGTTGGTGGCCGCATGGTTCAGTTGCGCGAGGTCGAGCGAGAGGTCAAGTGCTCGCACCACATCATCATCAAACACCGCGATGTTGCCTGAAGTTTGGTAAGCCACATGGACCTCGTGACCGTGATCGCACAGTCGAATCAAAGTGCCGCCCATTGAAATGACGTCATCATCAGGGTGGGGTGAAAACACCAGCACTTTCTTGGGAAAAATGGCGTCTCGTGGATGTGGAGCGTCGCCTTCCCGGCGTTCACTGGTTGGTTTTCCCCCAGGCCATCCGGTGATCGTTCGTTGCATGGACCGAAACACTTTGATGTTGATGTTGTAGGCCGGTCCGTGTTCGGCCAAGAGCTCCTGCAGGTGGTGTTCGTTGTAATCCTCGTCGGTGAGCTTCAGGATGGGCCGATTCAGTTGCCGCGCCAACCCGATCACCGCCTTGCGTATGGTGCGGTCGTTCCAGGTCACTGGACCAAGGGTCCAAGGCTGTCGGCAACGGTTCAGATCACTTGCGGCCGGGGCATCCAAAAACACCGTGGCGTTGGCATGGTGTTGCAAAAATGTCGCGGGGATGCGTTCGGTGACGTCACCTTCCACCGCGTGTCGAATGATTGGGGCTTTGCCTTCACCGTAGGCCACCAGCAAGACTTCTTTGGCTTCCAGAATGGTTCCTACGCCCATGGTGATGGCTCGGCGCGGCACAAAGTGCTCTCCGAAGAAGTCGCTGGCGGCATCACGTCGGGTGATGGCATCCAGCCAGATCATCCGCGTCCGACTGTCCGGTCCAGACCCAGGTTCGTTGAAACCAATATGCCCGGTTCGTCCAATCCCCAAGATTTGCAAATCGAGCCCGCCGGCGGCACGGATTTTTTCTTCGTACTCATCACACGCCGCGAGGACATTGTCACTGGACAGCCGACCATCTGGCACGTGACATCGTTCAGGATCAATGTCGATGTGATTGAACAGGTGCTCCCGCATGAAACGTTGATAACTTTGCAGGGCGTTGGGATCCATGGGCCAGTATTCATCAAGATTGAACGTCCAGACGTTTTGGAACGAGAGGCCTTCCTCTTGATGACGCCTGACCAGTTCGGCATACACACCGGTTGGGGTGGAGCCGGTGGCCAAGCCAAGCACGCAAGGACGCCCCGCAGCTTCGCACCGACGCATGCAGGAGACCACTCGGTCCGCAACCAACTGGTCAACATCTTTGGCATCTGTCCCAATGACCACGGGGATGTGTTCTGGTCGACTGCTCATGTCCGGCAGACTACTTCGGCTGGCAACTCGATAGCATCTCTCCTATGGCAGAAATACGTGTTGGCGTCATTGGCTTCGGCTTGATGGGACGGACGCACGCGGAGGCGTTCCACCGTGATCCCCGCGCCACGTTGGTGGCGGTGGCGGATCCTCATCTTTCGGAAGAGCCAGCTTCCGAAGGCAATTTGGACGCCCAAGAAGAATTTGTACTTCCCAGCGACGTGGCGATTCATGCCTCGGCCACCGATCTTCTGGCCCGCGACGACATCGACGCCGTGGTGGTGGCGGCCCCCACGGTCTTCCATGCGGATCTGGCGGTGGCGGTGTTGGAGTCGGGTCGGCACCTGTTGGTGGAGAAGCCGCTCGCGCTCGACAGCACCGAAGCCGCCCGGGTCGCAAGGGCGGGCGCGGCGCGACCGGATGTGGTGGCGTGGCCGGCCATGTGCATGCGTTTTTGGCCCGAGTGGACCTTCCTCCGGGATGGTCTGCGCTCTGGGCAATGGGGGGCCGTGCAACAGGCGCGTTTTGAACGCATCGGCGCTATCCCTTCTTGGGGGGGTGACTTTTTCAAAGACCACACCAAGAGTGGTGGGGCCATCCTCGACTTGCACATCCACGATGTGGATTTTGTGCGGTCGTGCTTTGGTGCCCCCGATGGGTTGCACGTGTTCGGTCGGCGTGGCGTCAGCGGTGGTTTTGACCACGTGCACGCTGTGTTCGAATACGAAGCCATCCCCGGCGGAGTGCATGCAGAAGGCGCGTGGCTCGAAGGCGATGTGCCTTTCATGTTGCGGTTTCTGGTGGTGTGCGAGCGGGCCGTCTTGCGGTACGACATCAGTGCGACGCCAACCCTCACCCTGCATGCCACCGATGGTTCCGGACCGGTTGACCTGCCGGATTTCCCCGAGGGTTCGTGTTATCAGCACCAAGCGGCGGCATTCTTGGACGCGGTGCTTGGCCAAAGCGTGTCCGATTTGACCGTGGAAGACGGAGTGCATGCCATTGCGTTGGTGGAGACCGAGCGTTCGGTGTTGTCGTCTTAAGACAGGTTTTGAGGCTCTCAGGACACACGCACACTTTGCATCGGGCAAACACAATCTGAACACGCACAGGATCCAATGTGGATGAAATCAATCGTTATCCACAAGGATGTGGACAACTTCTGGTTGTTTGCCCCAAGGATCTTCCTTTGAAGCGAAACAAATTCCGAACCGTGTTCATCTCAGATGCCCACTTGGGCAGTCGCGGCTGCAAGGCTGAGGTCTTGGCCGCGTTTTTGAAGTCGATCGACACTCGAACGCTCTACTTGGTGGGTGACATTGTGGACTTTTGGCGATTGGAATCGCGTTCGTATTGGCCCGCGGCCCACAACGAGGTGGTGCGGCACATTTTGAAGTTGGTGAAGCGGGGCACTCGGGTGGTCTTTGTGCCGGGCAACCACGACGAAGCGGTTCGTTCGTATGTGGGGATGGACTTTGGTGGAATCGAGATTCAAATGCAAGACGTGCACCGTTGTTTGGACGGTCGTCGCTTGTTGATCACCCACGGTGACCAGTACGACTTGGTGGTGCGTCATTCTCGGTTGCTTTCGAAGATTGGTTCTTCGGCCTACGAGGTCCTGCTTCGTTTGAACGGCGCGTACAACCGCTACCGCCGGTGGCGCGGAAAGCCGTACTGGTCGTTGGCCCAGTACATGAAGCTGAAGGTGAAGAAAGCGTGCACATTCATTTCGAACTTTGAAGACACACTGATCCAAGAGGCCAAAGAGAAACAACTTGATGGTGTGGTGTGCGGTCACATCCATCATCCCTCTCACGTGGATGAAGATGGCTTCACCTACTTGAACTGTGGGGATTGGATTGAGAATTGCACGGCCGTGGTTGAATCAGAAACCGGGCACCTCTCGTTGTTGCACGCCACCGACTTGGCCCCCAAAATCGTGGAAGAGTATCTGGAAGAAGAACCGTTGCCGTCAATTCGATCGCCGATTCCTTTTCCACTGCCCATCCCTGGTCCAGCGGCGGGAATCAAAATTGATTTTGATACTCGGCTGACCCACCCCAACTGAAAAGTTCACTCTGGCTTGGCAGACACCAATGTCTCCAGCAGAATGTCGGTGGTTCGCTCCCAGGTGAAGGAACGCGCGTATTCCAGAACGCCGTCTTGAGGCAGTTTTACGGCTTGGTGGCACGCCGCCTGCAAGTCTTCGTGCAGCACTCCGCTGACGCCTTCTTTCACCACATCGATTGGACCTGTCACCGGGAACGCAGCCACGGGAAGTCCGCAGGCCATCGCTTCGATCATCACCACTCCAAACGTATCCGTGAGGCTGGGAAACACAAAGCAGTCGCCGCTGGCGTAGGCGCGGGCGAGGTCTGCTCCATGCCGGTACCCCGTAAAGACCACATCGGGGTATTTCCGTTCCAAGGTTTTCCGATAGGGGCCATCGCCCACCAAGACTTTGGTGCCAGGAAGATCGAGCTGCAAAAACGCATCGAGGTTTTTTTCGACCGCCAATCGTCCCGCGTACAAGAACACCGGTCCAGGGCCGAAGTCTTCCCGTTCCGCTTGGGGGTACACCCGAAACGTCTCATGGTCCACGCCGCGGGTCCACACGTTGATGTCTTCGAAGCCGCGGGCCATCAGCTCGTCGCGAATGGTGGGGGTGGGCACCAAGGTGGCACTGGCCGGGCCGTGGAATTTCTTCAACAGGCCGTAGCCCAGACGCAGGGGCAGTTTGGCGTACGCCTTGGCGTATTCGGCAAGTTTGGTGTGGTAGGACGTGGTGAACGGCACCTTGTGACGCACGCACCAGCGGCGGGTCGCGATCCCGATGGGACCTTCGGTGGCAATGTGCACGGCGTCCGGTCGCAGCGCGTTCAACCTGCGGTTGACCGCCGCGAAGGGCCAAGGGGCCAAGCGAATTTCAGGGTACCGAGGCAGGGGCCACGTTCGACGAAAATCAGCCGGGCAGAGCACTTCGGCCTGATAGCNACGTGTTTCCAGCACCGCCAACACCGACTCCCAGGTGCGCACCACCCCAGAGATCTGCGGTCGCCACGCGTCGGTGGCCAGCACGATGGTTGATCCCGGAGGCAGCATGACCACATCTTCGGGGAAATCGTCGTGNTTTGCANAAAGANNCAATATGCTGACGTCATGCTNCTGCTNNGCATGGTGTTGGCTNTNGANGCGCCCGATTTTGTGCGGGACGTGCAGCCCATNNTGTCNTCCCGGTGCTTTGCCTGCCATGGCCCNGATGCNGCGGCGCGTGAAGGTGAACTGCGACTGGATATTCGGGAGGACGCCGTGCGTTCGGCCATCGTTCCTGGCGACGCCTCGGGTTCGATGTTGATCGATCGTGTTCGCGCCGGTGGTGCCAAGCGCATGCCGCCGGCCTCCCACGGGGCGGGATTGACTGAACAAGAGATTGGCATCTTGGAAGCCTGGATCAACGACGGGTCCACGTACCAACCGCACTGGGCCTGGTCGCCCTTGGCGGAAGACGACGGCCGAAGCATCGACGAGCATCTGACCGAAGGGTTTGGTGGTCTCGCCCCCAACCCCCGTGCCCCGGGGGGTGTGGTGCTGCGACGCACTTGGCTTGCGGTGGTGGGGTTGCCGCCGCCGCGTGAGGTGTTGTTGTCCTTCCCCGAAACCCCTACCGATGAAGAATGGTCGGCGGCGCTGGATGAGGTGTTGCATCACGAAGGCTTTGGTGAGCATTGGGCGTCGATGTGGTTGGACTTGGCCCGCTACGCGGACACCAAGGGCTACGAGGCCGATCGGGCCCGAACCATTTGGCCTTGGCGGGAATGGTTGGTGGCCACGTTGGACGCGGACCCCGCGTTCGCCACGTTGACCGAGCACATGTTGGCGGGGGACTTGCTGCCCGAGGCCAATTCAGAAACCAGATTGGCTACCGCGTTCCATCGCAACACCATGACCAACGACGAGGGGGGCACCGACGACGAAGAGCATCGGGTGGCCGCGGTGGTCGACCGGGTGAACACCACGATGCAAGTGTGGATGGGCTTCACCGCGTCCTGCGCGCAGTGCCACGACCACAAGTACGACCCCATGACACAGCGGGAGTACTTCGCGCTCTTTGATGTGTTCAACCAAACCGCCGATGCCGACCGCAACGACGAGACGCCCACCATCGATGTGGTCTCCCGAAGCGATCCCGAAGCAGAACCGGTGCCGGTCCCGGTGATGGAAGCTGTGGCTGAAGACGAGCGTCGCGAGACCCGAGTGCAAATTCGTGGGAACTATCGTGATTTGGGTGATCTGGTGCAGGCCGGATTCCCCGAGGCGTTCCATGCGGGACCAAGCTCACCCAGCCGCCTCGACATGGCCCGTTGGTTGTGTGCACCCGAGAATCCATTGACCCCGCGGGTGCAAGCCAACCGCATTTGGGCCCGCATGTTTGGTCGGGGTCTGGTGGAGACCGAAGAAGACTTTGGCCGGCAAGGCACGGTGCCCTCCCATCCCGAGCTNCTTGATGCTTTGGCCACCCGTTGGCTTGCCGGTGAAGGACGTCTTCGTCCGTTCTTGAAGCGGTTGCTGATGACCGACGCGTGGCGCCGCACATCCACCGCGACGCCCGAAGGTCTCGCGGCCGATCCCCGCAACGATCGCTTGGCGCGGTTCCCCCGGGTGCGTTTGGAACCCGAAGTCTTGCGTGATCAAGCGCTGGCGGTTTCCGATTTGCTGGTGCGCACCAAGCACGGCCCGCCGGTCTATCCACCGCAACCCGACGGCGTGTGGCGCAGTCCATACAACGACGCCCGCTGGACCAACAGCACCGGAGACGATCGATTCCGCCGGAGTGTGTACACCTATTGGAAGCGCACCGCGCCGCATCCCACGATGACATTGTTCGACGCGCCCAGCCGGGAAGTGTGCACCTCGCGGCGCCTTGCCACCAACACGCCATTGCAGGCCTTGGTGGGTTTGAACGATCCCATTTTTCAAGAAGCCGCGCTCGGCTTCGGACGACGCATCCAGGGGTTGTCCGGAGACGAGCGTGCGCAATTGGCCGAAGGGTTCCGTTTGCTCACCGGTCGCGTGCCCAGCATGCTGGAAGTGCAGCGGTTGCAAGACACCTTGGACCAAGCTCGCCGGCACTATGCCAATCGTCCCGAAGAGGCGGCGGCCTTCGTGGCGGCGTTTGCGGAAGCCCGGCGGGGAGACGTTGGTCGTGACATGTCGGCGGAAGAAGAGTCGGCGTGGGCCTTGGTCGCTTCGGTGTTGTTGAACTTGGATGAGGTGCTCTGCCGTGGCTGATTCACACCAAGCATCGATGCTGCATTCGCAGGTGGCGTACTCGGCCACCCGTCGCCAATTCTTGCGTGAAGCGATGTATGGCGTAGGCGGATTGGGCCTTGCTTCGATTTTGGGCGACGACGCCCAGGCCGGCGGTTTGGATTTTCAGCGGCCCCATTTCACGCCCAAAGCGCGGCGGGTCATTTACCTGCATATGGCCGGTTCGCCGCCGCAGCAGGATTTGTTTGACCACAAGCCCGAACTGCGGAAGTGGGACCGCAAGCCGTGTCCCGATTCGATTTTGGCAGGCGAGCGCTTCGCATTCATCAAGGGTCATCCCAAACTGTTGGCCAGCCCGCACCAGTTCGCGCAGGTGGGGCCACAGGGCACCTGGATGAGTTCGCTGCTCCCCGGACTTTCGCAGGAAGCCGGAGAGTTGTGCATCGTGCGTTCGATGTACACCGACCAATTCAACCACGCCCCCGCGCAGTTGTTGATGTTCACCGGTTCACCTCGGTTGGGGCGACCGTCCATGGGCGCGTGGGCAACCTACGGATTGGGTTCGGAAAACGCGGACTTGCCCGGGTACGTCGTGCTGTTGTCTGGGGCGAACGCGCCGAGTGCGGGCAAGAGTGCCTGGGGCAGTGGCTTCTTGCCTTCCATCCACCAAGGTGTGCAGTGCCAGACTTCAGGGCCGCCGGTGTTGCACGCGGCCGATCCGGTGGGGGTGGATCGCATGCTGCGGCGAGAATCCCTGGACGCGTTGGCCGAACTCAACCAGTTGGCCCACCACGGTCACCAAGATCCCGAGACCTTGGCCCGCATCGAACAGTACGAGTTGGCCTTCCGCATGCAGATGGCCGCGCCGGAGGCCACCGATTTGGCCGAAGAACCCGAATGGGTGCGCGAAGACTATGGGGCCGATCCAGGGGCGGACGGTTCTTTTGCCAACAACTGCTTGCTCGCCCGCCGTTTGGTCGAGCGGGGAACGCGGTTTGTCCATCTGTTCGATTGGGGGTGGGACTTCCACGGCGAAGCCGAACACACCGACATCGAGAAGGCATTGCCGGGCAAAGCCCGCACCATGGACAAAGCGGTCTCCGCGTTGCTGCGAGACTTGCGTTCGCGAGGGTTGCTCGACGACACGTTGGTGGTGTGGAGTGGAGAATTTGGCCGGACGTCCATGAATGAGGAGCGCGACGGTTCCAAATTCTTGGGCCGCGACCACCACCCGCACTGCTTCACCATTTGGATGGCCGGCGGGGGCGTGAAGGCGGGTCTCGATTACGGCGCCACCGATCCCTTCGGGTACCGCGTGGAGCAGAACCCCGTGCACGTGCACGATCTGCAAGCCACCATTTTGCATCTGTTGGGCTTTGACCACGAGCAGTTGACGTTCCCCTACCAAGGCCGCAACCACCGGTTGACGGACGTGCACGGCAAAGTGGTTCGAGCCCTGTTGGCCGAGGCCTGAACCATCGTGGCTGCGGCATCGCGGATACATTTCTTGCCATGAGCGCGTCTTGGACTGTCCTTGATCAAGCCATTCTGTCCTTGGGGCTGTTGGCCATTGGCTTGGGCTTGGGCTTCGGCCCCAGCACGTTCCGCGTGGTCACGTTGGACAAACCGCGCCGGGGAAGCACGAAGGACATTCGGATCCGGTGGTCGTTGTTTGTGTTGTTTGCTTTGCCTGGATTGGCTGCGTTGGTCATGGGGCTCATGCGTTGGCAAGCGCCGCGCTGGATCGAGCAGCAGTGGGTTCGGTCGGTGCCCAACTTGGTGTTGCAAGCCGAGACTTCCGGTCCTTTGCAAGAAGCTGCGTGGTCCGAGGCCAGTGAAAGATTCGCCCAAGCCAGCCCCGATGACGCCAGTTGGAGGGGAGCCTGGGTTGACCGGGCGCTGTCGGCCTCGTTGGCGGTGGAGGCGTTGCCTTCGTTCGGGGCGGGGGCGTTCTTGGTGGAACAAACCCTTCGGCCGCCCACCGGTTCGGCGGAGCGTGAAGCTTTTGCCAACACCATCGCGGCGGGTCATCCTTTGGCGTTGGGGGTGCACCAATCCGATGAGGGGTTCCGGTTGCAGCCTTTGTTTGTTCGCCGAGTGCCTGGCGTGCAGCCCCGGTTCACCGTGTACCCCGAAGATCCGAATGCAGCCGCTTACCCAACCACCGAAGATGCTCGGGTGGGGGTGGTGGCTCAGCTGTCCGATGCCATCCCCGAGCGTGTTCGTGTTCGCGTGGACGTGCAGTTTGGGAAGGATGATGATGTCATCGGAACAACGGAGTGCCTCGTCAACCTCAATACCCAATAGGTCGTGTTGAATGAGCCGCGGGTCACATCGCTTGGTTTACCTCTTCCCTTCCTGACGTTCACCTCGTTCAAAATCGAGGCCGGTCATGCCTCAACGGCTTGATGATGGAGGACCCAGCCGGACCTTCAGATTCGGACCGTCCAACGAGAACGCTTGGATGCCGTAGACCGGCCCGGTTCGGGTGACGTTGTTCAAGAAGAGTTGACCGTCGCGGAAAAAGACATCGGTGGTGTTGGCTGATCGGTTGTTGGTGAAGTGCACATCGGTCAAGGTGCAATCCACGCCGTGCAGATGCAAGCCGCCTCCTTGTTCTTCGGCATGGTTGTTGGTCAGCACCGCATTCACCAGCGTCAGTGCTCCGGTTGGGTCGCCATACAGTGCCGCTCCGTACTGGGCGTGGTTGTCTGCCAAGGTGGTGTCGGTGATGGTCAAACTGGCATGGGGATGGGCTCGGCCCAGAGCGATGGCCCCGCCGATCGTGTCGGCATGGCACGATCGAATGGTCAGGTGCTGAAAGGTGCTGCGCCCGAGCGTGGCCAACCCTCCGCCTCGATCGGCGGTGCATGACGTGATGGCCACGTGTTCACCTCCGAGACTCGCCCCAGCCTCGACCGAAATCCCGCCACCGTTGGCCGCCTGGTTCTTCCCGAACTTCACGGAACGAAGCATCCCGGACGCGGCGGCGGTCAATTGCAAACCGCCGCCGTGTCCCTCCGACCGGCAGTGTTGGACCGAACTCTTCTTCAGTTGCACGAAGCCTTGGATGGCCAAGCCTCCACCTTGGGCAGCGTGGCAGTGCCTCCACGTGCTGTCGTGGGCGTTCAGACTCCCACCGTTGTCGCACCACGCGCCACCGCCACTTGCTTGAGCGATGCATCGTTCGGTGGAGGTGCTGTTCAATCCAAGGTCCCCGGTGATCACCGCCACGCCTCCCCCAAACGTGGCCCCACAATCGACGAGGGTGCAGTGCTGCAACTCAACCCGGCCGCCAAGCACACACACGCCGCCGCCGAAGGTGCTGTTGCATCTTTTGAAGTGGCAATTCTCCACCGTCACCATGCCGCCAGCGACTCGAAGCCCACCCCCTTCGTTGGACCAGCCGTTCTGGATGGAGAGCCCCTGAATTTCAACCTGACCGGCATATGGCCCCATCCGTATGACGCCGCTGGAGAGGGCGGACGGTTGTGGTGGAGCATGCAGGCTGTTGCTGCCACCATCGATCATGGTGACTTCGGGCCCATCCGTTGAAGCCAGCATGACATCGTGGTTGGGGAGTTCCAGTGATTCGTAGTACGTCCCTGGCCCGATCAGAATGCGGTCATTGGGTTGGGACGAAGCCAAAGCTTGCGCAATCGAAGCGTGATCTTCGGGAACGAGGACGGTGCGTCCGTGGTGGACCGAAGCGGTTGTGGGTTCGGTCGTGAGGGGAGCGCCAAGCACCAATGCCAAAAGAAGCCAAGTCACGCCATCCAGCATGCCATTCGGTTGGAGGGCCTCGGTCGTTTGTCGAAAAAGTTCTCGCGCTGGAAGCGGATCGTCTTTTGCTTAAAGGATGGCTTTGCCAAAGAGGCTTTCGGCCAGCCGCACCGCGACTTCGGCGGTTCGGTTGTGGTCGCCGATGAGGGGGTTGACTTCCACCAAGTCCAAACTGGTCATGCGTTCGCTGTCGGCGATGGTCTCGCAGATCAATTGCGCTTCGCGGTAGGTCAAGCCGCCGGGGACGGGGGTGCCCACGCCCGGGACAATGGAAGGGTCAAGGCTGTCAAGGTCCAGCGACACGTGCAGCCGCTCGGTGTGTCCCAAGTGATCGAGCGCTTCGCGCACCACTTTGGCGATGCCGCGTTCGTCGATGTCACGCATGGTGAGGACTTTCAATCCCAACTCAAGCGCCATGGCCCGCTCCCCCGGATCGAGTTCACGGATGGCGAGAAGCACCACGTCTTCGGGAAGGACCTTGGGGCTCCGGCCACCCAGTTGCACCAAGTCGGGCAGTCCGGTGCCCAACAACGTGGCGAGGGGCATGCCGTGGATGTTGCCGGAAGGGGAACTTTCGGGGGTGTTCAAATCGCCGTGGGCATCGATCCACAAGATGCCGGTGCGTCCGGCCGCGGTGACTCCAGAGACCGAACCGATTGACATGGCGTGGTCGCCCCCCACAAAGATGGGCGTCGCGCGGGTGGCCACAGAGGCTTCGGCTTGGGCGCACAACTTGGCACTGACCTCGGCAATAGCTTTGGCGAAGGCGGGATCTTGCTCGGGGTCCAATTGGTCGCGTTTGGGGATTTCGATGTCGCCGAGATCCGTGACGGTGTGCCCCAGCGCTCGCAGGGCGGGGCCCAGACCCGCATAGCGCACGGCCCCAGGGCCGATGTCGACCCCACGCAGGGATTGACCAAGATCGAGGGGGACGCCAATGACATGGATATCACGTGGAGGAACGGGCATTTGTGCAGGATACCGGAGGGAGGGGGCCCCACTCGGCTTCGATTTCGCTAGAATCGTCTTTCACCCGCGGGTGTAGCTCAATTGGTAGAGCGTCAGCCTTCCAAGCTGAATGTTGCCGGTTCGATCCCGGTCACCCGCT
>NHCD02000016.1 GCA_002168105.2 Phycisphaera sp. TMED24
CTTACAAATCATTGACCTATTCAATACGTATCGAACGCTCAGTCTTATTGCTCCGAGGAAATGATTCCCTCGCCAACTCAGGCGTTACTGGAACATCATCCTTTGGAGAACCCAAAAATGCTTTTGGAACTTCTTGCCGCTTCGGCAATCTCACAAACCTACGAACTCACAATTTTCCACTGCAACGACACGGAAAGCCAATTGATCGATCTTGGTTCTGGTCTGGAAGACTTTGGAGGAGCGGCCCGATTTGTCACCAAAATCAATGAACTTCGAAATTTGGTCGGTAATTCGATCACCGTATCCTCAGGGGACAACACGATCCCTGGCCCTGAATTCAACGCATCCTTGGACAGCGGCGTCTGGTATGACGCCCTCGCGTTCAACGCGATCGGCTTCGATGCCAAATGTATTGGAAACCACGATTTTGACCTCGGACCTTCAACCTTGGCCGAATTCCTCACCGACGGCATCAATGGCTCCGCAACATACTTGTCAGCCAACCTCGATTTCTCGGGTGAATCGGCACTTCAAGAATTGGTTAACTCGGGTCAAATCGCTTCCTCGACTCTGATTGAAAAGAATGGGGCCACAATTGGAATTTTTGGTCTCACAACTCCAAACCTTCCGTTCATTTCTTCCCCAGGTGCAGTGGTCGTCTCTGACCAGTTGGTCTCCATCGCTCAGTCAGAAATCAATTCGCTCCGTGCCGACGGGGCAGACATTGTGATCATGCTCTCACACCTGCAAGGGTTGGAAAATGAACTTGAAATTATTCCAGGGTTGACGGGACTTGATGTTGCGGTCGCCGGTGGCGGAGATGAAATTCTCGCCAACACAGATGCGGTTCTGGTCCCTGGAGATTCTGTGGACCAACCCGTGTATCCGTTGATGCAAGGCAACACCCCTGTGGTGACGGCCGCCGGTGCCTTCGCTTACATCGGCCAATTGGACCTCGTGTTTGATGTGGATGGCAAAGGGAACTACACGCTTTCATCGGCATCCGGCAATCCTGTTCGGGTGGCTTCAGACGCCTACTCCGATGGTGTGGTTGCGGATGCCACAGTTCAATCCACCGTGGTTGATCCGGTTGTTGCTTACGTTGCGGATTTGGCGACCAATGTGATTGCCAACAGTGAAGTCGGTCTTGATGCCGTTCGGAACAACATCCGTGCCGTTGAGACCAACTATGGCAACCTCATCGCTGATTCTCAATTGTGGCAAGCCCAACAATCGGCAGCCGAGTTGGGATACGCCATGCCCGAGGTCGCCATTCAAAACGGTGGTGGGATTCGCAACGATTCAGTTGTCATTCCTGGGGATTACACCGCACTTGACACGTTCGACGCATGCCCCTTCGGCAACTTCCTTTCAGTCCTTCCGAGCGTGAGTTCTTCCGTCATGCATGACCTTCTGGAAAATTGCGTCCAGCAAATTGAGTATGACGCCGATGGCGGTCGTTACGGTGGCGGTACCGGACGCTTCGGACAGATTGCCGGTGGCACCCTTCAATACAACAACGCTCGATGCCGTGGGGATCGGGTGATCTCATTCGTGTTGGATTCAGGGCGGGCCATTGTCGTGGATGGTGAACCCGTATCGGATGAATCTGTCAGCTTGGTTCTCAACAGCTTCATCGCGGCCGGTGGTGACGAGTATCCAACCGCCGACGAACCAATTGTGGTGGTGGGTGTCCCTTACCAACGGTGCTTGCAGAATTACGTGGTCGATGCGTTGTCGGGTTCCATCACCGCTTCGGATTATCCCGAGGGTGGAGTGGGTCGAATTCAGCGAGATTTTGGGTACGACTTTGATGGTTCAGACACCATTGATATGGCTGATGTCCTCTACGTCATCGACAACTGGGGTTCCTTTGACAACTTCGACTTCGATGTCTTGCTGGGTGTCTTGGTGACTTTCGGCGAGTAACCAGGCCCGAACACAACAAGTCTCCTCATTAAGGGGGGTCAGTTTTATCTGACTCCCCCTTTTTTATTTTTTGATCGCTGACACAACGGAAACCCAAGTGGTTCGTTGAAGAGTCGGGGGTAGCAGACATGCGGGCCGAAGGCCGGTAGCTCGAACAGTACGAAGGGTGGCACAAAAATGAGCCGCCGCGCTGGCTGCGGGTGTCGGGTGCGGTGGGCATCCGAGGATCTTTTGGCATCCCATTCGGCCGCGTCTCGCGGTAGGCGAATTGATCGTATTGATCCGTGCACCATTCCCAGACATTCCCGGCCATGTCAAAGAGTCCGTACCCATTGGGGGGAAACTGTCCCACGGGAGCTGCCCCAGAATACCCGTCGGCTTTGGTGTTGATCGTCGGGAAAGTGCCTTGCCACACGTTGGCATGTTTCGGTGCAATTGCATCGTTGCCCCACACGTACTGGGCACCGGACTGGCCACCTCGGGCGGCCGCTTCCCATTCGTTTTCGGTGGGGAGTCTTTTGGCTGCCCACTTGGCGTAGGCGCTCGCGTCGTACCAAGACACGTGGACCACCGGATGGTTCATGCGGTCCTCGATGGAACTCTCTGGGCCTTCGGGGTGTCGCCAAGACGCGCCGGGGACCCAGCGCCACCAATCGGTGAAGCTGGCGGCGGGGGTGCCTTCGGGCGGTGGTCCGAACACCATCGATCCGGGCAACAACTGTGCTTCGGGAGGCTTGGGGGTGCCGGGGGGCAACTGGGCTTTGAGCTCTTCCCAGTCGACGGGCTGTTCGGCGGTGGTGATGTAGCCGGTGGCTTCCACGAACGCGGCAAACGCTTGGTTGGTCACCTCGGTGGCGTCCATCCAAAAAGGGCCCACCTCAACGGAGTGCACAGGTGACTCGTCGGGCCTTGCTTCCGAATCATTGCTGCCAATGGCGACGGTATGGCGGGGGACGTGAACAGCCGGGTNGTGCAGAGGNTNNGNTTCGTCACGCGANGNCAAACTGGNANGGTCCAGAAGGGCACATCCAAGATGCAGGGTGAAGNTGAGCATGNGGTTCTCGNGGTGGNGTTCGGGACCTTNGGANGATTNGNCNCANGACTCATCCTAAGANGNAATGCNACNAGCGANGGNTNAAACNAGANGAGCCCGGCCAAGGCCGGGCTCGCGTNGNANAGATTGNNTTNAATCNGCGCGGTNNTCAGAGACCAGAGGTCTTCATCACGGCGGATCGCATGGCCGAATGGAACTTGTCGTAATCAGGATCGTCTTTGGCCATGGGGGTGAAAGTGCGAAGCATCTTGGTGCCATCACCGATGGTGTCGGTCAAATTTTCCGGTCGTGTTCTCGCCGAAAAGGCTGGATTTGCGCAATCCTTGCCAGCGTGAGGAGCAGCACAATCTGAACACACCACCGGATCACATGCCCTTGGGTGGAGAGCCTGGTTCCATTGAATGGCAGGTCGTTGATCCACATGTTCAGGTTGGCCAACGACATGGCAATCACCAAAAAGAAGAGGAACATGGCGGACCGTTTTCTGGTGCCAGGAATCACGAGGCCTACGCCAAACAACATCTCGAAGCTGCCACTCAGCAAGTTCCAAAAGGATGGGGCGCCGAGGTACGCCGGGACAATGGCTTCGAATGGTTCGGGGTTGGTCCAGTGCAGCAGGCCAATACGGCAGAAGGCCAACCCGAGCACAATGGCGAGTACGTGGGACAATCCGGAAGCGAGTCGACGGGAGGGCATGTGCCCATTCTCACCGATCTGGGATGGGATTGCGGGCGATGAGGGAGACCCCTTACGTCAAAGTTCCTACGCAATGGCAAAAGAACGTAGGCTTTTGGNGTGGATGAGACACTTCTCTCAGCAGTGCCGTACTTGATGATCGGATGTGGGATCCGTCTGGGGTTCCTCAGTCGCACGTCCAAGCAGCACCCCAGCCAAGCGGAGTTGCGTTGGCTGGCGACTTTGTTGTTGTTGGGTGGCTCGCTGGTGTATCGAATCACCACTGCTTAAAACGATGCTGGTCAACGCCCTTTGGGCGGCTTTGGGTAGTCCTCGTCTTCCCGCCAGGGCGTCCAGTCGTAATCTTGGTACTTCTCTCGCCGCATGACGGTGCCGTCAGAGAAGTACAGGCGGTGATATTTCGTGTCGGTGGAGTTTGGGGCCCAGACGATTTCGTTGGCGATGACGGTTGGCTGTTTTAGGAGGAAAATCGAGTACGCCAAGCCTCCGGTCAGTGCAACCAGAAGAGTAAGAAGTGCATTGGCTTGGATCCTTGACATAAGCGCACCGTATCCGAAGATTTGTATCTCACGGTGCGGATTTTCATTGTGTCGATCTCACAACTGGCTGAAGGTTGGTTCAAAGCAATTGGCGAGGACCGCGGCTTGTAGTATTTGTTTATGTGCTTGCTGCGAAAATGGTTGTTCATGAACATTGCGGTTCTGTTTTATCTGGTGCCATTCTTTGTCTTGATGGTCTTGAGCAAAGGCGGTGATGGCATTGAATCATTTGTTGCTTCTGAGTTTGGAGTGGGAACGGGCCCCGCTCATTTCATAGCGTCTCTCCTTCTGATGCAGCCCACCATCGCGTTGCTTTTGAGTCGNAAGGCACTCGCAAAGATTTGGATCCCATTCGACCTGACGCGTCTCTAAGCGGATGTCACCGGAAGCGTCTATTCGATTTTCACTTGGCATGAATCTATGAAATTGGTTCTGATCACTGCCGCAATGAGTTTTGTGCTCGCACTTGGTATCGGCGTTGTGCTGAAGCCCTGGGTTGACAAGTTTACGGGCAAGATTTTTCGAAAACCCAAAGGCTGATCATGCACATCAGTTGATGCGTTGAGATTTTCTTTTAAGCCTCATCCATTCGGCAAGCCAAGCCCGCATTGAAGCTGAACANTNTCTGGGCAGGTTGCTTGGTCACCCCATTGGTTCAGGACGGCNAGCANATCACCAAACTCAATCTCACCGTTACCGTTGATGTCGGTGCGGCAGGCCATTTGAGGGGAGGAGATGACTTGCCAATCTGAGGTCAGTATTGAAATGCCCTCGCACGCATCCCTATTAGTCAAATCAGATTTTTCCAAGCAGGAGTTGAAGTCGCCCTCAACATACGTGTTGTTGTGCAACCTTTTCCCCTCGACTGTCCCGTCCGACCAGGCTCGAAGNAGTAGTGATGTCGGCATCCAGTAGGCGTTCGTATTGTCGCGTGTAAATGGGACTGTCCCATACCAAACAATCACCGGCTCACTCGGCCCAGTGANACTGGCGGTAGCAACGGCAACAGGCTCAGCCTGAGGGATTGGGGCAGGTTGGGGCGCAGGCTTGAGGGCAACGGCAAACAGGCCAGCACCGATGATGCACGCGGGAATGATGTTGTTGTTCATGTGATTTCTCCAGGAATGAGTCTGGAGAATACTGGGACATGCACGGGGCAAAGAATCGCCAATCGGGCTGAGAGGATTCGAACCTCCGACCTCTTGACCCCCAGTCAAGCGCGCTAACCAAACTGCGCTACAGCCCGTCAATCAAATTGTCGNCCGCCAAAGGCGGGCGTGGGCAATGCTTCCATCACCCGTTGAGCGGACAGGGGGGGATTCGAACCCCCGATACAGTTACCCGTATACAGCATTTCCAATGCTGCTCCTTAAGCCACTCGGACACCTGTCCATCGNANCGTCGTAGTCTACACGCATGCCGGATGCAGGCCAACCATCCCCCGGAATCCTGGTGCTGAACAAGCCCGTGGGCCCAAGTTCCATGCGGGCGGTTTCGATCGTTCGCCGTACTCTCGGTGGTATCAAAACGGGGCATGCGGGCACACTTGACCCTCTGGCCGATGGTGTTTTGGTGCTCGCCTGCGGGAAGCCCGCAACCAAATCCATTCCCCACTTCATGGGCACGGACAAACGCTATCGGACCCAAATCGATCTGCGGGCGTTCACTGCCACCGACGATACTCAAGCCGATCCGGAGCCGGTTGTGGTGTCGGCNCCTCCGACGGACGCCGAGATCGACGCACTCTTGGCCACCTACCAAGGCACCATCATGCAAACGCCGCCGGTGTTCAGCGCCATTCGAGTGAACGGCAAACGGGCCTACGCCGAAGCGCGAGCCGGGCGTCCTCCCGAACTGGAAGCGCGTCCGGTGCAGGTGCACCGCATCCACAGAGTGGGCGGGTCTTGGCCGNTGGTGGAACTGGACATCCACTGCGAGAAAGGCTTTTACGTTCGTTCACTCGCCCGCGAAATTGGTGAGAAGCTTGGCACCGGGGGGCATTGTTTGAGCATCACCCGAACGGCGGTGGGCCCATTCCTCTTGGACGAGGCGATTGGATTGGATCCATTGCCGGAAGACCTTGGCACGAAGTTGATCCCCCTCGAAGCCGCGCTGCAGCGGGTTGGNGTGAACAAAGACGAGGCTGAATGATCTCGACGCGAGGGGCGGGGGTTCAAAGACCGAGTGCGTTGGCGGCTTCGATGGTGTACCGGGCCCACGGCTTGGCGTTGAGTCGCTTTTTGGGAATGGCTTTGCCGGTGTGCTCGCAAATGCCGTACGACTTTTCTTTGATACGCATCAGGGCCGCATCAATCTCGGCCAGGCGGGACTGCATGCCTTCGGCCAGGTTGAGGTCGAGGTCTTGGGCGTAGGCGTCAGAGCCAATGTCGGCCATGTGCAAGGGCAGCTTGGACGTGTCGCTGTCGCCGAGGGCGGAAGCTTCCTTGGCCTGGATGGACCCTGCAAGCTGAGCTCGGGCCTGCAGCAGAATGGCTTGGTATTCGCGAAGTTCCGCGGCCTTTAGAGGAGTCTTTTTGAGACGGTTGGCTTCAGGGGCCGGTGTGGCCACAGCACGAGAGCGGCGTGCCTTCTTGACCGGCAACTTCTTGGCTTGCACCACGCGAACCCGTCGCCCATTCACGATGATGTATCCATCGTTCCCTTCTTCATTTTCACGGGAACGTTGGGCGGCCACTTCGGCCACCGTGCGCAGTACCACTTGACGGCCCCGGGCTGCGGCGGCCAAGGCGGCCCCGCCAGTGGGACGCAATCTGCCGTCGCCAGCTTTGCTTTGCTTTTTGGCTGACGCCTTCTTGGCCGCCTTTTTGGTCACCTTCTTGGCCGCCTTTTTGGTCACCTTCTTGGCCGCCTTTTTGGTCACCTTCTTGGCCGGAGCCTTCTTGGCCGCCTTTTTGGTCACCTTCTTGGCCGGAGACTTCTTGGCAACCTTTTTGGTCGCCTTCTTGGCCGGAGCCTTCTTGGCCGCCTTTTTGGTCACCTTCTTGGCCGGAGCCTTCTTGGCAACCTTTTTGGCCGGAGCCTTCTTGGCAACCTTTTTGGTCACCTTTTTGGCCGGAGCCTTCTTGGCAACCTTTTTGGTCACCTTTTTGGCCGGAGCCTTCTTGGCAGCCTTTTTGGTCACCTTTTTGGCCGGAGCCTTCTTGGCGGCCTTTTTGGCCGCTTTCTTGGCTGGGGCTTTCTTTGTGGTCTTCTTGGTGGTGGATCGTTTGGCCAAAGGCGAGATCTCCGACGGCAGTGGGGAGCGTCGTAAGACCAAAGTGTAGCGAATTGTGAGGAATCACGCCGATTCGGCGTCGTCCTGGACCGTTCCTACCCGGCCCATGGCCCGGAATTTGTCGTGGCGATGCCGGCGGAGCGTGGCTGGAGGGATATCCTCCAATTCACCCANCGATCGGTCAATCCATGCGGCAAGGGCTTCCCCGGCCCGTTCGGGAGCCCGGTGGGCACCCCCAAGAGGCTCTGGAANCACCTCGTCGATCAGGCCGTTCTTGATGTTTTGAGCCGCGGTGAGGTGAAGGGCGTCGGCGGCCGAACGGTTGGTTTCGTCGTTGGCGACTTTCCAAAGGATGGCCGCACAGCCCTCGGGCGAAATCACGGAGTACCAGCTGTACTCCAGCATCGCCACCCGGTCGGCGACCGCGATCCCCAACGCGCCGCCCGAGCCTCCTTCACCAATGACGCAAGAGACAATGGGGGTCTCAAGGCGGCTCATTTCTCGAAGGTTGAACGCGATGGCCTCCGCTTGGCCGCGTTCCTCAGCCTTCATGCCGGGATAGGCCCCCGGAGTGTCGACCAAGCAAACAATGGGCAGCCGGAACTTCTCGGCCAACTGCATCTTGTGCAGCGCTTTGCGGTACCCCTCAGGGTGTGCGCAGCCGAAGTGGCAGCGGATCTTCTCTTGGGTGGTGCTGCCTTTTTGGTGACCAATGATCATCACCTTGCGTTGACCGATGCGGCCGAACCCGCACACGATGGCTGGATCGTCACCAAACTGGCGATCGCCGTGCAACTCGCGGAAGTCGCGGCAGATCATTTTGATGTAGTCCCGAGTTTGGGGACGCGAAGGGTGACGAGAGACTCGAACCGTGTCCCACGCCGAGAGGCTGCTGTAAATCTTGCGAAGCATGGCGTCGCGACCGGTCTCGAGTTGGGTCAACTCTTCCCCCATGCGATCGGCGTCGGGCAAGGCCCGAAGGGCGGCAATTTGGTCTTCCAGCTGTTCGACGGGTTCGTCGAAAGGCAGGGAGAATCGGTATCCGGCGGCGGTGGTCACGACAGAGGGTTCCTGATCGATATCCTAACCCAACGGAGGTGCTCCTTTGAAATTGGCCATGGTTGGTGTGGGAAACATGGGCGGCGCGGTGCTTTCTGGCGTCTTGGATGCTGGATTGGTCCCCGCGGCCGAAGTTGGCGTGGTGGACCTGGACCCCGATCGAAGGGATCTTTTTGCGAAACGGGGGTGCAAGGTCTCCGAGGACTTGGCATCGCTTGCCGGTGCGAAGACCACAGTCCTTGCGGTCAAACCGTGGCTGGTCGAAGAAGTTGCGGCTGGACTTGGTCCTACCCAAGAAAGGGTGGTAAGCGTCATGGCGGGTGTGCCAGCAGCAGCCCTGCATCGTGCATTCGGCGGGGGGTGCCGGGTGGTTCGAACCATGCCCAACACACCATGTTTGCTTCGGCAAGGGGTCACCGGCATTGCCGGGGGGCCGGGCTCCACCGCAGAAGATGTCGAATACGTCGCCAAGATGTTTCGCGAATTGGGCGGCGTGGTGGAAGTTGAAGAGTCTTTGTTGGACGCGGTGACCGCGGTCTCAGGATCTGGGCCCGCATGGTTTTTTCGCTTTGTCGAAGCTCTGGAAAAAGCCGCGGTCGACTTGGGCTTGTCGCCGGACGATGCGGCCACATTGGTTCGGTCAACCGCCGCGGGGGCCGGCCAGATGATGCGCGGCGAAGATGCACCAAACACATTGCGGGAACGGGTGACCACGCCAGGTGGCACCACCGCCGCCGGGCTGGATGTGTTCGATCAGGCGCTGGATGCGTTGGCCCAGCAAGCCCTCACGGCCGCCAGGGATCGAGGCGCTGAACTCGGCCGTCAATAGTCTCGGCGCGTGAACCAGCCGATGGCCAAGCCAAGGGTGATGGCTTGGAACAAGGCCGTTGTGCCGATGACGTAACTGTTGCTTTTGCGTACTTTGCGGGCCGAGAGGATGTTGTCGGTTACTTGATCGGCAAGAGACCCAACCGTCTCGGCCAACTCGATCGGTTGACCACTCATCGTCATGCCAAAGGCAATGAAAAAGTTGGGGTCATCCTCCGGGGTGATGCGTTCTCGCATCAGATCGATGATTTCCACCCCTTTGGGCAAGGGCCAGCGAATTGCACTGGCAATGCGTTCGGTGAGGGCCGCGTTGGCGGNAAATTCTTCGAGTGACTCCAAGCGGGCGGCCCGGTCAAAAGCGGACTCCTCGGATGGTGTTTCGTCGAAATCACCCTCTTCGATTTCCACTTGCACTGCGGGAGGAGGCCCACGACGGCGTCTTCGTTTGTTCTTTGGCCCATCATCGCCGTTTTGCACCCGTTCGATGTCTTCTTGGATCTGGTCGTAGGCGAAGCCGGCCGTGCCTTCGACAGTGCTGGCCGCCAAGAACAGTCCCCAGATCACCACGGTCAGCAGCAAACTGGCCAGCGCGGATCGGGTGACGGTACCCACCAGCACGCAAACCGAAAACAGACTGCTGTAGAACAGCAGGACATAGGGCAGTGCGTAGAGGATTTCAAATTCCCAGACACCAAGGGCCATCCGCATAGAGAGAAGCACGCCCAAACAGACCAAGGTCACCGGAACCGCCGCGAACAGCAAACTGGCCACGAACTTGGTCATGAAGATGCTCGCCCGTCGCCTAGGTTTGGCCAAGAGCATGTCGACTCCGCCGCCCGAAAGGAAATCGGGGAACACCGAAGCAGTGCTGATCAGTCCAAGGAAAGTGGCTGCGTAGGTCAGCCAAAAGCCAACCAGCACGTCAGAGAAAAAAGCTCGGTACACCACGTCGAGATTCCGAGTGCCGCGTCGAAGCAATTCATGCTCGGAGTGGGAGAGCCCCCACCACAAGCTGATCCCGGTTTCGTCAAAGCCAACACTGGTCAACAGGAGGACAATGAAGGCAGAGATGGCCAGGACAATCCAAAACAAAAAGCGGCTGGTGAGCTCGCGCCAGGTGTCCATCAACATTGCGATCAAGAGGCTCACGGCTGATCTCCCTTTTGGTCACGGACTTCGGCCAAGAACAGTTCTTCCAGTGAAACTGGTTCTTGAGCAAAATGCGTGATCACACGACCTTGTTGGCGGGCGAGATCAAGTTGTCGCTGGGCTTCGTGTTCGTCACCTTCGAAGTGGAAGTCGTTGGAGTCATGGCCGGCGACGGCATCGCCCTGATAGGACAGCCGCCACTTGGGATTCCCCGAAAGTTCAGCCGGGGTGCCTTGGCGGCGGACCGTCCCTTCCAGCATGATGGCCACCCGGTCGCAAACGGTTTCCAATTCGGACAGCAAGTGTGAATTCAGAAAAATGGCCGTACCGCGTTCGCGCATGCGAAGCAGGACTTCCCGAATTTCAACGCGACCCACTGGGTCGACGCCATCGGTGGGTTCGTCGAGTACCACCAGTTCCGGTTCATTCACGAATGCTTGGGCCAAGCCGATCCGTTGCTGCATGCCCTTGGAGTAGGTGCCCAGTTTTCGGTGGGCGGCATCGCTCATTCCCACGATGTCGATCATTTCGTCCGCCCGGCGTTCCCGTTCCTGCTTTGTCATGCCCAGCAGCCGGGCGTAGTACAGCACTGCTTGGCGTCCAGTCAGATACCGAGGCATGCGGTGGTGTTCGGGAAGGAATCCAACTTTCGCCAGGGTCGGCCGGTGCCCGACCGGGTTGCCCAGCAAGCTGGCGGAACCTGCGGTTCGGCGCACGATGGTCAAGAGCACTTTCACCAGCGTGCTTTTTCCCGCTCCATTGGGACCGATGAGTCCGAAGATTTCGCCCCGCTCCACCTGCAGGTCCACCCCACGCAGGGCATGGATGCCGCCTCGGTAACGCTTCTCGAGACCTTGGGTGCTGATNGCGGTCAACGAGGGGCATCCTTCAGGAAGAAGTAATACAGNCGGCCTTCTTTAGCTTGTTCCCCTGCGAGGGCGAAGGCCCGATTTCCCGCGCCGAGATACAAGTCGGCCCGGCCGGGGGCGCGAATGGCTCCGCCGGTGTCCTGGTCCAGCATCCACTGGGCAAAGGGTTCACCATTCACAAAAGTGTCGGCGAACACGAAGCCGCCTCGTGGAAAAATACTTTTGTCGGTGGCGAGTGATCGCTTGGGTTCCACTTGGAATCCGAGAGAGCCCGATGGCCACCCTTCAGCATCGGTCTCGCGGAAAAAGACAAACCGTTTGTTCTGGCGCATTGCCCGCGTTACTTCGGCAGGTTTTCGCCGATAGGCCTCGCGTATGTCTTCGATGGTGCCCGAGCCAGGAACCAAGCCTTGTGCTTTCAACGTCCGGCCGAGCGAGGTGTACTCACGTCCATTCGTGCCTCCAAAGCCCAAGTAGGTGATGGAGCCGTCTCCCAGTCGGAGTCTCGCCGAGCCATTCACATGAACCAAGTAGGCTTCGAGAGGAGAGTTGAAGTAGAACAGTTCGGTGCCCCTGAGCAGGCCGCTTTCCAGAGCGGCTCGGTCGGGGGCGGGCACCATGTCTTCTTCTTCCACCTGCCACCCGAGCACTTCGCCCGTGACACGGTTGGTTCGCAAGGCATCAGGACGGGCGTACACGGGGTACCGGAACTCCCCCGAAGCTTGGCGGCGGGCGTCCAGTTCCAACGAGCAGTAGCCGGTGAACAACACCGTGCCCTCGTCGTCGCAGCCAATGCTCATGTAGCAATCGAAATCTCTTCGAAGCGCACGGGTGAATGCCTCGCCGGTTCGTGAGGTGCGGAGCAGTTGCAGCAGGCGTTCCACGGACGCTTTGGCGTGGTCGTGGGAAATCCCCTCGATGGGAAAATGGGTCTGGGTGCTCTCTTTGTCGAACCAGGCCAGTGAGCGTTTGCCGGCCTTGACCAGATCGGTGGGGTTACGTCGGTAATTCGCGCCCACATCGGGCCATTCGGCGGAGGGAACCTTCTGAAAGGCTGAAGCCCCGGCGGGGAGGGGCCGCTCGTATTTGCCCAAGAAGTCTTCTTCGGGGGCTTTCTCGGCAGATTGGCAGCCCGAGAAGATCAAGCCGGAAAGTGCGATGAGAACGGTGTGACGCATTGGTTTGAGACTCCTGACAACAGACGGATGCGTTCTGCGTACACTAGATCGTCCGAGAGGTATCGAAATGTCCACCTTCACCCCCCTTCAACTCGCTTTTGGTATGCCAGGTCCGTTTGAATGGACCATTATTTTGGGCATCGGCTTGCTGATTTTTGGTCGCCGGCTTCCTGAAGTTGGCAAAAGCCTCGGTAAGAGCATTTTTGAATTCAAAAAAGGCCTCTCCGAAGGCAAACGTGAATATGAAGATGCCAAAGAGGAACTGCGGCAGGTTGAAGAAGATCTCCAGGACAACGATAGAAATTCTCCGCTGAACTGACTGGGGGTGGTATTCACCTCGTCGCTTTGCCGGATATATTGATCGTCTTGGCCCGTTTAGCTCAGCTGGCTAGAGCGCACGGATCACACCCGTGAGGTCACTGGTTCGAGTCCAGTAACGGGCATTGAAGACCCTCCCTGCCTGGGAGGGTCTTTCTTTACTATGAGTTCATGCCTCAGCAAGAAGTTCCCCCCGATGAATTCACCACCCCTCTGACCAGCCATCTTCTTACAGGCGGGTTGATGCTGGGGGCCATGCTTTTCGGGCGATTGACTGGACTTCCATTGATGAAGTCCGTCATCTTCGGTGGTGGACTTTTGATTCTTCTGCCCACCCTCTCCTTCGNTTTTAATTGCATCTTTTGGCGGCCGTTCTTTACACGTTGGCCGGCTCATCGTCTTGAGCCTGATGCGCAGACTCGAAAAGCTGAGATGATCCTTGGGTNTCTCTCTCGGCTTGGGATTGATTCATATGGAGTGCATGTATCGATCAACCCGCCAACCAGATGGTTTGGAGCCCAACCTTTTTCTATTCCCTGGTNGGAAATTCAGTGGTGCACGCGTTCCAGGTGGGATCGACTTCTGAATGTCAGGAAATTGCAGGCGGGTGGAGAGAGAACCCTTCGGGTGCCGGATTGGGTCTACCACCACACGCCCTCGTCTTCGAGTTGAAAAGATTTCCGCTTGGTTCAGTTCCCAACTGAAACCCATTGGCGGTCATCCTGTCTTAATATTTCTTTGATGCCACAGCAAGATCGTCACCCGATGGATTTTGATACCGCAGGTTCGGTGGAGATGAGCGTAACGGCTCTGGTGCTTGCACTTGAAGGTCCTCTCTTGTTTTTCATCATTACTCGGCAGGGGACAAGTCNCCTNCTGGCTGCCGGTATTCTTTTGTTGCCAGTGGTCATCGTGCTTCCACTCATATGGATGCTTTGGCGACCTTGGTCGGTTCGTTGGGAATTCCGTTCCCCTGGTGAGCATGCGGAGATTCGGACCGTGCAATCTCTCAGTGGGTTCAACAATTGCGTCCGTTTGGCGGCGGATGATTATGGACTTCATGCCACGCTCAATCGACCCTTCCGCTGGTTGGGAGGTGAGCCTTTTTCGATTCCTTGGTCGGAAATAGACTGGATGGATCAAGGGTCTTTTGGAAGATTCAGCCAAACCAGAAAAGCGAGCGTCTCCGGAAAATCGCTTGTTGTTCCCAGTTGGGTGTACGAGGCGGCAGAGCGTTATTGATTCGGAGATTCAGTCCGGGCCTGCTGAGTTGGGCGCTACTTCTTTCGCCCTGTCTGTGGTTGTTCTTTTTATTCGTCGTCGTACTCGTCGTCGTACTCGTCATCAAAGTCGTACTCATCGGCAAAGCCGGGTTGAGCGCCGTTGGCCAGCCAAGCGGCGATGGCATCAAACTGTGCGGTGGCATCTCCGTCCAAGATGTCGGGACGAACTGCTTTGCCCGTGACTGGGTCGGCGTACCGTGGCATTCGGGTTGATGGGGTGATNCGCAAGGGGTCGTCCATCCAGCGGTGGTACCAGCCGGGACGAAGTCGTTCGGCGGATTGGGCGAAGTTCACACCCACTGCTTCGAACGCAGCCATCGGGGGTTCGTCGCCCACACCGTGGCACGTGATGCATCCATACCCTTCAAGGCCAACCAGCATTCGGCCGACCGTGGCGTCGGCTTTTTCAGTCGCCACAAAAGGCTCCTCTTGAGGCATGCCGTGTTCGGCGACCAGTGAAGTGGTGAGAGGGGCCGCCCACGCCCCGAATCCTGGCATTCTGGCGTGCATCCACGGACGCACTTCTTCCGTTCTGGTCCCGGCCAGGGTTTTCAGCAGGTGTGGTGTCCGAAGCTTTTCTCCGGTGCCGTCGAGGTGGGGCAGCGTTTGGTCGACTTCGGGGGCGTGGGGGTCGGCGAGAAGGGCCGGGTCTACATCGAGCGTTCGTCCTTCGCCGAGGGAGGCTTGGCCATCACGCGCGTGGCATGACGTGCATCGCAGGCTCTTGACCGCACGGGCGGCAAAGCCGAAGTTGGTCGGAGCGGTGGTGGAAGCCAGCGCTTCGAGGGTTTGGTTGATTGCGGTTTGTTCGGTGCCGGTCAGCCGGAAGTCTGGGGTGGTACTGGCGTCGTTGGCCAAGCAGCCTCCCATTTGCTCTTGTGGACCGGTGGGTAAAGGGATGCTGGGTACGGGCGGCGCATCTGATTGGTGGCAATTGCCACAGCGAAGGGTTGACGCCAGGGCTTCGCCCCGGACCACGTTTCCAGTGACGCCCGATCCTTGACCGGGGGCCGCCTCTCGCAAGAAGGCTTCCAAGTCGGCGGCTTCTTGTTCGGACAGCCGGAAGTCGGGCATTTTGGACCATGGTGATCTGGCGTGGGGGGCTCGAAGAAAATCAGCCATGGCGCCGGGCTGGTACTTCTGGCTGACCCCAGCCAGGGAGATGCCGTCGTAGTCGTCCTCGGGTTCAAGCACATGACAATTCAAACATTGCAATTTCGCGGCCAAGACTTTGCCATCTTCCGGCTTTCCTTCGATGGCTTTCAACGTCCCTGAACCCATCGAGACCACCCACGCGGCGAGATCGGCGGCATCTTGCTCGGCGTTGGGTCCGGACAGCAGGGCAGGCATGGCGGTGTCGGCTCGATGGGCCGACGGATCCATCAGCCACTCTTGCACCCAGCGTCCGTGCAGTCGTTGCCCCGCATCTCGAAGCGAACCGGCGGGCCGGTCGAGATCGGAGACAAAAGTGGAAGCTTGAGAAGCATGACAGGCGGTGCAGCGGTGCTCGGCAATCAGCTCGAGGCCATGTTCGACGTTGTCGTGGCCTTCTGCCGCCGACAGTTGTTGGGTGGGAATAGGCTCCAGCGTGAAGTCCCTTCCGTCCCAGAGCAGTCGAATCCAGGATGGGCCTTGGCTCGGCGGTGTCCACTCCAGATTGACTGACCGTTGGCCTTTGTTCAGGCGAAGCTGTTTGGTTTGCAAGACGGCTTCCAGAGCGCCTTCAAGTACGACTTCGCCGTCAATCGAAAGCACGGCCGACCCAGTGCCCCGAAGCGCCAGTTCGGCACGGGTTCGGATGGGCAGGTTAAGGGTGCCCGTAAAGGCGCCCGTCCAACTCTTGGGAGCAATGCCCAACGCCGGAGACTCCCCGGCTTCCACCCGGACCGCAAACAGACGCGTTGGCATGACCCTCTGGTTGTTTCCATCCGAAAAGGTAGCTGTCACACCAGACGGCGTTTCGGGTTCCGTGGTGCTGGAACCAAGGTTGAATCCGATGGCCAGGAGAAGCGGGAAAAGCATCGAATTTCAGTCTGTACCCAACTCGTGGACGGTGTTCCAGATGTCGGTGATGATCACGTCGCCATCG
This sequence comes from Phycisphaera sp. TMED24, assembly GCA_002168105.2. Lineage (GTDB taxonomy): Bacteria > Planctomycetota > Phycisphaerae > Phycisphaerales > SM1A02 > UBA8653. The sequence continues at coordinate 16,227 of NHCD02000016.1, forward strand.
GTGCTTTCTAGGTCGCATTGCACATGCATTTGCATGACCGGCTGCATGTTCTTGAGCTTCAGGTGCACGGTTTTGCCATCGTCAAGAAGCGTGGCGGACTCGACCACCATTTCGTCGTGTTCTTCGACTCGGATTTCCTTTTTCTTGGCCAGTTCAAATTGTTCAGCATCGGGGTTGAGGGCTGAGACTTCTGGTGAGCCGTACATGGGGCCCCAAACGTAGTCCCAACAATTGACGGCCCACGAACCAGTGTCTTCGGCCAGCTCGCGGTCGAGATTCACGGAGAATGAGATCTTGATGCCATCTTCCACGGCCGTGATCGAAGTGGGGTTTTTGGGGGTTCGACCAGTCCAGCGCACCCGTTGGAACGCGGCGAGACGCGCGGCATTGGTTTGCCAGCCCTTGAGTCCGCAAACCCAGAGCTGCCCGTCGGTGGGGTTGAAGCGCCCTCGCATGGCCGAGGAGCCGAGTTGGACGGGGACCCGGAAGACGCCGCCCTGCACTTGGCCGTTGACTTCTTCTTTCATCACTCGGTAGATGGAACTTTGGCCGTACGACAGGTGGAGAAGCTCTCCGGTCCACGGCCATTTGGAGGAGGTCACCCAAGTTTGGCCGCCGGAAGAGTTGTCGACGCTCATGGGGAACCAGCACAAAGGCTTGTTGTAGTCGGTCGGTGTCTCAGACCGGTGGGCCAACGGCACCACACCCTGGAAGGATCCTTGGGACATCCAGTGCAGCTTGCAGTGGGGCACCCAAGTGCCTTCGTTGTCGCCGGCGGTGACGACTTGTCCGTCGGGAGAAATTCCGATGCCGTTCGGGGCACGGAGTCCAGTGGAGAACACTTCGAGATCTCGGCCGGTCTTGTCGACTTTAATCACGGTGCCGTGGTGTTCGTTCAGGCTGTCCTCGAACCCGCGCCCGCCACCACGGACTGGTCCTGCTTTTCCAAACCAGAAGTTGCCCTCGCCATCCACTTGGAGATCGAAAGCGAAATCGTGGAACGAGGGAGTCGTGTAGACCAGATTGCAGAAGTTGTCATACAGGTCAGCTTCGCCATCATCGTTGAAGTCGATCAGGCGGGTGATTTGATCTTTGCCGTGGACAAAGATTTGTCCGTCGCGAACGGCCAGACCCAAGGTCTCGAATAGACCGGAGGCGAATCTCTTCCACCGGATGTCGCCCATCTCGCGCAGTCCTTGCACCAGCCAAACATCACCATTCCAGGTGCACACGGCGGCGGTGTCATCGTCGACAAAGTCGAAGCCGCCGATGCGCATGTACGAGTTCCAAGGGTTTTCGAAAGGGACGGGGATGTCATCCACCACGAAGGCTTCGTCACCGTTGTCTGCCACTTTGGCCTGGACAACAACTTCTTCGGGGTAGATCGATGGGAACAAAGAGGGGTCGGGTTGGCTTCCGGCGAACATCCGGGTGAACAATCGATTCGGCGTGGGAGCCGAAGCGAGGGCGCTGGGCTTGATGTCATCGCGGGTTGCGGCGATTGCCACCATGAACGAGCCCGATGGACCGTCGACGGTGGGGTCGAGGTTCATCACCAAGGATGTCCCCGACACCTCGAAACTTGAGCCGGTGCTGCCACGGATTGCGAATCTTGTGTCGCCGACTCGCGCCGCTCGTCCATCTGAGAGGACTTTGATGCGTTGTCTTCGGGTGGCGTCGGCCACACGGAGTTGCATGTTTTCGGAGGAAGCTTGAGGAAAGACTTCAAGCGTGCGTACCAAAACATCTCCAGCGTCAGTTTGTTCGACGCCGTGGTGTTCGAGCACCCGGGTTTGTCCGACGGTGTAATTCAAGATGGATTCTTCACCCACCCGCATCAGTCCGCCCCAACGGGCCATTTCAGCAGGAAGCGGACCCCATGGCTTGCTGGGTCGGGGATCCTCCCAAGAGCCATTTACTTTCCATCCCGGGCCTTCCAGGCTGCCATAAATGGGGGTGCCGACGGCGCCGGGATGACCTCCGTGGCTGCCGTTGTAGGAGACCCCCTCCCAGTCCAAGCCGCCCTGCCACACCGCGCCCACCCGCAAGAGGCCGGTGTCAAAAGACGCGACCCATCCATCTTCAAGGAACAGGTTGAGACCTTTGTTGGAGGTGGCGTAGTCCATGGGGTAGCCCGTGGCACAAGAAACAAATGGGCCGGGGTCCATTCGGTTCCACCACTCGTTTTCCGGGACGTTTTGGGCGGTCAGCCGCACATCGAGACGCTCGGCCCGGGTCATGTCCTTGGGTTCAAGATGACGGGCTTTGATGAATTTGTATTCGACCACGCTCTGGGGATCGTGGGCTTGGATCGCAAAGGTGCCTTCCGAAAGTCGCTTGCTTCCTTTGCGGTCCTTGGGCTCCCACCAGTCCACCACGACTTGGTTGTCGATGCTGGTTTGGATGTGCTGTCCAGCCACTCGAATGCGCAATTTGACCCAGTCGCCGTCGACATGGGGGGGCATGTTGTTGTTCACGATGCCATACAACGAGCAGGATTTGATGCTGTCTCCATGGGTGGCGTTGACTTGGCATTCGTAGCCAACATCTGGCCAGCCAGACTTTTGGAACTTGGTGTGGAAAAAGACGCCACTGTTCGCACCCGGTTGGGTTCGCACCATGGCTTCAAATTCAAAGTCGTCCCACTTTCGGTCCTTACCATCTTTCCCGGACCAGAAGAGGTGGCCGCGTTCACCGTTGACCACCAAGGTTTCGTCTTTCACGGTGAAGGCTTTGGGGTTTTCGGCCGCGCGCCATCCGTTCAACGAGGTGCCATCAAAAAGGGTTACCCAGTCTCCGGCAGTAGCGGCGGTGGTCAGGAGCACAACAGAAAGGGAGGCGTATTGCATGGGTTGAATTCTTTGTGTCATGGTTGGTGGTTTGTGTCGGTGTGAGCAGGGGGGGGAGTGGCTTGGCTTCGGGCCAAAGCAATGATTTCGGCAATCTCCGGATCGGTCAGGTCGACGCTGGAGCTCTCGACGACCTCTTTCATGGCTTGGTGGAGATCGGCATCTCCTGGTTCCGTGAGGTCGGCGCGAAGCAAGAGGTCTCCGAGCGACATGGCCTCATGTTCGGACTGCCCCAGCTTTTGTCCCAGCAGGGTTCCCGCTCGTTTGGCCATACTGGTGGCGGCCTGAAATCGCAGTGCATCGTCATGGACGAACTTCTCTTGGAATCCTGTGCTTTGATCTTGAGCGTCCAGCATCAGTACCTCTATTCGGGCCCCATGTTTGGGGACCAAAGATCGTACTCGGATCCCGGCATGATGTGACGGAATCGGTCAAGCCGGCAAGCTTGGCTGAATGGGTTCAGCCCCAGGCCGCCAAGATGGCCACCACATCGTTGAACTCCACGGCGCCGTCTCCGTTGACATCGCCAACATCGCCGGACCCCCAGTTGGAGAGAACAATGAGCACGTCCAAGAGGCCGACCACACCATCCCCATTCAGGTCTTCGGCTGGTCCTGGCGGAGGTGGTGGCGGGGGATTGCCCACCTGCGAGAAAATCACGCAACTGTAGGGGCCTATACCAACCTCGGCCGATTGTCCCAGACCGTCATACGGAATCGCGTCGGTGTTGATGTCGTAGCCCGGGTGGTTGCTGTAATCGTCCCCGTAATTGGTGCTGTCGGAGTTGAAAATCACTTTCCATTCTCCTGAGCGTGGGAAGCCGATTCGGTAGTTGTTCCAAGACTGGTCGCGGAAGTTCATCACCACAACCACGTCGTCTCCTGGCCCCCCATCTTGGAAGCGGTGGAAGCCGATCAGCTTGTCACTGTTATTGACGTGAAAGAAGTTGGTGCTGGGGCCGGTCAAGCCACGGCTGTTGCCATTGAGGTTCCTTCGTAGGGTGATGAGATCTCGGTGCAGTTCGAACACGCCTCGATAGGTTTCTTTTTTGGACCAATCCAAGGCATCCGAGTCGCGGAAATACTCATCCTCCAAGAACTCCTGCCCCTGGAAAATCATGGGCACGCCAGGAGCAGTCATCACCAAGGCTCCACCGAGCGTTGATCGCTTTCTCGAGAAGTAGCTGCCAGCATTTCCGGGCCAGATGGTTTCCGGAACCCGTGAACGTCCATTGGCCACTTCGTCATGATTTTCGGTGTAGAGGACACGTTGGATTGGATTGCCGTTGTACGCGAAGTTGACGGCTTCGCGAATGCCCCACATGTTCCGGTCGTTGTCGTTGGCCGCTTCGATGGCGCTGCGAACGGGCCAGTGAAAGTTGGGGTCCCACTGGCTGTCAAAGCCTGCACCACCCTGCGAAGTTGGACGGGTAACCGCCCAGTCGTTGTAGCCATCTTCGGCCACAATGATTTTCTCGGGGCTTTGCCCATCAATACTGTTGTTGAGGTACTGGAGCCAGCTCCAACCATCAGGGTTGTCTTGGACGTCTCCGCCGTCGAGATCGGCGCCGGTTCTCCGGATCCAAGCGGTGCCATCCACCCGAAGCCCGTCGATGTGCATCTCGTTCAGGAAGTACATCGCGCTTTCGACGAGGTACTCGCGTACCTCGTTGCGGCCAAAGTCAGGACGCGTGTCACCCCAGGGCGTCGCGCCACGATCGTCGTTGTAGAAGTAAATCCCACCCCAATCATCTTGGGACCATCCATCAAATCTCCAAATCCCAAGATCAGACGGGCCCAAGTGGTTGTACACCACGTCGAGCAAGACCGCGATACCGCGCTCATGGCAGGCGTTCACGAATCGCTGCAAGCCGCGAACCCCGCCATAGGCTTCTTCCACTGCGAAGACGTGTCCCGGGTTGTAGCCCCATGACAGACCGCCGGCGAATTCATTGATGGGCATGAGTTCAACGGCATTGATGCCAAGCTCCACCAAGTGGTCAAGGCGTGTGATGGCTTGATCGAACGTGTTGGGGGGGCTGCCGCCGGGAAAAGTGCCAAGATGCATCTCGTAGATCACGAGTTCGTTCCAGTTGTCGATTTGGAACGACTGATCCGTCCAAGCAAAATCGGAAGGGTCCATCAGGATGGAGTTGCCCACACTGGTGACCATCTCCTTGGCCCAAGGATCTGGCCGCCAATTGACCCCGCTGTTGACCACCACAAACTTGTACTCGTCCCCGGCTTCCGGACCCGAGATCCCTCCTTCCCACCAACCGTTGTCGCTCGAGGGCAGCACGTTAGCGTTGAGGTTCCAGCCGTTGAAGTCACCCACCACGCGGACTGAACTGGCGAACGGTGCCCAGACTCGGGCATACGCGCCTCCAGAGACCAACTCAAGACCATTGGCCGAGAGGACGGAGGTCAGGGTCAATGCCACCAAGCAACAAAAGAATCGCTTCATGATTCCACCATAAACCGGGGATGGCCNTGGGCCGGTGATTCTTCAAATTTCAGTCGTAAAANCGTCCATCAGTGTCGAATAACACATCCTTGACAGCGTATTTTCCAACTCTGAGTGAGTTCGGCATAATGGATGTTATGTCCATTGTTGCAGCGTTTTTGTTGGGTTCCCTTGGGGATGCCCTGCTCCCCCAGAATCATCACGTGGTTTTCGACGCCAGTCGGTTCCACACCAATCGCGAAGGTCGGGCACTGGCTCTGCCCGCTGAGAGTGAAGCTTTCACATTTGCGGTGTACGGCGATCGCACTGGAGGCAATACCGGATTCCTGAGTGATCCCAGAGAAGAACGCAGCGGGCATGAACAGGCCCAACGCGTGCTCGCTCGTGCTGTACGGGACACCAACTTGGCGGGCCCGGACTTGGTGATGACCGTGGGTGATTTGATTCAAGGCTACAACACCACTGAGCCATGGCTCGACCAGATGCGTGAGTATCGAGAGACGATGAATGGCCTCTTGTGCCCATGGTTTCCGGTGGCGGGTAACCACGACATTTACTGGCGCGGTCCAGATCGTCCGGCGGAAGAGCACGAGCAACGGTACGAACAACATTTTGGTCCCCTTTGGTACGCCTTTGACCACAAGGGCTGTCGATTCATTGTGCTGTATTCAGACGAGGGCAATCCGGAAACCGGAGAACGGAATTTCAACAAGCCCGACTGTCAAGCGATGAGCCCAGAGCAAAAAGCATGGCTCACGCAAATGGTTTCTGAAGGCGCTTCAATGCGGCACCAGTTTGTGTTCCTCCACCATCCCCGCTGGAGGAAGGGGATGTACGGCGACGATTGGAATCAGGTCCACGAAATTTTGGTTGCCGGTGGCAATGTGCGTGCCGTCTTTGCTGGCCATATTCATCAGGCCACCTATGCAGGTCCCCAAGACGGTATTGAGTATTTGTCACTGGCGACCGTCGGCGGGGGTCAAAACTTCACAGTCCCCGAAGCTGGTTGGCTGCACCATTGGAACTTGATCACGGTCCGGGATGACCAAATTCAAATGGCGATGCTTCCCGTGGGTGAAACCATGGATCCTCGAATGATGACTGAGCAAAACCGCTCCGAAGCCCGCCGGCTTCGGGATGTTCGTCCCGAGTTTCTCTCCGCGATTCCGGTCCAAGAGGACGGATCGGTGGATGCCGAAATCTCAATCCGTCTCTCCAACCCCAATCCCAATCGTGGGGTGCGCTGGCACGTCACGCTCGAGGGTGATGACCGTTGGGATCTTGAACCCAACCATCGTCACGCTCAGGCTTCGGGCAGTGCGGCCACCGAAATGACATTCCGAGTGCGAAGGGTTCCTGGTCCGGTCGATTCTCGCTGGGGGGTGCCTGAGTTGGTTCTCTCATCGGAGTGGATGGGACCAGGCGTGGGGATCCAAATTCCAGAATCGCGACACCCTTTCCCATTGAATGTTGACTTGGGTGACATTCCTGAGCCCGACTCCGATCAAGTGTTGAAAACGGGCACAAAAGGGGCCCACGCTCGAGTTGCGAATTCATCTCTCCCGCTCCCCGATGGACCAATGACGCTTGAATGTTGGGTGCGGCCGGATCGTTTTTCCAATCGGGTGGGCGTGGTCACCAAAACCGAAGGCAGCGAGTACGGGATCTTCGCCAGCAACGGCCGGCCTGAGTTCTACGTTCATGTTGGTGGGGGCTATCGAGTGGCTGCGGCCCCAGAACAATTCCGCTTAAAGACGCGTTCGTGGTCTCACGTGGCCGGGGTGTATGACGGAAAGAGTGTGCGATTGTTCATCAATGGCAAGGAGGTGGGCCGATCGTCCGCCAGCGGCAGTCGATTGACCAACGCGTTGCCATTGGTGGTGGGCGGTGATGTTGCTGCCGATGGCACCATGACCTCGCCTTTTGAAGGTCGTCTTGAGGAGGTTCGCTTGTCCAAAATCGCTCGGTACACCCAAGATTTTGCACCACTCGACCGCCACACCCCGGACGCAGACACGCTGCTGCTGTTGCCTTGTGATGTTGCCGTGGGATCATTTTTGCCCGATCGCTCTGGTCAAAAGGCCCACGCCGCTCTCACGGGGTCGTTCAAGCTCGCACCTTCGGATCGTTAAATCGAGAGCGGCTTTCTAACCAAACAGTTCGCTGACCACTCGGCCTTCCACATCGGTGAGGCGGAAATCTCGCCCGGCATGTCGGTAGGTCAGTCTTTCGTGGTTCAGTCCCAGCAAAGCCAAAATGGTGGCGTGCAGATCATGGACATGAACCTTGTTGTCTTGGGCGTAGTAGCCCCACTCGTCCGTCGCCCCGAATGAAAATCCGGGTTTGACGCCGCCCCCGGCCATCCACATGGTGAAGGCATGGGGGTTGTGGTCACGGCCATTTCCATCCTGTGCATCNGGGGTACGTCCAAATTCGCCTCCCCAGAGCACCAAGGTGTCATCGAGCATGCCGCGTTGTTTGAGGTCGCGTAAAAGCCCAGCAATAGGACGGTCAACTTCACCTGCATTCTTGCGGTGGTCGCGTTCCAAGTTGCCATGCTGATCCCATTTGTACGAGTGCGTGCACTGGATGAAGCGAACGCCAGCTTCGGCAAATCTTCGGGCCATCAGGCACTGGCGGCCGAAGTGATCNGTTTGGTCTTGTCCCACACCGTACAAGTCAAAAGTCGATTGGGATTCTTGACTGAGGTCGGTGACTTCCGGCGCTTCAGATTGCATTCGAAAGGCCAATTCGAAAGATTCGATCCGGCCTTCCAATTGGGGGTCGTGCCCGACAGCACCCAATCGTTCTTGCTCGACCGCTTGCAGATAGTCGAGTTGGGCCCGCTGAAGGTCTTTGGGCAATCCGGCGGTCATGTGGGCAAACTGAGCCCGTGCGGCTGGAATGGCGGCGTTGCCCATGGGGACCCCGTGGTGGGCTGCGGGAAGGAAAGCGCTGGACCAGTTCACGACGCCGCCGTGTCCCAAGGTGGGGCAAATGGTGACAAAACCNGGAAGGTTTTCGTTTTCACTTCCCAGTCCATAGGTGACCCATGAGCCCATCGATGGCCGAACGAAAGTGTCAGACCCGGTGTGAATTTTCATCAGGGCCGCGCCGTGCGCCGGGTTCGAGCCGTGGAGACTTTTGACCAGACACAACTCGTCGACCATCTGGGCGACTTCGGGAAAGATTTCGCTGACCCACTGTCCGCTTTCTCCGTGTTGGGCAAAGCGATAAGGGCTTTCCATCAAGTTGCCAGTTTGGGCAAATTGAACTCGGGGTTTTTGACCTGGATAGGGTTTGCCGTGGTCNCGCCGGAGGGCTGGTTTGTGGTCAAAGGTATCGACCTGTGAGGGGCCGCCATGCATAAACAAAAAGATGACCCGTTTGGCTCGAGGACTGAATCCCGCAAGTCGAGGAGACAGAGGNCTGACCCCTTGACCAGTGAGTGGTGGGCGTTGGTCGGCCATTGCCCATTGGCCCAGGAGGCCGTGCAAGGCCAAAGCGCCAAAGCCCGCTGAGGTTTCACGCAACGCCTCGCGTCGTGAGATGGGGCCATGTTGATGATTGAAGCACCACGTCATGCTTTCACCTTAGTCCAAATAGATGAATTCGCTGCTGGCAAACACGGATTGAATCAAGCCGCTCCAGGCAGAGATTGGGGAATTGACCGCGCCGAGGGTCTTGAGAAGGGCCTCCGCACGCTGGCGTTCTTCGGGACGTGGTGGCCTAGCGTAGGCCCGTTCCCAAAGTTCAGTCAGAGCNTCATCGACTGGTGACTCGTGCAATACATCAGCGAGCCGTTCAGCTTCTTCAAGCACCAGAGGAGCATTCAAGAAGAACAAAGCCTGTGAGGAAACAACCGTGCTCGGGCGTTGTCCGAAGGAGACCGATGCGTCCGGATAGTCAAAGATGGAATACAAGTCGTACATGTCGTTCCGGATCACCGGGAGATACACCGCGCGTCGGCGGTCTTCGTAGGTCTCGTTGCTGGCAGATTGATCGTTGTTGACATAGGCAAAGTTGCCGGTGGTGAGCAGGCTTCCGCCCATGGTGCGATCCATACCGTCAGAGGCCGTCAAGATGGCATCTCGGATCGCCTCAGCCTCGTAGCGTCTTCTTTGGCTTCGCCAAAGCAGTGCGTTGTCGGGGTCCAGTCGCGCCATGTCTGGACGGTGTTGTGACGACTGCTGCCATGTCTTGCTGGTCAGAATGAGATGGTGCAGACGTTTGAGGCTCCACCCGTCTTGGATGAACCATCGCGCCAGCCAATCCAACAGGGCAGGGTGCGTGGGCGTTCCGCCGCGGGTGCCGAAGTCTGAAGGAGTATTGACCAGACCCACCCCAAAGTGTCCTTGCCACACCCGGTTCACAATCACGCGTGCGGTGAGAGGGTGATCGGGATGCAACATCCATGACGCAAGATCAAGCCGGCCGGAGTTCGACTCGATGGGCGGGGCCGGCACCAAGTGGTCGCTGACTTGCAGGAAGCCTCGGGGGATTTCTTTTCCGATCAGTTGGGTGTGGTCGCCCCGGGCGTGCAGCTTGACTGAACGAATCTCTGACTCGTCTCGCACTGAAATTGTGTTGGGTGCAAGAGGTGCTTCTNTGGCCTCAAGTTGTTCGAGGTGTTGCTTCGCCGTTGCCCACGCTTCGAGATCACCTCCGCTTGCCCCAGTCCGTTCATGATCGGTGGGGGCGAATGGCCCATCCACCAGCCACCGTTGCCGCTGGGGTTTTTGATTGAGGTCTGCTTCAGAGGCAGATGCCTCACGGTCTTTGATCAAGATGGACCGAACTTCCATTTGGGTGGCGGTTGGATCTTGAGTCCATTCCGGGCTGAAGGCGAGATGTTCGTGCAGCCGTCTTACAAAGCCGATGGGGAGATCTGTCGATAGGGCAACCGCATTGAGTTGGTCGGAGATGTCTTCTTCTGGGGTGGTTCGTCTGAGTGAGATGCGGTCAATGTGGGGAAAGCTGACCGGTCGTTCCAAACGAACGGTGACTGAACCTTTGGGCCATTCTNCAGTGTGAACATCGACCCAGCGTTGGGTGTCTGGATAGAAAGAGCCTGTCGCAGCGGCCAAGGCATCTTTGGATTTCTCGGTGCCGTTGATGATCAGCCTTGTCGGCCGGGATTCCGCGCTGGCATAACGCATCGCGAGTGTCCAACGGCCAGCGCTCGGAACTTCCAGGTCCCATTCCACAAACTGGAGTTCGTTGGGGCGGNTGGTGTGAATCACCCCGATACCAGGGCCCCATTGGTCAAAATCTTGGTTGAGGTTGGAGCGATCAAACGCCTCGGCCTCTCGACTGATTTGCGAACTTGGCACTTCAGTGAGGGCTTCGATGGCTTGCGGAAGCTTGGTCAGCCATCTGTCTTGCAGGCCTGTATCGATCTGACTTTGGGCCCGAGCGATCGCCGCTTTCGCGGCTTCGAGATCTTTTTCCCAGACTTCTCGCTCTGCCATCACGTCGGGATGGGCGGCCGGTCGCTCCAGAACCCGGGCCACGGTGTTGAAGGTGGCCATGGTTTGTGTGGAATGCATGATCCCCGCGAGGGCGTAGTAGTCCCGCGCCGGGATGGGGTCGAATTTGTGGTCATGACAACGGGCGCAACCGATGGTCTGGCCCAGAAATGTCTTTCCAATGGTGTCGAGTTGCTCGTCGACAATGTCGGCCCTCATTTTGGCTTTGTCGGGCTCGGCCAGAACTTTGGGACCGAGGCCCAAAAATCCGGTGGCCACGATGCGGTCTCGGGCCAAGTCACGATCGTCGGTAGGCGGAAGAAGATCCCCAGCCAACTGCATGGTGAGGAATTCGTCATACGGCAGATCGTCGTTGAAGGCGTGGATCACCCAGTCACGCCACCGCCAGGCGTTGGCAAAGGCAGTGTTTTCGTCCAGCCCATTGGAGTCGGCGTATCGAGCGACGTCCATCCAGTGTCTGGCCCACCGTTCGCCGTANTGGGGGGAGTCGAGCAACTGGTTGAGCGTTTGGTTGAGCCGTTCGACGGGATGGGCTTCGCGAAAAGTACGGAGTTGCTCAAGGGTCGGAGGCAATCCCGTCAGAGACAGATGGAGTCGTCGCAAGAGTTGGTGGTCTTCGGCGGCGGGGGATGGTGTGCCACCAGCTTGTTCGAGCCTGTGGCCAATGAACCGATCGATGGGATGTTCAGCAGGATGTGTTGGGGGCTCGTCGTTTGCCATTGGTCGATATGCCCAGTGCTGCAAACGGTCGTCCAGTTGGAGTGCAGATTCTTCAATGGCGGACTCGCTGGCCCCGGTTGGGCGCGGGTCTGGGGCCCCAAGTTCGATCCAGCGACGGACATCAGCGATGNTGGATTCCGGCAAGCGCCCAGAGGGCGGCATCCGAAAGTCAGGGTTGTGGTACTCAAGGGCTCTGAGGAGTCTTGAACTGGATGGATCTCCAGGCTGGATGACCGTTCCCGCGTCCCCTCCTTCTCGCAGGCCTTCCGGGGTCGATAAGACCAGGCCTCCACGAATTTTGTCGCCGCCATGGCAACTGACACAATGATTTACCAACATGGGCCGCACGGTGCGTTCGAACAGCGCCAAACCAGGGTCTGTGGTCAGCAACAAAAAGAGGCACAGCACGGCAACAATCTACTTTTGTTCGGGGGCAAATTGCAGACGAATCGCTGAATCGGTGTCGCGAATGCCCCTTTCTGGGTATTGTTTTGGNACGGGCTANGCCCCGAGGAGCCTTCGAATGACCACCCCCTCCAGACGCAAAGCCTTCACGATTGTCGAACTCTTGGTGGTCATTGCCATCATCGCTCTTTTGGTTTCGATTTTGCTTCCCGCCATTGGGAAAGCCCGTGACCAGGCCAAGTTGACCCAGTCCCTTTCGAATCTGAAGAACCTCGGGGTTGCTCACGCAAGTTATGCCGCCGAGTGGAACGGTCGACAGTTCACCATGATTGACGACAANATCGGCAAGTATGGCGACAATGCTGACGTCGGCTTCCAAGCNTACGCCGCCGCCCGGAACGGCCGTTTGCACCCAGGGGTTAATTTTGGCACCGCCACCAATGCTGACGGTACGAGCGGGAGCTACATCTGGGCCCACGAAGCGGGGGCCCTGCCTATTCACGGATGCGCGCAGCCACTGGTGATGGAACCCAGCAATGGTTTTGAATATTGGGGATCTTTCCGCATTCCAAACGTTCGTAATTTCAACGTGTACGTGGGGAACAAGTTCTACGACCCCGTTTTTTACGCCCCCAAAGACACCATCGTTGTGGATGCCATTACGAACCGAGGCCAAGACAGCACCAACTGTTTTGACGATCCTCAGGAATACTGCATCGCCAACTTCACCTACCCATGGGGATTTATCCCGGCATGGAGCAGTTATTGCATGTCCCCGGCCGGGATGTTTGCCGCCCAAGTGATGGATGAAGACTTCACCGGCAGTCCATGGGATTTGCCCGGAGGATTCCGTTCTCCAGCGATGGACCAAGCCAAATACAGTTCGTTGAAGACCCATATGCTCGAGCACCAGTGGCTTCAATCGCGGCGTGCTGAGTGCAACACCAACATTCAAAATGACATTGGCTCCTTTTACGAGTCATGCGAACCGTTCTACTTCAACCACTGCTGGGAGTCGAACCCCGCCACGTTGTTCTACGACAGTCATGTTGAGACCGTTGGCGTTCGAAAGGCCGAGCGGGCCGATGGCCGGGTTCAGGCCCAAGACGGCGTGGGGCTTTGGAAGCGAAACACGCCACTGGGCACCGATGGGTACCTGATCGATTACGGCTACGACTTCGCGGCCACCAGCTTCCACGTGCTCACCATCGATGGCATCAAAGGCCGCGATATTCTCGCGGACTGACCTCACTCCATCACCTTTTGTTCAGCCTTGCCTGGTGCAAACCAGGTCACTTTTCCCCTTTTCAGCCTGTTNNGGCGAATTCGGTTGGCGCTTCCGTTGATCGGGAGGGCATGTGGGCTGGGTGCGAAAAATATGTGGATAAGTTCATAAGTAACTGTTGACAAGTTGTTTATGTCCGAGAATATGGACTTCTGAACTCGGGCACCCGCATCGTGTGGATGGTGGGTGGTTGGACCCGGGAATGTTCGGGGGTGTGGAATGCATCGGATCGTGATGATGTTGGCCTTGTTGGCCTCGTTTGCGTTGCCAGTTGGCACGGCCATGGCACAAGAGACTGGTTCAGAAGACGGTCGACTGCCCATGGCTGCTGGACTNGGTGGTGCGTGTTGTCTGTCAACGGGCCAGTGTGTCCAGCTGGACCAAGATCAATGCGAGATGTTTGACGGCCAATTCACCGGAGCGGTGCTCTGCGATGAATTCGTGTGCGTTCCGTTCGGAGCCTGCTGCTTCCAAGATCTCACCTGCCAGAACGGCCTTCAAGAGGAAGAGTGTCTTGGGTTTGGTGGTCGTTACCAAAGCGACAGTTCCGAATGTGAAGGCGCTGTGGTTTGTGAAGTGCTCGGAGCCTGCTGCCTGGGCAGTGGAGATTGCACCGAACGTATGACCTACGAAGAGTGTGCGGACCTTGGTGGGCGAGCCATGGGTTTTGAGACCAGTTGTTCGGATGTTGTTTGTTTGGGGGCTTGCTGTGATCCTCAAACTGGTGCATGCGATGAGTCTCTTCCACGTGAGGCCTGCATCGCCTCTGGGAGCAATTGGCAGCTTGAAGGGTCAACCTGTCCGGCAGATGCTTGCTTGGTGGAAACCCGTTTCGTTCAGGAGACCGTTCCCCAGTCCAGCTTCGTTGATTTCACCGTTGATTCGTTTGATGACCGCGGGGGTCTTCGACCTCTTCTCGGTGTTGAAGTCCTCCTTGATGGTCGTGCGGTCGCGTATGCGACGTACACGAACAATGGCGGGACTGAAGTGAACCCCGTGATCGAATTTGATGAAAGTATCTGCATCAACAATGCACCAGGTCTTGACCCAATGCCTCTGTGCATCATCGAGGTTGACGACGCTCCATTCTCGTGTTGCGATGCCGGAGAATCTTGCCTTCCTCCTCTTTCAACCTGTGATTTCGGCGGCAGATTCCTGTTCTCTGACGAGATGTCTGGTTCTGTGCCTTCCGACAAGTTCGGAGAATGGACCGCGGATGGACCGGTGGCTTTTGAAATCGCTTCGACAGGTCGGGTGACCGGCGGCGGCAAGAACTTTGTCTTGCGGGTTGCTCCGCATAAAGCGGAAATTGATCTGTCGGTTCGCTTGAACTATGGCGTCTTGGGCGCTTGTTGTGATCCGTGTGACGGCACATGCTTCGAAACCAGCGAAGAGGATTGCCTGAACANCGGTGGGGTATACCAAGGTGATTTCGTCTCTTGCGAAGAGGCGGATTGCCAAGTTCTGGGACGCTGCTGCCTGGATTGCCCCGATGCCGATTCCGGCGCGCTTTGCTTGGACGGGGCGACTCCCGAATCTTGTGCTGCGGCAGGTGGCTCGTTCTTGGTGTGTGGCGACTGCGCAGCCGATCCCTGTCCTGGATTCGAAGATTGCAACTCCAACGGCGTCCCTGATGGTTGTGACATCAGCGACGGAACCAGTACAGACTGCGATACCAACGGTATCCCAGACGACTGTCAGCNCGACTGTGATGGCGATGGTGTTCCCGATGCCTGTGAGACGGATTGTGACAACGATGGCATTCCAGATGCCTGCGAAGTCGATTGCAACCAAGATGGCGTCCCCGATGACTGCCAGTCGCTTCCTGACTGCGACGCCAATGGNGTTCCTGACGCATGTGAGCCCTTTGATGATTGCAACAGCAGCGGGGTTCCTGACCGTTGTGAGCTTGCTAACAACGACTGTGATGGCAATGGCATCCCCGATGATTGCCAGGCCGATTGTGACAGCGATNGTGTTCCAGATGCTTGTGAAATCGACTGCAACAACGATGGTGTCCCCGATGACTGTCAAGGACTTCCAGATTGCAATGGCAACGGCATCTTTGACGAGTGTGACATTCTGAGTGGTGACAGCTCTGACTGTGACGGCAACGGAATTCCTGATGAATGTCAAGANGACTGCAACAACAACGGCGTCTTTGACCAGTGCGACTTGGACAATGGCACCAGTGCAGATTGCAACTCAAACGCCATTCCCGATGAATGTGAAGGCCTTCCCGATTGCAACCTCAACGGTGTTCCGGACGAGTGTGACCTGGCCGATGGTGCCGAGGATTGTGATGGCAATGACATTCCTGACGAGTGTCAGGAAGATTGCGACAACAACGGTCAGGCCGATGTCTGCGAGATTCTGAACGACCCCAGCCTTGATTGCAATGGCGACGGTGTGCTCAATTCTTGTGAACCTCTCGGAGCTTGCTGTCTTCCCGCCGGAGCAGGGCCCGAATGCTTGGTCTTGGCCGAAGGGTGCTGCGAAGCCCAAGGGGGAACTTTCCGTGGCCCTGGCACCGATTGTGATGATCCCGTGGTCTGTCAGGCTGATTGTCGAGTGGGCTGTGAACGCAAAGGCTCGTTGTTGAGCCTGGGACATGTCGAATTGCGATGGGACATGGATGGCAACTTGGTCACCGACTCCTTGGTTCAGATGTCGAACGACTGGAATGAACCTGTCATGGTTCGATTCTTCCTGGTGAACGGTGATGAGCCTCTGGAAATTGACTCGTCCACAGGCGAGCGAGCCCACCCAGGTTGGAACTGGGTGGAGATGCGTGCCGAAATCCCGGCGAACGGCCCATTCTGGTGGCGTGCTTCGGATGGCCTCAGCAGTTCTGGAGACCTTCCAAGTCTCGCCGTGATCGACGGTCCAGTGCCTTCTGGTGACTTGCTCGGAAGACCGCTTCCGGCGGCGGCTCAAGGTGAACCCGGCGAGCGAACGGTGCGCGGCTTCTTGTACGCATGGGCGGTTGACGCCGATGGCTTCGAGATCCGCTGGAACCATCTCACTGGCTCCGGCATGATCATCCGCAGCGGTGAGGCTTGGGAACAACCTGCGTGTGCCTTCGCGGTCCCTGAGGTGGTTGCCGATCACGGCGATCGACTTGGGACACCGGGCATCCTGCTGCTCGATGGTCGGGAATACTGTGCTCCAGGTTCCCGTTTGGTTGGGCAATTCCCCGCCGAGGGCGGCGCTGGTTTGCCTGGCTTCGACGGCGGCTCCATGACCTTGCAGTTGCTTGATCTTGATCTGGTGGACAAGAACGGCCTCCCACCGGTGTCCATGATGACCGTGGAGGTTTGGAATGAGAACGAAGTCAAGTTCTCAGGCACCAAGCGTTGTGTGGCTCGTTGGGAGGATGCGCAGCTCACCAGTTGGGACGCTCCGCGTCACTGGGATGCGGCCACCATCGGTACCAATATCGGATCATTCCGCTTGGATGCGAAAGCACATCCCAACTGCTCGGTCACCCGGGATGGTGAGACCCGTGCCTCAAGCGACGAGGCGGTTCTCGGGTTGATTCGCCGTCAAGTTGGAGCTGGGGCGGCCAACAGCACCATCCGCGTGATGGGGATGGAATCCGCCGCCATCACACTGCCTCTGGATGATCAGCCTGAGGAAGCTGGCTGGGGAGAAGTAGAGCGATTGCTTGAAGAGTTCGGTGTGGAACTCAATCTCTCAGGGCGTTGAAAAGGCACCTGGGGGGGAGCCTTTTCGTGTCCTCGAAGGACGTGGGGTCGGTACACAGATACACGATTCGTACGCAATCCAACCAACCCCGCGAGGGCCCGGCCGAAGCAATTTGGTCGGGCCGTCCTTCGTTTAACAGAGGACACTCTCGATATGCATGGGGGCGAGCAGCTGCCGGCCTTCCAGGGCGGGGATCTCCAGCAGAATGCTGGCTCCTACCACAAGCCCTTGCTGTTGCTCCACCAACGCGGCGGCGGCACGGAGGGTCCCCCCCGTGGCGAGCACGTCGTCAACCAGAAGAACCCTTCTTTGTGTGAAAGCATCAGCCGCGGCTTCCAACTGGTCTTCCCCGTACTCCAAGGTGTATGAGACTTGGCTGACCGGAGGGGGCAACTTGCCCGGCTTGCGTAACGGCGCAAAACCGACACCAAGGGCCAGGGCAATCGCCGTACCGAAGATGAAGCCACGGGATTCGGCACCAGCCACCACATCGATGGGGGTGTCACGCCAAGGATCAACCATTGCCGCAACGGCCGCCATCAAGGCCTCTGGGTCGTCAAGAAGCGGGCCGATGTCCCGGAAGGTCACTCCAGGTTTGGGCCAATCTGAAATAGGCCGCAAGAGGTTGTCGAGTTCTTGGGGGGTCATTTGGGGGGGTGTCCAACATCGATGGCTTCGGCCCTTTGGGCAAACGCCCGAGCTTGCCTCAGGAATGCCATGGGGTTCTTGAAGATCACATGGTCGATGGCTTGGGGATGGTGTCCGCGGGCTCGGAGCTCCAAGGCGGCGGTTGGGACGGAAAGGGGATTGGAGGGGCCCCAGTCACACGCAGAGTTCATCCAGAGCCGCTCGGTACCGCAGGTTTCCAGAATGTCGGCCGCCCGTTTGGCGGTGCACTTGGTGTCTGGATAGAGCGTCATGCCGCCCCAGAATCCACCGTCCAAAACTTCTTTCACAGTGTGTTCTTCAACGTGGTCGATCAGCACTCGCCCCGGATCGATGCTGGGCTGGTTCCGGACCGCTTCCATGATCAACCGGGTGCCTTTTTGTTTGTCTTCGAGGTGTGGTGTGTGCACGAGGACAAGAGACTGGTGTTGGGCCGCGATCTCCAGATGTTCTTCCAGGATGCGGAGCTCATTTTTAGAGTTCTTGTTGAGCCCAATTTCTCCAATCCCCAGAACGTTGTCCCTGGCCAAGAACTCGGGGATCACTTGCATCACTTCTCGGGCAAACCCAACATCTTCAGCTTCTTTCGGGTTGATACACAGCCATGTGAAATGGTGGATGCCGTAGGTTCGTGCTCGGGCTGGTTCAATGGAAGTGAGTTGGTTGAAATAATCCCGAAACCCCTCGGCTGAGCATCGGTCGTACCCCGCCCAGAACGCTGGTTCGGTCAGTGCCCGGCACCCGGCGAGAGCCATTTTTTCATAGTCATCGGTCGTACGGCTCACCATGTGAGCGTGGGGGTCGATGTATCGCATCAGGAAGGCCCCCCCCAAGCACCAGAGGCCCCTTTGCCAGGGGCTTCCGGAATGGGCTCGCTGCTGGGATCGCTGAAGGACTCAAGGACCCGCCGGGCCCGCTCGGATTGGCCATCAATGAGCAGTGGGATCGCGGCTCGCAAAGCTTTCAGACGAAAGTCATCGGTGCCTTCGGCACGCTCGCAGCGGTCCAAGAAGGCGGCCAGATCGATGAGTTTGGCCCTGTGTTCCAGGAAATCTCGATCGATCACTTGGGATCGCGGCTGATTGGTGTCCAGANGATTCATGGCGTGTGATCCTATGTCCAACATCGGCAGATCGGGCTACATTGCACCTCCGAATTGGAGGCACACGACATGGGACGACCTGTAACGCTCTTTACTGGACAGTGGGCGGATCTTCCGCTCGAGGATTTGGCCAAGAAGGCCGCTGGCTTTGGGTACGACGGTCTTGAACTGGCGTGTTGGGGGGACCATTTCGAGGTGGATCGAGCCCTTTCTGAAGACGGCTATGCCGCAGGTCGGCATGAGCTTTTGGCCAAGTCGGGTCTCAAGTGTTGGTCCATCTCGAACCACCTGGTGGGACAAGCTGTGTGCGACCGTATTGATGAACGCCACCAGTCCATTTTGCCGGCGTCGATCTGGGGGGATGGAGAAGCCGAGGGCGTTCGCCAACGGGCCGCCGCGGAAATGATCCAAACCGCAAGGGCCGCCGCCAAGCTTGGCGTGCCGGTGGTCAACGGATTCACGGGATCTTCCATCTGGGGCGACTGGTACTTCTTTCCGCCCACTTCCCCCGCCATGGTGAAAGCTGGCTTTGATGATTTCGCCAATCGATGGGGGCCCATTTTGGACGCTTTTAAATCGGAAGGCATCAAGTTTGCTCTGGAAGTGCACCCCGGTGAAATCGCCTACGACTATTACTCAACGGAAACCGCATTGGCAGCAATTGGTAACCACGAGGCCTTCGGCTTCAACTTTGACCCTTCGCACTTGCTGTGGCAGGGGATTGATCCCGTGAAATTCATCGAACGATTTGGGGATCGAATCTTCCACGTTCACATGAAGGATGTCACGTTGAATACCGGTGATGGCATGAAGGGGATTTTGGGTTCTCATGTCCCGTTTGGTGATCCGCGCCGCGGGTGGGAATTCCGATCGGTTGGCCGGGGTGATGTTGACTTTGACGCCATCATTCGGGCTCTCAACAACATTGGCTACGAAGGGCCACTGAGTGTCGAATGGGAAGACACGGCGATGGACCGTGAATTCGGAGCGAAAGAATCTTGCGAAGTGGTTCGAGCCACCCAGTTCCCGGCCTCGGGAGTTGTCTTTGATGACGCGTTTGCAAAGGAGAATCAGCATGGTTGAATCACGAGCACAATCCTCAGGACGGCGTCTCCGTGCGGCCATGGTGGGGGGCGGCCAAGGCGCGTTCATCGGAGCGGTACACCGTTTGGCCCAGCGTTTGGACGGCGACATTGAACTTGTGGCCGGCGCCATGCACGCCGATCCCGAGATTGCGGTCGCTTCGGCCTTGGAGTTGGGCATCGCTGAAGACCGGGCCCACCGCACTTGGATGGACCTGTTGGAGGACGAGAAGAAGCGGCCAGAAGATGAGCGAATTGATTTCGTCACTATCGTGACGCCCAACTTCTTGCACGCTCCGATTGCCCTGGCGTTCGTGCAGGCGGGCATCAATGTGGTGTGCGACAAGCCGCTCTGCCTCACCGAAGCCGAAGCTGCGGAACTGGTGGCGGCCCGTGAAGCTTCTGGCGTGGTCTTTGCGGTGACCTACAACTACACCGGTTATCCCATGGTTCGTGAAGCACGTGCCCGAATTGCTGCCGGAGAGATTGGCCAAGTTCGCCGAGTGTTTGTCGAGTACCACCAAGGCTGGTTGGCCACTCGCTTGGAGGACAGCGGTCAGCAGCAAGCTTCTTGGCGGACCGATCCCAGCAAGGCTGGCGTGGGGGGGGCCGTTGGTGACATTGGCTCCCACGCCGAGAACTTGGTGAGCTTCGTCACCGGCCTTGAAATTGAGTCGGTCCTCGCCGAGTGCCACTCCTTCTTGGGGCGACCCATCGATGATGACACCCAAGTGATGTTCCGCATGACTGGCGATGTCCGCGGCACCTTGACCGCAAGCCAGATCTGTATCGGTGACCTCAATGGCTTGGCCCTGCGGGTGCACGGCGATCGGGGTTCGTTGTATTGGGGGCAAGAGAACCCAAACCATCTCACGTTGAAGAGTTTGGACGGGCCGGACCAGGTGTTGCACCGCGGAGCAGATTATTTGTCACCTGCTGCGGCGGATGTCACTCGGATTCCCGCGGGGCACCCCGAGGCCTTTATCGAGGCGTTTGCGAACGTTTATCGCGGAGTGGTTCAGGCCGTCCGCGCTGCTGAGCACAACCCCGACAAGTACGCCTACCCCGGGGTCGAAGCCGGGGCGGCTGGGGTGAAGTTCATCCACCGGGTGGTGCAGAGCTCCGCCGAGGGATGCCGGAAGAGCATTTGATTCTTCAGGGAGACGATTAGAAGCCGGGGCCACCCATCATCATGCCGCCTCCAAGCATTTGCTGGATTTCAGGCGGAAGTCGTTGCGGTTCGAGCAACCGCTGAAGCCCGCCACGGGTGATCTGGTCTTGGTCCAGCAAGCCTTTGAGCTGTTCTCGGGTCTTCTGATGAAGATCTTTTCGTTCTGACCGCAAGCGGTCGATTTGTTTTTGAAGATTCTGCTTCAACTCAAACTGCTCTTGCATCTTCTGGGCATCACCTTCGTCGCCTTTGTCGCCGAATTGCATCATGGCCCCGAACATGCCTCCCATGTCGATGTTGGGCATGCGCCGGTGCATGCCCAGCATCTGTTGGTTGACTTCACGAAGAGAAGCGCGATAGTCGGCCGCCAGGCCTGCGAGAGCTTCCCGCTGCTCCATACGAAGGGAGTCCAGCGTGAGGGCTTTTTCGAAAGCAGGGTCCAAGAGATCGGGATCGCGGCCAATCGTTGGGACGGCGGCCAATCCATATGACAGATCAAAGGCATCGGACTCGTCAAGCGGGAGCAAGAGGGACAGGGCACCTGCCGCGTCATCGGTGATTTCGTTGGCCGAGTCAACGAGTTCGCTTCGCTTTTGCTGGCGAGCCATCATGTCATTCATCATTTGCATGGGATTAACGTCTTTGTCCTTCTCACCATCACCCATGCTCATGCCGATCATGTCGGTCATGCTCATGCCTGATTCACGGTGGTCGGCCAATTCTTCGAGCGGCTCGAGAATGCTTTGCTCCCACACTTCAAGAGCGCTTTGGAATGCCGCTGGATCTTCGGGGGTCCAACTGTTGTCAGTGACCAACTCTCGAAGATCGACCTTCCAGCCTTCACCCGTGCCGCCTCCCATGAACATCAGGGCAATGCCTTCCATGCCTCCGGAACCAATGCGAGCCATCAACCAAGCGCGTTGCCGGGTGATGTCAAAAGCGGCAATAGCGGAAGCTCGTTCGGGGAATAAAGCTGAAAGCGTGCTAAACAGGAGTTCGTCAGCGAACCGAATGGCTTGATTGCGTTCGCGACGACGGTTCTCACTGTCGGCCATCATGTTCATCATGGACGCCGGGTCGTCTTCGGAGAACTCGATGATTTCTCGTTCGGGCAGGTTGTCCGCACAAGACAGTCGGTAGTCGTCAATGATGGCGTCCAAGAGGCCTTGGTCTTCCTCGGAGACTCCGGCAAGCTCTCGGATGCTGGGGGTGTCCAAGGGAAGGAGCACGCCTCGGCTGCCGAACATCTCACCGGCGATATCCATTCCGATCGCCATGGGGCCATCCATGGGCACTTCATACTCCTGGCCATTCTCGACGATCATCATTGCGCCGTCGCTGAATTGGATGGATTCTGGACCATCGGCTCCCGAGACACTGATCTGAATGTTGCCGGGACCGCCACTGCGATCGATGACCATCTCGGCTCGTCCTTCGGATCCGCCTTCGGGAAGAAGTTCGTCGGTAAATTTGCGGTCGTAGGCGCGGGCGTCCGCAAAGGCTTGATCACGGGGGGATTGCTTTGGCGCTTTTCTCTCACCTTTGCTGCCTTTTCCACCCTTGTTTCCCTTGCCACCTTTGGCTCCATCGAACCCGGACAACTTCATCATGTCTTCCATGTTGAATTCATCATCATCATCCAGAGCATCGATGAGGCGATCCCAGATATTGTTCATGCCCTCCCGGAAGGCCAGGCGTTCCTCAGCCAATTCAGCGGCCAACGCAGTGTTGTCTTCCTTTTCAGCTTCATTGATTCGACGGGCAAACAGTGGGTCGGCCGAAGGCTGGTTGACCCCGGGATACATCTGCCGGAGGACTCGCAGCCTGAACTGATATCCGTCGTTGGTGTCGAGGTTGGAGAGAACGCTTTGAACAAAGGATTTCAGGGACTTTGCAATGGCTTGGTCCGCCTTCTTCCGCACGTCGTCTGATTTGCTGAAATCCCAGACACCTTCAAACATCGAGTCTTCGGAGGCCGCCATCTGGGCCTCGAATTCTTCCTGAAGCATGGCAAATTCAGCCTTGAGATCTTCAATTTCTGCTTCGGTCAGGTCGGGGCGGGCCGCTCTGCCTCCACCGCCTTTGCCTCCAGCGCCTTTGCCACCCTTGCCCCCAAGCTCCCTTTTGATTTGACCGAGACGTTTGGTGATGTCCGGATCCACCATGGCATCGAAGTTGGGTTTGGCTTGTTCCCGATCGAGTCGATCCTCGATGGCATCCAGCCGTTCTTTTCGATAGGTCCGTATGGCACTGGTCTGCGTCTTCCCGTGCTGGGCGGCAGCCAGTTCCATGACCTCAGTGATGTCGAGGTCGGAGAAGACCAAGAGGTCTTGGGCCTCAATGCTCATTGCGCCGCCAAAGTTCCACTCGAAGCCAGGCCACGTCTGGGCGCGGAGCCGTTCTCGCTCTCTTCGTCCTCGCACATCCTCGAGTTGCAAACGCTGGCTCTCGGTGAGGTAGGCATAGGCCAGATCGAAGAGATCATCTTCCGCTTCTTCCAACTCATCACAAAGATTGCGGTACTTGGAGCGTCGGCTGCGGAACGAGGTCGCGAGTTCTGGATCAGCACTCGCCCATTGGTATTTGCCGTCGTTGTCATCTTCTTCCACAAAATCGGAAAAGTCATCTTCGATGATTTCACGGAAGGCTTTGACGTAGGCGTCGTGGGCCGGAAGAAGGCCGTTGACTTGGGCTTGACTCAGCCCCAACTGCTCAGTGAGAGCACGGAATCGATCCCAATTCATGACCTCCGGAAAACCATCGTTCCCCCAAAATTGTCCTGAGGCCATGGTGGTGAAGAGCAAAACGGTGGCGAAGATGCGGTTCATAGGGCGTGCAATTCCTTCAGAGGTGAACGACAAGTGTACACGGATGTGCGACAAAATGTCGCACATCGACGGGACCTCAAAAAAAATCAAAGTCTCGTTACGCAGATGGTACGGGGGGGCTCTTTTGGAGTTCTGTGCAGGTTTTAAGAATCTTGAGCAGGGTGCTTGCCCTGTCGACCCAGTAAACCGACGGCCAATGCGGTCCCGAAGCCCAGGGCGACCGCCATGGTGGCGGAGATTACTTCCGGCATGTCCGGGGTGAAGGTTTCTGTGCGCCAGTGTTGGGGTTCGACTTGGTCGCGTTCCTCAGCGGTGACGATTGCTTGCCCTCGGATCACATCGCCAATTTCGGGTTGAACTCCAACTCGAAACGGCCATAGCCCAAGTACCGCGCCCAACAGAAGGCCAAGCAGCACTCCGGTGGTGGCGGACTCGTGGTGGCGTAATAAGGTTCGCATGGCGAAGGCGGTGAGGGCGATTCCGAGCGCGAAGCCCACACCAAAAGGGAACAGCGTTTGAAAAGGGGGCATCAGTGCTTCGATACTTCCCAGTTTGATGCCGTCTTTGAAGGTATCGATGGCACTGAGAATCACCACGTACTGTCCCAACAGCAGCAGAACAAAGCCTCCGGAAAGCCCGGGCAAGATCATGGAGGCGCCACCGAGCATCCCAGCCAAAGCCGCCATAACCCATCCACTGGTGGTGGCAAAACCTCCCACGCTCTCAAGGATGGCCAAGCCGCCCATTGCCATGACGCCCAAGACCACTCCGCCTTTTGCTCCAGGTGTCCACTTTGGCAGTTGGCGAAGGAGAAGGGGCACCCCACCGAGGGTCAGTCCTATGAAGGTCGCATAGGCAAGCGGTCGGTGGTTCTGGACCAAGCCACTGACGGCGCCGGCAAGGCTGACGATTGTCACGGCCGCGGGGATTGCGATCCAGACCACGGGGGCCAAGCTTCGCCTGGTGATGTTGAGTCGGCACAGTTGGCCTACCGCCTCGATCAGCGATCGGTACACGCCCGTCGCGAGGAGCATGGTGCCTCCAGAAATACCTGGGACCAAGTTGGCCAAGCCCATGAGCACACCGCCGGCAACGTGGTTGAACACATTCACAGTGGATGCATCGGATGTCTGGCGATGGGATCTTCAGACATTGAAGAGGAAGTGGATGATGTCGCCGTCGGACACCACGTAGGTTTTTCCTTCGCTTCGGAGTTTACCAGCTTCCCGAATGCCCTTTTCGTGGTCATGAAGTTCGAGGTCGTCCAAACTGAAACATTCGGCACGGATGAATCCGCGTTCAAAGTCGGTGTGAATGACGCCGGCGGCTTGAGGGGCGGTGGCTCCAATCGGAATGGTCCAGGCCCTGATTTCCTTCTCTCCGGCGGTGAAGTAACTCTGAAGGCCGAGCAGGGCGTAGGCCGCACGCGTGACCTTGTGGAGGGCGGGTTCATCCATGCCAAGATCAGCCAGCATTTCCGNTTTGGTTTCGTCGTCGAGTTCGGCGAGTTCACTTTCAATCTTTGCGCACACTTTGACCATGCCAGCCCCGGTGTCCTTGGCGTGAGCGCGGAGGGCAGCGGCGGGGGGTGAGTCTTCCGCAAGGCCTGATTCATCAACGTTGGCAATGAAGATGACCCGCTTGGCCGTGATGAAGCCATAGCCGCGTAGTGTGCGTTCCTCGTCTTCAGAGAGTTCCATACCACGGATGGGCTGAGCGGCTTCCAAATGGGTTTGGCAGCGCTGCAGAAGTTCCAACCGAGCGGCCCATTCTTTGTCCCCGGTTCGTGCTTGACGCCGAGCTTTGTCAACTCCGTTTTCGCACACGGAGAGGTCGGCCAAGATGAGTTCGGTTTCGATGACATCTGCATCCCGTACCGGATCCACGCTTCCGTCCACATGGGTGATGTCAGCATCTTCAAAGCAGCGGACAACGTGCAAGATGGCGTCCACTTCGCGGATGTGAGAAAGGAACTTGTTCCCGAGCCCTTCGCCTTCACTCGCTCCTTTGACGATTCCAGCAATGTCGACCAATCGAACTGCAGCGGGAATGACCTTTTGGGTCGGGATCCTGGCTTCGATGCGAGCCAGCCGAGGATCAGGCACTTCAACAATGCCGACGTTTGGTTCAATGGTGCAGAACGGATAGTTCGCGGCCTCGATACCAGCGGCGGTGAGTGCGTTGAAGAGGGTGCTTTTGCCAACGTTGGGCAGACCAACAATGCCACATTCCATAATTCGTACTCCTCAGGAAGGACAATTCTACGCGGTGAAGCCATAAAAAATGCCACCCCGAGCGCGAGGCATCGGGGCGGCGTGGGGGGGCAAGAAAGGAGGCGGTCATTGTGTTGGGATCGAGCCCACAGATGACGGCCAACGCTGCATTCAGCAGCCTTTGTTGGTTAGGGGCGACAGTCGTTGCCCCAGTTGGCCAAGACCAACGTCAGGTCCGAGAAGTTTACATGATTGTCGTCGTTCAGGTCGCCAAGGCAGCCCGGGCACGGTCCGTATTGGTTGAGAACAAACAGGATGTCCGCAAGATTCACAATGAGATCGCCGTTGGCATCACCAACACAATCGCACTCATCAGGGATACCGTCGAGGTCGAGGTCAGACGAGGTGCCATCTTTGATGTCACATAAGTCCGGCACCCCATTGGCGTTGCAATCTTCGAACAGTCCTTCGTCAAGATCACACGCGTCGATCACCCCGTTGCCATCGCAATCGGGCTCGCCGGTGAATTCAGGATCGCATTCGTTGTCTATCCCGTCTCCGTCCACATCATCATCACACGCGTCAATGGTGCCGTCGTTGTCTTGATCGGGCTCGCAGACGTCGGGGACACCGTTGGTGTCACAGTCGTCTTCGATGCCTTCGGCAATATCGCATTCATCAGGGATGGCGTTCTCGTTGCAATCTGGACTGGTCATGTCGGCCAGGTCGCAGGAGTCAGGGATGCCGTTGTTGTTGCAGTCGGTGGAGAATCCGGACTCCAAATCGCATACGTCAGGAATGCCATTGCCTTGA
This sequence comes from Phycisphaera sp. TMED24, assembly GCA_002168105.2. Classification (GTDB taxonomy): domain Bacteria; phylum Planctomycetota; class Phycisphaerae; order Phycisphaerales; family SM1A02; genus UBA8653. The sequence goes on from NHCD02000016.1 coordinate 43,021, forward strand.
CAGTCTTGGGTGGGGTCAAACGCCACCTGACAGGTGTCAAGTTCTCCATTGCCATCGCAGTCGGAGAAATCGTCGAGCTCGCAGGCATCCTCAAGGCCGTTGCCATTGCAATCCACGCCTTTGTAGCCACAGGAATCGGCGTCGCAGTTGTCGGGGATGTTGTCCCCGTCATCATCCTCGTCACATGAATCGGTGACGCCGTCTCCATCGCAATCTTCCATGACCATGCCACAGGAGTCGGCGTCGCATTCGTCCGGGATGCCATCGCCATCGTCATCGTCGTCGCAGGCGTCGGGGGTGCCGTCGTGGTCGCAGTCAGGATCACACTCGTCGAAGATGCCGTTGTTGTCGCAATCTTCCATGATCATGCCGCAGGAGTCGGCGTCGCATTCGTTGGAGATGCCGTCGCCATCAACATCAGGATCGCAGGCGTCGGTCGTGCCATCTTGATCGCAATCGGGTTCGCAGCCATCAAAGACGCCGTTGTTGTCGCAGTCTTCCATGGTCATGCCGCAAGAGTCTGCGTCGCATTCGTTGGAGATGCCGTCGCCATCAACATCAGGATCGCAGGCGTCGGGCGTGCCGTCCTGGTCGCAGTCGGGATCACACTGGTCGAAGATGCCGTTGCTATCACAGTCTTCCATGGTCATGCCACAGGAGTTGGCGTCGCATTCGTCAAGGATCCCGTCGCCGTCATCGTCCGAATCGCAAGCGTCAATCGTTCCGTCTTGGTCGCAGTCGGGTTGACATTCATCGGGAACCTCGTTGTTGTCGCAGTCTTCCGAAAGGCCACTCTCGAGATCACATTCATCGGGAATGCCATTGATATTGCAGTCAGGCAAGTCTCCGTTTTCGATTTCACAAACATCGAGGATGCCGTTGTTGTTGCAATCCCGTTCGTTGCCCGAGACCGTGCCAAAGATTCTGAAGCTGCCGGCACAGGCATCGACGGGCTCTGAAGGCATGACCATGACCACGGCCGCGCCATCAGAGGCGATGCCGTTCCATGTCGATTGGGGGATCACAAATGAATCCAGGTTGAGGCCGCACCCAGGGTTGCCACCTTCAAACCGAATGGCGTAGCCGTCAAATTCGAAATCGATGTACTCGGCTTCGGAGTTCACGTCCGCCATGGTTTCGACCGAAATTACAGCGTCTTGGCCACTGACGCTCAGTCCGCCCAGAACCACCATGCTGGTTTCGCCGCCCATTGGAAGGCCGCGGATGCCGGAATTGAATTCCGTGACGGGATTGCCAAGCTCACAAGTGTCAGGGACACCGTTTTCATCGCAGTCCATCATGGGGTCGGTGGCGTCACATTCGTCGGGAATGCCATTGCCATTGCAGTCGTCGGAAATGCCAAACGCAACATCGCATTCATCAGGGATGAAGTTGGCGTTGCAGTCCTCAGAGTCCCCAATGGTGATGTCGCATGAGTCCGGAATGAGGTTTCCATTGCAATCCGTTGAGAACCCGGAAGCAATATCACACGCATCAGGGATGCCGTTTTCGTTGCAATCAGGGGCAATACCTTCTTCGATTTCGCAGCTGTCGACCACGCCGTTGTCATTGCAGTCCAGCGTGGGATCATCAATGTCACATTCGTCTGGAACCCCGTTGTTGTTGCAGTCCATGGAGCCTTCGGGGCGAAGCTGCATGATGGCGGCCGCAATATCGAGGCCAACATCGGCATCACCACGATCGATATAAATGCCATTGGTTTCGTCTGCCAAGGTGGCCAAGAACTCTGAAGGGTCATCTTCTCCGTCATACAGCGAGCCGCGGACTGCAATGATCGATGCTTCCGCTGATTGCGCGGCATTCACCATCTGCTCCAGGGCAACTGGTACGGGTTTCTGGCCGTTGCAGCCGCCGGGCAAGTTGTCGGTGAAAAGGACCACGATTCTGCGCGCGTCCCCAAATGCGCCAACGTGGCCTTCCACACAAGGGGCATTGCCTCCACAAGCGTGACGTACCGCGATGTCCGAAGCTTCTCGGAATCCGGGAAGGCCGAAGGGCCCGTCGAGACCCATGAGAGCCATGGCGGTCGCCTCAGCCGCGCCAGAAAGTTCGGCTTCAACTTTCACGTAGCCGTCATTGAAATTTAGGACTCCAGAACGGTCTTCCGGTCCGTCAATCGCGGCGATGAGCTCATCAATATTGGCTTGGAGGAAGGGGATGTCGTCTTCCGTCATCGAGCGGGTGGTGTCGATGGCAAAGATGACTTCAACTGGGCCGTTGCCATTGGTGATGTCACATTCATCTGCGACACCGTTGCCGTTGCAGTCGGGTTCGCAGATGTCGTCGACGCCGTTGTCGTTGCAGTCCACGCCACCGGTGCTATCAATGTCGCATTCATCTGGAATGTCGTCGTTGTCGTCGTCGGGATCTTCGTTGTCGCAGATGCCGTCCATGTCGGCATCAAAGCACTCGTTGGGGTCGGTTGGGCACGCGTCGGATGAGTTGGGGCAGCCGTCGCCGTCGATGTCATTGTCACAGGCGTCAGGAATCGTGTCACCATCGAGGTCAGGATCACATTCGTCCGGAACAGTGTTGGCGTCACAGTCGTTTGAAGTCCCATCCGCCAGCTGGCAATTGTCGGGTATGCCGTCGGGTTGGCAATCTTGCTGGTCACCATTTTCGATGTCGCATTCATCAGGGATGTCGTTGCCATCGCAGTCGGCACTGATGCCTTCAAAAATGTCCCAGTAGTCAAAAGTCCCATTGTCGTTGCAGTCGACTTCGCAGGAGTCGAGGAATGTGTTCCCATTCAAGTCGAGCGTTGGGTCCGCAAAGATTTGACAGTTGTCAGGAACGCCATTGCTGTCGCAGTCAGAAGCCGTGCCGAATTGGATCTCGAACCAGTCGGGGTACAAGTCTCCGTCGCAATCCGTATCACATTCGTCGGGAATGCCGTTGTTGTTGAAGTCGGGGGCCGTGCCATTGGCAACCTCCACATCATCGGCGATACCGTTCATGTTGCAGTCGGTTTCACACACGTCCAAGATGCCGTTGCCGTTTGCGTCTGCTTCGGGGGAACTGGCGATTTGATCAAGGTCCAAAACACCGTTCGCATCACAGTCCGACTCGCACTCGTCGGGGACGCCATTGGAGCCCATGTCAGGGAATGGGTTCCCCGGGATCCAGGTGAAGTCATCTTGCAAAATGCCGTCGGCAAAGTCGCAGGAGTCGGGTCGGCCATTTTGGTTGCAATCTTCTTCAGACCCATCGCTGATTTCGCATGAGTCAGGAATGCCGTTTTGATTGCAATCTTCCTCTCCGTTGTCAATCTGGACCGGATCAGGCACGCCGTCGTCGTCGCAGTCGTCTTCGCACGAGTCGGGAAGGCCATCGAAGTCGACATCCGTATCGGCACCGGATGCAATGGCTTCGCAATCGAGGATTCCATCGTCGTTGCAATCGGTGTCCTCGATGGGAAAGTATTCACCGTTGACTTCAACGCTTGAGACAAAAATGTCCACCCAAGCGTTACTGCCATCGGGTTTGCGGTAGTACACAGTGGCCGTGAATTCGAAATCGCCTGGGGTGGCCACTTGGGCCAAGATGACGTTCCCTCCATCGGCCGGGCTGCTCGGGTCCATATCGAAGTAGCCTGAGTTTCCGGTGCATGACGCGCCGCAGTTCTTTACGACTTCGTCTCCCGGCGTGCCCAGTTCGGGATCAAAAGCGGTGTCGGCTTGACCTCCGATGCCAAACCAAGAATCGCCTTCTCCTGCTCGTGCGTCTGGAATGTCTGTCCAAACTCCGAAGGGATGGTCTTGTGCAAGCGGGGCATTGCTTTTCAGGATCAGATCTGTGCCCGTGGTTTCGTTGCCGCCGACGGCCAGCACGGTGTCTTGGACATCGTCGAAATTGACAACGACTTGGTAAACCGAAATGCCGTCAGGGTGAATTCCGCCCAGAGCTTTGATTTCTGCGGACTCAAAATCAGCCCAAAGTGCGGGGGACGCCACCAAAGCAAATGCTGCAGCCCATCGTGATCCAAAAAGCATGTATCCACCCTCAAAATGACACCGGAAGGAACCCCCCTTGGGTCCCCAAGGAGGTCAATGTAATGCTGCCTCTTGCTTCGATTTGGCCCAAAGGGTGGTCGAAATGCCGGCTTCTTTCATGTCCTTGTCGAAATCCAATGTCATCAGTGGTTTATGTATTTCGGGGTTTTGGCAGGGCTGTGCACTCGTTGTGGACAACTCTCACATGACCCAGCGGCCCGCCACGATCGACAAGGCCCATGTCAATCCACTGGCCAACAGGACGCTGATCAGAAGCGTCCCCAGCAATTCCAGAACAAAGGATCCCACAAGCATCCATTGGCTGGCTCCCAGGCGCCGAAGCCCGGCGTGTTCCGTTTGCCTCCTTTGCCAGTCAAGCCACACGACCAGCATGGCCAGCAAGCTCACGCCAAGCCCCGGCACCACCACGGCGAGTTGAATCAGTTTGGCTCGGGCCGCAAATGATTCAGCCAGCTCGTCGGCAATTTTTTCGGGGACGGCAGTCATTGCCCCGTAAGCGAGCTTCAGGTTGGTTCGGACCATGGTGAGCGATCGCTGGTCTGGTGGTGTGATTCTGAGCAAGTGAATAGGAAGTTCACTTTTCGGGATGTGAGCATGCAGGCCTGAGCCATCTTGTTCATAGAGATTTCGAACCAAAGGTGTGTTTGGGGGCAAGACTTGTCGTCGTTGCGTTGAGGCATCGGGTTGCTCTGAACCAGTTTGATGAGCGTGATAGAGGCCATCCAGAACCCATGTGGTCGTGAGATTGGTCCACACCACTCCATCTGCGGCCGAACCTGTGGGTTTGCATCGACCAACGACGCGCAGCCGTTGCGTGGGTGGTGCTTGCAGGGCAAATTTCTGGGGGGCCTCTGATTCAACAATCTGTTCCAAAGAGAACCGATCCAGAGGCGTGCCCGCACCCGCCACAATCTCACCGGGACGAATGCACCATCGACCAGCGTCCAATGTCAACCCGAGTGTTGCGACGACATCTGATTCGGTGCCTACCAGCGTCACTCCGGAGGCCCGGTGACCAAGATGCATCGGCAGGACGCCGGCGGGTACGTCCTGCCTTGCTGCCTCGACAAGGCCCCAACCGGTGGTCGGAATGCTTCGCGGATCGAAGTCGAGGGCCGCGAGCACCAAGTCCGTTTGGCCGGCATTGCCAGCCCCGGCTACCAGTGGGATGGCCTGGGTTTGTTGCTGGAGCAGTTGAACCTCACGTTGCACTGCTCGATTGGTGCCAAGGGGTACCGCGGCGGCCAACGCCATCGCGAGGGAGAGCACAAGCAGAGTGCCCGGGCGTTCACGCCAGCGGGATTTCGCCAAGATCCATGCCACCCTCATAACGCGGAGCCCTCCGGAGTGATGGTCCTGTCGGCGCGACCGATCAGGGTGGGGTCGTGGCTGGCGAAGCAAACGGTAATCGGGTCAGGCTGGGCAAGGAGCAAATTGGTGCATGTGTTTGACCATCCTTTGTCCAGAGATGCGGTGGGCTCGTCGGCCAGCCGGAGTGATGAGGGGTGAAGAAGCAATCTGGCAAGGGCCACCCGCTGCTGTTGCCCGGTAGAAAGTGAATCCATCGTGCGCTGTTCGTAACCGGCAAGCCCGACGCTGCTCAGGACCGCATTGATGTTGTCCGGAGCGGGCGTCGGCTGCTTCATCAGATGAGCAGCCAAGCACACCTGTTCGTGGACCCGCAAATCGGTCGGCAGTTCCAACTCGGCGCCCATCCAAGCCAAGTTTCGAGCCCGCCATTCCGCTGGCTCTACTGCAGGATTAACCCCGTTGACAGCGACATGACCCCGGGTGGGAGAGATCAATCCGGCCAACACCATGAGCAGGGTGCTCTTTCCTTGACCACTTGGCGCGATGATGCCAACTCGTTCCCCGGGGCGGATCTGGAGTTTGGGAATCTCAAGGCGGAAATTTCCACGTTCCACCAGCACCTCTTCCAGAAGGATGACGGGCTCAGAGGACATCGGGGATCTCCAAATCCTCGGGAATCCGTTCTTCGAAGACACCCTCCGTGAAGCGCCACCCGTCGGAAGTTTCTTGAAGTAGAAACAAGGCCGACCATCGGTCGGCTCTCTGGTGGGAATGGCCCCAGTGCGTCACTCGGCCGCGCACTGTCCATTGCACGCGGACCATGGAACTCCACCGTGGTGTTCCTTCTCGAGTGAGGAGCGTCGGCGTGTTCGGGGTCACGTCATGATGCGTGATACTCGTCACTCGAGCCACCGCGCCACCTTCATCACGCATGACCAAAGAGGCGAAGATTTCCTCATAGACCGTGTCCAAGAGCTCTCCTTCAACGGACAAGGCCAAACTGTCGTACACGGTGTCTCGGTCGGTGTAATCAAAGGCTCGGTACATGTTCAGGTGCAACGCTTTGGCAGCGGCTGACAATTGTTCGGTTGGGATCTCTCGCTGGGGTGTTTGGAACAGAATCAGCGCGAGCCCAAGAGACACGCTCAGCCCGGCCGCTACTGGCTGCCGGCGCGTTGAACATCGCCACAGCAACAGGGTGGCGAGCATTGATGCTCCCAAGCCATACCGGAGTGCGATCGAAATCGGTTTGGTCACCGCGGTTGGGATTGGATAGGTGGCGAGGCGATCGCCAAGGCCGCCAGACACTCGGGACCATGTGTATGCAGGTTCCGCTGGGGTGAGCATGAACGGATCCACCAGTCCTTGGGCTTGAATTTCACCGGTCACGGGCAGAGGTGGTGGATCCAGGGGATCGGTGATGCGATCGGGTGCAAAATCATGCCAACGCAGCGTGACTTGCTGGGCGGGTTGACTGAGCTGGGTGCGGAACTCAAAGCGCCATTTTCGGAGCCCTCGCATGCCTGCGTTTGGGAACAGGGGCAGGAGTGCGGGATCGGGGTGATTGGCGATGGGTGACGTGCTGGTCCAGAGCGAAGCCGGTGCGCCGTCAATGACAACCGTTGCTTTTGCGAAGAGGAAATCTTGGAGGGCTTCTACCGCTGTTCCCGTTTCGGAAGGATGGAGATTGTCGGGAAGTTCACGAGGAATATCCATCAATTCGTCCAGCCACGCCAAATTGGCGGTGACCACGAGGGCAATTTGGCGATCCTCGACGGTCAGATCAACCTCAGCATGTGGTCCATCCTGCGGATGCAGAGCAAAGAACAAGCTGAGGAGGTAAGGCAGCACCACTACAGGCTATGCTCGTGTGTTCAGCCGTGGAAGGTCGCTTCCTCGAGATGGAGTATTCGATGTCCTTATTGTCCATGATCGCCCTTTCTCTCTTTGCGCAAGACGGTGCTATCCGTGAAGCTTTGGCCACCGTCGATGACGAAACCCGAGAGTTCCACGAGCACATCGTGGTCTTGTCCTCGCAGTGGATGGATGGGCGACTCCCGGGCACTCCAGGGATGGAACGGGCCAAGGATTATTTCGAACACCACCTCCGTGCCGTTGGCCTGCAACCTGCCGTTGAGCCGCGTACGGGACACCCAGGTGGCTATCGACATCCATTTTCATTGGGCACAGACTTCATCCGTTCGGGGCAAGCGATGGCCACGGTCGTGAATGGCGAATTGGATGAGTTTCAAGGAGACACCGACTTCATGCTGACCGGCATGGGCGCGGGGACGGATGGCTTTGCGGGTCAGGCTGTTTTTGTTGGCTACGGCTTGGAGGTTGAAGACCGCAACTACACCAACTTCTCGGATGACACTGATCTGAGTGGGAAAGTGGCCGTGTTCTTTCGCTTTGAGCCGATGGATGAAAACGGAGAGAGCCAGTGGTCCAACCGACGGTGGTCGCGGGATGCCTCTTTTGCCAACAAAATTGCTGCGGTCGGTTCCCGAAACCCGGCCGCCATTGTGATCCTTAATCCTCCGAATTGCAGTGATGATCGGGCGGAGTCGATGATCGCGGCCACCCAACGGCTGACTTCACGCTTTCCGATCTACATGTGTTCCATCGAAGCTGGAGACCGCTTGCTGAAGGCTCTTGATGCTGAGGGCCGCAGTTCTTCTGAATTCCGAGAATTGGCCGACCAAGGCTCGGGCCCCATTCCCCTCACCAACGGCATGATCACCTTGGAAGGGACCATTGAGGAAGAGCAACAATGGGGAGAAAACGTCGTAGGTCTGTTGCCCGGACGTGGTGACCTTGCCGAACAAGCCATTGTGGTTGGTGGGCACCTCGATCACTTGGGCAAAGGTGATTTCGGTTCCCGACGTGGCGCCGGCCAGTTGCATCCTGGTGCCGACGACAATGCCTCAGGATCAGCGGGAATTCTCATGATTGCCAAGTCGATGGCCCAGGCCTATGCAGACTTGCCCGAAGACCAGCCAGCGCGAAGCATTCTCTTCGTTGGGTTTAGTGCTGAAGAGTCGGGGTTGAATGGTTCCCGGGCTTTTGTAGATGACCCCATTTGGCCTCTGTCAGATGTCAGTTTGATGACCAATTTTGACATGATTGGTCGGGCGATCGATGGCAAGGTGCAGGTGGCCGGGGCCGAGACCGGCGTCGGATTACGAGCCATCATTGAAGCCGCAGTCGAGGACTGCCCCCTCGACGTGACCCTTCCTTCCCGTTCTCCGGGTGCGAGCGATCACACTTCGTTTCTGAGCCGTGAAATTCCTGCTTTGTTCGGTATCACTGAGAACTTTCATGATGATTACCACACTCCGGACGACACATCAGACAAGATTAATTTTGTTTCTGGGATGCAGATGACACGTCTTTTTGCAGACATCATCAAGTCCGCCGCGCTCCTCCCGGAACGAACCGCTTGGATTCCCAGATCCGACCGAGGAAGCGGTCGCAGTGCAGGCAACGACACGCCGCGCCGAGCGTCAATCCGAGTCAGATTTGGTATTCGTCCTGATTCCTACGACGATGATCTCACGGGAATCCTTGTCGGCGGTGTCACGGAAGGTGGATCTGCCCAAAAAGCAGGTGTTCAGTCTGGTGACATCTTGGTGGGGTGGAATGAAAACACCGTTGAAAATGTTCGAGGCTGGATGGAGCTGCTGCGCGATCACGATCCTGGTGATGTGGTGGCCATCACGGTGCTCCGTGATGGGAAGCAGGTTCAACTGAAAGCCCGTCTTGAAGGACGAGACACCGAAGGGTGATCTTCTAGACCGAGTGTCCCCCAAGCAGCGTTGGGGGGGTTCCTTTAATGAATTCAATCGTGCTCAGAGCTTGGATCCCAGTTCGGGATTGAGTTCGTTTGGCATCGGCCCGGGTGCGTTCCACGACGATGGAGTTGCCGTTACTTTCGGCATCTTGCTTCGCCATGGAAGTCATCATCCGGCGACTCGGCAGGATCAGCCAGCGGCAAAGGGTGCCGTCGGGCAGGACAGCTTCGAGAGGATCCGCGATCTTTGAACCACGACGGACCTCAGCATTGCCTGCTTCAAGCCATGCTTGCAAACGCATCTGGAGCCACCTCTTGTCAAATGCGCCGCGCCCTGGAACGACCGTTGTGCGGGCGGTGAGGTCTTTTGCGGCGGCCGGCCGTACATCCCAAACCACACTTCGACCGATTCGGTGGACCCGAATCCAGCCCCTGGCCTCGGCCTTTCGTTGCAGGTTGGTCATTTCACGAGGGCTGTGACCCGTCGTCAGTGCCAATTCACGTTGGTCAAGCCAGGGTAGGGAAAGCATGACCCGAGTCACGCGTGCAGTGGCGTCATCCCATGTCTTGGTGGATTTGGATTGAGGCTTCGTGGCCCCTGACACTTTTGTTCGACGAGGCGGGCGTGTCAATAGCTGAGGCTGGGGACTGCTTTCAAGAACCCGTTGAGCGCGGTCGCAGAGGGTCCCAAATGTACCTTTGTTGACCGCTTCTTTGACAATTGGTGAATCGATGTTTGAAATGGGCTCAGAGTTGCCATCGGGCAGAATCAGGTGCGCGTTTCTTGCGTCAGAAAGACCAACTTCCATGATCTCCTGCATGCGATTGATGCAACTCTTATCCCGGATTGGGGTCACCACCTCAACCCTGTTTTCAAGGTTCCTCCGCATCCAATCGGCACTGCCCAGGTACCACATCCCCTGGGAGGGCGCCGACTTTCCTCCGGAGAAGTGGAAAATTCTCGAGTGTTCCAAGAATCGGCCAATCACACTAACGATTGTGATGTTGTCGCTGAGTCCGGGGACGCCAGGTCGAAGCAGGCAGAATCCGCGAACGATCAACTGGATCTGGACCCCAGCTCGGGACGCTCGATAGAGCGCCTGAATAATCTCCGGGTCTTCCAGCTGGTTCATTTTGCCCCAGATGCGGGCAGGCCTACCGTTGGTTGCATGCTCTGCCTCTTCGTTGATGAGACGAAGGAAAGTGGCCTTCATTGTTTGGGGAGCCAGAAGGATGTCGTTGAATTTCTTCTTGCGTGACCGACCGGTCAGGAAGTTAAAGACATCAGCCACGTCCTCAGTCAAACGAGGGTCGCAGGACAAAATGCCGCAATCGGTGTACAGCTGGGCAGTGCCTGGGTGGTAGTTGCCGGTGCCGACATGGGCATACCTCCGAAGGCCGTCGCCTTCACGGCGAATGACCAGGGAAAGTTTGCAGTGGGTCTTGAGGCCAACGACGCCGTAGGCTACGTGCACCCCGTGTTTCTCAAGGACTCGAGCCAATCCCACATTGTTGCGCTCATCAAATCGGGCACGGAGTTCCACCAGGCATGCCACTTGTTTTCCGGCTTCGGCAGCGTGGATCAGACTTTCGATGAAAGGCGAATCGCTGGTGGTTCGGTACAGCGTTTGTTTGATGGCCACGACTTTGTCATCGTGAGCGGCATCGTTGACAAAGCGTTCCACGGAGTCGTGAAAACTCTCGTAGGGGTGATGCACAAAGAGGTCGCCATCCCGGATGGTCGAGAATATGTCCGAGTTCCCTCTCAACCGCAGAGGAGCAGTGGGGATCCATTTTTTGCGCTGCAGATCAGCACGGGGCAAGTCTGCCAATTGGTGATATGCGGCCGGTTCGAACGGGCTTGTCCGCACCGTGACTGCATCTTTGGGCAGCCCGAGTTCGTCCAGAAGCAACGACTGCAACTCTGGACTCGATTCGGGCTCCATTTCGAGACGAACTGGGCCCGCAAACCTTCTTCGTGCCAACTCAGTCTCCACGGTTGACATCAAATCTGGTTCGTCATCATCATCTTCGCCGGTCTCGAGGCCCGCGCCGCGGGTCAAACGAAACAGGCCGCTGTCCAAAATTTCCATTTCTGGGAAGAGCGCTCCCAGATTGGCTTCGACCAGTTGCCACAGCGGGATAAACCGAATGCGGTTGGGGTCTTGTGTGATTCCGACCGGGCCGCTGTGAGGGACCGGAACCATTCGCGGAAGACCATCCGGAAGTTTGATGCGGGCGAATTGTTTGGTTCGTTCGCCAGGCACCCGAAGAAGGACTCCCAAACTTGTGGAGAGATTGCTAATGAACGGGAAGGGGTGCCCCTCATCAACGGCAAGTGGAGTGAGCACCGGCTCCACTTGACGTTCGAACCACTGATCGACCCGAAGCCGATCGGTAGGGGGAAGTTCCCCGTATTCGAGGACGACCACCCCATGTGTCTTGAGGCTGGGCACCAGTTCTTCAAACCAGATGCGATCAAGTTCAACTTGTTCTTGCTTGATCAACTCGGTGGATCTTTCGAGGACCTCCTGAATGGACAGGCCGTCCAAAGATGCGGTGACACGCCCTTCTTCCAGACGTTCGAGCATGAGCGCGATCCGCTTCATAAAAAATTCGTCAAGGATGGCCGTGGCAATTCCCGCAAACCGAACCCGATCCAGGAGAGGGTGGCGGGTGTCAGAGCTCTGAAGGCGAACCCGAGAGAGGAACCTGAGCCAAGACAAGTCTCGGTTGGCCAACAGGCGGGAGTCATCTACCGTTGATTCGGCGGGATTGTCCGGAAGCTCTGGGCCGGTAGATATTGCATTGTTGCTCATGCGGGGCCCATTCTAACTTTTGTAGACCAATTAACAGCAACTCTCCAGATGGAGAGGTGGGCGTGATGGTTCGGAGAAGAAATCACTCCCAGTTGGAAAGCAGGGCGGTCAGGTCGGTGAAGCCAACTGACCCATTGCCATCAAAGTCCTCAGGACAACTGTTGCATGGTTGTCCCCATGCGGACAGCAACTGGGTCAGATCCACAAAGCCCACGACACCGTCACCATTCAGGTCATATGGGTTTGGTTCAGCTTCCCCATTGGCCGTGATGTTGGCCACCAACGACACCCGAAGCCCAGTCAAGGCGTAGCCGAGGTACCCACCAAAAATGAGGTCTTGTGCGTAAAAGCGTCCCAGTCCATCCGGCATGATTTCCAAGCCGACGATTCCGGTGATCTCAGGCTCTTCGGGTGGCTCGGGGTAGGTTGGGGTCAGTTCCAAAATAGTGCACCGAGCTGGTCCCGCCACGGTGCCATCTCCACCAAAGTATTCAACGGGCAAGTCGCCAGAAATATCTTCCCAAGGGAAAACGAATCCGGTCTCTTCGTTGGTGAGCTGAATCTCAAATGAGAGCAATGTCCAGAAGAACTCGTAGGTCTCTCCGTTCGGACGAATTGGAGTGGAGCTGAAGAATTCCGCGGGTTCGCCGTTGGTTTCGAGGTCGAAAAAGAACCATTCGACGGAATCGCTGCCCTGAGACAACGCGGTCGACACAATAAGAGTGGGCAGGAACATGCATACAGTTTGAACCAACTTGGCGGCCAAGGCAACTCTGGGGTTCAAATAGGCCGCTTCGTCCGAAAAAAGCATATTTGAGATGAACCGGGGCCGCCTAGGGGCAAAATCGTAGAATCTGGGTATGGAACCAGCACAGGTCCTCTTGGTAGACGACGACGTCGAGCACGCTGAAACCATGGTCGATGCGTTACGCCGACCAGGTCACATCTGCACCATGGTTCACTCAGCGGCGGAGGCCGTGGATGAGCTGCGTCACGGAGCCTTTGATGTGGTGGTCACTGATTTGGTGATGGAGTCCGAAACAGCTGGACTGGATGTTCTTCGCTTGGCCCAAGAGCATCAGCCTGACGCCACCACCATCATGGTGACGGCCCACGGTGAAGTTGCTACGGCAAAAGCGGCCTTGCAAGGTGGGGCGTACGACTTCATCGAAAAGCCTCTCGATCTGGATGTGTTTCGAAACCTCGTGCAGCGTGCGGCGGAAACATCGCTGCTTCGTCAGCAGAACCAGGGCCTCAAGGAAGATCTCGATGCGGTGGATCATTTTCACGGGATCGTCGGCCAGTCCCAAGGCATGCGTGCAGTGGTCGAGTCCATTCGACGCGTCGCCGCATCAAACCTTCCGGTTTTGATTACCGGAGAATCTGGCACGGGGAAAGAGCTGGTGGCGGCGGCCATACATTTGATGTCACCACGTTCCTCCCATCGGTATGTCACCTTCAACGCCGCAGGCCAGTCCGAAAGTTTGCTTGAAGACGAACTGTTTGGGCACGTGCGAGGCGCCTACACCGGGGCCGAGCGTGATCGTGAGGGCGTTTTCGAATACGCGGACAAGGGGACTTTGTTTCTCGATGAAATTGGCGACATGCCGATGGGGATGCAATCTCGACTGCTCCGCGTTCTTGAGTCTGGCGAAATTGTCCGATTGGGTGCGAACGACCCTCGGGGAACCGATGTTCGATTCGTCAGCGCTACCAATCGAGCCTTGAAGCAGGACATCCAGGACGGCCATTTTCGAGAGGACTTGTACTATCGAATTCGCGGTACCGAAATCCACATTCCAGCCTTGCGGCAACGTCGTGAGGATATTCCTTTGCTGGTTCGTCACTTTGTAAGGAAGTGGGCATCTGAGATTGGCCGCTCTGTTCCTCGGGTCGAAGATGCGGCCATGCTGCGTTTGGTGGCGTGGGATTGGCCAGGGAATGTTCGCGAACTGGCCAACGCGGTTCAGCGAATGGTGGTCATGGCTGAAGGAGATCTCGGCCTGCAAAGCCTCCCCCATGAGATTCAGACTGCAGATGTCGAAGATGACGGCGGCGATCTGCAAGCCGGGTCATTGGCTGGTATTGGCCTCGCCCGACTTGAGAAGGAAGCGATACGTCAAACCCTCGCGTTGACCAAGGGGAACCGCGAGCAGACGGCCAAATTGCTTGGCTTGGGGGAGAGAACGCTTTATCGCAAGTTGAAGGAATACGGACTGCGGTAAGCGAATCCTGCTTACTTGGGCATGCGGTAGAACGCGGCCTTGTACTCCCACCAGTGGTTCGTTCGGGTCTCCGGGATGTACTGGTAGTCGGTTTGGGTGGTGGTCACCTGAGCATTGACATCACCCACGATGGTGGTCGTTGTGTTGGACGTCACCGGTTGCACCCGAGTGGTGAGATCGGTGGTTGAGTTCAGGTAACTTTTGGACCAGACCACAGCGTTCGCCCCAACCTCTTGAGCTGCCGCGATGGCTTCGTCGTCTCCAAGAACCTGGGTGGCAATAAATGCACTGCGGCCTATTGGGGACTGATCTTGGGGGGCTTCCATCAGTATCACCGCTTGTTCCGTTGCCGGAAATCGGGTGCCGCTGTAATTCTCTAGAAATGGATTCGCGCAACTCGACAGGGCCGCCAAGGTGCAGGCAGCTAGGAAGCTTCTCATCCGAGTTGATCCTCCAAGAAGTTTCCGACCTGATCTTTGTTGACCGTCTCTTGAGCGAGGGTGTCGCGGTGCCGCACAGTGAGGTTTCCTGTCTCCAAAGTTCCAGCGTCCACCGTGAAGCAGAACGGGGTGCCGGCTTCGTCCATACGTGCGTAGCGTTTGCCAATGGACTGCTTCGGGTCGTATTCCAAGCGGTATTTGCCACGAAGTTCTCGGTGGATGGCGGATGCAATTTCCGGAAGGCCGTCTTTGTTGACCAAGGGGAAGATGCCAGCCTTAATAGGTGCCACACGTGGGTGGAACTTCATGTAAACACCTGATGGTCGATCGGGGTCTTCGGTGTAGGCCTCGCACAGCACTGCGAGCACGCCTCGGGAAAGCCCGGCCGAAGGCTCAATGACATGGGGGAGGTACCTTTCGTTCCGCTCTTGGTCGAAATATTCCAGTTTCGCGCCGGCGTGTTGAGCGTGTTGGGAAAGGTCGTAGTTGGAGCGGTGGGCCACGCCTTCCAGCTCGCCGTACCCCGGGGCGGTGAAGGGGAAGCGATATTCCACGTCAAACGTCCCGCATCCTTCTTTGGCGTAGTGGGCCAGTTCATCGGAATCGTGGGAGCGCAGCAAGAGGTTGTCGCTCTTGACTCCGATGGTGCCCCACCAGTTCTTTCGGGTTTCACACCAGAATTCATACCACTTTGGTGCGTCGTCACCGTGGCAGAAGAACTCGAGCTCCATTTGTTCAAATTCTCGAGAGCGGAAAATAAAGTTCCGTGGAGTCACTTCGTTGCGGAATGCTTTGCCGATTTGGGCGATGCCGAATGGGACCCGGACCCGTGATGTGTCACACACGTTTTTGAAGTTGAGAAAGATGCCTTGTGCGGTCTCGGGGCGGAGGTAAGCCGCCGCGTCCTCGTCTTGGAGGGCGCCGACGTAGGTCTTGAACATGAGGTTGAACTGGCGCGGCTCAGTCAAAGTGCCTGCTTCTTTGGCATCGGGTCCGACCGTGATGGCGAGTTCAGCGGTTGTCATGGATTCGATGCTGCAGAAATCGAGCTCGTCATCAGAGAGTTTGGCCTTGACGTACTTCTCCAACTTCTTCCGGGCCTTGCTGATGGAACTGTCGTCGCCACTGACGAAGGCGAAGATCTGCCCGGTGGTGTCTCCCTTTCGTCCTAAGAATCCTAGGTGGTCTGCTCGGTACCGGGCTTTGGATTCCCGACAGTCCACCATGGGATCGTTGAAGCCGCCAACATGGCCAGATGCTTCCCAGACGCGAGGGTTTTGGATGATCGAAGAGTCAAGGCCAACGATCGAGACTGGCTGCCCATCGGGACCGTCGGGGGGGCAATCCACCATGTCGTGCCACCATGCATCCCGAACATTGTTCTTGAGTGCGGTCCCAAGAGGCCCGTAATCCCAGAATCCATTCAGGCCGCCATAAATTTCGCTGGCAGGAAAAATGAAGCCTCGTCTTTTGCAGAGACTGACAATGGCTTCCATGGTGGCGGTATCAGGCATGATGATCTCCAGCACGCACGCGTTGGGTCAAGGTGGTCCAAGCCGAAACAAAATCGTCGAGCCGTCCTTGGACATCCGGATCGACGAGTGCATCATCGACGAAGCTGCCCCCAGTCGTATAAACAAAATTTGGGCAAACCACAGCGCCAAAATCCAGAAGCATTGGGGTGGTCAGGCTCGCGACGCAGGGCAGGGATCCTGGTCCGCCCCCAACCGCCGCGAAAGCCACCACTTTGCCTTCAAACGCGGCTCTTCCCGCCCATTCCACGACATTTTTGGTTGCCGCAGGTGCGAGGTAGTTGTAAATCCCAAAAGAAATGAGGACTCCATCGCTGCCCGCAACCGTTCGGCGGAGCCGATCGACTCGATCGTCCGCGGCGGGGCCGCCATCACACAAGGGGAGCCCTTCGGTTTGCAAATCTATCCAAGTCGACTCGTGACCGTCGGGAAGCCGATCAAAGGCCGACCGGGCCAAGATTCGGGATCGACTGCTTGGTGACAACGAGGTGGAGAGCACGAGAAATTTCATAAAGAGGTTCCAACAGGAATGAGATCAAGGGCCAGTTCGATGGCCCTCTTCATGCTTGAATCATCGGCTTTGCCTTGCCCCGCAATGTCAAATGCGGTTCCGTGGTCGGGACTGGTACGAACCACGGGCAGTCCCAAGGTGAGGTTGACCGCGCCCTCGGGGGCAACAAGTTTGGCGGGGATCAATCCTTGATCGTGGTACATCGCCACCACGACATCATGCCTACCGGCAAGGGCGCTCTTCCAAACCGTATCTCCAGGCCAAGGGCCGGTGATCTGGGTGTCGCTGTCGCGGCTCCACTGGAGCTGAGCCAGCTCGATGGCCGGCAGGATGATGCGATGCTCCTCGTCTCCGAGCAGGCCATCTTCTCCGGCATGCGGGTTGATGCCACACACCGCGATCCGTGGTGCGGAAACCCCAAGTTGACGGGCAAACTGAACTCCGAGCCCAATACAGTCATGCACTCGGCCAATAGAAAGTGTTTCGCAAACTGTTTCCAAGGGTTGGTGGCACGTGGCCAAAACGATCTTGAGTCGTCCCGCAACAAAGCCCATGGCATGAGGTTTGGCTTGGCAACGATGGGCCAACAATTCAGTGTGCCCAGGCCACTGGTACCCCGCCAGCCTCCAGCTTGATTTGGCGATGGGAGCGGTCACCATGGCGTCGGCGTGTCGGACATGATTGTTGGGACGGAGCGTGTCAGCCACAGCTCGTTCAACCCACTGCTTGCTGAGATGGCCTCCTGATTCGCTGGGGCCTGGTTGGCTGAAGCCATCGCTTGGAAGGGGCTCATCGATGAGCACGGCTGGATGTGAAAAACCGTGCTCCTGCCGCTCGCCATCAAAGTCAACCCGATACCACCAAGGTTCAATGTTTCGCTTTTCTGCCGCTTCGAGCATGGGTTGGCTGCTGCCATGAATGATCCACTGGGCCGACCCGCGCAACGTTCGATCGGCCAATGCAGCGACTACCACCTCTGGTCCTATCCCAAAGGGGTCGCCGAGGCTGATGGCAATACGCGGCAGAGGCATCAGTTCATCTTATGTCGCAGGAGGGGCAATCCTCCCAGAAGACGTTGAGCAATTGTTCGGGGGTCATGGCGGTTGGTCAGCCATGTGGACCATGCTTCGGCATGGGACAGCCGGAGTTCGGGTTCTTGGAGCAACTGGCGACTCTTTGTCCGCCAAGCATCGATGGCATCAGGGTCGAAGGGCTCGTCGTTGCATACACCAGGGCCAATGACTGCGACGCCGCACAAGGCTGCACGAAGCGCAGGCAGTTCTTCGCCGGGTCGGTCGCACAGGATCAGATCCAATGCGTGCAAATGGGACTGGCTTTCTTGGCTCGAATGAAGGGTGATGTCCGCTTGGGACGAATGGGTCGTCAGGTCAACCAGCAACAGATTCAATTCTTCGGCCACCAGCTGGGCTGCCCTCTGGGTGGTGGGGTCATCGCTGCAGATCCCCAATGCTTGGGGCGGATGCTGGGCGGTTCGGGAAGTTGCGAGCAGAGGCATGGGAATTCCAGGTTCCACTTCAGCTTCGGGCCACCACGAACGAAAATCTCGCCTGGCCTGCTTCAGAAGTTTTTGGGCCCGAGATCCGGCCGCAATGGCAATGTCCGAGGGTGCTTCGATCAGCCTGTTGAGATTTCGGCGGGACAGAAGGTCAAATCTTGATGGCTGAAAATTCACCGCCTCCGACTCTCGGATCACTTCCGCTTGACATCCTTCGGCTTCGAAGGCGACTTTGATGTGGTTGATGGCAAGGGGGGCGACGCTGTGGAATGTGGTGTCTTCAACCAAGAGAACACGCGGCGTGCTCATGATGATTCCTGAGCGGTCGGCTCGACCAAATGGAGCAAGTAATCCCAGGTGTATATCCCGGTGTCATGGCCATCGGAGAAGCGAATGCGCAGAGCGTAATTTCCGACAAGCTCAGCATCCTCCGCCCGAAGTTCCCCGCCCCCAGAACTGGGGAGCACGGCCAATGGGTTGCTGGACATTTCTTCCCGAAGTTTCTTGGTCTCAGCGGAGGGGCTCATCTTTCGCAAAAGACCCACCGGGAGATACGAAGAGCGGCCATCACTCCATTCGATACGGAGTCCACGGTCGCGTTCCAGCTCCAAATGACGAGGCACCATTGCTTCACATCTTACCGCGCTGGGGTAGCATCTATGCATCCATGTCAGAACCAGCATTGCTTGAATCAGCGGTTCGCCGCACCGGTGCTCCGCTGTGTGTCGGGATTGACCCAATACGCCACCGTCTGCCAGCAGGGGATGATCTTCAAGTGATCAGGGACTTTGGTGTGCGAATCGTCGACCAATTGGCCGATCTCGTTCCCGCGGTCAAAATCCAGTCGGCCTGTTATGAGCGGTTTGGGCCCGATGGAATCACAGTGCGGGACCAGTTGGCCCTGCATGCCAGCCAAGCTGGACTGATTGTGGTCCTCGATGCAAAGCGTGGTGACATTGGGGTCTCCAGCGAGCATTACGCCGCCTCAGCATTCTCTCGGCCCAGTGCTCCAGCTGACTGGGTCACGATCAGCCCTTATCTCGGGGCCGATGGCATGCAGCCCTTCCTTGAGGCAGGCGCTGCATTCGCCTTGGTCCGCACGAGCAATCCCGGCGGAACGGCGTTGCAGACGCTTCTCCTCGAAGACGGTAGGACCGTCGCCCATGCTGTCGCGGACATGGTCCACGAATTGGGTGAAGCCCACCTTGACCCTGACTCCAAATGGAGTCGGCTGGGGGCCGTCGTAGGGGCGACCCATGCTGCGGAAATTGCCGAGCTTCGTGAACGAATGCCCAAGCAATGGTTTTTGATGCCAGGTGTCGGGGCACAAGGTGGCAGCGCTTCTGATGTTGCTGAGGCGTTTGTTGACGGAATGGGCGTATTGGTGAATGCCAGCCGCAGCATCATCTACGCCGGAGATCCAGTGAAGGCCACCCAGGATCTGATTCAATCTTTGCGTGAAGTGGCATCTCTATGAACCGGTTCGGCACCATTGTTCTCGTGTGTGTTGCGGTCTTGTTGCTGGCGCCTGCGTTCTTGCGATCCAGCCCTTCATCTCAACTTGGTCCGGGTGTGGTGGTGATGACGCCCCACAACGAGCAGATTCGGTTCGAACTCGGGTCACGATTCAGCCAATGGCACCAGCGTGAGTTTGGAACGGATGCTCATGTCGCTTGGAGTACCCCGGGAGGCACAAGCGAAATTCGCAAGTTGTTGCAAAGCCAATGGAAGGCGGCGGCGGGAGCCGGCGCTCCATTCGGGGGTGATATCGATTTGGTGTTTGGTGGCGGGTCCTACGAGCACGGTGTTCTGGCCAAGCCCACCGAGGCTGATGACCCAGGGTCCACCATCTCTGTTCCCCACGGTTTTTCGAAGGAAGATCTGTTGGCCTGGTTCTCTACCGACACCATTGCCGATGGCCGCCTCTACGACGAAAAGTCTTTTTGGATTGGCACGGCACTGTCCAGCTTTGGCCTGATTTGGAATGAGGATGAGTTTGCTCAGCGTGAGCTTCCTCGTCCTACCGATTGGTCCATGTTGGCCCACCCCAAACTGCGGGGTCGGGTGGCTTTTGTCAATCCAGCGATGAGCGGATCGGTGACCACAGCGTTGCAGTCCATCCTTGAACACCTTGGGTGGCAGCGGGGGTGGGCCCTCATTCGCCGAGCCGCGGCCAACGCTCGTTCGGTCAGTGGATCATCCACTCGCGTGCCGGGTGATGTGGGGGCCGGCGAAGCCGCCATAGGGCCATGTATTGATTTTTACGGTCGTGCGCAAGTCGCCGCGTTGGAAGCTGCTGGAATTACTGGTCGCATCCAGTACCGGGATGCGGCTGGCCAGACCGTTGTGGATGCCGATCCAATTTCCTTGCTCCGAGGAGCACCAAATCCAGAATTGGCCAGACGATTCATTCGCTTTTGCTTAACAGCCGAAGCTCAGTCTCTTTGGCAGCTCCCGTCCAGCGATCCTGACGGGCCTCAGCGGTTTGCTTTGCGCCGGTTGCCGATTCGAGCTGAGGTCTATGAGCAACTTGGAGATCGGATGCTCGATCAGGTCGATCCTTTTGCGGAGGCAAAAGCCGCCGCGTATCCCAATCGTTCGGCCCGCGCGTTCATCG
The DNA here is from genome assembly GCA_002168105.2 of Phycisphaera sp. TMED24. Taxonomy (GTDB): domain Bacteria; phylum Planctomycetota; class Phycisphaerae; order Phycisphaerales; family SM1A02; genus UBA8653. The sequence continues at coordinate 63,819 of NHCD02000016.1, forward strand.
TCCCCTTGTTCGTGTCCATGGCCATGGATCATCGTGATGAATTGCGTGAAGCTTGGCATGCCATTGTTGAGCATCCGGCCTATCCGTCCTCTGACGACGTGGTGATGGCGGCGGATGTCGAAGATCCGGAGTTGCGTCTCATGCTCGAACGCTTCGATGCGCTCCCATCGGTCCCGATGCCGAATGACACCGTGGCCGATCTCAACGATCCCACTGTCTTAGCAGCCGTGAAGGCAGGGTGGCTTCGCGATGGGTTCAAGTCGATGGGCTGGTGGGATCTTGAATCCACAGGAACTCTGGCCTTGCAAGCCCGAGCCTCCTCTTTCTTCTTGGATCAGTACCAAAAAGCGGCCAACCCTTGAGCAGACTGACCCGCATCTTGGCCACCATTGGGCCGGCCAGTGCTGAACTGGCCCCTGAACTCGTTCAGGCCGGTGCCGACTGCATTCGGGTGAATCTTTCTCACGGTGATGCCTCTTGGCACCGCGAGGCAAGCCGTCGAGCGTTGTCTGCCGGAGCCGCCTTATTGCTTGATCTTCCTGGGCCCAAGATTCGGCTTGGGCGTTTTGAGGGGGTGCGTTCTCTCGTTCGTCACGATCAGGTGGTACTCCGACCAGAATCTCTTGCCCAAGGTGAGGAACTCCCTCTGCCCAAAGAAATTTTTGCCGGCTTGCGCGTCGGCAACGTTGTGGCCATGGTGGATGGACGAGTCCGTTGTCACGTCCTTGAAGTTGATGCTGATCGTGCGGTTCTTGAGGTCCGTCGCTCTGGTGAAGTCCGCGGCCGCCAAGGAGTGAGTCTTCCCGGTGCAGATTTGGCGTTGCCCAGCTTTACCGAGGCCGATGCTTGCGGTTGTGAGCTTGCTCGAGAGATCAAGCCCCATTGGGTGGCGATTTCGTTTGTCTGCTCGGCCGAGGACGTTCAGCGGGTTCGTTCCGAGGTGCCAGAAGAAGCAAGGCTTATCGCAAAAATCGAAACCGTTCGCGCTATGGATCGCCTCGATGAGATTGCCTCCGCGGCAGATGCACTCATGATTGCTCGAGGCGATCTCGGGGCTGAACTTGACTTGCCTGAGGTGCCAGCAGCGCAGCACCGGATCGTGCAATCTGCTCGGCGGGTTGGTAAGCCTGTGGTCCTGGCTACCCAAGTGTTCGAATCCATGCATGAGCATGCTGTGCCAACCCGGGCCGAAGTTTCCGACGCCGCCCATGGGGTTGCGGCGGGGATGGATGCGGTGATGCTTAGTGGCGAATCGGCGGTTGGGGCGCATCCCATTGCAGCGGTTGAAACGTTGGCCCGGGTCCTTTCTGCCGCCGAAGAAGCAAGCTTCGAGGCGGTTGCCCATGCTCCAACATCTCCGCAAGTGGCTTCGGTCTTGGTCGCGGCACGAGACCATGCTTGGATTGGCTTGGGACCGGGGGCGGTCAAACTTGCAGGGCCTCTGGCTGCTGCTCGAACCGGCAAGCACATCTTGGTTCGTGCGGCCCGTCTTGCCGGTCGGGGGTTGATGCGTGGCGTCCACCGAAGCGTTGATCCGCCTTCGGTGCTTGCTGGGCGTTTGGGGCTTGATTCCGCGGAAGGCCTTGAGGTCGAAATCGACGCAAACGGCCGGATGATGCTGATGGACCGGCGGTTTGATGCCTAGGATTAGGCACATCGTCCAAACCTACGGATCCCCTATGGCCATATCAACCACTGAGATCAATCTCCCCGACATCCAAGCTACGCCAGACCAACGGGCCACCGCGATTGCCGCGGTTGGTATTCGCGGGCTGGAACTGCCATTCCAGCTTGATGCAGGGGACGGTCACCGACAAACCACACTGGGAATGTGGGACCTCGCAGTCAGTTTGGCTGAGGGCGTTCGGGGAACGCACATGAGCCGGTTCGTTGAACTCGCTTCGAGATTCAGCGCTGAAGACTCGGTGCTGCTTTCTCGAGAGAGTCTCCAGGACTTTTCTTCGGATTTGTTGGATCGCTTGGAAGCGGACGACGGACGGGTTCGGATTAAGGGACGGTTCCTGCTGAGGCGATCGAGCCCAGTGACTGAGATCGGCCTTCCAGTTCCATTTGACTTTGCCTGGAAATTGCGTGCGCGGAGAGTTGAAGGAAAGATCCAAACCAAACTTGTGACTGAAGTCGGCGTGCTCGCCACCAGTCTTTGCCCCTGTAGCCGGGAAATCAGTGCGTATGGCGCCCACAACCAGCGGGCTCGCGTTCGGATTGGTGTGACCGGTCCGGTTTCTCTGGCAGAACTCGTTGAGGTTGCTGAATCTTCGGCTTCTTGCACCGTGTTCCCATTGCTTAAACGCCCAGATGAAAAAGCGTTCACCGAAACCGCATACGAGCGTCCTCGCTTTGTTGAGGACTTGGTGCGTGAGGTGGCCACCGGCCTCCGGGCTATTCCTGAGGTTGGTCGATTCAAGATCAAGGCCGTCAATGAAGAGTCCATCCACGCCCACGATGCTTGGGCGATCGTGAAGGGCTGCGGCGACGAAGCTCCATCGCCTCTGGGCTGATTGCCTTATGGCTCGCCGGTGGCGTCGTCGTCGGTGTCGTCCTCGAAAGGGTTTTCGATGTGCTGCATGACCACCGCCCGCTGGTGGGCCACCCTGCCGCCAATGACGACCAGCCGAGGGCCTGCGCTGCCCAGCTCCCAACTCACGCATGCTTCCTGCTCGCCATCGAGCAGTTGAAAATCAGCAGGTTGGCCCGGGGCAATCATGGCGGTGGCCTGTTCGCCTTGGGTTCCTAGCACACATGCGGCATTCCACGTGCCGGCGACGATGGCTTCGTTGGGGGTCAAGCCGTTTTTACGGACCGCCAATGCCACCGCGAGCGGCATGGATGGGCTGGGGGCGCTGCCGGGATTGCAGTTGGTGGCCACCGCGACGGAGCCTCCGCGGTCCACGATGCCGCGGCCATCGGCGAACCGATCGTCAATGTGCAGCCCGCAGATGGGCAGCATGACCCCAATGGTTGACGAACTTGCCAGGACGTCCAATGTTTCAGGTCGCGAAGCCTCCAGATGGTCCACGCTTCGCGCGCCCAAAGCCACTGCTCGAGCCGTCATGCCCAGGTCGTTGAATTGATCAGCATGCACGCGGATGGGGCAGCCTTGATCTTTCGCGGCACGAAGCAGCCGTTCGGTCTCGTCTGGTGACCAAGAACCTTCCTCGCAATAGGCGTCGACGGGTACGCAGGGGAACTCTTCCAAGATCTTGGGCAACATCTTTTGGATGCAGTACTCGACGTAGTTTGGTTGCTCCCGGTCAATGGCATGCGCTCCAAGAAATGTGCCTTGCATCCGCATTGGGAAAAATTTGTTGCTGACTTCGGTCGCGGTTCGGTGGAGTGAACGCATCATTTTGAGTTCCGCCTCCAGTTCCAGTCCGTACCCCGTCTTGACCTCGATGGTGCCGGTGCCCAATGAGATCATGGCGGTCAGACGATGCAAGAATGCATCGCTCAGTTCCGTCATGCTGGATTCGCGCACCGAGCGGACAGTGGACATGATGCCCCCGCCACTTTTGAGAATTTCCAGATAAGACCGCCCGCTTCGGAGTTCTGACCACTCATGAATACGGTTCGCGCTGCCCGTCCAGCACGCGTGGGTGTGACAGTCCGTCCAGGTGGGCATCAACACCAAGCCCGAAGCGTCGACCGCCAAAAAAGATTCCCCCTCGTGCATTTCCATCTGTGGGGCCCGACCTTTGCCCACCGCCTCGATGGTTCCATTTCTGGAAAAGACCCATCCTTGTTCGATGACGCCAAGTTCGCCGTGCCAAGGTCCCGAGCGGGCGCCCGGGGGGCCTTCTAGCGTGAGCACCCGAGCATTGTCGATGAGTATGGCATGACCGTTCACTGCAGGTTCATCTTAGGGGAGGGCGTCGGGATGCATGGGAAGTCGAACCCCTTGTTCGTTGGCGCAATCCATTGCTTCTTCGTAGCCCGCATCGGCGTGCCGAAAGACGCCCATCATCGGGTCGTTCGTTAGCACGCGAGCAAGTCTGCGATCGGCAGCATCAGTGCCGTCGGCCACAATCACTTGGCCGGCATGTTGACTGAAGCCAATGCCAACGCCACCACCGTGGTGGAACGACACCCAGGACGCGCCAGACGCAATGTTGGTGGCGAAGTTCAGCAGCGGCCAATCCGAAACGGCATCGGTGCCGTCGAGCATGGCTTCGGTTTCCCGGTTGGGAGAAGCCACAGAACCGCAGTCAAGATGATCACGGCCAATGACAATTGGTGCGGAAACCTTGCCTTCGGCGACCAACTGATTGAACAGTTTCCCTGCCTTGTCCCGTTCGCCTAGGCCGAGCCAGCAAATTCGTGACGGAAGACCTTGGAAGGCCACCCGTTCTCTGGCCGCGTCCAGCCATCGGCGAAGAGACTCGTCTTCGGGGAAGAGCTCCAGCAAAGCCTCGTCAGTGACTTTGATGTCGTTGGGATCGCCCGACAAGGCGGCCCAGCGGAAGGGGCCGCGACCTCGGCAGAATTGAGGACGGATGTATGCGGGGACGAATCCTGGGAAGGCAAATGCATCGCCACAGCCTGCATCAAGTGCCCGTTGACGAAGGTTGTTGCCGTAGTCAAAGACCTTGGATCCAGATCGCTGCATCGAGAGCATGAGTTCCACATGCCGCCGCATGGCATGGGTACTGAGCTTGACGTACTGCTCGGGATCGCTGTCGCGAAGCTCGTCCGCATCAGCCCGGTTCATCCCTTCGGGGTAGTAGCCCCAAAGAGGGTCATGGGCACTGGTCTGGTCGGTCAGGGTTTCAGGCACGACGCCCCGCGCTTCCAACCGCTCGAGCAGGGCCACCGCGGTGCCGCACCATCCGATGCTGACCGCTTCTGCTTGGGATGTTGCTTCGAGGGCTCGGTCGATGGCGGCGTCCAGTCCTTCGACGATTTCGTCGAGATACCGGTCGTGTACACGTTTCTCCAAGCGTTCTTGGCAGCAATCGGCAATCAGGGCGGTGCCGTGATTAAGGGTGATGGCCAAAGGTTGGGCACCGCCCATGCCCCCGCATCCGGCCGTGACATTCAGCGTGCCTTTGAGACTTCCGCCAAAGTGCTGTCTGGCACATTCGGCAAAGGTTTCAAAGGTCCCCTGCAAGATGCCTTGGGTTCCGATGTAGATCCAAGAACCAGCAGTCATTTGGCCGTACATCATTAAACCGCGGTCGGCCAGATCGTCGAAATGCGACTGCGTGGCCCAGTGAGGCACCAAGTTTGAGTTGGCAATCATGACTCGGGGCGCGTCCTCATGGGTTTGAATAACGCCGACGGGTTTACCGGACTGCACAAGGAGAGTTTGGTCGGGCTCCAGATTTTGGAGTTCTCGAACGATGGCATCGAATGCTTCCCAAGATCTTGCCGCCTGTCCGCGCCCCCCGTAGACCACCAGTTGTTCGGGGATCTCGGCGACCTCGGGATCGAGGTTGTTCATCAACATGCGTAGCGCACCTTCAGCGGCCCATGATTTGCAGGAGCGTTCGGTGCCGCGGGGGGCTCGAATGGTGCGGGTCTTGGTCATGGGTCGATCCTAGTCGGGTTGGTGCCGCGAAGGGCGGTGGTCAAAACTTCGATGTCTGACCCCAGAGGGCGGTCGGTGTGGCGGGAACTGACCGATTGTCGTACCCAGGCGAACAGGTTTTCGTTGCCCTCGCCTGAACGAAGAGGGCGGCGGAGTTCCATCGCGTCAGCCGAACAAAGAAGTTCCACGGCAAGAACTCGAGCGGCCAAATCCAAGACATGCTGGGCCCCGAAAGCTGCCGTGGGGCCAAAAGAATTGAAATCCTCGATACCCGCACTCGTTGAAATATTGTGACATGAGGCAGGAGCGCAGGCCACTCGAATTTCATTGACCAGTGCAGCGGCGGTGTACTGGGCGATCATAAGCCCTGACTCCAGGCCAGCTTCTCGAGCGAGATACGCGGGGATCCCGGCTTGATCGTCGCGGCCCGAGAGCAGCCAATAGGTTCGGCGTTCGCTGATACCGACCATGGCCGCGATGCTGAGTTTGAGTTGGTCCAAAGCCAGTGCCAGTGGCATGCCGTGAAAGTTTGCCCCCGAAATAGCGCGTCCGTCGTGGAGCACGATGGGATTGTCGGTTACCGCGCCCAGTTCGCGAGCGAAGACTGCCTCGATGCTTTCCAGTTGATCGAGGCAAGAGCCCAGAACGGTTGGCGTGGCCCGCAGCGAATAGGGGTCTTGCACCCTTGGGTCGTCATCCAAATGGGATTTCAAAATGGCAGAACCCGCCAGCCGGGCTCGCATTCTTTTGGCAACCCGGACTGGACCAGGGTGGTTTCGAATGTCGTACAACTCGGCATCCAAATAGGCATCGGTCCCAAGGCAAGCATCGATCGACAAGGCCGCGATATCAGTGGCGTTGGCCAGCAAAGTGTGGGCTTCCTCAAGCAGCACAATGCCATACGCGGCCATGAGGTGGGTCCCGTTGATCAGAGCCAACCCTTCTTTTGTTGCAAGTTTGACTGGCGGCAAGCCAATGCGTTCGAGGCCCTCCTTGCCGGTGCAGGTGCCGCTTTGGTCTTTCGCTGTGCCTTCGCCGATCAGCACCAAGGCCAAGTGGGCCAGAGGGGCAAGGTCGCCTGAAGCCCCAACCGAACCGCGGGACGGGATCACTGGCGTCAAGTTGTGGTTCAACATCTCCAGAAGTGTGGTGGCCACGATGGGGCGAGCCCCCGAGTGCCCCCGTGCCAAGCTGGCGGCCAAGAGCAGCATCATGCCGCGCACCACTGGGTCCGGAAGCGGTTCGCCCACCCCAGCGGCGTGCGAGCGAATCAAGTTCGTCTGAAGTTGCTCCAGATCTTGCTTCTCAATCCGGTGACGGGATAGGGACCCAAATCCTGTGTTGACGCCGTAGGTCGGTTCTGTTTGATTGGTCAAATTCTCGACCGAGGCCTGGGCCTTGCCCATGGCTTCCATGGCATCTGGGCCGAGGGTGACTGGGCGGTGATTTCGGATGACATCCAGAGCATCGGCCATGGCCAGTGGTCCAGAATTCAATACCAATGGTTTCATGGCGGACATCGTGCTTGGACGATAACGGTTCAACGAAGGGCGGAAAAGATGGACGACACTTGGCGTAGCTCTATTCGGACCTTGTCCATGGTCTTTGGCATGATCCTTGCCGCTTTTTTGGTAGGGGCTGGCCCCCAGGGCACCCCGCCTCTTGGCCCTTTGGTGTTCTCGGATCCTGTGACCGGAGCGGCCATGATCTTGGCCGTTGCCGTGGCGACCGGTGCCGCTGTCGTCGCCTTTCGATTCGGTGACGGAGGGGGGGGGCTCTTTGCGTTCGGCATTGTGCTCTGGGCCGCTGGTCGCCATCTTGCCCCCACGGTTGATCGCTTGTTCGCTCCCACCGCTTTTGATGTTGTTTGGGATGGACTGGTGCTGTCGGCCGCTATTTTTGGTGTTTCCACTGTTCTGTCCAGAGTGACTGGTCCGGCATGCCGGCCTGAGCCGCCCGATGAGGGTGGGTCGGACCGACTTGCCGTGGGCTGGCTGGCCATGCTCGTGGCCCTCCCCGTGGCCCACCTGACTGCGGTTTCCAACGATCCAGGGCAAGCGGCCGGCGGAGCTGCCCTCGGTGGTGTAGCGGCGGGCTTGGCCGGTCGCTTGGCGGCACCTCACGCTTCCCCATTCCGGCTGATGCTGGTCCTGGTGCCCATTGGCGTACTGGGTCGTGTTCTGGTTGCCCCAGCTCTGATCGACGCCGATGCATGGCGCCTCGGAGCCGGTCCCGGCCTTCTGGCCCCCTTGCCCATGGACTGGGCGGGTGGTGGGCTGGCTGGCTTTGCCCTGGGGGCTGTTTGGGCCCGCAGCTTCCTCAAACCCTCCACGATTGGCCAAAATGTTGCGTCAGACGCGGTGAGCGGCTAGAATTTTCGGCTCGGCTCATTTCGAGTCAGGCCTGGAGCAGATATGTACGCCATCGTCGAAGACAGTGGAACCCAAATTCGCGTTGCCGAAGGCGACGAATTCGAAGTTGACCTCCGTGAAGGAGCGGAAGCGGGAAGTGAGATCGTTTTCGATCGCGTCCTCCTGATTTCCTCCGGCGAAGGCGAGCCAACCGTTGGGCTTCCTTACGTGGAAGGCGCCTCGGTGAAGGCTGAAGTTTTGGAGCAATTCAAGGCCGACAAAGTCACCAGCATCAAGTTCAAGCGTCGGAAGGGATACCGCCGAAATAAGGGTCATCGTCAGCCGTACTTGCAGGTCCGAGTGACCGGCATCTCTGCCTGACCGAACCCGCTGGCGCAACTCTTCGCGCTGTCAAGTTGTCCACCCACACCGTCCGCTGGCCAAGCCGCGGACGGTGTTTTTTAACTGATAAGGGGTTTTTGTCTCCATGCGTTTTGAGACGCATGTGTTGTGCTTTGTGAATTCCACGCCGGCAATGAATGACGGCCGCGTAAGTTTCGCGTTTCAGGCCTTCACGCCAAGGTGCAAGGCGCAGATCCCAAAGTCCAGTGACTTCGTTTGCACTTCAGAAAAGCCAGCTTTGGTCATGGCGTCGGCCAAGCTTTGTGCGTCAAGGAACGTGTCCACGCTTCTTGGGAGATAGCGGTAGGCCCCGCTGGAATCTCCGGAAATCCAAGTGGCGGTTCGGGGCATGATGTGATGGGTCCAAAGCCGCGATCCCCAGCGGGCTGGGGCAAAGCTTGGCTCCGAAAATTCAAGTACCACCAGTCGGCCCTTGGGCCGAAGGACACGGAAGAATTCAGCAAAGGCTCGATCTGGCTCTCCAACATTCCGGATGCCAAAGGCAATGGTGAGGACATCTTTGCTCTCGTCGTCGCACTCCAATCGTGTGGCATCTCCCTGAACGTATGAAATCTCAAGGTTGTCTCGACGTTTTCTCAGCTTGTCTTTGGCGATCTCAAGCATGCCCGGGGTGTAGTCCAGTCCGACAATTGATTTGGGGCCAGCCTTGGCCAAGGCTTCGGTCAAATCTCCAGTACCACAGGCCACATCCAAGACATCGTCTTCCGGTCTGACCGAGGCGAGACGAACCGCTTTCTTGCGCCACGCTTGGTCACGCCAGAAGGAGTGCAATCGGTTGTTTAGGTCATATGCGGGGGCAATCGCCTCAAACATCCGTCGAACCCGACTCGGCTTGTCATCGGCCGCATGAGGGTTGCTTTCAAGATCTTTCTGGTCCCAGGCCTGCTCGCTCATGTCTCGATCCTAGGCTCCACCTCGTTAGCATGCACACGTGCCTTTTGACGCTTTGACATGGTGGACCCACGATCGTCCGCCCGCCACCTATGGCGGCCCCAACCGTTTTTGTGTCGATGGTCGCGCCCTGGTGTCGTTGCAGTCGGTTCGGTCAGGCCTGCGTCAGACCCCGCACGCAGTTCTCACTGCTTGTTCGAGTGAAGATCAGGCGGTTCCGATGCTGGACCCATTGGCCCGCGGTTTGGATGCTGATGTCGAAACGGTCATCGGCGCAAAAGTTCGCGTCATTGCCATCGCCCCTGCTGGCGGTGGGTACCACCCGGCCCACAGTCGACTGCTCGAACTTTTGGAGCAAGTCACAGACGAGGGCTCTGTACGTTGCGTGTATGTGGTTCAGCCAGATCCACTTCCGGAGCGCGGGCGACTTGAAGTGTCAAGCCCAGAAACCTTCGATGAGCTGTTGCGGCATTTCCCCCACCTTCACTTCCATTTTGGTGGGATGCTGCACCTCCGCGAGGGACTTTTTCGTTTGATGCATCGCTCCCCTTGGATGACCACGAACCTGGCCGGTGCTTTGGGCAAACCTCGACTGTTGGATGTGGTGCTTGAGCGGGCCACAGAAGAGGGGCTTGGCCAGAGGCTTTACTTTGCATCTGGGTTTCCCAATCTTGACCCCACCTCTGCTCTTGAACAATTGCTGGGGCACAATGTTTGGCGTCGACAACGAGGCTTACCCTCACTCCCATCAGCATTGCTGCGGGGCATTGCCGAGCGGGGGAATCCCGTCGATTACGAACCGGGAACCGAGACGGGGCGGACAGGCAGTGCTCCAAAGGCGTAACGGTCTGGCCCGAGCCGGACGTCACTGTTGATCGCTTCCGTCCACGTCAATTTTTTGCCTGAATAGGCTGAATCTCGCCCCATGATGGCCGTCATCGTGCTTTCCGCGACCCGTTGCCCTTCGTTGAGATATGGGCCGCTTTCGGTGATGGACGCGATCAGGTCGATGTGTTCCTGTTCGTAGGGGTTCCGTCCACCTTTGGTCCGCCAAGGAGATTCTCCGGTGATGATGGATCGACCTCCGTCGGTTCGGAGTACACCTTTGGTGCCAATAATTTCTTCGGCGACTTTTCCAGTGCAGCCGTCAATTTGTCGGCACCAGCTGGTCAACCGAACGTCATTGTCGTATTCGAAATCAATGGCGAAGTGGTCAAAGATGTTGCCCCACTCGGGCCCGGTTCGAACCTCCCGGCCGCCCATGCCCGTGGCTGACTTCGGCGGCCCTCCGATCGCCCAGTTGCACACGTCGATGTTGTGGATGTGTTGTTCAACGATGTGGTCCCCGGAGAGCCACGTGAAATACAACCAGTTGCGCATCTGCCACTCGGTATCCGTCATGTTGCCGGTGCGATCCACACGCCACAGGAAGCCTTGGTTCCACCAGCAATTTGCGCTTCTGATGTCTCCAATACGGCCATCTCGAAGTTGCGCCATGGCTGCGATATATGGCTGTTGATGACGACGCTGGGTGCCAGATACGACCGAGAGTTTCTTGGTCTTGGCTTCGGCGGCCGCGGCAATGACCGTGCGTACCCCAGGGGCATCAACCGCTACAGGTTTTTCCATGAACACGTGCTTGCCGGCAGCGACGGCCGCGGCAAAATGCTCGGGGCGAAAATGCGGTGGTGTTGCCAAAATCACCATGTCGACATCCGCAGCCAAAACGTTCTGGAAGGCATCAAACCCTGAGAAGGTGGTCTCGGGCGTGACGGAAGAACGGGGCTCGTTGGCCAGCTTCGCCGCCGCAGATTGGACACGCTCGGCGAAAACATCGCCCAAGGCGACGATACGAACCATTGGGGATGACGCGAGGCAATTCCAGATCGCTCCGGTACCTCGCCCACCGCACCCGATGACCCCAACCCGGATCACTTCTTCGGAGTGGCTGGCGAAGGCGTACGGCGCGAGTGCCGCGGCCGCCCCGGTGCTGAGAAAATGTCGTCGGGAATGCGTCATCCTGAGAGTCCTCTTTCTTTCAAACGTGCGGGGTCTGGTTTGGCGTCTTCTGGCGCTTCGTCGGGTTTGGGTTCGTGTTCTATGCCTTTGGCGGGTGCTTTGGCTGGCTTGCCTTCAGCATCCGTCTCGAGCACCAGTCGGAGGCCGACGAACCCGCCATCGGCGAGCCACCAAATGCTTTGTGGGTCCTGGGGATCACTGGCGTTCCAGTTCTCCATGTCTTCAGGAACCGCTTTGGCGGGGAAGGCATCTTGGGCCAAGGTCTCGTAACAGCCACCGTACGTGAGGTGCTCGCCTTTGGGGCCGGTCACCCATTCGGAAGCGTTGCCGAACAAGTCGACCAGGCCCAGCGCGTCGGGCTTTTTTTCCCCCAAAGGATGGGTGACCCAGTCGGCGTTCTCATCGAGCCACGCATGTTCCAACAGGTTGTCTTTGGAGATCTGGGAGCGTTGGGCCAGCAGCTTCCATTCTGCTTCGGTGGGGAGTCGGTAGTGGCGCTTGGTCTTAAGCGAAAGCCAGCGGGCAAAACAGCGGGCGTGTCGGTATTGCACACTGATGGCGGGGTATCCGTTGTGCCCAAAGGACCGGTCCATGGCGATGTACGGTTTGCTGGGCCGGGCGATGATGTCACTTGATTCGGCCACGGATGATTCCGACTCCGCCTTGCGATCCAGTTCGAATCGGTACGCATCAAGCAGATCCCAACTGACCTCGGTCTTGCCCACAAAGAAGGCTTTCGGAACATCTTGCTCGGGCGCCGCTTCGACTGGGATCATGTCAAAGGTGTGAATGGTGCCCGGGACTTTTTGGCTGAGAACGTCGGCAGCAAGAAGAAGGGTAAGGATCATCACCGGCAAACATACCAGCCAAACTGCTCCGGATACACTTTGAACCGATGGAGACCGAAGGTTCCCACAACGTCGTGGTGGAAGCGACCCCGCGCTTTGCCCCCGAACACAGCGACCCCAAGCAGGGCCGCTGGATCTTCATCTACCGCATTCGGATTGAGAATCAATCGGAGGGGCCGGTTCGTGTTCTGGTGCGACACTGGGAAATCGTGGATGCCGATGGGGACAAGAACATCATCGATGACGAAGGTGTGGTGGGTTGTCAGCCGCGGCTTGATCCCGGCGAGACCTTCGAATATGAATCGTTTTGTGCCTTGCCGACCGAGTGGGGCACCATGGAGGGGCATTACATGGCTGAAGACCGATATGGCCAGCCAATGCAAGTGCAGATTCCACGGATGCATTTGCATCCATGAAAGCGGCTTGATCATCGACTCACACCGGCAGTTCGTCGGGCAGGCTTTCGAGAGCCTCGGTCAAAATTTCCGTGCCGGTTTCCGTAATCAAGACATCATGTTCGTGGTGCACCGACCGTGAACCGTCCGCAATATTGATGGGCCAAGCGCGGTGCTCTTGCGTGGTCTCGCCGGTACCGGTGGCAATCATCGGTTCCAAAGCGACCAGCATGCCGGGCTTCCAACGCACACGGCATTCGGTCCACTCGCCTGGATAGCTGGGTCTGACGTTGGCGATAAATGGAGCTTCATGCAATTGACGTCCCACGCCGTGACCCCCGAAGCCCCGGACCAAGTGCAGGCCCAGTTGGCCTTCCACCAAGTCTTGCACGGCCACCGCCCAATCCAGCAATTCTCCGCCAGGCGTGATGGCGGCGATCCCGGCACCAAGGCTGGCGATCCCGGCATCCATGAGTGCTCGATCTGACGGGTTCGGAGGGCCCAAGTGGTAGGTCCATGCGGCGTCACCAATAAAGCCATTTTTAAGCGCGCCGACATCGACTTTGACCAGATCACCTTGGGCAAATGGCAATTCGTCGTTCGAAGGATGGCCGTGCACCACACATTCGTTGCGGCTGATGCAGGCTTGCCCCGGGAAGGGGGGGAGGCGCTGCACGCGGTAGCCCAGGAAGCAGCTTTTGGCGTTGTGTTCCCACAAGGTTTCGCCGACCCACCGGTCAAGTTGGGTGGGGGTGACTCCCGGGCGCAGGCGGTCCACCACCATTTGGTGCACTTTGACCACAACCTCGGCCGCAGCTCGGCATTGGTCAATTTCCTTGGGATTCAGCACTGGGATCGGACGCACGAGACTTCAATTGTACCGATTCGCGTAGCATCAACAGATATGTCCAGACTCCTGATTCGTGGTGGCCACTGTGTTCGCCCTGATGGCGTGACCCAGCAGAACATCCTGATTGAAGACGGCAGGTTCCTTGATTTTGATCCGCCGGCCTCAGCCCACACGGATGACGTCATCGATGCCTCCGGCAAACATGTTTTCCCCGGCTTGATCGACGACCAAGTTCATTTCCGCGAGCCCGGCCTGACCCACAAGGAGGATCTCCGCACCGGATCCATGGCCGCGGCGAAAGGGGGCGTGACGGCATTTATGGAGATGCCCAACACCTCGCCCAACACCACCTCCGCGGGTGCCCTCTCTGCCAAGCTGGCCCGCGCGAAGCGCTCATGCGTGGTGGACTATGGGTTCTTCGCGGGAGCGACCGGACAGAACACCGCCTGGCTTCGGGAAGAGACACGAGCCTGCGGCATCAAAATTTTCATCGGGTCTTCCACCGGTGACTTGTTGGTTGACGAACAAGAAGCGCTAGAAGAGATCTTTGCCCAGACCTGTCTGCCCATTGCGGCCCACTGCGAAGACGAGACGCTGGTTCGGGCCAACGCGGCAGCCCTCGACGGAGGCCGTGTCATTTCTGACCACTCCAAAATCAGGAACGCGGAGGCGGCGGCCAAGAGTGCAGCCCGGACCATCGATTTGGCCCGAAGACACAAGCACCGATTCCATCTGTTGCACGTCTCCAGCGCTGCCGAATGTGATGTACTTCGTGAACGCCCCGAATGGGTGACCGCTGAGGCTTGTCCCCACCATTTGTTTTTCGACACCACCGACTACGACCGACTGGGCTCTCGGGTGCAGATGAACCCGGCCCTGAAAAGTCCAGAAGATAGAGAGGCGGTGTGGGCGGCTTTGCACGATGGCACCATCGAGGTGTTGGCGACCGATCACGCACCGCACACCCTTGAAGAAAAAGATCAGCCATACCCGCGCAGTCCATCGGGTCTTCCCTCCATTGAGTGGTTGTTGCCGTTGATGATCGATGCCGCTTCGGATGGTCGATGCACTTTTGAACAAATTGCGGCTTGGGGGGCAGCCAACCCGGCAAAGGTCTGGGATTTAAAGGGCAAAGGGGGCTTGAAGCCAGGTTTGGATGCCGACTTCAGCATTGTCGACACCGAAGCAGAGTCGAAGGTGCAAGATGGCTCCCAAGTCACCAAGTGCAATTGGTCCCCTTGGCATGGTTCAACCTTGCGGGGCATGGTGTGTTCCACCTGGGTGCGAGGTCTTCGTGCGTACCACGAAGGTCAATTTGCCGATCTAGGCTCGGGCCAGCCCCTTCAGTACGATCGAGGTGATTCATGATCTGGCTTCATGCTGTTTGGGTTTTTCTGGCGGGAATGTTGCAACCGGTGCAGTCGGGTATGAATGCGGAGTTGAGCCGTCATGCCGCAGCGCCATTGACAGCCGCCACTTGGAACATGCTTCTTGGCTTTGTGGTGGTGGCGTTGATTTGCGTCTTTTCGGGCGCCCCGGTACCCGGAGTCAATCTGCTCCGGGTCGCGCCGGTATGGAGCCTGTGGGGCGGACTGTGCGGCGCCGTCATTGTCTTCACCATGCTCTTCAACGCACCGGTGCTTGGGGCAGTGTTGTTGCTGTCGTGCTTCTTGTTGGGGCAGCTGACGAGTTCGTCGATCTTGGACCAGTTTGGCCTGATGGGATTCCCGCAGCGATCGGTCGTGGATCAACGCTTGGTGGGCTTGGTGTTGGTGGTCGCCGGGGTGGTACTGCTGCTGCGAGCGCGTTAGTCCTCAAGGTCGACAATCAGGGGAGCGTGATCGGAGGGTTTTCCGATTTCGAGTTCCGCATGCGCCTTCCGCTCTTCGCGGTCCACCTGGACGTGCGTCACCCGACAGTTCAGGCTTGCAGAGAGCAGGGCGTGATCGATACGCAGCCCATCATTTTTCGGGAAGCCTAAGCTTCGATAGTCCCACCACGTGAACACACCACCTTCGGTTTCGATTGCTTCGTGGGGATCGATCAAACCAAAGTCGCGAACGTGCTGGATGGCTTCGCGGACCGAGTCGTGGCACAGCACGCTGTCTCGCCATTTGTCGAAGTTCTTGGCGTCGGTATCACGAGGCGCGCAGTTCCAGTCCCCAAGAATCGCCAGATCGGATTGGGGGTCTTCGAGGCGGTCCAGGTGGCTTCGCAAGGCGGCGAGCCACTTCAACTTGTATTCATGCTTGTCGCTGCCGACTTCCTTTCCGTTGGGGATATAAGCACTGGCGATGCGAATGCCCCCGGTCTCTCCGAGAATAAACCTTGCTTGCGGGTCTTCAAAGTTGTCGAGGCCTTCCGAGACCACTTCGATTGGAGTTTTGCTGACCAAGGCCACGCCGTTGTACGTCTTTTGACCAACCGCGGCCAGATGCCAGCCCGCTGCCTCAATGGCTTCTCTGGGAAGGTCTTCGACGAGCGATTTGGTTTCTTGAAGGCAGACCACATCGGGTTGCCACCGGTCCAGAAACCGAAAGAAACGATCGTGGCGGGGCTTCAGGCTGTTGACGTTCCAAGAGACGATGCGCATAGTTTGGACTCCAATACCATTTTAGGCATCTTGCTTCAGGTCGCCGGTCGCCACCAGCTGGTCAAGGAACATGTTGCCGGTGTGGTCGCGGAGAAGCATGACTTTGGCCAGGCCCAGTGCGTCGTCCAGAGCGCGGTGTCCGATGTTGCGATGGATCTTGTAGCGATCCAGCAAGCTGGACAGCCCCACAAAGCTGACATTTTCTCTGCGCCATTTGATTTGGCGTACGGAGCAGCGCCAAGGAAGGTCATTGGTCCACGTGGCGGTCCGGCGCAGCATTGCCCGATCGAATGAAGCGTTGTGGGCCACGACAAGATCTGCGTTCTTGAGGTGATCCATCATCTCCGGTGGCACCACCATCCCACGACGCTGCTCATCTGCGATGCCATGGATGGCGAACGCTTCGGGTGTCGAGGGCGGCCCTTCGTCGTGCAGAGCGCTGTGGCCCCAGACAATGCGCGTTTGGTGCGCACAGCGTTCCATCATGACCAAGGCGAACTCAAGAATTCGGTCCTCTGGGCCTGTGCCGCTGGTTTCGGTGTCAACAACCGCGATGCGCATGGGGGTGAACCTACCTTGGCGTTGACGCTTTTTCTGATCTTGCTATACTTCTCCTCTTACCTGATGCGGGGTAGAGCAGCCAGGTAGCTCGTCGGGCTCATAACCCGGAGGTCGCAGGTTCGAATCCTGTCCCCGCTATTCGAACAAAAGCCCTCTTCCACGTCGGAGAGGGCTTGTTTCGTTTCTGGGGACAGGTCAGCCTTGGGCTTGATTTGCCACAACACATCTGGGCCGACACTCCGCATGAGTTCTTTCTGATGAAGCGTGAACCCTTCAGTGTGTTTGTCGAAGAGATGCTTCAAAACATTTTTCCAGAGCGAAAGACAATCTGTCGTACATCGGTGTACGATTGTCGCACACACTTTTATGGAGTCGAATGTATGACCATTGAATCGCTGGCCAACGCTGAACTCGCGGTGATGGAACTGTTGTGGGAGGGGGATCGCCTGACCGCTCGGCAGATCCGGGACGAGTTGTATCCGGGAGGCGACCGCTCCGCGAACGGCACGGTGCAACGTTTGCTCCAGCGTCTCGAGACCAAGGGATTCGTTGAACGGGATCGTGAACTTCCTGTCCATCTCTTTTCGGCTCTTGTTGGGCGCGAGGCCTATGCCGGCGCTCAGTTGAAATCGTTGGCGGAGCAGCTTACCGGTGGCTCCCTGGCCCCTGCGATCACCCACTTGATTGATGCGAAGCAGTTGACCCGCGAAGAAATCAAGCGTCTTCGGAAGATTCTCGATGGGGAGGCATCGTGATGCACGCTCTTCTGCACTTTGTCGTGGGCAATCTTCTGGTTGCAGTCCCGCTCGGTTTTATTGCGTTCTTTGTTCAGCGAGGGCAGCGCTTCCCGGCTGTCGCGCACGTTCTGGCTACTTTGGTCGGGTGTGCTGCTTGGGTCCCCAGCGAAAAGCACTGGCAACAACGGCAAAGATTGTTCCGATACATCCAAGCCCAATTGCTCCGTATACGACTCGAAAGAATATCGCTCCCCGGGGTCCAGGCTCGAATGTTGCCAGAAAGCCGAACACGCAGAATGCGGCAATCGGTAGGCAGATTGCCACCAGAATAAATTTCAGTAGATGCTTTATGACTTGGTGGCTCCTTCGTCCTAACGGTCTGGAATCATACTGCCACCCCGCCGGCCTGAACACTTTGGTTTGTCGTCACTCACTTTTTGCCCTCGTTCCTACCTATGAATCCCGCAACCATTGACTTCTGAGCATCATCGAAATGCGAGCCAATAGATCTTGCCGGTGGCCAGAAGTTTTTAATGTGTTTGGCGTGGCACACTGCTCTGTCAATTGGAGTCAGCCCTCGAAGTATTGTCTGTACAGTGGTTTTGGTATTTGTTGGTCGTGCTGGCCCACATGCAACGGATAGCGTGAACGAGAGGCAATAATTTGAGCTGGTATCGATCTTCATTCTCCTTCACTCTTCTCGCTCCAGTTGTGTTTCTCACCTGTGCTGGTTGTTTGGTCAATCCGCCATCTGCACCGAACTCATCGCCAACGGCATCAGCCAAAAAATCTCCGGAAGACCTCCTCGCTTCCGCCAGGATGCCAGGCCCATGGGATGTGCGATCCTTGAAGGAGCCCGCGGGAATCAGGAACGGTCCGCACTATGACAGCGCCACCATCTACTACCCCGTGGATCAGGCGGGCGTGCTGCCGGCAAGCCAGCAGTTGTCGATTATGGCGTTCTGCCCGGGCTATCGCGGATCTGAGCGGTCGATGGCGCCATGGGGGGAATTTATGGCTTCGCATGGCGTGGTCACAGTCACGCTTGGAACCAACAGTCTTTCCGATCAGCCTCCGGCGCGCGGGCGGGCACTCTTGGATGCCCTCGAGACGGTCCGCAACGAAAATACTCGGGATGGTTCGCCTCTGAAAGGGAAGCTTGCCGTCTCCCAAGCCGGCGTGGCGGGCTGGTCCATGGGCGGCGGGGGCGCGCAGCACGCGGCCGTGACCGATCCGAAGCTCAAAGCTGTCGTCGCCATGCTCCCCTGGCAGCCGGGCTACGCCTTTGAGCATGCCGTGCCGATCATGATTCTTGCAGGTGAGAAGGACCGCATTGCTTCGGCAGAAAGCAATGCTCGGCCTCATTTTGAGCAAACCCCAAGCGGAACCATTAAGTCCTATTACGAAATCAAGAACGGCGGCCATTTTGTGGTCAACCGACCCGGCAGCCGGAATGGAGATATCGGGGCGTGGGTCTTGGCTTGGGTCAAAACCTACGTTGAAGGTAATGATGCGTACCAGGCCATTCTTGAACAGAAACCGGAAAGCGCGAGTTGGTACGTGAGCGATCGCAAGAAATAATCTTCGGTGCTGACTTTGTGCTTTTGACCATTATTTGGTCTTGTTTTTAGGCACAGTCTGGGTGGTGAGTTGATGTGGTGCGGCTCGCATCTCATGACCATCTGAAAAGATCACGGTTTTCTCTACTCCGGCGAAGTTGTATGCCGCGTACGTCACGGAGTCCTTGTGGCGAAAGACCAAAGAAAATGGGTCGTCGCCTTGTACCGAAGGGACGATCTGTCCGTGAGCACTCATGACCTCACACCATAGGTTCATGAACGCCAAAGAATTTCCGCCCTCGACGTCAGTTGCTTCACGGGCTGCGTCACGAGCACCATCAGCATTCACGAATGCTGAGTACATAATCCTGAGGTCCTGCCAAGGACCAATCTGATCCAGTGGGTCGAGGCTGATGGCCTCAAGGTTCCGTTTGGCGTACGCCGGAGATCTTCCCAAGTACATGGATCCCGGAGTGAACGGGATCCAGTTGATGCCATGAATGTGGCAGGGTTCCGGTGAGAACCAAGTTGTGTAGTCGTTTTTTCCACCCCAAACAATGCCAAGCGCCGGCTTGGGAAAGCCATCGGCGAAGTTCGTTTGGTCGACGTCAAACCAATACTCTTCAATGGCCATCAGTTCTGTGTTGTAGAGATACAGCCCCAGATCAAGCAGTTCAGTATTCCCAGTTGACGCGCCCCACAAGGCAATCCCATACCACACGTTCATTGCTTCCGAAGATGATTCCTGGTTGTTGCCGTCGCTGAATATGGCATGTCCAGAGGCCCAAGAGTGTCCGGCATAGGGGTCGAAATGCCGAAGGCGTGGGAACAGTGGGTCATTGGGAACAACAGACGCCACGTCACGGATCAACAATTCCACCAGTGGCCCCCACTGGGTGGCCCAATCTGGATCAGACCTTGCAACCTCAGCCGCGGCACGAATGAAGTAGCCGTAATGGAAATGATGGTCGTTGATTTGGTCATCGCTCCCGTAACTGGGGGGAGTGCCAATCAGTGTGCCCCAAGACTTGTCGTAATAAAAATGTTCGGCATCCTGTACGCCAGCAAACGTTAGCCAGCGCTCAAGACGTTCGCGGATCGTCTTGATGGCCTCACTTTGTCTCGCTGTGTCGGACAAAGCTTCGGCGACTCCGGCCAAGGTGGTGAGTTTGCCAAGTTGCTTGCCTTCCCAGTAGGTGTCTTTGGGAGTGTCGAGCGTGAGGCGCTCTTGGGCAAATTGGGACCGAAGATGAGCCGGGACTTCTTTTGGGGCAGGGAGATGAGGCAGCATCCCTTGGATCTTGTACGTGGTGGTGAACCCTTGGCCCCTGAACAGTTGAAGGTCTCCTCGGACTGATTGATACGTCAGTTCTGTTTGTCCACGGTTCGATACCAGATGCTTCCACTGGTGGGGGTACAAGGAATACAACGTTTCCCCAGGATCGCCTTCCATCGCCTTGGTTGTGAAGGTGAACGCTGTGTCAATCGTCCGGTCACTTCTTGTGTAATTCACGTCAGTTCCAACAACGTGACGCTGTGCGCAAGATCGGAAAAGTTCGAGCGTTCTTTTGTTTGTATCTGGCAGGAGGGCAATGGAGTAAAAGTCTCGGCCAGAAATCAGTTGGACATGCCCTTCGTCATCCTGGGACCATGTGGATCCGGCCGGTCCAAAGAGGCCATACGCTCGACCTCGAACAGAAATCCCGAGGCACGCTCCGTTTGCACTTTGCAACCAGACAACCGGGCGCTCAGCAAAAGTAATTTTTGGTTGAAATCCTTCATGCTCGACATAAACGAAAGGGCTTCCGTGACCAAAGCTTGTCTTGAACGTTCCGGTTCTGTTTTGAAAGACCGCTTGAACGAACCAATCTGAATGTTCGCCGAATCGGGCTTCTGAGAATGTACTGTTTGTCTCGATGCCAAGGATCAAATCACCATCCGCAGCCCCTCCCACAATTGCCCGTTCACTCGCCACGATTGATGGCCCGGGATAGGTCACACTCAAGCCCTGAGGTGTCGCTTGGAGTACCAGCGGATGCGCAAACATCGGAGCACTGTGCTCTGTCCAAGCCAACGATGACCACCAGTCGTTGGTGGGGATTGGACCTTCAACCTGATCGGTTTTGTAGATCTCGTCTGGAAGTGGTTTGCAATTGGCTGGCCTGCTGTCGGTAAAGCTGCCTGAGCCCGCAGTTCCCAAGGGATCGTCATCGACGATGTCTCCCAAGGACGTGGACAACATCGCCATAAGGGCGACTCTAAGTGCCAGTTGTATGCGTCTTGTTTGCTCTATCCCGATCATTCTGTTGGGACTCCTCGCCTATTGCCGAAGCACTTTTTCAAGGGCGTTGCGTTTGGCCACCTCGTCATCATGTTTGCCCAAATGCCGAACCTGTTTGGTGCGGGGAATTGTCTCGGTTTTTTAGCCGCAAATTGACCGAAGACTCAAAGTGACAATCTGGCTCTCTGATATTCGCGATTATCCGGCATGGAATCTTCGGTTATCGCCAAACGCGGCTGGTTCCATGGCGTAATATTCCGCACAAATTTACCATGTCTGAATCTCAAACACGCCCATTCCAGTCTGTCGGTCGAGATCTCATCGGCGGAGTCGTCGTCTTCCTGGTCGCCATCCCTCTTTGCCTTGGTATTGCCCTGGCTTCAGGGGCTCCACTGATGTCCGGTTTGATCACCGGCATCGTGGGCGGCATCGTCGTGGGCATCATCAGCGGTTCCCACGTCAGTGTGTCTGGTCCCGCGGCAGGTTTGGCCGCCATTGTGCTTGCGCAAATCGAAGGTCTTGGTGGCTTTCAACCTTTCCTGCTGGCGGTGGCTCTGGCGGGGGTCATGCAAGCTGCTTTTGGCGTGCTGCGGGGCGGGGCGTTGGCCAATTTTTTCCCCAACAGTGTCATCCGCGGCTTGTTGGCCGCCATCGGGGTGTTGCTCATCCTGAAACAAATGCCGCACCTCGTTGGCCATGACACCGACCCTGTGGGCGACATGGCCTTCGAGCAGCCAGATGGCGATACCACCTTTACCGCCATCGAAACGGCGATGGAATCTGTGTTGCCCGGCGCCGCCCTGGTCGGTTTTGTGTGCTTTGCCTTGTTGCTGATCTGGCCCAAGACGCCACTTGCCAAATCGCTGTTCCCCGCACCACTTGCGGCGGTGCTTCTGGGCGTGGCTATCAATGAGATTCTCGTTGCCAACGGATCCGCATTGGCCATCACCAGCACCCACTTGGTTGGCGTCCCGGTGGTGGGCGTTGACGGCGCAACGTGGTCTGATGTTTTGGTGATGCCAGAGTTTGCTCGCATTGCCGACCCCGCCCTCTGGCTGGCTGCAATCACCATTGCCATTGTGGCTTCACTTGAGACGTTGTTGAATCTTGACGCGACCGATCGCTTGGACCCTCAGAAGCGTCATTCGCCCCCAAACCGCGAGCTGGTCGCTCAAGGTATCGGCAACACCATCTCCGGCATGATGGGCGGTCTTCCCATGACCTCGGTCATTGTGCGCAGCTCGGTGAATGCGCAGTCTGGGGCCACGACCAGACTTTCCGCGATCACCCATGGTGTGCTGCTGCTGGGCAGTGTGGCTCTCCTGCCCGAGCTTCTGAATCGCATTCCTCTTTCGTCGCTCGCCGCGATCTTGATTGTCACGGGCTTCAAGCTGGCCAGTCCTCAGGTCTTCCGCGGCTTGTGGAAGCAAGGTGTCTCCCAGTTCATTCCGTTTGTCATCACGATCTTGGCGATCGTCTACACCGATTTGCTGGTTGGGGTGATCATTGGTCTAGGAACGAGTTTCTTGTTCGTCTTGCGCCGGAATGTTCAAGGCGGCGTTCGGGTTCACATTGAAGAAAATGAAGGGGCATCCCTGCACCGCATCAAGCTGGGCTCAGAAGTGAGTTTCCTGAACAAGGCTCGCCTGCTTAACACGCTCGACTCTTTTGGTGACGGCGACCAGATTTTGATCGACGCCACCCTGTGTGATGACATTGACCCGGATGTTTTGGGCACCATCAACGACTACATCACCGAGCGTGCGCCCAAGCGTGGTGTCCAGGCCACGATGGTTGGATTCCAGTCGTCCTATCCTGTCCCCGCCGGATAAAGGCAAGGGGCCTGCCGTGATCGCACAGCACGCTCACGCGGACCATCAATGAGGTGGCAATCGCGACCAGGCCAAAGTGGTCCGGCGTCAGAAGCCTGCCCAAGACCGCCACCGATCCAAATCCGATGACCATGTTGGCCGCCTGGGTCACCAGCACCAAAGCGCCGCCACGGACCGATTGTCGGGGCAGGTCTGAACGAACTGGTGGGCCATTGGACGGGATGCACCAAGTATGTCACAGGGTTGAGCCTGAGGATTGCTGGTGTGGATGGTTTTTCATGAATGATGTGCGATCTGATTGTTGGTTGAACGACCGATATCATGCCCAACTTGGAGATCTCAACCTCATGACCGAGCCCACCACCCGCTGCCCTTTTTTGAACCCCGCTTCTCACGCCACCGTCGGCTCCAGACCGAGCCAAAGTTGGTGGCCAGAGCAACTTCGCCTGGACATCCTGCATCAGCACCAGCCGGCCACGAGTCCTCTGCCTGATGATTTTGATTACGCCGCCGCCTTCGCCGCAGTGGATCTTGATGCGCTCAAGGCAGAGATCGTGGAGTTGATGACCACCTCTCAAGATTGGTGGCCAGCGGACTGGGGGCACTACGGCCCCTTCTTTATCCGCATGGCCTGGCACAGTGCAGGCACGTATCGCATCCACGATGGTCGGGGTGGTTCAGCCGCAGGCATGCTCCGCTTTGCTCCACTGAACAGCTGGCCGGACAACACCAACTTGGACAAGGCCCGGCGGTTGTTGTGGCCGATCAAGAAAAAATATGGCCGGTCTCTCTCTTGGGCCGATTTGATGATCTTCACCGGAAATTGCGCGCTCGAGTCCATGGGATTCAAGACCTTCGGGTTTGCCGGAGGGCGCGAGGATCTCTTCGCTCCCGAAGAAGATGTCGATTGGGGACCTGAGACCGAGTGGCTGGGCGACGAGCGTTACAGCGGTGATCGAGAGCTTGCCAATCCATTGGGTGCAGTCCAGATGGGCTTGATCTACGTCAACCCAGAGGGTCCCAATGGCAACCCCGACCCATTGGCTTCAGCCCGCGATATCCGTGAGACGTTTGGCCGCATGGCCATGAACGACGAAGAGACCGTGGCCCTGGTGGCGGGGGGGCACACCTTTGGCAAAGCCCACGGCGCGGCCGATCCTGATCAACACATTGGTCGTGAGCCAGAAGGTGCCAGCATGGAGCAGATGGGACTTGGATGGAGCAATTCATTCGGTTCTGGCCGTGGTGGCGACACCATCACCAGTGGTCTTGAAGGGGCCTGGACGCCGAACCCCACCCAATGGGACAACGGCTACTTTGACACCCTCTTTGGACACGAATGGAAGCTCTCCAAGAGTCCCGCGGGCGCGATCCAGTGGGAGCCCGTTGATGAGGAGGGTGCGGTGGTCCGCGACGCCCACAGTCCTGAAGCATCCAATCGTCCGATGATGTTGACCACCGACATCGCGTTGCGGGAGGACCCCATTTACGCGTCAATCTCAAAGCGCTTCCATGAGAATCCCGACGCCTTTGCTGAGGCCTTTGCCAAGGCGTGGTTCAAATTGACCCACCGCGATATGGGCCCGGAGGCTCGTTATGTCGGATCCCACGTACCAAACGAAACGCAAATCTGGCAGGATGTCGTCCCACCCTGCGACCATCCTTTGGTTGATGATGCGTCAATTGCTGAACTCAAGCGCAGTGTCTTGGCCAGCGGGCTGTCGGTCGGCCGTTTGGTGCTGACCGCTTGGGCATCTGCCTCTTCGTATCGCGTGACGGACCACCGCGGAGGTGCCAATGGCGCCCGGGTTCGTTTGGAGCCGCAACGGTCATGGGCCGTGAACGAGCCCGAATCTTTGGCGGACGCACTGGACACTCTGGAAGGCATCAGAACGGCATTCAACGCCGGTCGCAGCGATGGCATTCAGATTTCGCTGGCCGACCTCATCGTGTTGGCAGGCAGTGCCGCGGTCGAAGCCTCTGCGTCAGCCGCCGGACATTCAATCGTGGTGCCGTTCCGTCCTGGTCGAACCGATGCCACGGCCGAGCAAACGGATGCTGATTCCTTCGCTCCTTTGGAATCCCATGCCGATGGGTTCCGCAATTACGTGGCCCAGGAGGCGGCCGACCGAACGGAGGCTCGATTGGTGGACAAGGCCCACCTGCTCGGCTTGACCGCACCGCAGATGACTGCCCTGGTTGGCGGAATGCGTGTGTTGGGTGCGACGGCCAACGAGTCGTCGCTGGGTGTCTTGACTGACCACGTTGGCACGTTGACCAACGATTTCTTTGTCAATGTTCTTGATCCAGAGTTGCAATGGTCGGTGTCGCCTCGTTGCGAACACTTCTACGAAGCCCGGGACCGATCCAACACGATGCGCTGGACCGGTTCGGCGGTGGACCTGGTGTTTGGATCCAATTCTCAACTCCGCGCCATCAGCGAGGTGTACGCTTCTGACGATGGCGTTGATCTGTTCGTCCGTGATTTTGTGGCCGCTTGGGACCACGTGATGAATCTCGGTCGGTTTGACTGAGGGTTCTCTTCAACGACCCAGAAACTCTTTGGTTTTGGAGGCCACCCAGAGGAACTCCCGGGCAATCTGAGCGCTTCTCTCGTCGTAGGTTGACGATTCGGACTCCGTGCCGTCGGAAACCTTTGGATCCACAAAAGGAATCGCAAAGCGGTCGGTCGCGCCCGGTACCGTAGGACATTTTTTGTCGGCGTCATTGCACACCATTACGGCAAAGAAATCTTTGGTCGGATTGGGCGCACTGGACCAGGGCTTTGAGAAGCAGGTTTGGGTTGGCGTGCCCTTGCCCATGGACACGTGATAGATCGGATTGCTATTGCTGGTGGTCTGGTTGATCTCAAATCCCGCACGACGCAGTGAGGCCACCGCCCGCGGATTCATGGCGGTGGACTCGGTGCCCCCGGACCATGTGGTCATGGGAAGTTGCAGACTCTCCGCTGCTGCTTTCATCCAGAGTTGTGACATGTGGCTGCGCCGGCTGTTGTGCGTGCAAACAAAAGTGACATCAACGGTGCTAGTGCCATCCCGAAGCTGACCAGCCAGTGCTTCTGCCAGTGGCTCGAGGACGGCCCTTCGCGCAGCGTCGATTTGATCAAACTCCATTTGTCGATCAAGCAGGTACCGCTCTAGTTTGGGGGAGAGGTCTGCGTGGGTGACTGAGGCTGAGATCACTAAGACAAGAGTGGTGAGGTATTTCATGGATGCTCCAGAGTTCGGTTCGTCAAAGTACAAGGGCTGATTCCGTCGAGCATCTTTTGTATTCAGGATAGATAAAGATTCGTTCTGGACGTTCCGTGCCTACTATTGGTGATGATCATCAAAAAGAAGCTGACCCTGACCGCTTTGGCGGCGTGCATTCTTTCACCGGCCGCATGCATGCGGGTAGAGAACGGAACGCTCTTCATGTCTGAAGCTCAGCGCCCCGAGGGATGGCCCCAAATTACTCCCGTTGGCGAAGTTGAAGTGAAGGAACGTCCTGCTTTTCGCGTGGCGGTTGCCGAAGCTTCCACCGGATCTGATGGTGAAGGTCGCCTCTTTGGCACCTTGTTTCGACATATTCAAGATCGAGACATTCCAATGACGGCGCCAGTCACCATGACCCGTTCCTCCCAAGGCCAAATGGAGAGCATGGGGTTCTTGTACGAGAATCTCGAGGTCGGCTCTGTTGGCGCCGCTGGAGGGGCTGAGGTCCGAGACCGACCATCGGCCACCGTGGTGTCCACCGGTCTGCGTGGAGGCTACAGCGCCAAGTCATACGCCAATGGCTTGGTAAGACTGAAGAGTTTTTTGCAGCAGCGAGGCAACCTCCAGCCGATTGGTGAACCGGTCTACATGGGCTACAACAGTCCAATTGTGCCAGGCTTTTTGAAATACGCTGAGTTGCAGATCGAGGTGGACGCTCAGCCTCACACCGAATTGCCTGCCAAGTAACCGCTGGCCCATGCCCATTGGAAGTTGAATCCGCCGATACGACCGTCGACATCCAAGATTTCTCCACAGAGGAAGAGTCCATCGGTCACCGTTGATTCCATCGATTGCCAGCGGATCTCAGACAAAGGAACGCCGCCCATGGTGACTTCGGCATGGTGCCATCCGCGATCTCCTTCAAATCGGAGCGGGGCCTCGTGCATATAAGTTCGGACGGCCAGCCGCTGAGACTTGGTCAATTGGGCGCAGGTTGTTTGTCCCGGGGCTTCGGACAGGTCCAAGATGGCTGCGGCCAGTCGGTCAGGGAAGAAATCACGAAGCCAGGCCTGAATGGTTCTCCCCCCCGCGTTTCTGATGGAGGCATCGGTCTCCTCGATGCTCTGCGTTGGACAGAGGTTCGCAAGGACCCGAACCTCATGATCGTCCTCAAAAGCATCGCGCCAAGCGTGACTGACGTCCAGTGCGGCAGGTCCAGAGATGCCAAAGTGCGTTAAGAGGAGGTCGCCTTCGGTGTAGGCCAAGCGCTTTCCGGATCGTGCCACCACGGTCAAACTGGCGGGAAGAGCGACACCGGCCACTTCTCGGAAGGCATGGCCACCCGGAAGGACGAGTGGAACCAAGGCAGGGAAAATGCGATCACTCGTCGTGTGTCCGAAGGACTCGGCAATCGTGTACCCGAGGCCGTCTGAACCGCTTTTTGGAAGGGCTCGGCCCCCGGTAGCCAAGATAATTCGCTGAGCTTGCACGGATGTCGATTCGGTTTGGAGTTCAAACCCTGCTTCAGTTCGGATGGCTTCGAGGACACGGCGGGGGTGTTCAAGACGCACTCCGGATTGTTCAGCCGCGTGCAGCAAGGCGTCCAAAACAGTTCGAGCGCGGTTGGTGGTGGGGAAGAGCTTCCCAGTGGCTTCTTGCTTGAGGAATACGCCTTCGCGTTTAAAAAAGTCGATGGTGTCTTGGACGGTATAGCTGCGGAGAACATTTCTGACCACAGGTTTGGAACTGGCGTGGTAATCCCGTTCGGTCACCTCATGGTGGGTCACGTTGCATCGGCCTCCGCCGGCGACCAAGATTTTGGTGCCGACCTTCTTCGCGCCATCGAGCAGCAAGACATCCCGGCCACGGCGAGCCGCGTGGATGGCGGCAAAGAGACCGGCTGCACCTGCTCCGATCACCACAACATCGGCTTGGCTTGACGACATCTTTAAAAGCGCCGCCGCGGCGTCCGCAGGACAGCACGGACTGGCCAGTGATCGCTGGCCGGTCTACCTTCTCCTGTTTGCACGAAGTCGACTTTTCCAGAAATGACATCCAATTCACGGGTGAGGATGAAATCGATACGACGCCCGCTTTGGTTCTCCGCGTCCCATCCGTTCCAGGTTCCGCTTTCCGACTCACGCAGCGCATCGGCCATGCCGAGGGTCAAGATGGGAGGGGTTCCTGGGGTCGTGTTGAGGTCCCCCAGAACGATGACAGGTTCATGGCCCATGTCTTTCGGGCGTTGCTCAACTTTTTGACGGATCAATCGGGCTGATTTTAATCGTGCCGTTGAGCCACGATGGTCAAAATGCGTGTTCATCACCCATACGGCCTTTGGTTCCCCTTTCCCAATCCGCTCGAACCTTCCCCATGTGCAAATCCGGGGAAGACTGCTGTCCCAACTTTTTGAACCAGGTTTGTTTGGTTTTGTTGAAAGCCACATCGTCCCATGGTGGGAGTCATCGACCCGCCATCGGTCTTGACGATAAAGAAGGGGGGCGCTCTCTCCCTTTCCTTCTTCCGCTTCTCGGGTTCGGGAGATGAGGTTGTAGTCGGAAAGTTTTGGTTTGAGATCAGCAAGTTGGGAGGGCAAAACTTCTTGGAGGCCAATGAAATCGGCTCTGCTCTGAGCCAAATACGTCTCGACCGTATCTTTGCGATGCACCCAGGCGTTTTTTCCATCGGAAGGGTTGTCGTATCGAATGTTGAATGAGACGACTTCTACAGCAGAAAGCAACATGAGCAGCATGGAAAAAATCCTAGCGGCGCCCGCCGCGTTAGATTGCGCTCGTGGCCAAGAATCGAAAAATTCAGCGGATCTTCTTCCCCCTCTCTCTGATTGTCCTTGGCGGCTTGGCTTTGTGGCAACACTTTGCCCACCTGCTTGATGCTGGCCTAGAGGCCGGGGGCGGGCGGGCTTTGGAAGCACAAGTGATGGTGTCGGGGTCTCGGCTCAACCCCTTGAAGCCGTCTTATGGCGTTGAATTTGTATCAGCGAAGATTCAGTCTGATGATGCCGCTTTCTTCTCGGCCACCAACCTGGAGTGCCATACATCTTGGGGAAAGCTTCTCGGCGAGTCACTCACGGTTGAGTCCGTACAGATCAAGGAGTTGGCTTTCGATGTGGTCTCGAAGAATGGGCGGTGGAATATCGAAGGCCTGGGGGGCACCGGAGATTCATCGCAACAGGATTCCTCAGGCTCGACGGCTTGGCGTTTGGAGCGTCTCGAGATTGGCAAAGTCGAACTTCGTGTGCATGTTGGTGCCCACGTTTCGGTCCATGCCCTTCAAGATCTTGTCTTCATGGACCTCGGCTCTTCCAGGGAAGGATTTTCTGTGGAAGAACTCACCCGGATTGTGGTCGGCCTCGTTTTTGATCAGTTGGCCAGGCTGATCGGTGGACCATTGCCACAAGAAGTCCTTTCTGCAGCCGCCTTGGATCTGCTGCCCCAGTCTTTGGAGTACGAATTGACATCGCAGAAGGAGGAATTGGAAAGGAAGCTGGACCGTGAACTTGACCGTATCCAGCGTGACCTTGGCCGTATCCCTGGCAAACTTGGTGGGGACTTGGACCGTCTGATGCCTCTCTTGCCCCGCAAGGACTGATTTGCACTCAAGTTCAATGGCCCGGCGGGCCGATTTGGCGATGTGCGTCACGCTCCGATGACATTGCTGGCTTTGGCCGGGGCTTCCTGTCTTGCAGGGGCGATCGCCTCTGGAGATCTCCGCCCTCTGGATGAGGCCCAGGCTCTTCGGGCAGAATCTGCTCGACGCTTGGAATCCGCCAATTTGGCCCGAGACCGAGCAGCCAGCCGTCTTCACGATCTGGAAGCTCTTCACGCTGGCCAGCCCGTTCCCGCTGGTCGGCTTGAGGATCTCCGTTCGGTTGTCTTGGATGTCGCATCCACCGGCACTGGCTTCGGTGTGCGATGGACCCATCCATTGCTTGAACTGCCTAGCCCTTCCGAGGCCCCCGCAGGCTTTGCCGAGGCCCCGTCGCGACCATCATGGCATGTGATTGACCCGTCTCACCGTGGTCCAGTGGCCGCGTTTGGGCTGACGTTGATCTTTGCCAGCGTACTTTCGGGTGGGGGCGACAGAAAAATTCATGCTTCCTCGCCAGATTTGGACGATACCCTTCCCCAGAATTGTCGTACTCACGGAGAGTCTCAGATGCCTGCTACCGCCGTTCTGGCCCCCAATTCGCCCAGCCAATCCCAAGAATTCGAGTGGATGCCAACGCCAGTTGATGCACTCGAGTCATCTCTAGCTGTCGCAAGCATCGATGACGAAGATGAAGGTGATTTGTTTTACTTCGATGATGAAGACGATGACCAGGATGAAGACGAGGACGACGGCTTCTTCTTTGATGACGACGAAGAAGATGATGAAAAAGAGGATGATGAAGACGGTCTGGAGTCGGGTGGCGACGATACGTCTGATGACGAAGACGACGATGAAGAGGAGTCCGGCTTCGGGAACGATGACGATGAGGAGTATGAGTTCGAAGATTGAACTCTTTTTCCTTCCTTCGTTTGTTTTAAACCCTCATCGGTTGTAGAACTTTTCCGTCACCTGGGGCTTTTCGTTGTTTGCGATGTCAGACTGACTCACTTGAGTCGGACTTTCTATCTTCCCGCCCGTTTCACCCGACTTCCGGAGGTCCCTCTTCGGGTTCGTGTACGTGGAAGCTTCCCAAGGGTTCCCCTCTTGGCGGTCGTTGGCTCTCGCCGTCCCACCAAGAGCGCTTTGGCTTCGGTGCCCTGGATCATTGACGCTGCGGTCTCGTCCGGATGGGGTGTGGTCAGTGGAGGGGCCAGAGGGATTGATGCTCGGGCCCATCATGAGTGCCTTTCTCGCCGCGGCGTGACGGTGGCTGTGTTGGGCAGTGGGCTGTCTCGGTTGTACCCCCCTGAGCATTCGAATTTGTTTGGGAAGATTGTTGAGCAAGGAGGGTGCTTGCTCAGTGAATACGAAGACGATGCTCCTCCTCGTCCTTGGAGATTTCCACAACGCAATCGGCTAATTTCTGCACTTTCCGAAGCAGTAATGGTGGTGCAGGCCGCGGAAAAGTCCGGCGGGCTGGTGACCGCCAGGATTGCAGCGGAGGTTCACGGGAAGGACGTGTTGGCTGTGCCTGGATCGGTAGGCTCGCCGGAGTGGGCTGGATCCAATCGGCTGCTCAGAGACGGGGCCTTGCTGGTGGCGGATCAAGGGGATCTTCTGGCGGCCCTGTCTTTGCTTCAGTCATCAACTGAGGCGAATCCCCAGCAGGATGAGGAGGACGCCGGTTCCAGTCAGAAAGACATTTGAACCGGTGTGGACTGAGCGTTGGCTGATCTTCGCTGAAGGTTCGTTGGGATCGCTTGCGTTCGCAAGCCGATCATTGGCCCTTTGAAGCGAGGACTGTGCGTTCGTCCCGTGGAGATTTGTGGAGGTGTGATCTTCTGGTGGGGTTGGGTGAAGGACGCGTCCGTCTCCTTGCGAGGCACGGGGCCTCTCGCGGACCGCCTCGGCCAGGATCGACTCATGAAGACGCTTTGCGTCGATGTTTGACTTAACATCTTTGACCATGATCGCAAAGGTCAAATGCTGGCCATCGTCTTGATCAATTCGGCCGGCCAGAGTTGAGGCTCCACTGATGTAACCCGACTTGCCCCGAACCAAGCAGTGGTCAAAGGACTTGCTTTCGAAACGATTGGCCAATGTTCCTGACGCACGGCCTTCCGCCAACGTTTGGAGCCACTCTTGGTGCCAGTCTCGGGTGGCAGCTTTTGTCAGGATCTGAGCAAGAGTTCGTGCAGTGAGCCGGTTGTTGTGCGAGAGCCCGGAACCATCGTCTATGACATCTCCAGCGGAAGTCGAACCGGGAAAAAGACTCGACAGAGTAGCGAGCAGTCGCTCCCCGGCCGTCCTACGGTCAGCACCGGAGGCCAGCCATGTTCCATCTCCACCAAGATGTCGGTCCAGCGATTTGAGCAGGCATTCGGCGTAGAGATTTCGACTTTCGGTGTTGCAATGTTTGATGACCCGAAAGAGCGGTGTGTTGATGGTTGCACTTGCAATGGGTCTCCCCTTCGGAGCCCCCTTACCGGCTTGTACGGAGGAAACCTGAAGGACGGAAACGCCGTCCATCCTCAGCGTGGTCGCGAGGAGCTCGGCTGACCATCGTGCGGGATCATGGACCGGAGATTCCAAGACGTGGTGATGTCGACAGACCCCAAAAGCGCGGAACTCATTTCGTCCGGGGTAGCGATCAAAGCCGACCGCGTCTTTGTTGGTGGTTGTCTTGAGATCACGAAATTCTTCTCGCACCGAAATGATCTGCTTCGCTTCGGGGGGGTAGAGCTCCAGTTTGGGCTTGCTTGATTTTGGGTGCAGTTCCAAGCGGACCAGGTTTCCGGCAAAGTTCAGTGCCGCAGATTCACATCGGTACGATTTGGAGAACTGCTCTTTCGGCCAGTTCGGGTGGTACCGAGGACCTTGGAAATAGCCTTCGTCGTACTCCAGTCGTACCACGTTGGTGATTCCAGCGCGTCTGATTTCAGTTGCCAGTTGTGACAAAAGAGTGCTGGGGATCCGGCTGTCGTCCAGTGGTCCGGGGTCGCCCATCATGGGGTCTCCCACGCCAACCCAACGCAACACGGCGCCTTCATCAGTTTGGTGCGCCCACACTTTGGTCTGGTAAAGGGCCGGAAGGTGTTCAAAAGCTGCGGCCGTCGTCAGCAGTTTCATGGTGCTGGCGGGCTTCATCGGCTGGCTGGCATTGTGTTCGGAAAGGGGGGCGCCTTCCGAATTGAGAATGCACCAAGTCACGCTGCTCAGAGCAATCGGCGAATTTTGCACGACGCGCTTGAGGCGGACGTCCAGATCCGATGCGGCTTGGATGCTTGTGCATGCCCAAAGCATGAGTGTAAAGCTCGCTGAGATGCGACTTTCACGAAATCGTTGTGAAGCAATTCCCATGACGTTTCATCGGCAAAATCCTCCGGAATCGGTGAGTTCAAAGGTGCTTTGCTCATGAGCCGGGTACGATTTTCATGTGGACGTGGAAGCCAAAATCAGCGAACTTCGAAGCAAGATTCGAGAGGCCGATCACGCGTATTACGTCGATGCGAATCCCGTGCTTGGCGATGCGGCCTATGACCGATTGTTGTCCGAGTTGGTCGATCTCGAACGTCAGTACCCTGAGTTCTTTGATCCGAACAGCCCAACCGTTCGGGTAGGTGGCGCGCCCCTTGATGCTTTTGCCTCACAGGCCCACGAGCGTCCCATGCTCTCGTTGGACAACACCTACGACCATGATGATCTGCAAGAGTGGTTTGACCGGGTTGCACGATCCATTGGGAGTGAGCCGTCGGTCCATCCTGAACCCCATTCGTTGTTCGGCGATCAAGCCGTTCCAGATGTCTTGGTGGCGCTTGAGCCCAAGGTCGATGGCGTGGCGGTCAGCTTGCGCTGGGAACGCGGCAAATTGGTGTTGGCCTTAACCCGAGGAGACGGCGTACGAGGTGATGACATCGTCCAGCAGGTTCGGACCATTCGCAACTTGCCCTTGGTTTTGTCTTCGGCACCCGAAGTCCTCGAAGTTCGGGGCGAAATCTTCATGGACGATGCTTCGTTTGCCCATTTGAACGCCACTCGAGAATCTGCGGGCTTGCCGCTCTTCGCCAATGCCAGAAATGCTACTGCGGGCACATTGAAGAGTTTGGACCCTTCCGTCGCTGCCGAGCGACAGCTTCGCTTCGTCGCTCATGGCCTTGGCGTGGTCTCAACCGAATTGGGTTCGTCTTGGAGTGACTCTCGCTGTCGGTTGGAAGCCTTTGGCATCCCCGTGAATGGGCCATCGGTTCTCGTTCGAGGCGCTTCCGAAGCCGTGTCCGAGATCGGTCGATTTGATCAACTTCGGCACACGCTTGGATATCCAACGGACGGGGTGGTCCTCCGGATCGATGATTTTGCCCTCCAAGATCAGTTGGGCCTTACCTCAAGAGCTCCTCGCTGGGCCATTGCATGGAAATTCGCGGCCGAACAGGCGCCCACCAGGTTGCTGGATGTCGAATGGCAGGTGGGCAAAGGGGGCACGCTCACCCCCCGGGCCACCATGGCGCCAGTGTTTTTGGCTGGTACGACTGTGCAGCACGCGAGCTTGCACAACATCGAAGAGATTGAACGCAAGGACATCCGAATTGGCGATACGGTCTTGGTTGAAAAAGCCGGCGAAATCATCCCCCAGGTGGTTCAACCCATCCTTGCTGAACGAACGGGCCTAGAGCGACCGATCGTTGCACCAGAGGTCTGCCCCTCGTGCGGGCAACCGTTGGTTCGTGTCGGACCAAAGATCTATTGCATCAACCCTTCGTGTCCGGCCCAGATTCGTGAAAAGTTGGCTTGGTTCGCCGGCCGAGACCAGATGGACATCAGTGGGCTGGGCGACAAACTGGTGGCCCAACTGGTCGATGCCGGCTTGGTCAACACCTTCGCCGATTTGTGGCGTCTCGATGTCCAGAGCCTCATGGGGCTGGAAAAAGTCGCGGAGAAGTCGGCGACTTCATTGATCGAAGCCATTGATCAAGCCCGAGGCCAAGGATTGGCTCGTGTGCTGTCCGGGTTGGGGATCCCGCAGGTGGGGGTTGTCGCGGCTCGGACTTTGGCCGAGCACTTCGACGATCACCACCAGTTGCTCGCCGCTTCGGCTGTCGATTTCGAAGCACTGCCGGACTTTGGCGAAATCACCGCTCAACTGTTGTGGCGATGGCTGCACAAGCAAGGAGGCGAGACTGTTCTGTCGGATCTTGCCGAGATGGGTGTTGATCTTCGGTCCGTTCGTGCCGAATCATCCCAACTTCAGTCTTTGGCCGACTGTGTCGTGGTCGTCACCGGAACCCTCCCTACCTTGGGCCGGAAGGATGCCGAAGCCCGCCTTCGTGAACTTGGGGCGACCGTGACCGGAAGCGTGTCCGCCAAGACCACCCATCTGTTGGCGGGAGAGAAGGCCGGCAGCAAGCTGACCAAGGCCCAGAGCCTTGGGGTCCAAGTTGTGAATGAAGCCTGGTTGCTCGCCCACTTGGACACTCCAAGCGAGTAAGGGTCGCGCCAAAGCGCTCATATCGAAGCGCTGTGGGTCTGAAAGATTCAGAACAGCAGGCCTGCTGCCTCCTGGTATCGGGCCAAAGTCTTCTGGACCACTTCGTTCGGCAAGATCGGCCCCGGAGCGGTTTTGTCCCAACGTCCTGCGTCCACTTCTGCTTGAAGCCAGTTGCGGACGATCTGCTTGTCGAACGAAGCTTGTTCTCGACCGGGCTCGAAGTCATTGGCGGGCCAGAATCGGGAAGAGTCTGGTGTCAGCACTTCGTCGATGATGATCAGTTCATCAGTTGGATTTCCCTCGAGGTCAAGGGCGTGTCCAAACTCAAACTTTGTGTCGGCGAGGATGATGCCTCGTTCTGCGGCGTACGCGGCGGCCTTGGTGTAAATCTCCAGGGAGAGGTCGCGAAGTTTGGTCATCAGTTCGGTGCCGACCAGTTCGCAGGCGGTTTCGAAGGAAATGTTCTCGTCGTGACCTTCGTCTGCCTTCGTTGAAGGGGTAAACAGCGGCTCCGGAAGACGGTCAGACAGTTTCAGACCCTCAGGCAGAGGAATGCCACAGACAGTCCCCGATTTCTGGTACTCCTTCCAGCCACTTCCAGCAATGTGCCCCCGCACGACACACTCAATGGGGACGACCTTGGCAGCTCGTCCAATCATGATTCGTCCCTCGAGTGAAGAGCGTTCAGCGTCGGACAATCCAGGCAGGTCAGCAGGGTCGGTCGAGAGCAAGTGGTCGGGAATCAGGTTGAGCTCACGGACGAAGTCGAAGAATCCGGTCGAGATTTTGGTGAGTAGGACGCCCTTGCCAGGCATGGGGTCGGGGAGCACGACGTCGAAGGCGCTTACTCGGTCGCTGGCCACAATCAGCAGCCGGCGGGCTTCTCCGTCGCCGGCTGGAATGGGGTACACGTCGCGGACTTTGCCTTGGCGGCGTCCGGGATAGGGGAGGTCGGTCGATTTGACGGCGGTTTGGGTGTTGGTGCTGCTCATTTCGCAGACCATGATATGTCCGCTTGCTCTCTGACGCAGGGGAGGCGACACTCTCCACGTGCCGAAGTTCGACACGAGTCATGACCCAGCCGTTCATCCGTCTTCCGCACGGCTTCTGGACCATCAGGGCCGTGCTTTGGAAGCAGAATCACGCCTGTCGGGTGACATTCTCGACCTCCGAAAGAAGGTGGCCCACACCGTCGCGACCGAGGTGGAATACGACATTGGTCGGCGGCTGCCTCTAACCACATGCTTGCTGCCCGAACGGACGACGCCTTACCCATTGGTGCAAGAGCTGGCTCGAGATCGAATTCGACGCTTTTTTCACAAGAGCGAAGAGTGGCAGATGTTTGACTTGTCCCTTGACCACCCGGCCCATGTTGAATTCGAAGCGGCCCGACACGATTTGGTGGAATCACTCGTTGCTTCCGATCCCGCCGAGAGCATTCGGTTGGGTCGAGATGGTTTAAGAAAGTCCGTCGACGCTTGCGACCAGCTGACCTTGGCCCACGCCCAGATCCTTCTTCACCGCCGATTCGGCAACCACCCAGCTTCGCCATCAACATTCGGAGTCCGTTATGACGGTCCCGTTGATTCACCCGGATTGAGGAAACTTCTCGGCGAGCAATTTGGCATGCTGACCATTCCCATTGATTGGGCAGTGTGCGAGCCCGAACCCGGGACCTTTGACTTCACCTCGGTTGAAGGCAAAATTCTTTGGGCTTCGGAACAAGGTCGCCCTTTTATGGTTGGCCCGTTGTTGGCCATGCGTCCGGGCGTTCTTCCTGGACATGTTCCTTTGGACTTCAAGTCTTTTCGGGATCGCGTTTATGACTTTGCAGAGCAAGTTGTGGCGCGCTTCGGCCGGTACTGCCCTTTTTGGAACATCGGTTCAGGATTGAATGCATCGCGCGGGCCACTTCTGTCTCCAGAAGAATCGGTCGACTTGGCGCGTATGCTTCGTCTCCTGGTGCGCCAATATCGGCGCGACGCCAAAATCATGATCGAAGTCCGCGAGCCTTGGGGGGAGCATGCCGCGGAGTATGGGCTTGACCCCTTTGACTTCGTCAAAAGGCTGGGTCAGAACGGTGTCGAATGTGATGCCATTGGCGTCCGAATGCTGGCCGGGGGCCGCCATCAAGGCGAGGCCGTTCGGACGCTCTTTGACAATGCCTGTCTTCTTGACCGCTTATTGTCGATTGACAAGCCGGTGGTGGTCACCATCGGCCGTGCCGGTGGCAAAGATGGACTCGGGCAAGCCAAATACGCTTCGTTGACCGCCCAGCTGTGCTTGTCCCGTCGTTACGTTCAATCCGTCATCTGGTCCGATTTGTACGACCACCCGAGATCTTTGGTTGAGCACGGAGGCATGGTTGACGCCCAGGGCGAAGCTCGTCCCGTGCTGGCCCATTGGTCGAAGTTGCGGTCCAAATTCAGCAAGCCGCTCGGCTCGGTGCAACTCCCCAAGCGCGGTGAAGGTGCGTGACGCAGTCCGAAGTCCGAACCAATCCTCTAGAGCTCTTTGACGGGAACCCGAAACTTCCCGATTCTGGAACTGTGGGTTTGATTGGGGGCTGTGGTGTGACCACGGCCGCGCTGTTGGCGGAATCTCTGTTTCGGTCTTCCAACGCCACGATCTTTCTGCTGACAGCGCACCATGACGATGCTGAGGAAGCCTTCGCCATTTGGCGTTCTTTGGGGGCTCAAGCCTCCCATTTTGCTCCTCTTGACCCGATCGCTTCG
This sequence comes from Phycisphaera sp. TMED24, assembly GCA_002168105.2. Taxonomy (GTDB): domain Bacteria; phylum Planctomycetota; class Phycisphaerae; order Phycisphaerales; family SM1A02; genus UBA8653. The sequence continues at coordinate 101,745 of NHCD02000016.1, forward strand.
GATGTGCTTCCCAATGCTCCCGCCCTGAACCGTCGTCTTGAAACCATTCGCCGTGCTTCTGAAGGTGGTCCCATGCTCGTCGCCGCAAGCATGGCGGCTTTGATGCAGGGCTCACTGACGTTTGAAGAGGCCCATCAGTGGTTGGTCCCACTGCACGAACGTGAACGTTGCGAGCCAGGAGATTTGGTGCAAAGACTGGCAGAAGCCGGCTACCACCGAACCGCCATCGTTTCTGAACCGGGCGATTTCGCTCTTCGTGGTGATGTGGTCGATATTTTTCCGGCCAGTGGTGAACCTCCGTTTCGACTGGATTTTTTTGGTGATGAACTGGAGAGCATTCGAGGTATTGACCTGGACTCCATGGCCTCAGCAGAACGCCGTGGTTCTACGTCATTGCTCCTTGCGCCACCCGAGGTCCTGACCCGGGATGCGCAAGGACACTTGGTGAATTGCCTCTCGAGTCCTGTCACATCAATCCTCCTGGAGCCGCTCGATCTGGTGGAACGGGGCCGAAGTGCCTTTGACCGTTCAGCGATCAGAAGCGTTCACGGGCCACCCCGAGTTTTGGAGGCCATCCTGAAGCGAAGCGCATTGCAACTGGAGATTTCTCGAAGCCCTGGGACCACGGAGCAGCAACTGGAATGGCCGACGGCCGCTCTCCCTGAGTTGCCCACTGACCCATCCGATGCGCTGTCTTCCCTTCAGACCCAGTTTCCTCGCGCCCGAGTCACGGTGTATGTCGAAGATCCCGGGGAGACATCTCGCGCTCAACGGGTGGTTGATGGTGTCGTTTCCCCCAGTTCTAACTTTGAAATACAGGTGCAATCATTGCGTTTGGAGCGTGGCTTTGTGGCCACCTCCCGAGAGGTTCAGATCCATGTCCCTTGGCATGAGCTGCTTGGTCGTTGGCAACGCCCCGTGCGAGCGGCCGGACTTGGCTCTGCCCGGTCATTGGACGCGTTCGTCGAAATGGAACCCGGCGACTACGTGGTGCACCGCGAGCACGGCATTGCGCAATATCTCGGTCTCGAGTTGCGTCGTGAGGGAGACGATGAGGAAGAGTTTTTAATCTTGCTTTTCTCCGGGGGGACTCGGCTGGCTGTCCCGGCGGTGAAAGCCGAGTTGGTGCAGAAATTCATTGGGGGCCGGGTCGCACCGGAACTGTCCTCCTACGGGGGGGGTCGCTGGAAAAAAAAGAAAGGGAAGGTGAAAGACGCCGTTCGGGACTTGGCCGCAGAATTGATTCGGGTCCAAGCTGTACGGGAGAGCACACCCGGTATTTCCTACCCCAGCGATACAGAATGGCAGCACGAATTTGAGGCCGGATTCCCATTTGCCGAGACCGAGGATCAGCTTTCGGCTATCGAGGCAGTCAAGCGTGATATGGCCAAATCCCGTCCCATGGACCGTCTTGTCTGCGGGGATGTTGGGTTTGGCAAAACCGAAGTGGCGTTGCGGTCGGCTTTCAAGGCCGTGGAGTCGGGGCGACAGGTTGCGGTGCTGGTTCCTACCACGGTTCTTGCAGAGCAGCATTTGCGATCATTCCGAGAACGCTTTGCTGGATTCCCTTTCCGTGTCGAAGGTTTGAGCCGCTTGCGAACGCGCGAAGAGGCCCAAGGAGTCCTGAAATCTACGGCAAACGGTGAAGTTGATGTTCTGGTCGGAACCCATCGGCTGCTTTCCAAGGACGTGTCATTTTCAGATTTAGGCCTGGTCATCATTGACGAGGAGCAGAGGTTTGGTGTCGAGCACAAGCAGCGCCTTCTCGAAATTCGTGCGTTGGCAGACGTCTTGGTCCTAACGGCAACGCCCATCCCTCGGACCCTGCACATGTCGATGATGGAACTCCGTGACATCAGCACTTTGACAACGCCACCTGTCGAACGTCGGCCGGTGGTCACGGAGGTCATCCCCTATCAAGCACGGCGGGTCCAGCGTGCTATCCAACGAGAGTTGGACCGTGGGGGGCAGGTATACGTCTTGCACAACCGTGTTCAGGACATCGAAGACGTAGCCAACGAGATTTCGTCGCTTGTCCCCAATGCCTCGGTTGCCGTTGGCCATGGCCAGATGGCCGCCAGCGCCTTGGACTCTGTCATGCGCTCGTTTGTTCAAGGAAAGTCTGACGTTCTGGTTTCTACAACTATTGTGGAAAACGGACTCGATGTCCCTCGTGCGAACACGATGATCATTCGCAACGCCAACCGTTTTGGGCTTGCCCAACTTCACCAGTTGCGAGGCCGGGTGGGTCGATCTCGTGAACGGGCTTTTTGCTACTTGATGCTGCCGGAAAATGGTGTTGAAGATCCAACCGCTCTTGAGCGACTTCGCACATTGGAGCGCTTTTCCATGCTTGGCGCTGGCTTCCGAATCGCCATGCGTGACCTTGAAATTCGCGGAGCTGGCAACCTCCTCGGTCCAGAGCAAAGTGGACACATTTTGACGGTTGGCTACGAGATGTATTGCCAGTTGTTAGAGCAAGCCGTGTCAGAGCTTCGTCAAGAGGTCAGTGTCGATCACCTTTCAACATCTGTTGATTTGGGAATTCGCGGTGGGATACCAGTCGCTTGGATTCCGGTCGACTCGCGCCGCCTTGACGTGTACCGTCGCATCGCCCGGTCAGATTCAGCAGACGCTCTCCGGGGCTTGTGCAACGATCTGTCGTCGGCCTACGGAAAGTTGCCCAGGAGGACCAAATTGCTCTTTGATCTGGCCATGATCAGGGTGGCTGCCGCTCAGGCCAACGTTTCAGCCGTCGCTCGGGATGGCCAAGATGTTGTTTTCACCTCAACGCACCCGGAAGAGTTGCGAGACAAGTTGCTTAAGGCGCCGGGGGCCCTCCGTCTTGTTGATGCCAAGCATGGTGGTCATCAAGAAGTTTGGTATCGACCCGCGAAGCGTGTTTCCGATGCATCTCAGGTCGTCCGAACGCTTTGCAAGCATTTGGTGCCGCCGAAGGATGCCGTTTGAGCGTCGGGGGTCTGCTGTTGGCTTTTGGGCTGGGAGTCAGCTTTGGGGGGGGCTCGGCCATCGTGCTTTTGCCATTTGTTGTTCTGCGGCGACTGAATCAATCCGAACGTGTTGGGGAGTGGTGGGGACCAGTCGTGGTTGCGAGCTTGCTGATTGTCTCCGGAGGCAACGATCCGGTCCTTCTGTCAAGTCTTGGGTTGCTGATGGCTGCGGACTTGGCCCGCCAGCAGCCAGTTGTCCCCCCCGAGAGCTTGGTGGCCTGCTCCATGTTGATGGCGGCATGGTTGCCCCCCTCGGACATGGAGTCTCTGGAAGCGGTACCCATGGTCATGATTCTGGCTGGAATTGCATCTTCATGGTCCCCTTTTGCGACGTCTGCTCGGTCGATTTGGGCCGGGGTGCTTCTCGGACTTTCTTGTGGACTCCTCATTGCTGAGCTTTGGCTACATTTCTCCCCCCTTCGGTGAGCGCCCAGGCATCGGTTGACCGACATAGTCCAATAAGTCCCCAGTCCGGAGCCCCAATGACCAGTTTGAACAACCGCCGAACCTTGTCCAGTACCCGTGAGAGCATCACCCACAAGTTCTCCATCAACGGTCATGAGGGGTATCTGACCCTTGGCCTTTTTGACGACGGCAGCGTTGGGGAAATTTTTATCAAGATGGCCAAGGAAGGTTCCACGCTGTCCGGGTTGATCCAGGGGTTCTGTCGGGCCTTCAGTTTGTGTCTGCAGTTTGGCTTGCCCACTTCAGAAGCCTGCAAGCGCTTCGAGGGCATGCGATTTGACCCAATGGGGCCGACAAGTAACCCGGACATCCCCGACTGTTCGTCCATTTTGGATTATGTATCGAAGTATTTGCAGAGTTCGGCCGTCACCAGCCTTCAGGCTGATTCAGAGCCATTCGCGGCCCATGAGTCTTCCACTCCGGCATTCTCTGGAGCAGTCTGACACGCTCTGGGTTGACGGTCTCTCCGGACCGTCTACAATGACCCTCTTCTCTGAGCCGTGGTGAGGGCGTTCATCTGTCTGCACCACATGGGGCGTTCCATCGCGGCAACGCGAACGTTCCAGCTCTTTTCGCCGCGGTTCGCATCCGGTCTTGACCGGTGGGGCCGCCCCGGATTCTTCCGGGTTCCCATCGGATCTTTCGTGGACGCACGAACGAACCCGTCAAGATCATCGCCCGACGGGGTGACATAGAGGTTCCGACCTCCGGCAACTGGCCCGTGGTGTAACGGTAGCACAGCAGTTTTTGGTACTGCTTGTCCAAGTTCGAATCTTGGCGGGCCAATTGCCGGAAGCCGGACCTCATCGTCATCGACCCTACTTGGATGCAGACTCCTCACCCAACAACCGATGCCTCCATCTGCTCCGACCGTGTGTCGGCTGCTGTCATTTTGGCCGCAGGGAAGGGCACACGGATGGACTCCGATCTTCCCAAGGTGATGCACATGGTTGCTGGTCGCCCCATTCTTGATTGGGTGGTTGACGCTGCGGAGGCCGCCGGGGTAACGAGAATTGTTCTGGTTGTTGGATATGGCCAAGAACTTGTGCGTGAAGCCATGGCTGACCGCAAAGGTGTCTCTTTCGCCGAGCAGACAGAGCAACTTGGCACCGGCCACGCCACCCTGTGTGCCGAATCTGAGGTTGGCGATGCAGATGACGTGTTGGTCCTGGCGGGCGATGGCCCCCTTATTCAGTCCTCGGTTCTTGTAAGGCTGCTCGCTACGCACCGGGAGGCGTCTGCCGCGGCGTCGTTGGCGACCGCGTGCATCGATGAACCTACTGGGTACGGCCGGATCGTTCGCGATTCCGCCGGTCATTTCGCTGCCATCGTCGAACAAAAAAATGCGACCGACGAGCAGCTTCGCATTTGCGAAGTCAACCCCAGCTACTACTGCTTTGATCGAAAATCCTTATTCGCCTCCCTTCATGGCCTTCGCCCAGATGACACTGGTGGCGAGTATTACTTGACAGACGTTCCGGGCATTCTGAGGACGCAGGGGCACCATGTGGGCTTGTTGGACGAAGTCCCACAGGAAGATGTGTTGTCGATCAACACACTTCAACAACTTGCCAAGGTGGATGAGATCCTTCGAAACCGTTTGGCGCAAAGTGCAACAGGAGGCTTGGCATGACAGTGGCTGATCGCGACACGCTTCGTATTTTTGCCGGTTCAGGCGGCAAAGAACTTGCCGAGAGCATGGCGCAACATTTGAACCTTCGTGTGTCCAGTGGTTCCGCCGACCGCTTCCCAGACGGTGAAGTCATTGTTCGGGTTCAAGAGGACGTTCGCGGTCGTGATTGTTTTGTTGTCCAGTCCACCTGCGAGCCGGTCAACGACCGTCTGGTGGAGCTCCTGGTTTGGATTGATTGCTTGCGGCGTGCGAGTGCACGCCGTATCACCGCGGTGATCCCATACTTCGGATACGCCCGTCAAGATCGAAAAGATGAAGGTCGCGTTCCCATCACGGCGAAGCTGGTGGCCAACATGTTGACGGAAGCTGGCGCGGATCGGGTGCTTTGCCTTGATCTGCATGCGGCTCAGATTCAGGGGTTCTTTGACATTCCCGTGGACCATGTCACAGCTGTTCCAATCTTCCGGAGTCGATTTGAAAAGGCCCGTGAGGAACTGGGTGATCTGACGCTGGTCTCTCCGGATGTCGGCAACGTCAAGACCGCCAATCTCTACGCGGATGCCCTGGGGGCAGATTTGGCCATTGTCGATAAGCGTCGTCAAAGTGGCGACAAGGTGGTCAGTCGTAACCTCATCGGGGATGTTGATGGCCGCTCTGTGCTGATGGTGGATGACATGATCTCGACGGCAGGCACCTTGACCGAAGCTGCTCGTCTGTGCCGGGAGCGAGGGGCAACCCGAGTTTGGGCTGCGGCCACGCATGCGGTGTTCGTCGGCCCGGCGATTGAGCGTCTGGCCGACCCGGTGTTTGAACGGGTGTTGATTTCTGACACCATTCCAGATCGCCCGCGCCTTGATCCCATTCGCGACAAACTTGAAATTCTTTCTACGGCCCGTCTTCTCGGCGAAGCCGTGCACCGAATCCACCACGACTTGTCTGTTTCGGCCTTGTTCCGAAGTGGCAAATCAAATTCATCTTCTTGACAGAGGACTACCAACCATGAGTGATACTACGCTCCAACATCTTCCGAACGTTCAGCCCCTTGACGCCGTCGCCCGTGAGCGCGTCGGGTCTACCTATTCCAAGCGTCTCCGTGAGGCCGGCCGCCTTCCGGCCGTGATCTACGGTCGCGATGGCGATTGCATCTCGATTCACATGGACGAGAACGAGGCGATGAAGCAGCTCAACCGCGGCTTCAGAGTCTTCCGACTTTCATTTGAAGGTTCGGACTGTCAGGATGTGAAAGTCCAAGAGTTCCAATTCGGACACTTGGGTGACAACCTGCTCCACATTGACTTTGTTCGGGTCGATCTGGACGAAAAGATAAACAGTGAAGTTGCAGTCCGAGTGATTGGACATATTCCCGGTGCGAAGACCATTGATCAGCTCATGTCTTCCATAGAGATTTCGGCCTCCCTCGGAGTAATGCCCCGATCCCTGGAAGTTCGTGGCGATACTGCCGTCGATGGTGTGATTTCAGCTTCGTCTGTTGGGCTGCCCGAAGGTGTCGACCTTGTCACCGAAGGCTCGGCGGTCGTCGCCCAAAATGCGGAGCTCGCGGGGTGAAGCTCGTCGTTGGCTTAGGCAACCCAGGTCCTGAATACGATCAAACTCGGCACAATGTTGGGTTTGATGTCTTGGATCGTCTCGCGCGAAGATTCTTTGCTTCGGACACACCGCGTGTTCGATTTAAGGGCCTTTTGCTTGAGGGTCAGATCGGCTCGGAACCGGTTTGGCTGTTGAAGCCAACGACGTTCATGAACCGTTCCGGGGAGGCTTTGGCCGAAGCCGCCCGCTTTCGAAAGATTGATGTTCGACAGGACCTTCTGGTCGTGGTCGATGATCTGGCTCTTCCCTGTGGCTCGCTTCGCTTTCGTGATTTTGGCGGAACTGGAGGACACAACGGTCTGGCCGACATCGTCCGAGCACTGGGGGGGCAGCAATGGCCGCGACTTCGCATCGGCATTGATCGGCCGGGGCGTATTCCCCAATCCAATTATGTCTTGGGGAAGTTCACACCTGAGCAGCACACTCTTATTGACCCCGCGCTCGACCGTGCGGCCGAGGCCGTCGAATATTGGGTGCACGAAGGCACCGAAGCGGCAGCCCAGAAGTACCACACGCCCGAAAACCGGGACATCAACACAAACGCAAATTGAAACAATCGCCCCTTCAAGGGGGCAGGAGAATATCCATGACTGAAACCGCAACCATGAACACCTACGAGGGCATGTTCCTCTTCCCGCAAATCGCGTCCAGCGACCTCAAGGCCGCTCAAGAGCACGTTGAATACCTCATCGGCCGCGGTGAAGGTGAAATTATTTCCCTCGCCAAATGGGACGAGCGACGACTGGCGTACGAGATCAAGGGCAACCGCCGTGGCCTGTACTTCTTGACCTACTTCAAAGCGACCGGTGACGGTGCGATTGAAATCGAACGGCAAGTCAATCTTTCTGAGCAACTCCTCCGCGCGATGATCCTGAAGGCTGATCTTGTTCCTGCCGATGTCATCGCCGCCGCTGATGCTCGTGAACTGCTGGCCCAAGAAATCGTCGAACGGGCTGCCGCCGAGGAAACCGAATCCGTGGCATCCAGCATCTCCAGCCGTGAGGACTTTGAGGCCCAGCAGGCCGAGGTCGCCAAGGCCCAAAAAGCGCATCAGGATGAACTGGACGCCAAGGCCGCCGAACAAGAAAAGGCTGAAGAGGCTGCTGAGGCGGCCGACCGCGGCTCCAGCGACGCCTGATCGCCTTACCGGCACATCCGCAACGTTGATGACACAAGTTGTCAGTCTCTGACTGACAACTTGTCAACGTTTCCCTGAATTCCCCCCTCCCAGCCCTGCTCCGGGATAGGTTTCCCCTTTCAAGGAGAACTCTCGATGGGCAACTTCAACAAGGTCATTCTGCTCGGCAATCTCACCCGTGATATTGAGCTGCGGCATACGCAAAGCAACCAAGCCGTTGCGAACTTCTCAATTGCGGTCAACCGCCAGTGGAAAGATCAATCCGGGCAGACCCATGAAGAAGCCACCTTTGTCGACTGCGAATCTTGGGGGCGACAAGCTGAAGTCATGCACCAATACCTTGGTAAAGGTCGCGAGGTGATGCTCGAGGGCCGCCTTCGCATGGATCGCTGGCAGGACAAGCAATCTGGAGCCAATCGCTCCAAATTGGTGGTCGTGGTGGAGTCTTTCCAGTTCATTGGTGGACGTGGGGAGCCAGGCGGGAGCGCTGCCGTTGAGACTCCCCGAAGCCGCTCCGCCCCTGGTGCCAGTTCCCCGGCCCAAGCAAGTGCCCCTGACGACGGTGATATTCCTTTTTAACAGTTTTCACGTCTACGATCTGCGTCAGCCAGTTGGGCTTCCACCGGGGCCCTAATTCGTTTACAATTCTGTATTGCCTTCTGGCAATCCGTTGGGGTCAAGACCGTCTTGGCTCCTCACTTTGATCTTTCGATCAAGAGGACAGCGAAAGGAGCCCGCTGTGGCCAAAAATATTGAACTGTTGTTGGTGGAGTCTGTTGAGAACCTTGGCCTGGTTGGCGAGGTTGTTCGTGTCCGCGCTGGTTACGCGCGGAACTATCTGCTCCCTCTTGGTATGGCTGAGTTCCCAACCGAATCGCGTATTGCCGAACTGCAATCTGCCCGCGTTGAAGCAGCCGCCAAGGCCGATGCTCTCCGTGAAGAGCAAGAGTCAATCCTTGGCAAACTTGGTGGCATTGTTTTGACCTTGCGTCGTCCAACCAACGACAAAGGCATTCTGTACGGATCGGTTTCCCAGCGGGACATCTCCGACGCGCTCATCCAAGGCGGATTCAACATTGGGATCAGTGCAGTTCGTCTTTCCGTGGCTATCCGGCGGACCGGCGACTACGAGGTTCCAATCCAGTTTGGCAAGGAACTTCGTGAAAGCATCACGGTCGTGGTGGAGTCCGAATCGGTCATTGAAGAAATGGCCGATGACGCTCCCGAAGATGGTGGTGATGCCGCCGTTGAGACGGCAGCAGATGCGGGGGCCGAAGAGGCTACCGAATCAGCCGCAGACGAGTCTTGAGCATTCAGCCTCGGTTGCCATGAGTATCTTCAGCCCGACCAGATGGTCGGGCTTTTTTACGTTCAGCTCCGAGCGTGCTGTTGCAGGATTCCCGTAACTTCATCGTGGAGTGGGCCACCTTGGGTCGCAACGCATTGGTGGGGAGAAGGGCAATCTTCACCCCGCCAGTTGGTCAATTTGAGCCCTGCGGCTTGGGCCAGTGGCACCAGCCATTCGATGTCCCAGGGGTGGAGCAGCGGTTCGACCACCACATCAACCCGGCCGGCGAGCAGCAGCCACAGCCCATAGCAGTCACTCCACCCTTTGGTACGTGCGGCTCTATGGGCCAACTTTGGATACGCCGCTTCAGCATCAGCCATCCGAAAGTAGTCCCAGCCGGTGGTCACCAATGTGGCATCTTGGAGTCTGTGCGGTGAAGGACTTGCGGTGATTCCTTGTGGTCGACCTTCCACGAGGAGAACAACCTCTTGGCACGTCCCTTTCGCGCCCAATTGGAGGGCAGGCAGGTCGCACGCCCCGGCCACTGGCCTTCCGTCGTATCTCAACGCAACGAGTGTGCCCCAAAGCGGTACTTGGTGTCGAAAGGAGGCCGTGCCGTCAATCGGATCGATCACCCAGGTCCACTTTGAGCCGCCTGGCTGGGGTGCTGCCTCTTCACCTACGACACCATCGTCGGGAAAGTGCAGGTGCAGCCAGTCTCGCATCGCGGATTCGGTTTCTTGATCAATTTTGGTGACCAATGTGCCATCTGGTTTTGTTGTTGCCTCACATTGCCCCGCGAGGAAGCTTGGGAGCGTGTGGGATCTGGCCACATCCAGGAGTGCCTCCATGGCCTCCAATCGGCCGCTCCAAGGGGTGTCTTGTGTCCTCTCAGGTCCGGTCACTGGAGTTGTTGTCCAGATGGAAAATTCACGAGGTCATCCTGTCGTACTCTTGGATGCACTTTTGTGCCGCACCTTCCCAGGTGATTCGTCTCACTTCAAATCGTCCGTGCTCTTTCAAGTGCTGCGACAGCGGAGGATATTTGAGGACCGCCACGATTTTGCTGGCCATGTCCTCGATGTCCCAAAAGTCAACTTTCAGAGCATGGGTTAGAACTTCGCTCACGCCTGAGGTCTTGCTGATGAGGACGGGGACACCATGACTCATGGCTTCAAGCGGGGCGATACCAAATGGCTCTGAACGACTCGGCATCACGTACAGGTCGGCGAGGGAGAAGACACGCGAAATGTCTCGCCCCCGGAGAAATCCTGTGAAGAGTACCCGGTCGCCGATGCCAAGCTCGGCCGCCATGCGAATCATGCGTTCGGCCTGATCACCACTCCCAGCAACCACGAACTTCACATTGCTGGTGTGTTCGAGCACCTTCTTGGCGGCGGCCATAAAAAACTCAGGCCCCTTTTGATACGTGATACGACCAAAGTACAGAACGATCCGATCGTCTCGTCTGATCTCAGACGGTGACGGGCTGTCTTCTGAGAGTTCGACGCCGTTGTAGATCACCCTACATCGTTCCGCTGAAACACCATATCGAGACACAACCAAGTTCCGAGTCAGGGCGCTGACACAGACCACCCGGTCCGCTTCTCGGATGCCACGGGATTCAATCGCAAGAACGTCGGGGTTGCCATGATCGCCTGAACGATCAAACTCCGTGCTGTGAACGTGGACGACCAAAGGCTTTCCGGTCAAAGCGCGGAGCGCCAGTCCTGCTTCATACGTCATCCAATCGTGCGCGTGGATGACGTCGAAATCTCGCTCGGGCAGGAACTGCATGCAAAATCGGGTGAACTGGGTGACATGCCCCCGAAGATCATCGCCATAATCGCCATTTCCGGGTGTTTGAATGACTTCGGGCGATTCAGGTGTGTCAATTTGGGGCTGTTCACTGCTTTCTGGGCTTGTTGTACTCGCTGCGGCCCACGCCTCGCGAGCCATTTGTTTGAGCAGCACATGTTGTTCCGCCGGGACGTCTCCACCCCGGCTGATAAATTCATCCAGGGCCTGCGCTGCTCGGATGGGGTTCCCATTGGCGGTTTGGAGAAAAGTTGCTACTGGTTCTGGTGTGGTATCAAGGGGGTAAGGAAAATGGCCGCCTTGATTTGATCCCATGCTTTCAAGCCGGTGTGATTGTTCTGGCGAAAGAGGGGGGAGGCCTCGAATCGGGTCGAGCAAAGGGGGGGGCATTGGGGGCGATGTCTTGGACGGTGACGGACACGCCGAGGGATATTCTGGGTTGACTGCAATGGGCCGGTCATTCGTTGCTGGTTGGGACTGAGATTTGGCGACGGCTGACAGTTCCTCGCACCCAGGAGAAAGCACTCGAACGCCATGCACTTGCGCGCTCGCAACTGGGCGAGGCAATACAAAGTCAATCTCGATGCCTTGATCAACTAGAGCGCGGGTAAGGCCGGCGCATGCGGTCCCAAGACCGCCTGTGATCAGCGGCGGAAATTCCCAGCCCAGCATGAGCACCCGCATCAGTCTTCCTCGTCTTCACCGCCCATGTCACCAAGTTCAGTGAACATGACCACCATGGCTTGGAGTGCAACTGCGATCTCAGCGGGGGCTGCGGACGGCCATACGCACGAGAAGACGTATTCACGCTGCTCGTTCCGGAAGTGCCGGAAAGTGGGCACTGCACCGTCCCAATCTAGCTCGACCAGTTCTTCTTCGAAAAGTTCCTCGAGTTCGTCACCAGTGTGCTCAAGATCTCCTTCGATGGACTCAGAAAGCCAGCGGTCTTTGGTCATCAGAGCGAGCAGGCACCCGCCTTCGGTCGGTGAGATTTCATACCAGGCGTCCACATCGTGAGGCGCTTTCATGGTGATCGCGCCGCCCGTGATGTCGGCCAGCGACTTCAGTGATTGCGGGAGTTGGTCGTAGATTTCATTCATCGTGTGCTCATCCTCAAGACAACGCATGGTAGCCTCGGGTATTCATGTCGAGTGATCAGACCGATTGGACCAGCCGAAAGTTATTGAACTGGATGAGAGAGCGTTTCGAAGCTTCTGGCGTGGATGCCGCCAGAGTGGTGGCGGAGACGCTGCTGGCTGAGACGTTCGGTTGCAGCCGGCTCGATTTGCACATGCATCCCGATCGGCCAGCGGCTGGTGAGGAACGTGATCGATTGCGGGACCAGGTCCGCCGTATTTTGTCCGGTGAACCACTGCACTACGTTACTGGACGGGCCCATTTCTGGCATGGATCTTTCTCCGTACGGCCCTGCACTCAGATTCCTCAGCCCTGTACAGAACTCTTGGTCTCTCACACCCTTGGTTTGCTCTCGAGTCGTGGCCAGAAGGTGGGCCACGGACGAAGGGCTGTTGACAGTCTTTCGGTGCTTGACCACCCAATTGATGACCATCCCCCAGCCCCAGCGAATCCAGCGTCCTCTGCGACGTCAGGTCTTGCCTCGTTTGATGTAGATCCTGGTGGGCAAAGCCAGACGTCCCCTGGCCCCGCTTCAGATCGTCCGATCCATATCCTTGAACTCGGTGTGGGCAGTGGTGCCGTGATCGTGTCTTTTCTTCATTCGCTTCCATCTGCGGTTGGTGTCGCCGTTGATGTGGAAGACGAATGCCTCGCCTTGACACGGGAGAACGCCACTTCCCATGGTGTGGTCGATCGGATCACGCTTCAACAGCATGACGTGCGTACTCCCTTTGCCGGTGAGTTTGACGTTGTTGTTGGAAACCTTCCGTACATTCCAGATCACGAATGGCCTCAGTCCATTGATCCGGGTGTGCTGAACTTCACCCCAGAAAGAGCTCTACGGGGTGGTGATGATGGATTGATCATCATTCGCCCGCTGCTTGGTTGGGTCGGCCAAGCCATGCGACAAGATGGCATTCTTGGTCTCGAGCACGCAGCGTGCAGTGGTAGCGCCGTGGCGCAACTCTTCGAACAGGCTGGCTTCAGGGATGTTGAATCCATCGTGGATGAGGACGGATTTCCGCGGGCCACGTTTGGAGTCTGGCCTGGGGATGGCCACTTAGGCGTTGAACGCTGACTTCAATACTTCAAAGAGCCGTGGTACTGGAATTGGTTTGAACAATACCGCGTGCATGCCTTCTTCCGTCGCGCGAAGAATGGAGTGCGATGGGTCGTAGCCGAAGCCCGTCATCAAGACCACGGGAAGCTGAGGTTCAAGATCTCGGACGCCTCGGAAAACTTCGTAGCCATTCCGGTCCGGCATGCGAATATCCGTGATCACCAAATCAGGGCATTGGCCTCTGGCGTGGCATTCCTCGAACGCGGTGATGGCTTCCGCTCCGCCATCACATGCTGTGACGGTGACACCATTGGCTTTCAGCAATTTGGTGAGGCCTTGAACGACGACGGCCTCATTGTCGGCCACCAAAATGTGGCGTCCTTGGAGATCTGGATCTGGCTGGGCAGGCCGGAGGTCCCGCTCGGTGGCCAGCACGGCTTTGGGGCCGGTGCCAGCGGCATCCATAGCTTCTCGGATTTCCGTGGCAATTGCTTTCACTTCTGGATGCATTTCCCCAACCGCCTCAAGCTTTTCGAGGGGGTGGGCAAGAGCGCCGCGGAAAGCACTTGCAGTTTGACGGTCCACCGCAGAACGCTCTCGAAGAACCAGCTCGATGAAGTGAAGCGCGGCAGCAACGTACCTGCCAAGAAGAAGTGCCTCAGACAGATCGGCTTCTGAAAAAGCGGCACGCTCGTGGGATTCGACGTTCAGGGTGCCCAGGATTCGAGTGCCCAGTTGCAGTGGCAGTGTCATCGTAGATTGAGCCCCCTCGAGACCGGGGAGATACTCATCGTCACTGTCGGCCTGCCGAGTGAGGACACACTGACCCGTTGCCGCGACGCGACCGGTAATGCCGTTGCCTCTGGCGGCAGCAAAAATAGATTCGCCTATTCGAAGGGGGGCCAAGTTGTGACTGACAAACAATTCCAGTTGTTTTGTTTCCGGATGGAGCAGGCGAACTTCCCAACTGTCCCACTGAAACAGCGATTCAATCGCTGAATGGATCCGACGATCTAGGATTTTGAGGCGGCCGGCGATGGTGTCGCCTTCATGGCCTGGTTCGTCGAGTTCCAGGATGCCCGCGGAGAACTCATGCACTTCGCGGAGTCGAGTGAGTGCGATTCTCTCCGGGCCCAAATCCCATTGGGTGAATGGTGCCGACTGATCTAGATGGGGCCGGGATTCCGTGATCACCTCAAAGTGTTTCAGCAAAAATTGCCGAACGACATCAGGAAGGCGTTCAGCCTCGGTGATGCGTAGGGGAGGTTTGGCTTGGTGCCCTGACATGCGTTCTCGAAGTGTACGCGTCCCGGTATCAATCTCGCTCGTAGAATTGGGGCATGGATGCGGCTTCTGTCACCAAAGTTCACAAATCCTTTGGGTCAAGGGTCGCCCTGCGCGATGTTTCTCTCCAGCTGCCGAAGTGCGGGGTTGTTGGGCTGCTTGGCCCAAATGGCGCTGGGAAGAGCACGGTGATTCGTATGTTGGCTGGAGTCCTCCAGCCAGATTCTGGGACGGTCCTCGTCGGGGGGAAGCCTCCCTCTCAAGTCGATGTTCGCGCGCGGATTGGTTGGCTTCCTGAGCACAACCCACTTCCACTTCATAGGACGGTCCAAGATTGGGTTGTCGAGGCATGCAAGTCACGAGGAGGGGCGAGGAAGCAAGCGTTTGACGCTTTGGACCGATGTGACCTTGCCTTGCATGCGAATCGTCCCATTGGCGCTCTCAGCAAAGGTTGGCGACAATTGGTGGGTCTCTCTGCGGCGGTTGCCCATGAGCCTGACGTTTTGATTCTCGATGAACCCTCAACAGGAATGGATCCCCTCCGTCGGCGATGGTTTCGTTCGTTGTTGCGTGAGTTGGGGGCAGAGCGTTCGGTGCTCTTGAGTTCTCATCTGCTGGACGAGGCCGAAAGAGTCTGTGATGAAGCGGTGCTGCTTTCCGAGGGCTCTGTTCGGGCTTCTGGTCCCCTCACGCATATCCTCGCCCTCTCCGGGGGAGGTGATCTGGACGAAGCCTTTGTCCAAACGCTGATGCCAAAGGGGGCAAAATGAACTCCATTCGCACTGGCGTTCGAGAGGGCATCATGGCTGCACGGTCTCCGGGCATGCTGCTTGGGGCAGCCTCCTTCGCCTTGCTGTGGGGATTGGGCTGGTGGTTGGCGGCACCTGCCGTTGACGCAGGATTTGCCAATGGAGCTCCAGCTGATACCGCCGGAGTCATCCAACTTTGGACGCTCACCGCAGCAGTTCTTGTCCCCATGCTGGTCATGCGAACTGTCCTGGAGCCCGACCGAACGGGGCTGATTGAGTGGCGGCTGTCAGGCCCGGTTCGTCCCATCGGTCTGGTTGTCTCGATGCTGCTGACCACAAGCATTGCGTTATCTCTGTTTGTCTTGCCGATCCTTCCCATCATCGGAGTCTCCCTCCTTCATGATGCCTCGGTGGTCACCATGTTGGGGCAGGCGGTGGTGTCGGTGCTGCTGCTTCTAACCTGGGCTGCGGTCGTGATCTCCACAACTGTCTGGCTTCGCTCGACGTTCTTGACTCTGCTCTTTACGTTGATGGTGCCAGCCCTTGCTCTTGGGGCAGTTGCCGCTCTTCCTTTGCTGGCGGATCGGGTTGATGACGCCGGATTGGGCTGGCTGAGCTCCGCTCTCTCGCGATTGGCTCGTCAGCTGGCCAGCAACCATCCATTGCGATTGTCACAGGGGCTGTTGGATGGTCAACTGGAGTGGTCATCCCTTCTCAATGTTGGCTTTTTGGCAGCATTGTCTCTCTTTGCTGCTTCAGAGGGTCTTCGATTGCGAGCCTTTGCCGGCAAGGTCGGATTGCGACGCCACGCTGCGGTGCGAATTTTTGGAGTGACGGTGCTGGCGATGGTCGTGTTCAGCGGTTCCAATCGGAATATTTCTGGATCGCTTGATCTCACCCCCCGAAGTCGTGCTCTCCCTTCACCGAGATTGATCGAATCCATGTCCTCGCTCCCCGAGGGGTCGACGATCTTTTTGACTCTGAACGGCGATCAAGTTCCACCAGATGATTTCCGATTCGCCAGACGCATTCTGCAACGTGCGGCAATGAAGAGTTCGATCGAGACCGTGTGCGTTGACTTGTCGGCTCTTCGACGCGGAGAAATCTCCAGCCAGCAGATCGCCGATTGGCAAAATCGGTTTTCAGCAGCCACTTTTTCCCCAAACCAGATCAGAGGCGCTATTGCCTATCTCGAAGATCAATCTGGCTTCTTGGATCCCTCTGAACATGCCGATGTCATCGTTGGTGTTCGCGAATCGTTACGCCGGGTGCAAGCGGGACTCCAAAGAGGGGTGTTGCCAGATCTGGGTTCAATCGCCCGTCAGCTCAGTGTTGCCCTTCAGCAATTGTCGGACGCTCAAGCCGAATCTACTGCATCGGATGAATCTATGCGTATGGCCAGAGCACTGATGCTGCTTGCTGACGAAGATCAATTTGTCGCCGCAAAATTGTTTTCAGGAAATGGGGGGATGGCTTTGATTCGTGAGGGTGAGATCCAAGCGTTCCGTCCGGCCGCTTCATTCCTGGTGCAATTTAAAGCTCAAACTCCACTTCGAAGTGAGTCAGCCTTCAGCCAAGCGATGGAGGCATTCGTTGGGGTGAAACCACCACTCGTCTCAATCATGGCTCCGAGTGGCGCTCAAGACCTCGTTCAGAGCGTGGGGTATGAGCTGCAGCTGCGAGGCTTGCGTGTCCTTCCCTTTGAAGACAACAACCCAGATTGTGTCCTTTTGGTTCTGGCGGACCCTCCACCAGCGGTTGAGTCCGACCCAACGGGCTTTGCTTTTGTTCGGGAAGTTGCCAACGCCATTGAGGATCCGACTCAAGACGTTGTTCTTTGTGTTGGCCCCTCGGTCCGTGCACGCTACGGATTGGATTCCCCATGGGAGGAGCTTCTGTCTGGCATTGGTCTTGACGTTGCATTGAAATCAGCACTCGGTGAATCGGTGACCCGCCGCAGTAAGCGTCAGACGGATCTTCTTGTGCGGCCAGACTGGAGATCCGCGGATCCAGTGTCGGCTTCTATTGGCGGCTTGCCAATCGCCTTCCCCCTCGCCGTTGATCTGGGTTCCGAAGGATCATGTTTTCAATGGCTGCCTTCTTCCCGTCGGGGCCGAGTTTCGAATTGGACCTCACCAGAAGCGCAGGTCGAAGAGACGTTTGACGCTATGGGGTTGGTGCGTTTGATTGACGACGGTGGCCGCCGCCTCGCCGTTGTTGGTTCCGCTCGTTGGCTCTCTCCCTCTTTAAAATCGAACCCAACTTCCTTCAACGCGAGCTCTGGAAACCACGAACTCGCTTCGTCGCTGCTTCGCTGGGCCTCGGGGCAAGATGCACTCGGCAAAGGGCCCAACGCTGCCCTTGGGCGTTTTCAGCCTTCCGCTTTCGAGCGTTTGATTTGGATGATTATCGTGGTGGGCCTTATCCCTCTGGGACTTGCCCTTGCTGGATGTTGCTCGGCCTGGAGGCGTTCCTCATGAGTTGGCGTGTGACTGCATTTGTCCTCTTTGTTGCCGCGGCTTTGTTGGCGTGGTCCTCTTGGGGCCGCCCGCTTGAACTTCTAAATGCGGGACAAATCCACCTTGGCGGTTACTCCCAGATCGAAGTGCTCGGGACTTCCGGCTGGTCAATGTCGAAGCAGCGGGGGTGGATTTCTACCACACCGAATCGTGGCCGGCTGTCAAATGCGCAAGTTGAGCAATGGATTCGTCTTCTTGAGTCCGTTGAGCCGTGCCTTCCCCCCGAAGCGGAGCCGACACACACCCTTCGCTTTTCTGAATCCGAATCAGCGCCAAACATTGACGTTCCGGTTTGGTTTGACGTCGTAGGTCCGGTCAAAATTGAACTCGAAGAAGTTTGGTATTCCGTAAGTTCAGAAGTTGCCGAGCCCATCCGATTTGGGCTTGCACCGTTCCGTTCACTCCAAATTCTTCCTCCTTCCTTTTCGCCCGCCGGGGTCAAAATCACTCTTGGCGACCGCACTTCGCTTGAACTGTCGAAAGCATCAACCTGGTCGGTTCGTGAGCCACTGTTGGCCCCAGCCGATGCCGGTGCCGTGCAGGCATGGCTCGAAGCCGTAGAGTTGAAATCAGCTTTGGCCATTCTCGGAGAAGTGCCTGAGGATGAAGCCGACCTCCTCGCGGGCTTGTTTCCGGTCGCAGCCGAACTCTCTTTGATTGGCACTCAATCTACCCCGACCAGATCCGTACGGTTTGGGAAGCGTTTGCCGGATGGATCCCGGCTCGCGCAAGTCCGTGGTGAAGACGTTGTCTTTGTTGTTGGCCCGGAAGACACCGCCTTCATGCTGCCGAACCCGACACGGTTCTTGATTCCCACCTGCACCACCCTCGTGCCTGAGCGTATTCACACCATTGCCGTTGGAGATCAAGCAGTACGCCGAAACGCCCTGACTGGACGCTTTGACTCTGTTGGAGATCGCTTGCTTGACCTGCTGACCTTGACCCCTGCCAGCAACTTTGCATTGGCGGCGACGCTTGCGGATGGTGTCGTGTTCCAGGCGTTTGACCGATCGGGGGGCATGTTGTTCTCCGGCCACATCCAAATTGATGGTGCTCAGGTGGCGGTGTGGAGCGAGGGCCTCGCCCGGATCGTGCCGCTGGGTGATGAATTGATCAGTTGGATTCGATCGGCAGTCGATACAAATGATCAGGGCCAAAGCTCGTAGCCGACCCCTGAGCATGAAGTCTGAGCCTCTCCTTTGGATCCGGGATCGGTGATTTGCCTGATCCATTCGGCATACCCACTGGCCCGACGAATACCCATGCCTCGTCTACCAGTCCTGCCTGCCAGTAGGCATGCAGCAGTGTCGGACCCGCTTCGAGAAGCACAACCTGGACCCCCAACTGGGCCAGGGATGACAATTGTTCCTCTGGGGTGGGTGAAGTAAGCCGTGTCAGCTTCGCGTTCTTGCGGATGTTTGTGTCCCTAGGGATCGACTCATTGCGTGACGCGACGGCGACCAGTGGAGTCTGGCGACGTGGATACAACCTGGGGTCAAGGCGGCAGTCGTCGGCTCGAACCGTGCCCAGCCCAGTCAATATCGCGTCAACTCGGCCGCGGAGCCGGTGCACCTCTCGCCGTGAAGCAATACCTGTAATCCACCGGTCATGGTTTGGAGGAGGGCACATGTGCCCCTCCTGGGTCTGTGCCCATTTGGCGATGACATGCGGGCGTCCCTTCCCACACCACGTGAGATGTGGGGCATTCAGCCGATCTGCGCCCTCATGGGGCGTGTGCTGCACATCAACACCATGATGTCGAAGGAAAGTAGCGCCCCCTTCGGCGGTGGGGTTCGAATCTTTGGTGGCGTAGACCACCCGGCGGACTCCGGACTTCAGAATTCGTTCTGAACATGGGGGGGTTCGTCCGTGGTGGTTGCATGGCTCGAGCGTGACAACCAACGTGCTTTTGGGGGCCCGACTTCCAGCTTGATTGAGGGCGACAACCTCAGCGTGAGGCTCCCCGGGCCGAATGTGTCTGCCTTCGCCAACGGCTTGACCGTTTTCGTCCAACACCACGCAGCCGACGGGCGGGTTGGGGCGGGCGGACACCCAGCTGCGAGCGCCCAGTCGTACCGCGCGATCCATGGCGGCTTCTTCAGAAACAAAAGCCACCCCGCGTGAGTGCGGGGCGGCGGCTTTATCTTCCTTTGGCATGGACCTTAGGCCTTCAGGACGTCCTCGGCCAAACGCGGTGGAAGCATTCGGTACTCGAGTGGCTCCATTGAGCTGGAGGCTCGTCCCTGGGTGAGGCCACGAAGGGTCGAGGTGTAGCCAAACATCTCCGAGAGGGGGACCTCGGCGGTGATGATTCTGACGATTCCGCGGAGTTCGGAATCGACGATTTGGCCACGACGAGATGAGATGTCGCCAGAAACGGTGCCGAAGAAGTCTTCCGGGGTGGTGACGATGACCTTCATGATGGGTTCGAGCAGCCCGATGCCGGCTTCACCACAGGCCAATTTGAAGGCGAGTCGTCCAGCTTGCTCAAAAGCAACCTGGCTGGAGTCAACGTCGTGGTAAGAGCCAAACACCAGTTCGACGAAGACGTTGACCATGGGGTAGCCACCCAGAACGCCGCTCTTCGCAGTTTCTCGAACGCCATATTCCACACTTGGGATGTATTCCTTGGGGATCACGCCTTGTGAAATGGAGTCCTTGAAAGCAACGCCATCTTTCATGACAAGTCCAAGTTCTTCGGCTTCGGAAGGTGTCATTGGTTTCACAGTCAAGACGGCATCGCCGTATTGACCACGACCACCAGTTTGTTTGACAAACTTGCCTCGAACTTCATTTGCAGCGCCACTGAGTGATTCGCGATATGACACCTTGGGGGTGCCAACATTCACGCCAATTTTCATGTCACGGACCAGGCGGTTTTTGATGATTTCGAGGTGAAGTTCACCCATACCAGCAATGATGGTTTCACCGGTCTCGTCGTTGTACTCGGACCGGAACGAGGGGTCTTCCCGGCGGATGGTGACCAATGCGTCGCCAAGCTTCTTTCGATCATCAGCGGTTTGCGGTTCAATGGACATCGAAATGACGGGGTCAGGGAAGTGCATCCGTTCCAGAATGATTGGATCCGCTTCCGAGCACAGCGTGTCCCCGGTCATCGAGTTTTTCAGTCCGACAACGGCGATGATTTGACCGGCTTCGCACGAGTCGAGTGCATCGCGGTCCTTTGCGTGCATCTCGAAGATTCGAGAGATGTTCTCTTTCTTGTTGTTGCCAGGGTTCAAGAGGCGTGAACCTCGCTCAAGGGTGCCCGAGTACACCCGCAGGTAGGTCAAGTCGCCATGGGTGTCGTTCACAATTTTGAAGACCAATGCGGAGAATGGTGCGTCAGGGTTGTGAGGCCGGGTCAGTGCGACTTCCTCGTCCTTGGGGTCAGTGCCTTCGACATCGGGAACTTCGGTTGGATTGGGCAAATAGTCGATCACCCCATCGAGAACGCGTTGCACACCGATATTTTTGAGGGCCGATCCGCAGAAGACGGCGTAGCCCTCTTGTCCCAAGACAGCCTTCCGTACGGCCTTGCGGATGTCGGCTTCCGTGATTCCATCCTCATCTTCGAGGTATTTCTCCATCAAGTCATCGTCGAACTGCGAGGCTGTCTCAATCATTTCTGATCGGTACATGGTCGCGGACTCTTGGAGTTCATCCGGAATGTCACGTTCCTCAACCACTTCACCTTTATCGCCGGTGAAGAAGTAGGCTCGCATGGTGATGAGGTCGACCATGCCCTCGAACGTGTCTCCAGCCCCGATTGGAATCTGGACTGGAATTGGAACCACACCGAGTCGCTCTTTGATCGAGTTGTAGGAAAAGTCGAAGTCAGCGCCGAGCTTGTCCATCTTGTTGATGAAGCAGATGCGGGGGACGCCGTATCGGTCGGCTTGTCGCCACACGGTTTCTGACTGAGCTTCGACGCCTTCTTTCCCGTCGAAGACCACCACTGCACCATCGAGGACCCGCATGGACCGTTCGACTTCAATCGTGAAGTCAACGTGGCCGGGGGTGTCGATGAGGTTCACGTGGTACTTCACATCATCCTTGGTCCAGAAGCAAGTGGTCGCTGCGGACTGGATCGTGATGCCGCGTTCTTGTTCTTCTTCAAGGAAGTCCATGGTGGCGGTGCCTTCGTGCACTTCGCCGATCTTGTAGCTGCGTCCGGTGTAGTACAGAACACGCTCAGTCACGGTGGTTTTGCCCGCGTCAATGTGGGCGCAAATGCCGATGTTGCGGACTTTGCTCAGATCGAGTGCCATGGATGTGATCCTTGGTAATGAAGTCAGAAAAGAGGAACCAGAACGGCGTTCCGGCGAACCGAAGATTCTAGCGGAACTCGGCGAAGGATTCACCGGTCTCGTATGAGATCCCGCCGCGGAATCTGAAGTCGTTCGGGGAGATCACCAATTTCAGCGACCCATCGTCTGCCATCTTGGACGTATCCCGCAGTTGGCTTGAGACCAGGCTGCTTTTGCGCAAAAAAGGTGTTCAAGCGGTTCATTAACAGTTCTCGGACCGTTTTGGCCGCCATGGAGGCCAATGCCACCGGAAGGTGCCGGGCGTCTGCTTGTGTTTCAAAGCCAATATGAAGGATCTTTTGTTCGCGTTCGATGCGATAGCGGCTGATTTCTGGCGTCTCGGCGACCGTGCTGATCGTGCCTCCATGGAATTTTGACAACAAGAGTGGCTGGTATCGCATCAGGCCGCCCTGTCGGTCCACGACCACCCGCGGGCTCTCTCGATGCATGTCCAATGACAACACCTCCCGGAGGAGTCCAAACAGAAGCGTTGTGTTCGCGGAGGATTTGTTGCCCAAGGCATCAAAAAGCTCGTTCAAACATCGGGGGTGCGTGGCCTTCGCGCGCACCAGCTCGATCTGGATTCCATTTTCACTGGCAATTCGGTTCAACTTGGCCCGACGAAGCGATCGTTGCCCCTGATCAAGTCCATCAAGACGTTCGAGATTGACCGATTCCGATTCAAATGGGCCAAGGTCATCCACGCCGATGGCACGCAGTAAATCTTCGTCGTTGGTGATTTCAGTGTTGGTGGCAATTTCAACAAAGGGCACCAGGCCGGCGAGCAGGTTTCGAAGGGGGAGCTTGGAACTGCTCTTGAGCTTTTTTGAGTCGGTGACTGGGATATCACATGTACGAGGACTGGTGCCAACCACCGGCGCGAGTTGAGACCAGAGGTCTGGGGGGCCTTCTCCCGGATCAAACTCCAAACTGAGCGAAGCGGCCCCGGTGCATAGCGGCCCGAGCAGTGGCCCAAAGCCAGCTTCATCCAGGCCTATGACGGTCAGCATGTTGGATGCTTCCGAACCCATCGTTCGACAAATGACTCGTACTGCTCCATGGTGTCGACGCCAGGTGGAGAAGGTTCTTGATGGGTGACCACCTGAATGGGGATGCCATTCTCAAGAAGACGCAACTGCTCCAGTTTTTCGGCTTGCTCAAGGGGGGTCTGCGGCATCTGGCAGAACTCCCGCAGCGTGTCTGGCCGGTATGCATAGAGGCCCACGTGGCGCCAATGTTTGGCTCCGGTGTTGTCGCGGTCAAAAGGAACAAGTGATCGGCTGAAGTACAACGCAGATCCGTCGCAGGCCATGGCAACTTTCACCACATTTGGGTTGTGTTGTTGAACGGGATCCAAGGGCGAAGCCAGAGTCGAGCATTTGACTTTGGGATCAGTCATGGCCTCGATGACTGCGTCAATGTGTTCAGGTTGAACTTCAGGCTCATCGCCCTGAACGTTGACCACGATGTCGGCATCAATTGTGTCCATCACCTCCGCGCATCGGCTTGAACCAGAGGTGTGCTGCTCCCCAGTGCTGATGTACTGAAAGCCATAAGGATCAACGGCGTTCCTGATTTCATCATGGTCGCCAGCGATAACGACTTGGTCGACGTACTTTGACTTGGCTGCCATATCCGCCGCGTGGACCACCAAAGGTCTGCCGGTTTTGTTGAGAATCGCCTTTTTGGGCAACCGGGTTGACCCCAGCCGTACTGGCAGCACGATCAGGACCCGTTGGCCGGCAATCATCCGTTGATGGCGCCAATAACTTCGTCGACTTCTCGACGACGGTCTCGGATGTCGCGATAGGCGATATTTGTTCGGGCAATTTCTGAGCAGATGGACTTGGCCCGTTGGGCCATTTCTAGGTCTTTCTCTGCTTTAGCGCCCTCGATGAGACCCAGCATCAGGTCGTACTTCATGTCCAAGATCTTCTCACGCTCAGAGGATTCGACTCTTGACAGCGCTTCGTCGAATTCTGCGACCGCCTCGACAAACCACCCCTCAGCGTGGAAGCACAGGCCAAGGTTGTGGGCCGCATCCGCATGGAGCCTGGGTTCATCTTTGGCGGCTTGGAATTGGGCCATTGCTTCTTCGGTTCTCCCTAGCCGGAAGAGAACGGTCCCAAGGTCGTACTTCCGCTTTCGGTCAGTGGGGTATTTTTCGACCCGTTCAGAATATTCGCCGAGCTTGAGTTCTTGGAGGCTTCGGTCGGCCTCTTCGAGCTGCAGAGCAAGTTCCTGGTTGTCGGCATCCTCTAGGGCAGCCTTGCGGCGATCTTCGAGCCGCTGCTCTGCCACCTTGATTTCGAGGTCGCCGGCAAACATGCGAAAGCGGTATTCCGAGGTTGTCTTGAATGCGGCAAGAGCCACCCGCTTTGCTTCGTTCATCGCGTCAGAGTCTCCGACTCGGCGAAGCAGCTGGAGCAACTTGGCCACAGCATTGGTGTCTGCAGGATCTGCCTCGTAGGCCTGACGAGCTCGTTCGAGCGGCGCGGCCGCGGTTTCAGCCCCACCAGCGAGTGTTTCTTCTTCTTGGAGTTCTTTTTGCTTGTCTGCGTCTTTGATCATCTTTCGGAAGCCGCCTTCGTTTCCTGCAGCTTCCGTGTATCCACCTTCGGTCATGGCGCGAGATGCGGCAAGATTTTTCATCTCGGTGTCGAGGTCGCCGTCAGAAGGATCGAGTTCACGCGCCTTCGCACCAGCCTGCTGGGCCAAGTCCCAATTGTTGGCCTCTCCGCAAAGCCGCATCAGTTCGACCCAGCCTTTTTTCGAGGTCTTCCCACTGAGGTGCATTTTGAAGATCGTGTTGGCGTGATGGTTGGCCCAAGCCATGGAGTCGAACGCCAAAGCTTGACGCATGAATTCGAGGGCCACCTTGATGTTGCCCAGGTCTCTCAGCCATGCGTAATACGCACTTGCAAATTTGCCGTAAGGCCCCATGCCCTCAATCTCTTTCTTCTCAGATGAGGGTGCGGATTTTCCGCCTTGATCTCGGTGCAAGATGGCACAAGACAAGATGGACTCAACCAGATCGAGTCGGGTGTTGTCAAAGGAAAGGCCACTGGCGAACAGCTTTAATGCGTAGGCGTTCTGGAGGGAATCCTTCGCGTTGTCGGCGTGACGAAACCAGGGGTCCGCTTTGGCAGGATTCGGTTGAATTGAGGCTGGAGTCTCACCGCTGGCTGATTCCTGTGAATCTTTTGGCTTTTTCTTTCCAAAGAACATGGCAAGTCACCTCAATCTTGAAGTTGACCACTATACGAGATGTCCCGTGAGATTCGCCCAGTTTGCCAGACCGCGTCGTACACTTTGAGAATCGATCCCTCAGAACTGCAAATTGTGTCATGGCCTGACCCTAGGCTGCGTACTCGTGCAACCCATGTCCCCTCTGCGGAGGAGGTGTCGCTGGTCGCACCGAGGATGATTGAACTGATGCATGAGGCATCAGGCATCGGTCTTGCTGCCCCCCAGGTCGGGCTTCCTTGGCGGATGTTTGTGACCTACGTCCCAGACGAAGACCCAATTGACCGTGTTTTTGTCAATCCGTCGGTTCGTCTGGACCTGTGCGGCCTTTCTCCGCAGCCGTACGAAGAAGGCTGTCTCTCCTTGCACGATCTTCGCTTGGATATTCTCCGCCCAAAAGGGGCCAGCATCTCAGCGACAGGTGCCGACGGGTGTCCATTTGAACTCTACGATGCTGGCCTTCTGGCTCGAGTCTGGCAGCACGAATTCGACCATCTGGAGGGAAGGTTGATCTTTGATCTTGCCCAACCAGTTGATGGCTCCATCGTGAAGCGATGGAGGAAGGTGTACGACGCCCAATGAAAGTCGTATTCGTAGGGTCTGGTGCGTTTGGCGTTCCAACATTGCGTGCTTTGGCGGGAACGTCATCGCCCGATCTCGTGGGCGTGTTAACCAAGCCGGGTATGCCGGCTGGGCGTGGCCAAAAAGTCAGGCAGACCCCTATTTTCGATACGGCGAACGAGCTTGGTCTCGATGTCCTGACCCCAAAGTCAGTCAATGATGATGCCGGCCAGAAGTGGCTGGACGACAAGTCTCCCGACGCCTTGGTGGTTATTGCTTACGAACGGCTCTTGTCTCGACGAGTTTTGGACGGCCGCTTCGCGTGCAACCTTCACGCGTCTTTGCTCCCTCGTTGGCGTGGCGCAGCACCGATCCACCGCGCCGTTCTAGCCGGCGATAAAGAAATTGGCGTTTCAGTGATCGAGCTCGCGTCTTCGATGGACACCGGTGTCATTTTTGCCAGAAAGAGCGTTCCGAGAGACCCCTTGTTGACCACTGGAGAGTGGCACGATCGGATGGCGGACTGGGGGCCTGAACTCATCATGGGGACCTTGGACGCTTTCGCCAATGGCAAGCTCATGCCCATGCCTCAGGATTCTGAATCAGCGACTCATGCCAAGAAGTTGTCAAAGTCGGAAGGGGTGTTTGATCCGCAGCTTTCTTCGGAGTTGGCACTTGCTCAGATTCATGGACTTGAACCCTGGCCTCGGTGTACAACGGCCATAGCCGGTGTCCGGGTCCAACTCCGACGCGCCAAAATGGCACAAGAGGGGCCTGAATGTGCAGGACTCGTGGATGAATTCGGACACCTCCGATGCCGCGATGGCTGGATTGAAGTGACGGAAGTTCAGCCCGAGAGTCGTAAGTCGATGTCATTTACTGACTTCGCCCGAGGCCTGGGGTGCGCGTGGCCTCAGCCAATCCCTAGCGTTTGATTTGTCCACCCACTGAGCAATTTGCCACGGGGCCCAAGGAGGTCATCCGCTGGTTCGATGTCATACATTTTGCGTGTTGGAACACATCCAGATTCCAGGGATTTTTTCGAGGGTGGATATGCGAAATTTTGCAGCAGCTGTTCTTCTTGCCGCGGCTTCATGGGCCTCAGCGGATTGCCAATCTGATGTCATTCCATGGCCTGAAGGTTCTGGAGATCTCTTTGGCTCCGGCATCACAGGCGATGCTGGAAGGATTGTGGTTGGCGTTCCTGATGCATCGCTCGGCGGCTTTTTTGAACATGGTCGTGTCCTGGTTTCAAACACCGATGGAATTCTGGTCGAGCTGCCCATGCCGCCTCAAGAGTCGGGCCTCCTTATTGGTTCCGATGTGGCGCTTTCAGACGGCTACGCCTTCGCTTCTTGCACAGGCCGAACCGATGGATTCAATGGCAATGTCGGCGGCATTCTTTTCTGGAAGCAGATGTCCGCGGGCACGTGGTCTGCTCCACAGCTTCTGTCTCGCCCCGACTGGGATGATCAATTCTTTGGTGGATATCAGATCGCAGCATCCAACGGTGTCTTGGCAGTAAGTGTCCCTGGTCTGGTTGGCGGATTTCCCGCCGGAGCTGGCGCGGTAGACCTATGGACCGTTGCCGGGCCGGCTGACTCCCAGTACGCCGGCCGAATTTCTGATGGAAGTGAAGCGGGATCTTTTTTTGGCGCGTCAATTGATCTCAATGGGTCGCTCCTTGTGGTCGGCGCCCCGATCGCTGGCGCTGGGCGGGTCCATATCTACGACCGATCTGGCACATCTTTCGCCTACCGCGGATTTCTTGAAGGCGATTCCGAAGGTGACCAGTTCGGTGCCTCTGTGTTCTTGAACGGCAGCACCCTCTTTGTTGGTGCGCCACGAGTCGGCGCGGCCAATGTTGGCGAGGCGTACAGATTCAACATTCAAACTGGTCTCCCGGCCGCGAACATGACGTACGCCGCTCCCGCCGGCGCCTCGCCGAACTCCAGATTTGGACTGTCGATCGCCGGCGACGAGCTCCACGTCTGTGCTACTGGCTTTCTCAACGGCCGTGCCGCTATTTGGCGGGCCGATGCGGTCGAGGGGCTCCCTGATAGCATGGTCACGGACAGCTTTGTTGGACGAATTCGTGATGTGTTTGCCGACGGCGATGGACGCTTTTATCTTCCCGACGAATTCTCCGGCGAAGTCAAGGTTTTGAATCCGCGATTGGACTGCAATCTCAATGGCGTTTGTGATCCCGACGAAGAAGGGCCTGACTGCAACAACAACGGCATCCCCGACGTGCCTTGTGATCTGGTCACCTTTGGCGACTGCGACGGCAATCACATCCCTGACGACTGTGAGCCGGACTGTGACAACGATGGCGTTATCGATGCTTGCGAGAGTGACGACGACAACGACGGCATCCCTGATGATTGCGATGCCGACTCATGTGGCCCAACTGGACCTGACTGTGATGCAAATGGCGTCCTTGACTCATGCGATATCGACGCCGGGTCTGAAGACTGCAACTTGAATGGCATTCTCGACGAATGCGAGAATTTGGCTGACTGCAACGCTAACGGTGAGCCCGATGTGTGCGAATCGATTGATGATTGCAACGGCAACTCCATTCCCGATGAATGTGAAATCGATGGCAATGACTGTGATGCAAATGGCATTCCTGACGATTGCCAGCCGGATTGTGACAACGACAATATCCCCGACGCTTGTGAGCTGGACTGCAACTCAGACGGCATCCCTGATGAATGTCAGGATCTCTCCGATTGTGATGTGAATGGCACCCCGGATGTATGCGAGCCGTTTAAAGACTGCAATTCAACCGGAATTCCCGATCGTTGCGAACTTGACAACAATGACTGTGATTCAAACGCTACCCCAGATGAATGCGATCCGGACTGCGATGGAGATGGCCTTCCTGACGCCTGTGAGGTCGACTGCAACTCGGATGGGACCCCTGACGAGTGTCAGGAGCTTGCAGACTGTGACAACAGCGGCACTCCAGATATCTGTGAACCAAGTGAAGATTGCAACTCGAACAGTATTCCCGATCGCTGTGAATTGAAAGGGAACGACTGTGACGGCAACGGGGTTCCTGATGAATGCGATCAGGATTGCGACAGCGACGGAACCCCGGACGCTTGCGAGAAAGACTGCAATGGTGACGGCATCGTTGATGATTGCCAAAGGCTTGAAGACTGTGATGAAAATGGCACCCCGGACGCGTGTGAAACCTTTGATGATTGCAATTCAAACCAGGTTCCCGATCAATGTGAACTTGTCCGAAATGACTGTAACGCCACTGGTATCCCTGACGAATGTGAACTAAAGGACAATGACTGCGACGGAGATGGCGTGCCGGACGACTGCCAGCCCGACTGCGACAGGGATAATGTCCCCGATGCCTGCGAGGCAGATTGCAACCGCAATGGGTCTCCAGACGACTGTGACCTCGATCAGGGCTCCAGCGAAGATTGCGACTCCAATGGCGTGCCTGATGAATGCGATCTCGCTGACGGCGGTCTGGATTGCAACGGCAATGGGTCCCTTGATGTTTGCGATCTTTTGGATGGCAAATTTGACGATTGCAATGGCAACGGTATTCCTGATGACTGCGATCTTGGCCTGACTGGTGGTGGCGGTGTTGTTCGCGTCTCGTTCGAGGAGTTCCTTGGCAGTGACCAGCTCGCGCTTTCGTCGCAAATTGACGGACTCGAGTTCATCGGCAGCAACCAAAATGCCCCCTGGACGATCCGGGACGCAACCACTGGCGAGTACAACCTTTCCTCGTGGGATTGCGTGGGCGAATCCGATGCCGGTGAGGCTTGGGGTGAAGGGAATTATTGGATTTGCGACGAAGTCGCGGTCACGACGGCACTGGACAAGACGGGGAACGATGGCGAAATCATCATTCCGTTTGGTGCTTCTTTCTTTGAGCTTCGCTATTGCTCGGTATCAGCACTTTCCTTGATCGCATATGACGATTCCGGCCGCATCATCGCTACTGATTCCCAGCCGGGCAACATCCGCTCCAGTGGGAACGAATCTGGCCCCGGGGTTCTTCGTGTCAGCACGAAGGGCAGCCGCCG
This sequence comes from Phycisphaera sp. TMED24, assembly GCA_002168105.2. GTDB lineage: Bacteria > Planctomycetota > Phycisphaerae > Phycisphaerales > SM1A02 > UBA8653. The sequence continues at coordinate 131,630 of NHCD02000016.1, forward strand.
AATCTCATCGGTACGCATAACCGATTCTGGGAATTTCTGGATCGTTGACTCGATCGTCTCCGACGGTCTGTACCAAGGGTCCGACTTTGACTGTGACAACAACATGCTCATTGATGAGTGTGAGATCGCCGCCAATCCAGAACTTGACTGCGACAAAAATGGAACTCTTGATGTCTGCGATGTGCTCCAGCCCAAAGCTGACTGCAACATGAATGGCATTCCTGATTTCTGTGATGTCACAAGTGGTTTCTCAGCAGATTGTGACAGCAACAATCAGCCCGACGAATGTCAATTGTTGGATGGCTCTGCCTTCGATTGCAATGAGAATGATGTCCTTGACGCCTGTGAAATCGCTGGTGGAGGTTTGGATCAGAACGGAAACGGGGTTCCTGACGAGTGCGAGTGCATCGCGGACCTGAACGCCGATGGGTTCGTTGATCTGCTCGATGTCGTCGTCATTCTTGGCCAATGGATGACCGCTCCGGATGGTCTTCCTGACATTGATGGCGACGGGATGGTTGATTTGCAAGACTTGCTGCTGGTGCTTGATGCTTATGGGCCGTGTGAGCTCTAGGAAATCTGACGTCTCCAGATTTTTTCTGGGGTTCTTTCGTGCTAAGATGGACTATGCCCCCATTCACGGATGACCCCACTTCGCGTGCGTCGCAGGATGCGATTGACCTCTCTCAGCATGGAAAATCCACCAAGGACCACTCGGAGTTCTTGAGTGCTGTCCCGGATGGATATCAGAAGGGCCGCACCCGCTATGTCGCCGTTCTCGGCACGGTGATGAGTGGCCTTGGCAAAGGCATCTTTTCCTCCTCGCTTGCCAAGCTTCTCAAAGACAAGGGCTTGTCGGTCGCCCCGATCAAGCTGGAGGGGTACCTCAATGTTGACTCGGGCACGCTGAACCCTTACCGCCACGGTGAGGTCTTTGTCTTGGATGACGGCACCGAGACAGACATGGACCTCGGCACGTATGAGCGCATGCTGGATCAGAACCTCTCCCGGCAGAATTTTGCCACCAGCGGACAGATCTTCTCAACCATCTTGGAACGGGAGCGCCGTGGCGGCTACCTGGGGCGAGATGTTCAGATGATCCCCCATGTCACCGGGGAAGTGAAGCATCGTCTTCGACGCCTCGCCATGACTGGNGGTGAGGACGGGGGGGCGGCCGATGTTGTTTTCGTTGAAGTCGGTGGAACAGTCGGCGACTATGAGAATGGCTTTTACATCGAAGCGCTTCGTGAGCTTGCCTACGAAGAAGGGGCCTCATCAGTTTGCTTCGTTGCCTTGACTTATGTCATTGAGCCTGAGATTTTGGGGGAGCANAAGTCGAAAGCGGCTCAGCTCGGCATCAAATTGCTCATGCAGGCTGGAATTCAGCCCCACCTGATCGCCTGCCGCTGCGAAAACCCTGTCACCACCAGTGCCATGGAGAAGATCTCCATGTTCAGCAACGTGCCCATGCACCGTGTTTTCAGTATGCACGACCGGGAGTCCATCTATGTCATCCCCGATGCCTTGCGGGCCGAAGGTCTTGACCGCGAGGTTCTTTCAATCCTGGATTTGCATGGGCGAGTTGATGTTGCCGCTGAAGATACGGCCCGACAATCTTGGTCGGGGTATGCGGAGGCCATTGTTGCCCCCAGGCAAGAGTCAATTCGCGTGGGCATTCTCGGCAAATACGCCAGCCTGAGAGATGCCTATGCATCCATCGAAAAAAGCATTGAGCATGCCTCGACCCATTTGGCGGTTCGCCCTGAGCTCGAATGGGTGGACGTCTCCGAGCACGAACCGGAAAACATTGGGTCTGTTCTTTCCAAGCTCGATCTGAACGGCATCATNGTTCCAGGCGGTTTTGGCGATCGTGGGGTTGAGGCCAAGATCGAGACTGTTCGGTTCGCCCGTGAAAGCCGGGTGCCGTTTTTGGGCATTTGCCTTGGGTTCCAGATGGCNGTGATTGAATTTGCCCGGCATCAGGCGGGAATTCAAGATGCCCACAGTCTGGAATTTTCCGATCATGGCACCCCGGTCATTTCTGAGCTCCCGGAGCAAAAGGCCATCGAGGGCCTCGGTGGCACCATGCGTCTGGGAGGGCAGGATGTGAAATTAACCCCCGGCACGCTGGCCCACTGGCTGTTCGGCCAAGATGCGGTCCGAGAGCGCTTCCGCCACCGGTACGAAGTGGAGCCTGCCCATATTCAAGGATTCGAGTCTCATGGACTCATCTTTTCAGGTCGACACCCCGATCGTCCCATCATGCAAATGCTCGAACTCCCTCTGGATCAGCATCCGTTTTTCTTTGCGGCCCAGAGCCATCCCGAGTTAACCAGCCGCCCTCTCAGCCCCCAGCCCATGTTTATGGGGCTTCTTTCCGCCGCGATCCGTCATGCCTATCCCACGCTCGCTCTGCAGGGAGTTCGGTCACGGTGGCTCGCAGCCGAATCAACAACTGGAATTCCCGGCTCAACGACTCAGCCGCTACACTGATTCGTTCGTTTGGCGACGTAGCTCAGATGGTGAGAGCGGAGGATTCATAACCCTCAGGTCGGCGGTTCAAGTCCGCCCGTCGCCACTTTTGGCCTCTGTCACGGCTTCAAAGCCTCGAGATCTAGTCGATGTCGGAAAGGACGCAGGGGGTCGNTGCTATAATTGNATCTGCTTTGACTGGTGCTTGTCCCCACTCAGGAGGTTCTCTTCATGCGTCTTGCAGCCCTTGCCTCGTTGTCTCTCATTGCCTCCGCCTCAGGCGATTACGTCTCCATGTTTGTGGAGCGGGGAAATGTCCCAGCTTTCCCCGGAACAACGACCTANCGAATCTTCGCCACGTTTGACAACCCGGGAGACAAGGTGATTGCCCTCGCAGGTCTGCCACCGGCTTTCCCTCTTGAGTTTTCAACCACGGGTGGAAGTTTGGTCCAAGACGACTTTGGTGTCGGCTGTTCGCTGGATAGCCTCTTGCGGAATGCACTTACTGGCCCGGCGGACTCTTTCCTCACCATCCGTTCTGTCGAGTCTTTCACGCCTTTCCCNGCCATCGGTGACCCGATTGGTCCGGCCGAAAACTCAGACGTGGGCTTCACGCCGGGCGTGCTCTGCAATGCCACACCCCAGGTCGCGATCCAAGGATCCTCTTGGTCGACGGGTGATGAAGCAGGGGGCATCATCAGCAACAATCCCTCTGGTGATGAGGAAACCGGTCAAGCGGTGCTCTTGGCCCAGTTCACACTTCCTGACGCAGACGATTTTACATTCAGCGGCACTGTCAACTACACCGTTGCCGGTGATACTGATGCTCTCATTGCATTTTTCTCTATCGATACCGCAAACCTTCCTCTCTCTGCAGAGTGCGACACCGTCGATGAGTTCCTGGTCATTTTGAACTCTGGAACGGCCACCGACTGCAACAACAACAACGTTCTTGACCTTTGTGAGGCCGGTGATCTGAACGCCAATGGTTTGGCTGACAACTGCGAATGCATTGCCGATATCAATGGCGACGACCGAGTTGATCTTGAGGACATCGTGACCCTGCTCTTTTCGTGGGGCGAGCCAGCCACCGGGCTTGCCGTCAACGTCGATGCCACCACTGCAGGATCTGAGAATGTGATTGACCAGGCGGATCTTGATGCNGTGATGGATGCCGCGTTGGGTACCGGGTGTGCGGCAGAAATTNTCCCTCTTAAGTCCACTTCATCAGCGCCTGTGCAAGAGACGAGAGAATCATCCGCGCCAGACACCCTTACTGAGAGCCCGCTGGTCACCGATCTTTCTTTGCCCCTCGAGGCTCTGTCCATCCCGGTAGTAGATGTCTCCAGCGAACAGTCAAACACAAGCCGATNCGAAGATCAGCCTCGTACTGGTCAACGGCCGTCCNCGTTGTCGGCGATGGCCGAATCATCTACAAACCAGGATGCTCTCGAAATCCTGCTTGAACTGCTTCCGCCCAAGGGCACATCTCAGACTTCGGGCCAACAGATTGATTGGGATCTCGATGGCGATGGGCTGCTCGATCCCTGGAGTGTCATGCTCATTCCGGTATCAAGCTGGCCCAAAGAGCTTCGACCTTTTGCCGAATTGCTCCGCCCCTGATCGTTCATTTGTCGATTTGACCTCTCATTCACTGAAAGAATTTATTTATGACCAATGACCCTCAGTCATACCGGGGCACCATGGCCACCGAATCNGGAGACCGCTCTTACATTGACCTTCCCGCCTTGGCTGGCGACCGTCTTGATGAACTGCCGTACTCCATTCGCGTTTTGCTTGAAGCTGCGGCTCGAAAGTGTGATGGTTCGTCTATCACTTCTGATGACATCGAGAANATTCTCAATTGGGCCCGTGGGAAGGCGGGGCAGGTCGAAATTCCTTTCGCACCTGGTCGCGTCATTCTGCAGGACTTTACCGGTGTCCCCGCAGTTGTTGACCTCGCCGCCATGCGAGACGCCATCGTCCGCATGACTGGTGATCCCGACGCGGCCTCTTTGGTGAACCCACTCGTTCCTTGTGATTTGGTCATCGACCACTCAGTGCAAGTCGACGCCTTTGCTTCAGGAGAAGCCCTCACCATCAACGGTAATCTTGAATTCGAGCGCAACGGGGAGCGATACCGCTTCTTGAAATGGGGCCAGCAAGCGTTCGACAATTTCCGGGTGGTCCCACCGGCCATGGGCATTGTGCACCAAGTCAACCTCGAGCACCTCGCCACCGTGGTCATGGACGATGGCTCTTGGATTTATCCAGACTCNCTCGTGGGCACTGACTCCCACACCACGATGATCAACGGCCTTGGCGTGGTTGGCTGGGGCGTCGGTGGCATTGAGGCGGAAGCCGTCATGCTTGGGCAAGCTGTTTCGATGGTTTTGCCCGAGGTCATCGGTATGCGCTTGACGGGTGAACTNCCAAAAGAGGCAACTGCGACCGACATGGTGCTTCGCATCACCGAGCTCCTGAGGGCGGAAGGCGTTGTCTCCAAGTTTGTCGAATTTTTTGGGCCCGGTTTGACGGCCATGCCGTTGGCCAACCGGGCAACCATTGCCAACATGGCGCCTGAATACGGCGCCACAATGGGTTTCTTCCCGGTTGATGAGCGAACAGTTGATTACATGCTGGCCACTGGTCGTTCCGAAGAACTGTGCTCTACGGTTGAGCAATGCTGTAAGGCCCAAGGCCTTTGGCATGACCCTCAAAAAACTGCGAAGTACACCAAAGTTCTCGAATTGGACCTTGCGAAAGTCAAACCCTCGCTCGCAGGCCCCCGAAGGCCACAGGATCGTGTTGATCTCAGCGAAATGCAAAGCAATTGGCGGGACGTTCTGGTCGAGGACTTCAATCGAGAAATCGGTGAGTCTCGCACAGCTGATGCGCAGCTTGANAGCGGAGCCGAGACCCTGCGTGATGGTTCCGTTGTGATTGCCGCCATTACCAGTTGTACGAACACTTCAAACCCCTCGGTCATGATGGCCGCAGGAATCTTGGCCCAGAAATTGGTGGCCCGCGGTCTTCGCCGCAAGCCTTGGGTTAAGACATCCCTTGCTCCGGGCTCAAGAGTGGTGACCAGCTACTTGGAATCCGCCGGTTTGATGGATGGCCTCGAATCTCTTGGGTTCCATACCGTCGGCTACGGCTGCACCACGTGCATTGGCAACTCGGGTCCGCTTCCGGATCCGATTCGGGATGCGATCCATTCGAACGACCTTGTGGCCTGCTCCGTTCTTTCTGGCAATCGGAACTTTGAAGGCCGTATTGGTGCAGACATCCGGGCCAACTGGCTTGCTTCTCCGCCTTTGGTCGTCGCATACGCTGTTGCCGGAACGGTTGATATTGATCTCGAATCTGAGCCTATTGGTGTCGATTCCCATGGGGATCCCGTCATGCTCTCCGAAGTTTGGCCCACGCCGGAGGAGGTCGATGCTGCTGTGAGGGCCCACGTACGGCGGGACCAGTTCGAGACTGAATATGCCACAGTGTTTGAGGGGTCCGATGCTTGGCGGGCGATCGAGGTTGANGGTGGGGCCCGCTATCAGTGGGATGAAGCCTCGACATACATCCAAAACCCGCCATTCTTCGCCGACCTGGGCGACGATGTGTCTGAACGATCCGATATCGAAGGTGCTCGGGTCTTGGCCAAACTTTCGGACTCGGTAACGACTGACCATATTTCTCCTGCCGGAGTGATCAAAAAGGATTCTCCTGCCGGTCAATGGTTGGTCGATCGCGGCGTTCCGGTTTCGATGTTCAATTCGTACGGTTCTCGACGGGGCAACGACCGGATCATGACTCGGGGCACCTTTGCCAATGTTCGCGTGCGAAACGAGTTGGCTCCTGGGACCGAGGGTGGATACACCACCGACTTCACCACGGGCAAGGTGACCTCGATTTATGAGGCCGCTTCTGCATCGAAAGATGCGGGGACGCCACTGATTGTTCTCGCAGGCAAAGACTACGGCATGGGTTCCAGCCGTGACTGGGCAGCCAAGGGGACTTTCCTGCTTGGTGTGAAGGCCGTGATTGCGGAGAGCTTTGAGCGAATCCACCGCTCGAACCTCGTCGGCATGGGNGTGCTNCCGCTTTGCTTTGGTGACGGCGAGTCTTCTTCATCCCTGGACTTGACTGGTCACGAAGTCTTTGACATTCGCATCCCCNACAACTTGANTCCCGGCTGTTCTGTCTCGGTACGTGCTACCAAAGAAGATGGTACGACCATTGATTTCATCGCAGTGTGTCGTTTGGATACACCCGTCGAAGTCGGATATTGGAACCAAGGCGGGATCTTGCACACGGTGTTGAGAAGGATTGCATCGACGCACCTTGCGGAGCAGAGCTCGTGAGCGGGCTGGTCGTCGGCGGAACGATCGGCATCGACACCATTCGGGCCCCATGGGGTTCCGCCGACCGCGTTCTTGGTGGCTCTGCGTCATACGCCGCAACCGCAGCCGCCCTCCTCTCCGATGGTGTGGAGTTGATCGGGGCGGTCGGGGAAGACTTCCCCTCGGTTCATACCGATGCATTGAGGTCNATCGGTGTCGGGCTTCAAGGCCTTGATGTGCGATCAGGTGAAGAAACNTTCCAGTGGGGGGGCTGCTACGGCGACAATCCTGACCAGCGGACCACTGATTTCACAATTTTGGGCGTGCTTGAGGGCTCCCCAGCTCCCGTGCCTCCGAGTGTTGCAAGCGTCTCCAAGCTCTTGCTTGGCAATTCTCACCCAGCCCAGCAATCGGCTCTCTTGGACGCGATGCCGTCTGTTGCGNTTGCCGTAGCCGACACCATGGGGCTTTGGATTGATGTCGCTCGGCCTGAACTTGAATCCTTGCTNTCTCGGGTGCATGGTGTGGTCATGAATGAAGAAGAGGCCGCTTCATTTACTGGTGCGCCTTCACTGGTCGATGCCGCACAGAAACTCCTTGATCTCGGTCCAAATTTTGCCGTGGTCAAAAAGGGGCAGCACGGCTGCATCATTGCTTCGCGAGAGGGCTTGTCGGTNCTTCCAGCGTGGCCCTCTTTGGCGGCTGAAGTTCGCGATCCGACTGGGGCGGGCGACACATTCGTCGGCGCGATGATGGCCTGCTTGCCCTCAGCTGCCGCTCCTTCGCTTGTGGATCTTCGTCATGCTGCCGCCTTGGGGACCGTAACGGCAAGCTTCACTATTGCCGACTTTGCGACCAAAGCCCTTCACGATGCTGGAGAGAAGGGCATTCGANCGCGCCTTGATGCGTTCCGCGAGATGTGCAACTTCTCATGAGGCCTTCTGTCGCAGCAAACTTCATTCTGCTTCTTNNCGCTTGCCAAAGCGTCCCCGAGCGTCATCCTGTTCTTCCTCCGGAAAAACCAGACGCTTCCAGTTATTCCCAAGCCCGGAGCGATGCTTGGTCGGAACGACGCGCTGTACGACCACCCATTCGCTGGCACCCTGACGGCTCGGCCTGCTGGATCGGTGGGGCGGTTGATCAGTCGTTTGCTCTCGATGGCGCCGTTATTGAAATCGAGCCGCCGGAACGTCCCTCGAGCCGCTCCAGACAGGCCCCAAGCCGTGGGCGTCAACTCGACTCATCGATCAGCCCAGACAACGCATGGAAAGCCGTTTCTCGCGACGGAAACATCCTCCTTGAAGGGGTGGATACAGAACGATGGCAAGTGGTGACGGTTGAAGGGACCAACGTCCTGAAGTATGGAACGGCCTCGTGGGTGTACGGCGAAGAACTCGACGTGCAAGAAGCGATGTGGTGGCGTGGGGACAGCCAAGGTTTGGTGTACTACCGCTTCGACGAATCAAACGTCCCGCAGTACCCGCTGACGTTGGACATGACATCAACCCGGCCCACGCTGTCTACCGAGGCCTATCCGAAGCCCGGCGATCCCAACCCCCTGGCCGACCTTGAGTATTTTGATCTTGAGACCGGTGAGCGATGGCTGCTTCCCACCCAGCCGGACAATGCTGACGGTGATCCGTGGTACATCTTTGGAGTAACCCCGCATCGCGATCACGAATTGCTGTTTCACCGAACGGATCGGCGTCAGCAAACTTGGGAACTTGTTTGGGTAGACATGTCCTCCCGCAGGTCGAGGGTTGTCCTGTCCGAATCCCAGTCGTGTTGGCACGAGAACAATCCGGAACGACGATTCTTGTCTGATGGCACCACTTTTCTTCACCAATCACAGCAATCGGGCTGGCTGGGGTGGCAGTTGTGCTCATTGGATCCGAACATAGACCCAATTGCCCTCACCCCTCCAGGGCTTGTCGCAGGTGAGATTGTCCATCTCGATGAATCCTCACGCCGCATGCGATTTCTTGGATCCAATCAGCCGAAATTCCCTCTGCACCAGCAGATGTTTGAAGTTCAACTGGACGGTTCGGGGCTGACCTGCTTGACTCCAGAGCCTGGCCACCATGTCATCTCACACGCGCCGATGGGCGGTGCTTTTGTCGCAACCCATCAATCTGTTCAGATGCCTCCGGAAATCCGCCTTCATTCTTCGCCAAGTGTCGTCCATGTGCTGCACCCGCGATCCTGTTTTGACGAGAGTTCCCGTCTGGCCCGCGCTGAATTGGTGTCAACCATGGTTGGGGATGATGAAATCTTTGGTGTTCTGCATCTGCCGGTCGGTCAAGGTGCAGGACCATTTCCTCTCCTGGTTGATGTGTATGGCGGCCCCCATAGCCAAGGGTTTGATCCAGAGTTCAATCCCGTTCGCGCTGAAAATCTTTTGGGCATCGCAACCTTAAAAATTGCCAGCCGTGGGACCACCGGCCAATCCAAGGCGTTTCAAAACGACGTTTACGGGAAGCTTGGACAAGTCGACCTTGGCGACCAAGCTGCACTCTCAGCCGCCGTCGCCCGCCGCGTTGATATTGACCAAAAACGGGTCGGTATCTTTGGCTTTTCCTACGGGGGATACCTTTCAGCCCTTGGTTTGCTGAAACACCCTGATGTCTTCCGTTTTGGCGTTTCAGGCGCCCCAGTGGTTGACTGGCGGTACTACGACACCATTTACACCGAGAGGTACATGGGGCTCTTGTCCGAAAATGAAGCCGGTTACGACGCCGGCTCCTGTCTGACCCACGTCTCTGACGGTGATATCGGGAAAATGCTTCTCATCCACGGTGCAGCTGATGACAACGTCCATGTTGCAAACGCGTTTGCCTTGATGGACCGGCTGCATCAGGAGCAGCAGCCATTTGAGGTGATGATTTATCCCAAGGCTGGTCACGGACTGCCCCGGGACGGGTCACGCCGAATGTGGGGCTTCCTTCTCAGGCACTGTTTCCCATAAAAAGCCGATTTTTCTAGGGTTTTTCCCGAAATCGACTTGCCGTGAGGCCGAATTCGCCGGTATTTTTTCTCACCAACGGAGAGCAGATCGACGGATCGATCACCCATCGCCCTCCTGTCTCCGACTTAGAAAGGATTCGCCACGATGGCTACCCGCAAAAAGACAGCAAAGAAAGCTGCCAAGAAAACAACTGCTCGCAAGACCACCAAGAAGGCCGCTCCCAAGAAGGCCGCTGCTTCCAATGTGAAGCGCATCCCTGGTTCAGCAACCGTTCGTACCAAGAGCGGCATCACCAACAGCATTGTTGATGCCACTGGTATGACCCGCAAAGAAGTCAACACGGTCTTCGAGGCCCTCGAAGCCCTCACCGTTGCCGACCTCAAAAAGGGTACCGACGTCAAATTCATGGGCATGAAGCTCACCGTCAAGAAGAAGCCAGCAACCAAGGCTCGCAAGGGCACCAACCCCTTCACTGGCGAAGAAATGATGTTCAAGGCCAAGCCTGCTTCCAAGGCCGTCAAAGTTCGCGCTTTGAAGACTTTGAACGACAAGATTTGATCTTGTGGCGGGGCTCGCCCCTGCCGGATCACATCTCCGATTCTCTTGACCGGCCGCTTGATGCGGCCGGTCTTCGTATCTGGATCGAAGTTTATTCGGGGCCTTTCCTCTCCTGATTCTTCAGGTAAGATGATTGAACCACGGACAGGTGGCAGAGTGGCTGAATGCACCGGTTTGCTAAACCGACGTAGGGGAATTAGCCCCTACCGCGGGTTCGAATCCCGCCCTGTCCGCTCACAGAGCCTTCAACTTGCTGATTGCTTCAAAACTGCTTAAGAGACTGCGACAACGTCCTCTTCACTCTGCGTTGACCGACGATCAGCGCTCTTGGAAGAACATCGAACTGCTTGCAGGAAGTGCTTCACTGGCGAAGCACCTCGACACACTGGGTTGTTCATCTGCAACCGCCTTCATGCTTCCGACGTCCGGCCTTGCCCCGTTGGCCATGTTGGGGATTTGGAGAACCGGCCGTCGCGTTGTCCCACTGAACTTCCTCGTCTCTGAAGAAGATCGGGCGCACATCTTCGCCGACAGTGGGGCCGATGCTTGCGTAACCGTTCGGCCCATGGTTGAAATGTTCGGCCCGCCTCCTCCGGGAATTCGAACCATCTACCTGGAAGACATGCCGCGTCGTCTTTGGAACGGTTTTTTGCCTACTCGGCCAACGCCAGATGAAGTGGCCACACTGCTGTACACCTCGGGTACCTCCGGAAAGCCCAAAGGGGTTGAACTGACTCATGGCAACCTCAATGCCAACGTGAGCCAAGCCATGAGGGCGGCAAAATTCACCCCGAAGGACTGCATTTTCGGAGTGCTTCCGCAGTTTCATTCGTTTGGCTTCACGGTTTTGACCCTGCTTCCGATGACCATTGGGTGCCGGGTTGTGTACTCCGCGAAATTTGTTCCGGCAAAAGTGCTTTCTTTGCTGCAAAAGCACCGACCGTCGTTTTTGGTGATGATTCCCTCGATGTACGCCGCGTTGGCTCGGGACAGAAAGGCNNCGAAGGACATGTTCTCATCGGTTCGAATTGCCGTGAGCGGGGGGGAGGCCCTTCCCCCAACGGTCCGCGCACAATTCCTNGACCGCTTCGGCNTTGAGATCCATGAGGGGTACGGTCTCACCGAGACGAGCCCGGCGGCCCACATTTCCCTCCCTTGGGCCTCAAGGCTCGGCACTGTCGGCCAGGCTCTTCCNGAAGTTGAAACACGCATTGTTGACCCCACTGGGGTCGTCCTCCCGGCTGGAACTGATGGCGAGGTCCATCTTCGGGGCCCCAATGTCATGCGTGGCTACCACGGCATGCCGGAAGCCACCGCGAAAGTTCTGGATTCAGATGGGTGGTTCCGCACAGGAGACATGGGCCAACTCGATGACGACGGATATTTGTCGATTACCGGGCGAATCAAAGAAATGCTGATCGTGGGTGGAGAAAATGTTTTTCCCCGAGAGATCGAATCCGTGTTGGAATCCCATCCTGATGTTGAAGCGTGCGGNGTCATTGGNCGCTCCGATGAGAAGCGGGGCGAGGTTCCAGTGGCCTTCGTTGAGCTGACAGGCGGCTCGTCCCTCCAGCCCTCCGAGATCCGTTTATGGGCCGGAGAGCGCCTCGCGCCTTATCAATGCCCGCGTGAGGTTGTTGTCGTCCAAAGCCTTCCTCGNAATCCAACCGGCAAGGTGCAACGGCGTGAACTCCACGCTTTGCTTCCATAGATTTCACTGTCTTCTTGATTTTGCCCCTGCACACGAGTCGGGCCGTTCTGTATCTTGGAACCTGAATGAGTGCTTTGCCTCCAGAGACCGGTTTGGGCTTCACGCCTCCAGTGGTACGTCAGCTCTCGGTTTTTCTAGAGAACAAAGTGGGACGTCTCCATGACATGCTTGATGTTTTTCAGCGTGAACCGGNCCTTGAACTTTGCGCTCTATCGGTTTTGGAAGCCAGTGAGCACTCGGTGGTTCGGCTGATTTCGACCAACATCAAACTTGCGTCAGACCTGCTGAAGGAGGACGGCTGGGCGTTCACCGCAACCGACTTGTTGGTGGTCCGGCTTCAACCAGGGCAGACCATTGAAGGGCTCTGTTTGGCACTTCTGTCGGTCGAACTCAATCTTCGGTTCGCTTACCCACTTATGGCCGGGCGGGTCAACGAAGCCACCATGGCCATCAGCGTGGACGACCACGTGTTCGCAGGACAGGTGTTGCGACGCAGGGGGTTTGACCTTCTTGGCGAAGCCGACCTGGTTCCGCCTCCCGGCTCCTGATGTCAGGAGCCTGCTTTGGCTTCACCCTCGTCATTTGCTTTGCCTTCATCTGTGTTGGACGGCTCGGCAGCTTCCGCAATCGTTACTGGCACGTAAGTTGAATCGTCACGAAGGCGGACAATGGCGATGTCTTCAATAAGGTCGTCTTTCCGAAGCTTGCACGCAATGTCACGCCCCTCAAGTACTCGGCCAAAGACGGTGTGCCGGTTGTTCAGCCAGGTTGTTGGTCGGTGGTTGAGGTAGAACTGACTGCCCCCGGTGTCTGGGGCGCTGGTCTTGGCCATGGCCACTGAGTCGGCAAAGTGCAGGCGTGCGTTGTCACCTTTGCATTCATCCGCAATGGTGTATCCCGGGCCACCCGTACCGTAGGTGCCCTCACCGCTTTTGGTGTTTGGGCAGCCACCTTGGATCATGAAGTTTGGTTCAAACCGGTGAAAAGCAATGCCGTCGTAGTAATCGCTCTGAACGAGAGAGATGAAGTTTGCGACGGTATTTGGAGCATCGTCCTCGAAAAGCTCGATCAAAATCGGACCTTTCTGGGTTTCGATTCGCACCCGTGGCAAATTGTCGGCGGCCTCTTCCTTGGCCCGAACGGCAAGTTCAGCTTCCCACAAAGGCTTGATTTCTTCGCATTGGCGAACAATGTTGTTTGCCTGAGCTCTCACCGCCACGTCTGAAATGGCCTCCAAGTTCATGCCGCCCAGGATTTCAGAAGCTTCGCTGAACTGGTTTTCATCAAAGTACGCTTGTGCGAGCAAAACCTTTGCTTTCGCTGGCGCTTCTTCACCAAGATTCAGGAGCACTTCAATGGCCGCTTGGCAATCGATTTCTCGGCGAAGACCTGCGGCGACTTCAAGAGCGGTCTCGGCGGAGCCGGGAAATCGATCCAGCAGCGAGCGGCGGGCTTGGAGCAGTGACGTGCCCTCGAGGATTCCTACGCTGGCCTGCCAACTGATGTACCCGCTGGCCAAAGCGCCATTTTCAGGAGCCGCCGTAAGCAAGGCTTTCCAGTCCTGCTGAATTCTGGCGAGGCCTTCGCTGGCAGAAGCGTCTTCAATCCACAGAGACATCTGCAGTGTGGCCGCTGCCGCTTTCGCACTGAGCCCGCTGGAGGCATCAAACATGGCCCGGAGATTGCTGATGGCCGTGCGATCGGAATCGTTGATGGACCTCAAATTGGTCAGACTTCCGCGACACTTGGCAAAGGCGTCCATCAGTTCGGATTCAGATTCCGCCCCCTTGGCTTGCAGAGTGGCGAAAAGAGCAATGAGTACGGTTTGAAAACAACGCATGTCTGGATCTCCCAAATGGCCGATTGGTCATCTTACCCAAGACGAACCCGGGCTCGAGTGCGATCTGTCTCACTTACGGAGACTTCTCGTAGCCTGAGATTGGAGGCCGCAAGGGGGGCCACAAGACGTCCTGCGGCCTTCTCAGCGATTCTTTCGACACTCGGGGGCACATCTTGAAAATCGTCCAGATCGTTGAGAACCCGGTGGTCCCATGCCTCCAAAAGATGCTCGGCGACCAGGAGGTCGAGTTTGTCGGCAGGAATGGGATCATTGGACTGGGGTTCTACGACGACCTCAACTTGGTAGTTGTGGCCATGGATTCCCGAACACTTCCCGTAAAGATCACGATTTTGAGCGTCGTCAGCATTGTGGGCCCACAGGTAGTGCGCCGCGGCAAAATCGTACGTTTGAGAGAAGGTCAAAGTTGGAGGCTCGTGGGGCATGGGTTGTTCCAAATTAAGAGTGGCGTACGGAGACAACTGAAGTTTGAGGGAGATCAGTTCGTGCGGCAGGTCGTGCGTGTTTTGAAATGCGTTCCGAAGAATCTTGTCGAGACTGGAGCTCTGTGGAAGCATGCTGACTGCTGGGAAGATGTGCTTGTTCGCCCATCGGTCAAACCTTTTGATGTCAAGCACGTAGTGGGTCGTGGGGTCAGGTTCCCCACGAAGTGTGATGTGCACTTCGACCATTGAGGCAATCTGTGAAAGTGCTGGGCGTCCTGCGTACCCATTGCTTCCGAGGGGGGACGGGCTGCCGTCAAGGTGAAAGCGAACGATTCGTGTCAATTCAACCACAGAAATACGATAGGGTCGCTTGGCCGTGAAGTCCCTCATGTTCCTCAATGTCTCCTTCCTTTTTCTGATGGGTTGCCAATCGCCGGCACGCCTCGCTGAGCCCATTCTTTGGCCCAATGGGATTCAGATTGCACGGAGCCAGTCACAGGTTCGAATTCCCGCGGTCGCCCTTCTGCGCTCAGGATGGCTCGAGCAAGCCGTATGTACACCAGAAACACGAACCCACGAGAGTGTCTTTGCGCTCCTTGCTGCACCTTCGGAATTGCACGCGGCCCTGCTGGTGGTGGGAGGGATACCAGGCAATCCCGGCATCCCCGCGCATTTCAATGAACCGGCCCAGCCGCCTGCGGGCACGGTTCTCGATATTGCCATGCATCATGATGGCCGCGTTCATCGGCTCCAAGAGCTCATTGTCGATGACCGCACCGGGCAAAGACTTCAGGGCGACTTTGTGTTTGGAGGAAGCAAGATCGTCGAATGGAAAGGCGAGCCGAGATATCTGGCGGATGACGAAGGCTCGGTGGTCGGCTTGGTGACCTTCGGGGACGAAGTCATCGGATATTCAGAACCTCGGAGTGCATCGATCGACCATGCCCGAGCGGTGTTCCGCCCCAATGGAACGCTGCTGCCAGCACCAGGAACGGAAGTTGTGCTCTGCTTTACGGTGTGCCACGAAGGTGAGGGGTAACCTTCCTCAATTGGAAAAGTGCCATCCCAAGAGCGTCCGCAGCGTCGTTGGGCTCCGGTGGCTTCTGCAGGCCACACCAAACTGCCACGGCCCGCTGCACTTGGGCTTTGGTGGCTCGTCCTGATCCAGCTATCACCCGCTTCATTTCTGCCGGCGCTACAGTCGAAATAGGGAGGCCTTCCCGGCGGCACTCAACGAGACACACGCCCCTTGCATGCCCAAGCACCAAAGCTGATCGTGGAAACTTGACATGGCTGAAGACCCCTTCAAGGGCGGCCACGGTTGGCTTGTGCTCTTTGATGATGGCGGAGATCTCATTCGCCAGCTCGAGCAGCCGATCCTCTAGATCGAGTTTGGACGTCAAATCAACAACGCCAACTTCTTCAATCTTGGGACGATCCTTTTCAATGGACAGAACGGCATACCCGGATCTTTGAGAGCCCGGATCAATTCCGAGCACAATTGGCATCTCAGGACCATTCTTCATCGTGATGAATCCTATAGATTCTTCCCACCATGACCGACCAGTCACCCAAAGCCCGTCTGGTTTCCCGCACGATCCCATCTGACGATTTGACCCCGATCTTGGCGTATCGGCGTCTCGTATCTGCGGACGATCGGGACGCTCCTTCATTTCTCTTGGAGTCGGTCGAGGTTGGCGGTGTCATGGGTCGCTGGAGCTATCTCGGGGCGAACCCCCAGCAGCTTGTGGAAGCCCATTTGGGCCAGCCTCCGCCTTGGAGTCGGCTGCGTGAGGCGTCCTTTCCCCTGCCGAACTCCAATAGCCCAGATGATCCTCCGTTTCGTGGGGGATGGGTTGGCTGGACGGCATACGAGGCTGCCGCTTGGTCAGAACCCACCGCCATTCGACCGAACCCAGATCAGCTCGGCCTGGCTTTCGGTTTGTACCTCGACACCGTTGCTTTCGACCATGTCCGAAAGGTGGTCCATCTGCAACACGTGGCCCATGTTGATGAAAGCGATGGAGCCGCACAATTAGCGCTCGATGCGCTTGAGTGCGACATTCGACGGCAAGTCACTTCCATACCTGGGGGCCGGGTCCCCAACGACCTCGGTCGTCGTCCAGAGATTTCTGAAGCCGGCGCCTTTCCCCGCGAGGCTTTTGAGGCTGCCGTTGGGACCGCCCAAGAGTACATTTCGGCTGGTGACGCCTTCCAAATTGTCTTGTCGCGTGCCGTCGAATTGCAAACCGATGTCGATCCTTTTGAGATCTACCGAGCACTCCGGATCACCAACCCAAGTCCTTACATGGGCTACCTTCAAGGTGGGGGGGTCATGCTGGTGGCCGCGAGCCCCGAAATCCTCTGCCAAGCGCGTGGGCACCACGTGGTCAATCGTCCCTTGGCCGGGACCCGTCGGCGGGGGAGTACTCCAGAACAAGACCTCAGCAACGAGCAGGAACTCCGGAGTGACGCCAAGGAAAACGCCGAGCACGCCATGCTCGTTGATTTGGGGCGAAACGACTTGGGGAGAGTGTGTGAACCTGGATCGGTGAAAGTCACGAAGCGGGCTGAAGTGGAGCGATTCAGTCACGTCATGCATCTGTCGTCGACCGTTGAGGGCACGCTTCGAGAAGATCTTGATGCCTGGGACTTGCTGGGGGCCACCCTTCCCGTGGGCACCGTAAGCGGGGCTCCAAAAATACGGGCCATGCAGATCATTGATGAGCTTGAGCCTCAGCCGAGGGGGCCATTTGCGGGGGGCTTCGGGGTTGTGGGGCTGGACGGAGACACGGACATGGCGATCGCTTTGCGAACCATGGTTATCTCTGCAGATGGTCCCCCTTGGCGCATTCAGGTTCAGGCCGGTGCGGGTGTGGTCTCTGACAGTGTCCCCTCAGCAGAATTTGAAGAGACTCGTGCGAAATCGGCCGCATCAGCCCGGGCCGTTGAGGTGGCAGAAGACATGTTTAGGACTGGCGATCCGCCTGCCTAACCGCGGCGACAAAGGCTCGAATTTTCTCCCCACACTTCACGCCGGGAGATGATTCAACCCCACTTGAAACATCCACCGCCCAAGGTCGGAGTCTCCGAACAGCTTGATCGACATTAAGAGGATGGAGTCCACCCGCAAGAATCCATTCTTTCGGCAGTTTGGTTTGCTGTAATGAGTTCCAGTCAAAAGGCTGCCCCGAGCCTGGCTGATCGTGGTCCAAAAGGAAATGTTGGCAAGGGAAGTTGGCGTCTTCGATGAGGCCATTCACCCCAGACACCGCCCTGATGGATGGTCGTGGATCAATGGAAGCCCATTCCGGCCCTTCTTGTCCATGCCACTGCACCATGTCGCCTGGATACCAATCTTGGGCCTCCATTGGTCCGCTTGGCTTTTGGTTGTTGCGCAAGACGCACACCAAAGGGATACCAGATTCACGTGCGGCGGCAACCAGGGAGAGTCGATCTTCGGCGGGCACAAACCGTGTGGTGTTTGGCGCAACCACCATTCCAACAAAGTCAGCTCCGGCTTCGGACGCATGTTGGATGTCGGCCGGTGTTCGGCAACCGCAAATTTTCACTTTGGTCATGACGATCTCTCGCGCAAAGCATCATAGAGCTCACGTTCATCAGGACGAAGCTGGGCAGCGTTGACCTGCGTCAGGCTGTCAAGGGCCGCACTGGTTTCTCCCGATCGGTACTGCAAGTTCGAAAGTCGCATCAGCCGCATGGGCCGTCCGGACGAAGAGCCGAGAGTAATCGCTACCGACAGTGTGCGCTGTGCATTCTTCTCGTCGCCATTGGCAACCAGTTCTTCTGTCCATTCGTCCCACATCTCCACGGGGGTGTGCTTGGCCAACTCTGGATTTTCGAAGGCTGGTTGAAGCGATTCCAAATCTCGATCACGAAGCCCAACACTGATCGCGTCGGGGGCTGCCTCTTGGTGAGAGTTCATCGCACTTTTCCATGCTCTGCGTCTTTTGCTCATGCTGCGCGAACGCTTCCATTCCGAACGGTACGTCCACAGTGCACTCAGAGCGCCAATACTTCCACCTGCGGTATGAGCCACGTTGTCGATTGGAAGGACTCTCAGCCAAGAAAGAACAAAACCCAAGGCAAACCAGACCACCAATGTCCCCATGCTCTCATCACTGACCGAGTGTTGGAGCCGCTGGTCGTACCTTCGGGCTACAAGCATCCATCCGCCAAGCCCAAACCCCCAACCTGATAGGCCGATCGTGGCGTTACCAAACATCACGGTGCACAGCACGGAGAATGGCGTCACCAATAGCAGGAAAATGAGTGAGGCACGGTTGCCGTATCTACTCTCGAATGGAACTCCGAGACGAACTGCCCAGAGAGCGTTGAAAACAAAGTGAAGGATGCCCCCGTGCAGAAGGGCTGTGGTCATCAATCTCCACGGTTGGGTGAAAATCAACTCACGAGAGACACCGTGTATGGCAAGGAGGCCGATCGCGCCTTTCGGATCCGCGAATTGCCATAGGGTGGCCAAGCCACTGATCATCAAGATGGCGTGGGTTGGAGAGGTCTTCACAGACTGGCTTCGTAAAACCGAAGGATGGCCGGACCGACTCGAGCTTCCATGCCACTCGACAGGGGCAAGGAAGTAATTTTTTCACCGTCAACGAACGTACCAGAGGAGGAGTCGAGGTCTTTGAGGACGAACGCTTCGTTGGCTCTTTCGATCACACAGTGTTCACGGGAAATCGCGCGGCTTGAGATTTGGACATCGCAGCCTTCGTCACGGCCGATGAGGACTTCTTCTTTCTCGCCGAGTGCATATGCCTTCAGCATCGCACCCTCAGCATTGCAAACATGAAGCTCGAGCATGGATAAATTCTACTTGATCCCAGGCCTCAGCCGATGGAATCATTTTGAATCGCATCCCAGATGCCCGATCCCGCCTGCGAGGAAGGGCTTTCACTATCCCATTGCAGAAGATGATCTCCGCACCGGAAAAGGGTCGTCTCATGGCCCGCCCACCGGCGACAGGACTTGCCTCGGAGACGGAGTTGATGTTCTGGTGCAACATCAAGAAGTGCGGCGCCTGATTGTTCTTGGATCAGGGCCAGCTGGATCGGCGCCCATCCCGCAATGTCGAGAGAACAGTCAGCTTCTGCGGAGGTTCCAATTGTGGTGAGTTCGCCCTCAAGAGCACAGTGGTGCACCGGGCGGGCCTCCAAATCCATAATCTTCAAACTGGCTTGCGGACCGTCGGAAACGGCGGGTGTCCACAATTGTTCGGTTGGGGCTGAGGCATCGGTTGATGGTCGGACTGGCGTGCTCGGAGCGGCTTGCAGCCAGAAATATGCCCCTCCAATTTGAATGGGTCGCTCCTCGGACAACGGGGCATGGTCAGCCTTTTCATTGTTGACTTTGAATTTTGACTTTGAGTCAGAATCAACCAGGGTCCAGGTGTCGTTGAGGAAGATCATGGTGGCGTGCCGGCGAGAAATGGAGTCAATATCCATGGTCAGGTCACACCGAGGGCTTCGGCCGATGGTCAGCGTGCGACGGTGAGCCAGATCAACAGTCCGCACAACTGTGCCATCTTTGGCCGCCACGATCAGTTTGTATGGTGAGTGAATGGGCATTTGGTCAACTGCTCCGTACCGTATGAAGCCTGTTAAATGTAGCATTTTGGCGTGAGACGCTTACGAGATTTCATTCTCTTGTCCGGCCTCCTGCTGGTTGCCCCCTGGCGGTCACGTTCTCGCAGGCACCTTCGGCGTCTCCGGCAGTCACTCGAACGTTTACCTGCGAAAGCCCCGCGGGTCGTGGTCCATGCCGTGAGTCTTGGGGAGGTCAACGCCGCCGCACGACTCGTGCGTGAGCTCGGCGAGTTGGAATTGGATGTGGTGTGTTCCTCCACGACTTTGTCTGGCCAACATCGCTCCCGTGAGCTTCATCCTGCCGTGAGCCATGTTGAATGGCCCCTTGACATCTCGTTCTGCTGCAAGCGTTGGCTTGATCACGTGAAGCCTGAGGTTCTCGTACTCGTTGAACTTGAGGTGTGGCCCACGCTGGTTGCGATGGCCAAGGAACGGGGCATTTCGGTCGTTGTGGTGAACGGCCGTTTGAGTGAGCGATCCTTACAAAAATCAATTCGGTGGAAGCGCGTCCTCCACGATGGATACGCCAACCTGTCCAAAGTATTTGCCCAATCTGACCATGATGGCGCGCGATTTGTCCAAATGGGAGTCCCTAGAGAGTTGGTGACTGTCCACCCAAACCTCAAGTGGGATCGGGACCCGTTCGGTCATGAGGATGGTGAATCCATTCGTCTGGCCCTCAGACTTGACCCAACACGCCCGCTTGTTTTGTTTGCTTCATCTGCGCCTGAAGAACATCAGCTTTTTGCGAAATCGATCCCTTCTCGCTGTCAGGCCGTAATCGCCCCGCGCCGCCCGGAATGGTTTGATGACGCGCTGCGGGCATTTCCAAACGCCCGCATGCGTACTGATCTCCATGCATCTGGTGATACTGTTGTTCTGAATACTTTGGGTGAACTCGATGCGGTCTTCCCTTTGGCCGATGTCGTTGTCATGGGCCGATCTTTTGGGCAACGACATGGATCAGACCCCATGGGTCCAGCCTCCGCCGGCAAGCCCACCCTGATCGGACCCAATCATGGAGATTTCTTACCCGCGGTGAACGCGCTGAAAACCGAGGGTGCCCTCCAAGTGGTTCTGGCAGACGACTTGCCGAGCCGATTGTCAGACCTCACCAGCTGTCAGAAGACGCTCACCCGCATGGGCGAAGCGGGTGAGCGTGTCGCTACGGCAGTTCAGGGCGTGGCATGCATGCTGGCAAAAGAAATTGCCCGGCAAACGCAGCCGCCCCGGAGAGACCGGGGCGGCGCAGAGGAGAAAGAAGAGTCGGTGCAACAAGGTGCACAACCAACATCGGCTGCAGGGGGTCTTGATGGCCAGAAATGATCGATTTGATCAATTTTCGCCAGATACCGTCCGTGAGGACGAGATTTTGCGGGCCATCACATCTGCTTCAGTTGGTCCGAGTGGTGTGCAGGTTGGTCCTGGGGATGATGCGGCGGTTCTTCACCCTGTTGAATTGCCCCTGGTGGTCAGTGTCGACCAGTGCATTGAAGGTCTTCACTTTCTCCCGGGAACACCTCTACGTGATGTTGGCGTCAAAGCCGTTCGGCGTGCGGCGGGGGACCTCGCAGCCATGGCGGCCTCTCCCGTTGGCCTTGTGGCGACTGCCCTCCTACCGTCGTCATTGACGCACCACGAAGCTCTCGTGCTCTACGAGGCCATTCAATGTGAAGCTGAACGTCTTGACTGCCCACTTGTTGGCGGCGACACCTGCATCCAACAACGTGAGACAGCTTCCGGAATTCATTTGACGGTCACAGTGTTGGGCTCGTCTGCACAGCCCGTCTTGCGGTCGGGAGCAAAAGTAGGCGATCGCATCTTTGTCACCGGACCATTGGGAGGGTCCTTTGCTTCCGGTCGCCACTTGTTCCCACCCGTGAGAATTTCCGAGGCCCTCCAACTCCGATCGTGCCTCGGCGATGATCTCCATGCAATGATTGATATCTCGGATGGGCTTGGAAAAGATGCAATGGCCGTCGCATCATCCAGCGGAGTTCGGCTCGTCTTGCATGAGGGTTTGATTCCATGCCACGCTGGATCCACTTGGGAAGACGCCATAAAGGACGGCGAAGACCACGAACTACTGTTCACCCTTTCGCCATCTACAGATTGGTCCACACTTCCTTTCCAAGTTTTTGAAATTGGAAAGGTCACGGACGGACAGCCGGCTGTCATGGTTTCCGACGCTGAAGGACTCCAGATTGACGTCAGTCGACAGGGATGGACCCACGGTTCATGAAATTCTCGCTCGCCAATGCTGCCGAAACGGAGGCCCTTGGGGTCCGATTGGTACTGGAGTCGACGGTGACTTGGAAAACCCTTGCCCTTCGCGGGGAACTCGGGTCGGGCAAAACGACACTCGTGCGTGGAGTGGTCCAAGCGATGGGAGGAGATCCTGATGACGTCCACTCACCCTCCTATGTTCTGGAGCATCACTATGCGGTTGATGGGGGGGTTCTGCTGCACCGTGATGCATGGCGTGGCGATGCTGGAGAATCGAGCGACAACGCCAGTGACTGTCGGGCTCTTATTGTCGAATGGCCCGACAAGGCCAATTCTGAAATGTGGCCAAAGCCTGTCCTGGTCGTCGCACTGGAGCACGCGGATGGCGGTCGCATTGCTCTGGTGCCTGACGGTGTTTTATAAAACATCTTTCTCAGGTGAATTCGCCATGATCTGAATTCGATATCCCCGATAAGACCACCCACTTTTGGTCGCGATCTCTCGACAAATACTGTTCAGTTGCGGGTCGTCCACTGGGAGCATCTTTCCCGACTCGGGATCAATAAGTGTGGTGCTGCTGCCGTCACCGGTGGAGATCCGGTAATGCGCTCGATCGCTATCAATGAGAATTTGTTCGAGAACACCTGCATCGACCATAAGGCGTACGGTTCGATAGACCGTTGCCTTCGAAGCGCCTCCACCTCTTTCGGAGAGTTCGTGCATCAACTCATCAACTTCGAAAGCGCGGCCAATGTGGAACGCCGCATCGAGGGTTTTCGCACGCTCAGGTGTGTACTTCAAGCCCACATCACGGAGGTGGCGGCGAAAAAGAGCACACAATGGGCCTGGGGGTTGCGTCATGATGATCCTCGGGGAATGTCCAATCTACCATGTGAATCATGCAAATCCTTGCCATGGAATCATTCGACCGAGGGTCACATCGTCATTTTCGTGAGATTTTGACCCGTCACAGTGAACACCATTGGCACTGGATCACGAACGATGCCACACCTTGGAAATGGGCCATGAGGGTCGGGGGGCTTCTCCCCTTGGGCAACTGCCCCACGCCAGATGCGATTTTCTGCACCAGCCTTCTTGATGTCGCCATGGCGCGGGTTCAAGTTGAAACCAGATTCGGCAAGCGTCTTCCCACCGTGCTCTACATGCATGAAAATCAAGTGGAATACCCTCTTGACCCCGTTCGGGAGGTGGACCAACGGGATATTCATTTTGCCCTAACAAACTTGAACTCCGTTTTCTCAGCTGATCTGGTCCTTTGGAACAGCCGTTGGAATTTAGAGTCATTTCTGGATGGCATTGCCAAGGTGCTCAAGCCGTGTCGGGGGATCCCTTTCGATGATCTTGAAGAGCGCATTCGGGAACGCAGCAATGTCGCCTGGTGCCCGGTTGAAGCGCCGACTCCTGAAGTTCCGTCCCCGATTGAAAATCAGGGAGCACCATTGGTGGTGTGGCCGCATCGCCACGAGCACGACAAAGGCCCAGATCAGTTGCTCGAACTCGCAAGATCCCACCGGAACGTTCCCATCCGGTGGGCTTTATTGGGTGAGAGATTTGATCGTGTCCCTGAAGCGATCGAAATCTTCCGGAACGAATTTGCCGACTCAATTGTCTTTGACGAGTATCCAATTCGCAGCACGTACGAATCCATTCTTGGATCTGCAGATTGGGTTTGTTCCACGGCCCGACATGAATTCTTCGGTCTTTCGGTCGTTGAGGCGATGTTTGCTGGCTGCTTGCCTTGGGTGCCAGCGGGATTGTCGTATCGGGAACTTCTTCCGGCTGCGGCCCGTGGACTTTCACCGGCAACGCCGCCAGAAGATCCAGCTGCGGTGACTGAGCAGATTCGATGGCACTTGGGAGCAGCCGAAGCCCAGATTGCCTCACGGCGGATCGACAGCCTCGTGGGAAGCCTTCTTGAATAGGCCTCCCCCCTGCCCGGTCCCATAATGCGTGTTATGTCGAATTCAGGCTTTGGGGGGGTTTGAGGGGGGCCGACAGCTGTTTTCGTCGCAGTTTGCCCTCCCCAGCCAGGTGCCAATCTTCAGCCGGTTCGCCGCGAATCGTCGGTACATCCAATCTGTGATTGGACGGAATGGCCAGAAGGCAGTGAACGACACCATGAACCCCAGCCCGATGACTCGGTACGCCTCTCGAACGGAATCCATGCCAACCGTGACCGTTCCGTCTGGCTTGATCCCGTGAAGTTCGCGGTGCACGTCATCTTGAGCCAGCCCATAGGCATTGCTGTCAAAGCCATTCACCGAAATGTCAACCACATGCATGGCCTCAGGATCTCGTCGAGAGAACCATTCGATTTCCCTGCGGCACAGCGGGCATTCGCCGTCATAGAGCAGCGTGAAGCGATGCTGTCCATCAGACACGTTGTCATTTGTTTCTTGGGTCACACCGAACTCCCAATTGCTGCGAGCCCGCATCGAAGCGTCCAGCAGCCTGTCCTGAAATGATGGGCGCGAAGAAGCTTGGCAATATCCTTGGGCGTTGCTCGCTCTTCCACGAGAAGCTGGTGAACCGGGGCAGCGAACAGCCCTGTCACAGCCCAGATCAGCAAGACCAGGCCCAGGGAGGCCATGCTTCCCGTTGATCCGTCGGCCCAGCACAACCACGCGGCAACCATAAGTTCCGCTGCCATAAGGATTCCCACGAGCGGGAAGATGCGATTGATGTGGCGCTGGAAGTGGATCGATCCTGAACCAAGTTGGTGCAGATCGGAAAGCAGCGGGTAATGGACCACCGAGCAGGTCCATGAGAGCCCCGCCAGGGCCCCCGCCAACAACACATCAAGAACGTTCACCGACACATCTGACTCTAGGCACTCTCGGGTGCCTTGTGGCCTAGCATGCCGTCCTATGGCTGATCATTTCATTGAAGAAGCGGACCATGAACCAGACGTCACCAAATGGCGCATCCGGTGGGTGGAAACGATTCCCTACATCCTTCTGCATGTGGCGTGTGTTGCGGTTTTCTGGGTGGGATTCTCATGGGCAGCGTTGGCCCTGTGCCTGGGGATGTACATCATCCGCATGTTCGCAATCACCGGCTTTTACCACCGCTACTTCAGCCACAAAACGTTTAGCGCAAGCCGCCCGGTTCAATTTCTCATGGGGCTTCTGGGCACATCCGCGGTCCAGCGTGGCCCCATCTGGTGGGCCGCTCACCATCGTGACCACCACTCGCATTCTGACACGCACCTGGACCCCCACTCGCCCAAGCAACACGGATTTTGGAAAGCCCACTGTGGCTGGTTCCTCTGCAAAGAGGCAGCTCCAGTTCGAGTGCGCCTG
The DNA here is from genome assembly GCA_002168105.2 of Phycisphaera sp. TMED24. Lineage (GTDB taxonomy): Bacteria > Planctomycetota > Phycisphaerae > Phycisphaerales > SM1A02 > UBA8653. The sequence continues at coordinate 157,132 of NHCD02000016.1, forward strand.
GTCAAAGACTGGATGAAATTCCCAGAGTTGGTTTGGCTGGACCGAAATCATCACGTGCCTGCCATAGCCACCGCTTTCCTCATGCTGGGGACTGGATATCTCGCGGCAGCGTTCTTTCCAAGCCTCGGCCTGACAGTTGGCCAAGCTTTGGTTTGGGGTTTCTTTGTTTCAACGGTGCTTTGCTACCACGGAACGTACACGATCAACTCTCTCGCCCATGTTTGGGGTCGCCGCGATTACCAAACCAAGGATGACTCACGGAACAACTTCTTTTTGGCNTTGATCACCCTTGGAGAAGGNTGGCACAACAACCACCACCACTACCCGGCCACCGTGNGGCAAGGATTCCGCTGGTGGGAATTGGATCCTACGTGGTGGATTCTCTGCGCAATGAAAGTGGTAGGGCTGGTCAAGAACTTGAAGGGCGTGCCTGAACACATCCAAAAGCAACGCATTCAGTCCCCCGCGTGAAGCCTCGCATCGCCGTTGTGGGTACCGGAATTGCCGGGATGACCGCGGGTTATCGTCTGCGGAATNATGCTGATTTGACACTGTTTGAGGCCGATTCCCGACCCGGTGGGCACGCGGACACTTTCGATGTGAAAGATCCGAATGGCTCCCTGGCCATCGACACCGGCTTCATCGTCTGCAATTCAGACAACTACCCAACCTTCATGGCACTGCTCGATGAGCTTGGCGTCAAGACGCAGCCTTCAGCCATGTCTTTCTCCGTGCGTCGCCCGCAGACCGGTTTGGAATGGGAATCCACTGGTTTGGGCGGATTGTTTGCCAATCGTCGGAACCTGATCTCGCTTCGTGTTTGGATGATGCTGAAAGACATGTTGAAGTTCCACCGCGTGGGCCTTCAAGACCAACCTCAAATTGACGACCAATGTTCGGTGGCGACCTATCTTGACCGTCACCGGCTTGGAAATGCCTTTCGCGATGATTATCTGATCCCATTCGGCGCGGCCGTGTGGAGTTGCTCGGGCCAAGCGTTCCTGGATTTTCCCATCAAGTTTGTTTTGGATTTCATGAAGCACCATCGGATGCTCGCCATACGCGGCCGACCGAAGTGGCGGACCGTTGAGGGAGGCTCTCGGACGTATGTGAAGGCCTTGATGCAGCATCTTCCATCGGTGCACTTCAATGCTGCAGTTGATTCCATCCACCGCGATGAAGATGGCGTCACGCTCATCACCCGGGGTGAATCCCACCGATTTGACGAAGTCATCCTCGCTTGCCATGCCGATCAGAGCTTGGCCATGTTGGCGGACGCGGATGAGGATGAAATCCATGTGCTCTCTTCCGTGCCCTTCCGGAAGAACACTGCTCGCTTGCATTCCGATTCCCGAGCCCTCCCTTCCAATCGGAGGTGCCACGCCGCGTGGAACTTCAGATCAGGCGACCCATCCGGGACTCCCCCGTCAATCACGTACGGCATGAACATCCTCCAAAGGCTCCCGGCCGCCAATGATTGGTCCGTCACCCTGAACGATGTCCGAGATGTTGCGCCCGAGACCGTGGCCCGGACGGTTGAATACGAGCATCCGGAGTTCATACCCGGTTCGATGGCTGCTCGCCGCCGGCAACTCGAATTTTGCCGACGCCGACGCACGTCCTTCTGTGGCGCGTGGTGGGGGTGGGGATTCCACGAGGATGGCTGCGCCAGTGGCCAGGCGGTAGCGGCCGCATTTGGGGCGTGTGAGCCCCCGCTGCTCCGCGCACAAAATTGATCAAATCGTGCAGTTTCCCCCAATTCTTGGCCGCCAGGCCGGTTTTATGCCTAATCTTCGATCATGTTGGGCTGGATCAACGAAGGTACGGTTCGCCACCGCAGATACGGGGCCAAGCCCCACAACTTTCGCATGTCCGTTCGAATGCCCTGTGTCAATGTGGACCGCCTTCAGGAGGTTTGCCGGCTTTCAAGGTTCTGGTCGTCCAACCAAGAGAATTTGGCCAGCTGGCAGCAACGTGATTTTGGCTTCGATGAGCATCGTTCGATTGGTGACGAGATACGCGATCGAATCGAGCGGGTGCTTGGTCATACGGACATCTCAAACGTGTACTTGCTGGCGCATCCCCGCTACTTCGGACACCAGTTCAACCCAGTTTCTTTCTACTTTGCGCACAATGCTGAAGGNGTACTCCAGGCGATTGTGACCGAGATCACGAACATCCCCTGGGGGGAGCGGCACGCGTACGTACACGATTGCTTGGGTGGCCAGCGCTCTTTCGACTTTGCCAAGCAATTTCATATTTCGCCTTTTCTGGAGATGGACCACCGGCACCAGTGGAGATTCCACTGGACGGATCGCCACTTCGCGGTCCACATGGAAAACCATTCCCACGGTGAACGGAAGTTCGACGCCACCTTTGCCACTTCCAAAGTCCCGCTGACCGCCGAGGGGCTTCGCCGATGCCTTTGGGGCACCCCACTGGCCACAGTGCGCGTGGTTGCAGGCATCTACTGGCACGCCATGCAGGTCTGGCGCAAAGGCAATCCGTACATCAAACACCCCGGTACGCATCAACTGCAGGAGTCTGTTGCATGACCCAGTCCCCCGCCATTGTTCCTGAACACGTCCGTGTGCGAACCTCATCGCTCTCCAAGCGACTTGTTCTCGCGCGTCTTGAGAGGCTTTCATCCGGCGTTGTAGAGATCAGTGAGAATGGCGAGATCTCCCGGTACGGCCAAGGCAATCATGTCGCCGCCTTCCGAGTGCTTGACGGGAGGTTCTGGTCTTCGATCGTCAAGCATGGCCCCAACGGCGCGGCTGAAGCTTGGGTGGAGGGATGGTGGACCGCGGATCACCTCACGGATGTGCTGCGAATCTTTGCCCGCGAGGCTGAAGTCCAAACTTCGCTTTCCGATCGGGCCTGGTTCAGCAAATGGAAGAGCAAATTCTGGCAGGCCGCTCGGTCCGGGACGGTCGATCGTGCNAAGCAAAACATCCTCGCCCACTACGACCTCTCCAACGANTTNTACCGCCTTTGGCTCGACCCGTCTATGACCTATTCCTCTGGGCTCTTCTCAAGCCCAGAGGTGACGCTCAGTGAGGCCCAACAAGCCAAATATCAACGCATGGCACAGATCGCCGACATCCAAGACGGTCACCAAGTGGTTGAAATTGGAACCGGCTGGGGCGGCTTCGCGGTGTATCTGGCTGAGAACCATGATGTTGAAGTCACCACCACCACGATCAGTGACGCGCAATACAACCACGCCAAAGCATTGATCCGTTCTCGCGGCCTTGAGAATCGAATCCAGTTGCTTCGTCAGGATTACCGTGAAGTCTCTGGCGAATTCGATCGGCTGGTTTCGGTTGAAATGATTGAAGCGGTGGGTCATGAGCATTTGCCCTCATACTTCCAGGCTATTGATCGATTGCTCAAGGCTGACGGACAAGCGTCCATCCAAGCGATCACCATGCCCTTGCACAAGTACAAAGCCTATTTGGGGGATACTGATTTCATCCGCAGATACGTCTTCCCTGGGTCATGTTGTCCATCCCTCGCCGCCATCCTGACTGCGGTTGCCGAGAACTCCAAACTTCGTCTGGTGGCGCAAGATGACTTCGCCGAGGACTACGCGATAACGCTGGCAAAATGGCTTGAGAATTTCTGTGCGAAAGAAGAAGAGATTCGAGCTCTTGGATTTGACGACCGATTCATACGATTCTGGAAGTACTACCTGTCGTATTGCGAAGCAGGGTTCCGCGAAAGATCCATTGGGCTCTCCCAACTCGCCTTTGCCGCCCCGGAAAACAGATCGTGCTAAGGCTGGGCATTCTCCTTCACGTGAATTGGCTCGCCGTGGTGTACGCCGCGGCCCAGGGATATCCCTTGCTGGCGGCACTGTTCTCCGTGCTTTCAGCTGGCCTGTGCCTTCGCATGCATCCCGCAGCAACGATTCGCCTCGGACTGGTCGCGACTTTCATTGGCATGGCCGGAGACATTGCCGTCGTCGCGCTGGGTGGACTCGACTTTTCGGCAGCATCTCCCGTCTTGCCTGTTCCCATGTGGATGGGCGGTCTTTGGCTGGCCTTTGGCACCTCGCTCCCGGCTTTTGAACCATTCCTTTCAAAGCGATTCTGGCTNACTCCGGTGCTGGGCATTGTNGGTGGNGTTGGCGCGTATACAAGCGCCGGNACNTTCGGNGCGGTAGAACTTGGTGAAGCGGGCCGCCTGACCATGGTGGTTTCGGTTGGCCTGTTGTGGGCAACCGCNTTCCCCTTGCTGGTGTATTTGGCAAAAAGGCAGAACCCATGAAGCTGTTGTACGAAGTCGCCACATCACTCATCGATCGTGGCCTGATGCCCGACTCGATGATCCGCAAGGGCATCCGAAAATTGCTCNAAAAGCGACTCGGGCAATCAGTGCGGGCAGAGCCTGCCAAAGACGCCATGGTGGGCTTCTTGGAGTCCATGCGCGGGTTCGAAGGCATCGCCCCGGTACCAGATAAGGCCAACGCCCAGCATTACGAAGTTCCTGCCGCTTTTTACGACGCNTGTCTCGGACGTCAAAAGAAGTACTCCTCATGCTTCTACCCAAATCTGAATGAATCTTTGGATGAAGCTGAGGAGGCTGCCTTTCTCCAAAGCGCAGAGCACGCATCGCTTCAGAATGGACTACACGTTCTCGAGCTTGGATGCGGCTGGGGATCTTGGTCCCTTTGGATGGCCAAACGGTATCCAAACTCAAAGATTACTGGTGTATCCAACTCGCACTCTCAAAGGGCATACATCATGGGACAGGCCGCTGAACGCGGGCTGACCAATTTAGAAATCGTGACGTGCGATATGAATGAGTTTGATCCGAGACAAGCGGTCTCCTCAAGAATGCCGCTGCATGGGTTCGACCGCATTGTGTCCATTGAGATGTTCGAACACATGAGAAATTGGAAAAAGCTGCTGGGGCGAGTCCGTTCTTGGNTGCATGACGAAGGCCGGTTCTTTGCTCATGTCTTTGCCCACCGCACGCACCCCTATCGCTTCGAGGACGACCATCCCGAGGCCAACACCGAGAGCCCGCGGGAGAAGAGCCACGGCAACTGGATGGGTGAGCACTTCTTCTCTGGCGGAATCATGCCCTCTCGAGACTTGTTCCACCAGTTCTCAGATCAACTCAAGGTCGAACAGGATTGGTGGTGGGATGGACGGCACTACGGTCGGACCAGTGAGCATTGGCTCGAGAATCTTGATCGGAATCAAACTGGTGCTCTGAAAGCCTTGCAGGACACCCCCGATGTTTCGCCAAAGGTGATGCTGCGACGCTGGCGCGTGTTCTTCATGGCATGTGCCGAGACATTTGCNTATGAGCAAGGTCGTGAGTGGGGCGTTGTNCATGTCAGGATGCGCAAATGAACAAAATGACATCCGTTCAGCAGGCTGCGGGTTGGCTTTGCCTATTTGGGGGAGGGTGTGTCCTAGCGTTTGTGANGTATGGCTTCTTCGGTCCGCCGGGCCCTATTGGACTGAGCGGTTTGTGGTCAGAACCTTGGTTCCTGATCACCATGGCCGACCTGTACCTTGGCGTTGTTCTGGCCATGGGCGTTCTCTGGGTTCGGCCAGGGAGTATCTTGATCAAGGTTGGCTGGTCGGGCCTCTTCGTGGTTGGGGGGCATCCGGCAGTCGCGATTTGGCTTGGAATCAACTTGCTTACGGGCAGGGTCCAAATGAAGCCTGAATCAGCAGGAAGTCTTGGAAAGTAACTTCCCCGTCGCAGTCAAGATCACCTGAACAGTCGTTGCATTTTTGCCCGATTTGACCGAGAACAGACAGGGCGTCTGGGAAACCGACATCACCGTCACCGTCAACGTCGCCGATGCATTCAGAAGGAATGGTAATTGCATCAGTACCGTCGGTTGGAATATCCCGACCGGCAACAGAAATGACCCGGGTGTTGGAAAAGCCAACTGGTGCTCCCAGAGCGGTCGCCGTCAGCTCAGCCAAAAGGACACCCTCTGAGAGCGTCGCAGGGACTCCAGGCAAGTCTTGATCGATCTGGCCCTCAGCAAAGATGAGGGCTGTG
>NHCD02000017.1 GCA_002168105.2 Phycisphaera sp. TMED24
AATTCTGTTCGATTAACAATTGATTTGATGAATTCATCGCAGTTAATCGACGGGCCACCCTCCCAGCCGTATTTAGGGTCGTCTCCGAGCCGCGCAGCTTTCTCGAGCTCTCTTTTTCTTTGAAGGATCCAGTGCTCGAGTATGTCCCCTGCCGCGTTGGACTTGACATTTGGGGTGTCAATTACTTCATCGAGTTCAAACGCCTTTTCGCCAAGAAACATCAGCCATCTAAAGTAGGTATACACCATCTTGAGGTTCGAGTTCTTAAGGCTTCCCTTAAACGGTTTGCGTTGAGCTAGCACCTCTTTTAGTCGATCTGCATTGGCACGCTGCAGATGAATTGTCAATCTGTTCTCAACCAGCGCTGATTCTGCGCCTTCTTGATCGAAGTAATGATCAAAGATGGCATTCATAAGCAAGTGAATAGTTGTAAGCCGCTGTTGTCCGTCAATAATTTCGTGGCATGAGTGCCCCATTACATGTGGATGCTCTTTTTTCCACTCGCACTGAAAAGTCGAGTCTGGAATCATCATCAGTACACCTGTCCAGTGCGTATTACCTGACAGATCCTTGTAGCAGCGATAAAAGTCTTTAGCTAACTCGTGCGCCTGCTCAAGAGACCACTCATAGTTCCTCTGATATGGGGGAATTTGCATGCAGCCCACACCTATGAAGTCTTTGAGTCTAGGTTTTTTAATATCCATTCTGGCATCCTAACTGGCCCAAGCAAATTTCAAGTTCCAATCTCCCTGTTTAAATCTCATACGATTCTTGAGCCATTCGAGCCTTCGAACGCGCTGTAAGGCGATGTGCGTCGCGCTATGACCATGTGGCGATGTCAATCACATCGCCATCATCAATCTCTTTGGGAAAAGAGCAGATGGGTGGAGAGAAAAACAGAGGCCTTGGCAGAACCAAGACCTCTGGGAGTATCACATTGTGTGTTTGCTTACGGGCAAGCGCCCCAGTCGTTGAGGATGACCAAGACATCGGAGAATCCAATGCTTCCGTCACCATCAACATCGGCGGGGCAGGTGTCCTCGACCGGATCGATACCGAACTCCTTCATCGCAAGCCTTACGTCGTCCGCGTCGTAGTCGCCGTCGCAATCGCGGTCACCCTCGACCACGCTTTCCGCGACCCCGCAGCCGCAGTCGCCGGGTTCGGTCTTCAGCGAATCATTCGGGCAGCCGTCACAGAAGTCGGGGGTGCCGTCGGCGTCTGCATCGAACCCGTCGTCGCCGCCGGGGCAGACGTCGAGGAAGTCGGGCACGCCGTCGCCGTCGGTGTCCGTGCAGTCGGTGCAGATGTCCGCGAGGCAGTCGAAGAACAGGTTCGGGGGCGTGGCGTTGAGCTGGTCCGGCAGGTTGCCGCAGGCCAGGTTGCCACTGCCCTCGAGGTCGATCCCGTCGGGGTAGACGATGAAGATCGCGCCGCCGGAGTCGGCGACGTTGTCGCTGAACACGCAGTCGTTGATGTCGTGCTCGGGCTCCGGATCGTCGTCCGCTCGGGTGCGAATCAGGATCGCGCCGCCCATCGCGACGTCGTCGTCGTCCGGGTCGCCGTCGACCGTCTGGTTGCCGGTGAACGTGCAATTCGTCAACGCGAGGCCGTTGTAGGGCATATAGCTGTCGCGGAGATACGCATGGATCGCTCCACCGCCGTCGGAGGAACCATCGACCGAAGTCACCTCGTTGCCGGTGAAGGTGCAGTCGGTCGCGTCCAGCAGGGCGCCGCTCACGTAGACGGCGCCGCCATCCTGGCCGGTGCGATTGCCGGTGAAGTCGCAGTCGATCAGGATGATGGTCGCCCGGGTGTCGGTGTCGATCGCGCCACCGTCGCTGGTGCTCTCGTTGCCGGTGAAGCTCGATGACGTCAGGGTGACGACCGAATAATCCTGGACGTAGAGCGCACCGCCGTCGACGGTATCCCAGACTTCCCCATCATCCCCCTCCCCGTCGGCGGTGGTGTACGGGACGCCGTTGCCTTCGAAGCTGCAGTTCGTGAAGTCCGCGGTGCATTCGTCTTCGAAGAGGAGCGCCCCGCCGTAGGAGTCGGCGGTGTTCGAACGGAACGTGCAGTCGTCGATCGTGACGGTGACCAGGTCGTCCATAAGGATCGCGCCGGCGTAGTTGCCGGCGTAGTTCGATTCGAAGAGGCAGTGGTCGAGGTCGAGCACGCAGGAGTTCGAGCACCTGATGCCGGCGCCGTCTCGTTCCGCCGTGTTGTCATGGAAGGTGCATCCATCGAGGACGAGCTGGCAGTATTGGCCGAGAAAGGCTCCGCCTCCGTTGCCCTCGCGGTAGTTGCCATTCGGAGCCAGAGCGACATTCGCCTGGAACATGCAGTTTCGCAGGGTGAGTCCGGTGGCATCGTCGAACAGCCCGTCGCCGTCGAGGGCCTGTGGATACATGAAGAGACCGCCGCCGTTGGTGAGGCCGTGGAAGTCGCTGTCGACGTCGTCGACCGGCCACATCGAAGCGAGCCCGTTCTGAACGATCAGGTTCTCGAGCACCGTCGCGGTGGTCTCGCCGGATTCCGCGACCAGCACGGTGTGGGTGCCGGCGCCGTCGAGGATGCTCAGCGGATTCCCCTCGGTGTCCGTCACACCTCGCAGGGTGATTCGCTTGCCGTCGAGGTCGATCGGTTCGCCCTCGAAGTAGGTCTCGGCCGCGAGCAGGATGAGCTCGCCGTCGCTCGCCGCGTTGATCGCGTCGTTGATCGAGGTGAACTGGCAGCCCGAAGCGCAGACGGTCTTGATGCCGAAGCAGTCGGACTCCTGCACCCCGCAGCCGCAGTCGCCCGGATTGGTCTTGAGCGGATCCGATGGGCATCCGTCGGCGCAGTCCGGGGTTCCGTCGAAGTCGGTATCGATGGAGTCGTCGCCGTCGGGGCAGAGGTCCGCGTTGTCGCCGACCCCGTCACCATCGCTGTCCGCGGATTCGGTGTCGTCGTCGGGGAACTCGTCGGAGTTGTCGCCCACGCCGTCATTGTCGGCGTCGTACTGCTCCGTTGGATCGTCGGGGAAGGCGTCCGCATTGTCGCCCACGCCGTCACCGTCGCTGTCCGCGGATTCGGTCGGATCGTCGGGGAAAGCGTCGTTGCAGTCGGGGGTGAGATCGCTGTCACTGTCGGTGTCCGCGACGCCGCAGCCGCAGCCGCCCGGCGCGATTTTGAGTGGGTCGCTTGGGCAACCATCGGCGTTGTCACCGACGCCGTCGTCGTCGGAGTCGTACTGTTCGGTCTCATCGTTGGGGAAGTCGTCGGCGTTATCGCCGACTCCATCGACATCCGTATCGAATTGCTCGCTGGGGTCGTCGGGGAACGCGTCGGCGTTGTCGCCGACGCCGTCATTGTCGCTGTCGAACTGCTCGGAAGGGTCGGCCGGGAAGGCATCACAGGCGTCCGCCGTGCCGTCGACGTCCGAGTCCATGCCGTCGTCGCCACCGGCGCAGAGGTCCAAGGCATCGGGAACACCGTCGGCGTCGCCGTCCGGACAGACGGTTGCGGCGTCGCCGCTGAGAATGGTGTTGCTACCGTCGTCCCACTGCTCCTGAGTCTGGCCCTCGACCACTTGGTTGCAGAGGTAGGAAGTACTGATCGAGAGCTCGCCGTCGGTGTGGATCGCCGGGCTTCCGTTGTTGGCGAACATGGCGTTGGTGATGGTCACGGCCGTCACGTTGCTGCCGACCATCAGGGCGGTGGGGCGGGAGTCGCCGTCCGTGGTGTTCTGGTTCCCATAGAAGTCGCAGGCGTCGAAGGACACCACGCCTCCCCCGACCTGATTCCGGAAGGAGACGACGTTGTTGGCCCACACGCAGCGTCGAAAGTCCAGCGTCGTGGTATCGCCGCTGACCGCGAAGATGCCGCCTCCACTGTTGCGTTCGAACCGACAGTCCTCCACCGACCCGGTGACCGATGAGAAATCCAGCGCATCTCCGAGATTGTCCGCAAAGAGAGATCCGCTCAAGGTGAGGAGTTGGGTGCGAGTGGCATTGATGCAGCTTTCCACCTCATTGCCCCGGAAGATACAGCCGGTGACCTGCAACTGCGCGATCGTGGCGAGGGCGTTGTTGGTGGTGTCGAGGAGGTTGTACTCGGTCTCGTTGTTCTCGAACACGCAGTTGCTGATTCGAGTGATACCCATTCCGGCGACCCCGGTACCCAGTTCGAGGATGTACTCGCCACCGGAATGATTGACCACGGTCGAATCCGACATCTCGAAGGTGCAGTTTTCCCCCTGCACGCAGGGAACGTAGTCGGCCTGATTGTCCTCAAGGTGGCATCCGGACAGCACGAAGGTGGCAGCACTTCCGTAAATCGCACCGGCGTATTCGTCTGCCGAGTTGCGTTCGAAGCTGCAACCGGTCAGCGTTACTTGGCCGTTGACGGCGTGGATCGCCCCGCCCAGGTCACTCGCCACATTTTCACGGAAGATACAGTTGATGGCGCTGAGGGGGCCGAAGGTGTAGTTGAGCGCAGCTCCGTTTGCGGCAGCGCCGTTTTGAAGCACCAAGTTCTCGAGGGTGATCATGCCACCGGTGGACTGGACCACTCGATGCGTCTCAGTACCGTCGAGAATGGTCAGTGGAATGCCGTCGGAGTCAACAGCACCGCGCAGGGTGATGCTTTTGCCATCAAGATCAACGACGACTCCTTCGGTATACGTTTCGCCAGACAAAAGAATGACGTCCCCGTTGACAGCGGCATCGATCGCGTCGTTGATTGAAGTGTGCTCACATCCGGAAGCGCAAACCGTGATAATTTCCTCTGCGTTGGCCGTTGCGGCGAGAAGCAGAATGGATGCTGATAAAACGATATGCAATTGATGAAACATGACTTTCTCACTCCGAGGCAGAAAAGACTAAGACCGGAGGTCTCATCCTACTAATGGATCATTTTGTGTTGAGACAATGGCTAACTTGTGGACAACCCACAATGAAGCAAAATCCAAAGCCGTGAAGGGTCTTGTTGTCCATGCATCTTCAAATCGCCAGTCGTGAATCGGGTCAGCCCCTTGCTCCCCGAGGCCCTGTGTGTACTTCTTGAGAAGAAGTCTTCCTCCGTCCTTGTGCCTCATAAGACGGGCAACAGCGGGGATAGAAACACCCTTCTTGATCAGCATGTCCCCAAAGGTGGCCCTCAGAGAGTGGATGCCGCAATCAGACATAAGATTTTTCATTTCATCCGCAGGTTTGAGTACCGTGCTCACTCAAGAACACGCGTTCAAATGAAAGGAATCAACATGACCGTATGGCCTCTCATACTGTTTGCAAGTTCTGTCCAACTGACCGAGGTGTATCAGGGCTGTGAAGGCCCTGACGCTGGTGATGACTACTTTGAACTGACGAATCTTGGGTCTGAGACCGTGACCGTGGCGGACTACCGATATGACGATGAATCGGCGGACTACGTGAAGTCGCAGTTGCTAAGCACGGTGACGTTGGAGCCTGGTGAATCGGCGATCTGGTTGGTGAAGTGGGAATCCCAGTGGGATACCCAAGCTCAAGCCGCCGACAACTTCCGGTACTACTGGCCCGAGTTCGATGGAAAGGTGGGCTGGGTGCTCGATGGCTCTGGTATCGGGCAGGCCGGGGATGCGGTCCACATCTGGGAGGGGAGTGGCGCATTCGTCGATGCTCTCGTCGTGCCGAGCAGCGGTGGGGAACGTACTAGAACACCGCAGGGCTGGTCGTACCTCGGAGTTGGAGGCGCCGTTCAGTCACTTCCGGCCGGAGATGCCCAGATTCCATGCATCGGTTCACCAGGTGTGTATTTCCTACCTGGTGACACGAACGGTGATGCACACGTCAATTTCAGCGATCTGCTGGCGATCATCTCGGGGTGGGCCCAGCCGGCAGACGCTCCCTTGGATCAGAATGGTGATGGACTCATCAGCATCGATGATCTGCTAATGGTGCTCAGCGCATGGGACGCTTAGGCACTGCTTTCCCCCCAAAGCCCTGTGTGTACTTCTTGAGCAGAAGGCCGCCTCCGTCCTTATGCCTCAATAAAAACAGAGGCCTTGGCAGAACCAAGACCTCTGAGGAGTATCACGTTCTTCACTTGGCCCGGGNAAANGGAACTCTAAGTGGGGCCCCANTTCAATNTTGAAGTCCACTATTCTGACGTTATGAGATTAAAATATTTCATCGCTTTCATCATTCTGTGCACCACCTCAAGCCTGCACGGACAGCAAGTTCCGTCTCTCAAGACAATGTCTTGGGAGATCAACGACGAGAGCCGCACCGCGTTGGTGCATCTTCCGGAGTTGAAAACGGAAGCGGCCGCACCGTTGGTGTTTGTATGGCACGGTCATGGCGGAAAATCCCAGGGAGCAGCTCGTCAGTTTCGGATCCACAAAGAGTGGCCCAAGGCCATTGTTGTTTACCCTCAGGGACTTCCAACGCCGGGCAAACTTACCGACCCGGAAGGATTGCGTTCCGGCTGGAACTCAGGCGGTCCGGTTGAGACGAACCGCGATCTCCAATTCTTTGATGTCATGCTTGAAGATTTCATCAGCCAGGGCATTGTTGATATTGAAATGGTGTACTCCACCGGTCATTCCAATGGCGGCGGGTTCACGTACAACCTTCTCGTAGAACGCGGAAAACGACTGGCCGCCATCGCCCCTTCTTCTTCGGCTTCCTCCCGCCATCGTGGACGCTCGTTCCCCAAAATTCCAATCTTTCATTTGGCCGGACGGAACGACCGACTGGTCAAAATGGAATGGCAACAGGCCACCATTAACTATCTCCAACGTTTATACGACTGCGGATCTCCGAAACAATGGGGTGGGCGTTCTGATTGCGCGGAGTACTCATCTGAGGCTGGAAATACTCTGGTGACCTATGTGCACGACGGGACCCACACAATGCCGTCTGATGCCGGTGAGTTGATCGCGCAATTTTTCCAGGAACACGCAGGGAGCCTGCTTCTGCGTAGGAGCATGGTTGAGGAATCGAATATTGGTTCCGGTCATAATCGTGATGATTTGCCTGGCGTGCCAACCCTTTATGAACTTCGCACATACACCGCGGCCGAGGGCAAGTTGGAGGCCTTAGAGTCTCGGTTTCGTAACCACACGTTGGGTCTTTTTGAGCGTCATGGCATCAAAAATATTGCCTACTGGAAACCGCTGGATATCCCAAACACCTTGGTCTATCTGGTTGGTCATCGAGACCGCGATTCAGCGAAAAAATCTTGGCGCCTTTTCGGAAAGGATCCTGAGTGGAGAAGCGTCTTCAGAGAATCTCGTATTGAGGGGCCACTCGTGGTGAACATTGAGTCCGTCTTTCTTCAGTCGACCGACTACTCGCCCCTGCCTTGAGGATCGCAGCCCAGCCGGAACCATGTTGCGACACGAATCACATCAACGATCAGTTGGGCACAGTCTGCTACATGGCAAGTCCACTTCACGGAGTCTTCAGAACCTTCTGTTGACGGTCGACTGCTCGAGCGGTGGCACAAACTTCATTCATGAATAGTCTTGAGCCAGTGATGCAACATCTGGCCTGGGCCGGTCTTCCCGCACATCTGTGGTTGAGCCGAGATAGATAATTCCAGCCACTTTTTCGTCTGATTTGACGTTCATTTCGTTTAAGAACACTGGGTCTTTGGCGACTTTTCCAGTGAGCCATACACCGCCATACCCATAAGAATTTGCGGCATGAAGGAGGTTCATGCAAACTGCGCCCACACTCAGGTCCTGCTCGTAACTGGTGATTTTTTCATGGGGCTTGTTGCACCCAATCACCACCACCAAACAAGGCGTGTCAAAAAATATTCGCGGTTGTTCTGTCCCGGCTGCGGGATTTGGGTGAAATGACTCTTGAATTTTTGCTTCGAGCGTTTGGACGGCCGACGACCGAACGATCACAAATCGCCACGGCGTGAGATTGCCGTAATCTGGCGTTCTGCATGCGAGCTTGAGTATTTCATGCAAATGCTCGGTGCTTGGACCCGGCCCTTTGAGACTTCGTTTGCTTGCAGACCGCCTCCCGCCAAAATACGACCGCAGGTTCATTTCTTGGGAATTGCTCATCTCATTGAAGCCTAATTGATTGATAACTGATTGGAATTATTTGTCTGCTTCCCCCAAATTCGAATTCAGAAGAGCCGTGCTCGCGTCTTCTGGTGGGCATTCCGCATCGTTGGCATGAAGATGCAGGCTCCGTTGGTAGACAAAAGATTTCTGAAGGATGAGTGCTTTTGCCAAAGACTCACAGGCACGTGGCACCCCATTCGGAGATCACCAACAGCAGATCTGAAATCGTGTAAGGGTCTGTCCAGTTGGAGATGACTTCTAACAGGTCTTCGAGATCCACATGACCATTCAAGTTGTAGTCGGCTGGGCAGTAGCTGCTGCATTCCTCCGTGATGATGTTCCCGCCGTTGTCGACAAAAGATCCGAAGATCTGACGGGTGGAGTTGTCGCAGATGGTGGATTGTTCGATGCTCACCGGACTGTCGTTGGAGAAAACAGCGCCTCCCTCGACTTCTCCGATGTTGCCTTCGATGATCGTGTCGAAGATCTGAAGGGGGCCTTCGGTGAATATGGCACCGCCTAGAGTGAAGGCGGAATTGTTGCGAAGTACCGAGGACTCGACCGACACGTCGCCGTAGAAGTTGCAGATTGCACCTCCGATCCCTTCAACGGTGAATTCGCCAAGTCTTTCTATGGAGCAATCTTCAATCACCACGTTTGAGAATGTCACCGGGACGAACTCGATGTACACACCGCCGCCTCGGACCAGGCCGAAGATCTCGGAACCTGATCCGCCGCGAAGTGTGAGTGACTCCACATGGAATCGATCTGAGGTCTGCCAACCGTCGAAATCTTCGCTCACGATAAGACAGGTGCTCCACCCAGCTGGGCCATCACTGCCATCAATGATTGTGAGATCTGGCCCCAGCCCACGCAGAATCAACTGCTTCCTGGTGGATAGGTTTTCTCTCCAGATGCCGGCGCCGATCTCGATGACATCTCCCTCTTCTGCTGCAGCATCAATTGCGGCTTGAATATTGCTGTGGTCGCACCCGAATTTGCAGACGGTGATGGTGTCGGCAAAAGTGGTGGAGGCCACGGCTAATCCTGAAGAGAGCAGAAATAATTTCATAGGTGACATCCTCTTGGACTCGTTACATCGTAATGGGCCACTCGTCCTCTTCAAAGAGACGTGTGTGCTTCTGATAAGACACCTCGTCCATCAGCCAACCCAGAACAACACCTGTCCCCCCTTTTTTCATTGGTCGATTGACCTGATTTCTGTGGTGTGTCGCTTGAGGTGAATTATCTTGGCGGCATGCGAATCACGTTTGTTGTTGTCTGTTTTCTGGCCGTGACTGCTTTTGGCCAGAACATTCCGTTTGAGCACGATGGATTGAACCGGCAATATCGCATTCATATCCCCGACAACATTCAGTCCAATGCGCCTCTGATCATTGCGCTGCATGGATACTCCGGCAACAACAACGACATGATTTCCAACTACGGCTGGGTTGAACTTGCCGACGAGCGTGGATTTGTGGTCGCCTGTCCCAACGGTACGTTTGATCAGTTTGGGAGCAGGTTCTGGGATGTCGATTATGACTTCCATCCGCAGCTCGATATTGACGACGACGGTTTTATGGTCGCTCTGGCCGAGCACTTGCAAACCCTGCACGGGCTGGATCCAGATCGCACCTTTGTGACTGGCTTTTCCAATGGCGCCGAGATGTGCTTTCAACTGGCGTGCCGTGAGTCGGAATTCTTTGCCGCCTTTGCCCCCATTGTGGGGATGATGCTGGATCCACTGTTCCAGGAATGCGCGCCCAGTTCGCCCAAGCCCATGCTGAGTTTGAACGGGACCATTGATGACGTCACGCTGTACAACGGCGACCTCGACAACACCGGGGGGTGGGGTCCGTACCACTCCATTCCAGACACCATGGCGCTCTGGCGATCGATCTTGGGCACCACCGAGTCCGAGTCAGTCTTTTTGCCCAATCTTGATCCCAGCGATGGCAGCATCGTTCAGCTTGAGACCAATCGTTCCATCGATGCCGAGGCGTTGTTGCAGTATTACTTGGTCGTCGGTGGGGACCACGACTGGCCAGGCCAATCTGGGAACCGAGACATCAGCGCGACACTCGAGGTGTGGAAATTCTTCGACGACGCTACGGCCGGACCTTGTCTTCCCTCCGATGTGAACAACGACAATGTGATCAACACGACCGATCTCTTGGTGGTGCTCTCGGGATGGGGGAGCCCCTACGGCATTCTTGATTTGCTTGGGGTGCTGAGTTCGTGGGGCGACGCCTGCGAGCCTCTCGGTTCGTGTTGCCAGCCAAATGGTTCGTGCACTTATGTGGCCGAGCAATCGTGTGACGGCATGGGCGGCCAATGGCAAGGCGCGGGAAGCTCCTGCACCTTCCCGGGTTGTCCGCCATTTGGTGTGTGTTGCCTCAAGGATGCCACTTGCCAAGAGGCTCTTGAGACCGACTGCGTCGATCTTGGTGGGTCATTCCGTGGGGCTCAAACCCAGTGTGCCGACATCGACTGCAGCCAAGAATTCAACGACGAGTGCTTCGATGCCATTTCTGTCTCGAATGGGGAAGTGGCCTTCTCCACCGACGGGGCGACGACCAGCCCCGATACCTACAACGATGCCCAGTGCTCGGGGACCTACCTCGGCGAGATGTTTGCTGATGTGTGGTTCTCCTACACCGCCCTGTGCACGGGAACACTCCGGTTGAGCACCTGCAACAGTGCTTCGTTTGATACGGACTTGGTGGTGTACGAAGGCAATTGCTTCCAGAAGACCCAAGTCGGTTGCAACGGGGACAACGACAACTGCGAGGACTTCACTTCAGAATTGACCTGTCCAGTACAAGAAGGCCAACAGTATTTGATCCGCGTTGGTGGCTGGGAAAATGGCAACAGCGGCAATGGCATTCTTTTGATTGAGTGCGAATAAAAAGATGTCCTCGGTCAGCAGCCTGCCGAATTTTCCATCAGATGATCCCAGATTCATGGTTGACCAAAGCCGACTTGACGCTCGCGACTGTTGACTCAACTCAAACCAATCACCCAACGAGGAGTAAGACCATGTCCGACCAAGCCGCCATCGAGTCCTGTGTTAATGAGTACTACCAAAGCCTCCGCACGTCAGATCCCACCGGCGTCCGATCTGTGTTCCATCCAGGCGCCCGTATCACGGGATACTTGCCGGATGGTCTTCATGAAATGACCGTGGAAGACTTTGCCGGGTTTGTGCAGTCCCAGCAGCCTTCTCCGGCCGAATCGGGAGCCGAGTCGATGCTGGACATCCTCTCCATTGAGGTCGCTGGCCACACCGCAGCCGTGCGCCTCCGCGAGNNCTATCTTGGAATGGTCTTTTTGGATACGTTCGGCATGCTGCAGGTTGATGGCCAGTGGCTGATCTACAACAAGCTGTTTCACGTTGAGGGCTGATGGATTTCGCTTCATCCTGCCAGGGCAATGATTGTGGGCAGACACCGTTTAGATCCTGAGCATGGAAGATTATTGGCTGATCGGGTTGTGTGTTTTTCTTGCTCTTGGCGGCGATTACTTTTTCAAGACCAACAACAGGTCAAAGTAGATCGCACTCTGGACTCTGGCTCAGAACTCTCGTGCTTGGCCAGCGTGATGTCGTTGGTTTTTCAGTTGTGCCTCGATGGTGGACCCATTGAGATGGCCAAGTGCCATCAACTCTTGCACGGACCCCAACTGCTGATCAATTCCACCAAGTCCGCGAATNCAATGGTCCCGTCGTTGTCCAAATCCGCAGAGCATTCGGCTTGGCATGGACCCCAAAAGGTCAACAGCGCGATCAAGTCATCAAAACCGACTTCGCCACTTTTGTTCAAATCCGCTCGGCATACTCTGCGGAAGTCGACACAAAAAATAAGGTGGTCCGAGCTGGATGAATCTTCTTCCTGCAGGTCGTTGCCTTCAAGTTCATCCAAAGACATCTCTCTCGTATCCAACAAAAAGTCATGGCTTCGCTGGAGGTTGGAATCGCTAAAGATCATGTAATCGAGGTGCCCGGGCCAGAACCAACTGTTGTCGGAACGCCAGGTGTATCCCATGCGTTGTTCGGTCAGTCGAGAGACTGTGTTGTGCAAGTGTGATCCATCGGGGTCAGGCATGAAATCTGGACCAAACGATCCGTTGTCAGCGATGTCGCCGGTAATCAGTGTTTCCAGCTGCCGAGCCAGACCAACCAAGTTCAAATCACCCGCGATCAAGACTGGCACCTCGTCCCCAAGGGTGAGCGCCCCGCCGGGCTGGTACGCCTCGCGCACAAAAGCCATGACCGCATCCGCTTCTTCTTGCCGTCCTTCGTCGTTGGAGCAACACGGGAAGTGCGCGTTGATGCACAGCATGGGGGTCCCGATGGAATCGGTGGTATCAATCAGAACCGCCAAGTTGCCATCGATAGACCAACTGCCCGTGATGGGATAGCGGCTGATGGTCTTGCAGTCGTTGTGCCCGGCGGAGAACCATGTTCCGCCCAGACAGGATTCGATCAGTGCTTCTGTCTCTTGGGTGGTGTGGCTGTAGATCTCTTGGAGGTGCAGGATGTCCGGCCGTACGGAAACCCACTGGCGAAAAAATCGGTCCTGCCATTGGTTGGAGAATGGCCGGTCGTTCAGGACGTTGTGGGTAATCATCCGGAGTTCGTCGATTTGCTTGCGAGGAACGGATCTCTTTTCAATGGGCGGCGTTGAGCCCACATCAAAGGTGTAGGTCACCGCACTTCCAGCATTTGGAATTCGATCGCCGTTCGCGCCATCTTGCACGAACAGTCGCACACCGGAACCTTGAAACAGAGGGTTCTGCCCGTCTGGTGTAGCCGATCGACTGATGCTTACCTCGAATACATGGCTGGTCACCGTCGGTTGCCCACGAAACGTGATGTCGGTGTGGTACAGAAAGGTTTCGTTGCCGGCGTCAAAGAAAGTGCCAGAGCGCTCCCCGGGCCGCCATTCCAACTCAGCGCCAATGCCGCCGATNGACTTGCCCGTCGAGGCATTCAAATCCGTATCGAGGTACAGACGGAGGTTGTTGTTTTCGCTGAGATCAAACGAAGAAGATGCTTCGATCTTGAGGAAGAGATTGTGGTCGTCGTCGGCGGCGGACAGAGCCACAAAGTCGGGTCCACTGGTGCTGTCTCCGATGGGATCGGTGGCGGCAGGATCCACAGCTTCCCAGTCCTCCAGAAGACCATTGATGCAAATTGGTTGCTGATCGCCCCACACGATGGATTGGCACGAAAGGGCAGTGAGGAAGAAGATTCGATGCACGGCAGGTGACCTTTTTGGATGCAGATGCTTGATGCTACTGCCCGAAGGGCCTTCCGCCAAAGCGTCGAATCTCTTTGTGGCGCTTTGTGGGCTGCTGGTGGGCGTTCATGGTCATGACGCGCCCTNATTTTGGCGGTGATTTGAGTTTCATCAACCCGCGACGGGCTGGCCGCAATAGCAACTCGCGGGGGGTACCACGTCAGCGCTGCGCCAGGCCCGCCGGAAGGCTTCGTCCGCGAGCTTGGCTTCTTCTTTTCGACCTTGTCCCCGCAACGCGTCGCGAAGACCCAAGAGCGCCCAACCGTTGGCCGGCAGCACCTCGAGATCGCGAAGGTAGACCGCTTCGGCTTCTTTGAATTGACCATCGGCGATGAGCAAGGCGCCGTAGGCATGGCGGGCGGGCATCATCCATGGTGCGGGTTCGGCGTACACGATCTTCTCTTCCATGGCCACGGCTTCTTTGAGCGCGCTCAAGCCAGCCTTGGTGTTTCCGGCTTTGAACTCCACTTCCCCTTCCAAGACCAGTTTGGCGAGTGGCATGATTTCATGGGCTTGTTGGTTGCCCAGCCAGCGCGGGTCGCCTTCTTCGAGAATCTTTTGGGCTTGGGCAAAGGCTTTTACTTCTTCGCGGGCACGATCCATCTGATCAGTGTTGGCATAGGCCACACCACGGGCATAGTGGTGCAAGCAGCGGCTGACGGTGGCCCATTCGGCGGGGGCGGGCTCAGCAAGAATTTCTTCCCAAAGGCCAAAGCGCACCAGCACGTGCCATTTGCTCGAGAGGACGCCGTCACTATTTTCAGCGAGCATTTGCAAGAGTGGGGCGGGGGTCTCTTCTTCAATGCCCCGAACCGCGGTGACGGCTTCCCTTCGGCGACCCTGGTAACAGGCGGCCCAAGCCAAAAAGTGTCGGTTGTGGGCGGCATAAAAACGATATTCACCGGCGAGTGGATCGCCTTCAAACCAAGCGCTGTCCAAGGCGGCTGCTTTTCGATTGCATTCGGCGGCATCGTCGTAGCGGCCGGTCTGCATCCAGATATGGGAGGCCATGTGTACCAGGTGCCCACAGCCAGGGATCAAAGATCCAAGTCGGTCGGCAGCGGGCTCGGCGATCTCGGGCCACGGGGAAGATTCCATGGTGTGGATGTACAAATGGTTGGCCGCCGGGTGATCTGGAAATCGGCGCATGGCATCTTCAAGGATGGTGCGGAACTCTGGTGTGCGATCCACCGGTTCTCCCTCGAGGGTCCAGTAGTTCCAAGGCTGCAGGCAAATCATGGCTTCCGCGGTCCAAACGGCCACGTCCGTGTCCAATGGGAATTGTTCGTGCACCTTCTGCATCGCTTCGAGGTACTTCGTGTTTTGATCGGTGAGGTCTTCGGGCATGGGATATTGGTACCGAGCAACAATCGCTTCAATCAACGCGCGGTTGGCGCCAGTCTCACGGTCTCGAAGCTCATAGGCCCGTTTGGCGGCGGTGAAGCTCCATTCGTCTTTGGGCGGAATGATCGCGGGGTTGTTTTGGTTTGGTCCCGACGCATACGCGATGCCCCACCACGCCATGGCGAACTTAGGGTCGCGCCGGATGGCTTCAAGATACGAAGCAATCGCGCCGTCAAAGTTGTAGCCCAGCATCAACGCCATGCCTTGGTCAAACCACGAGCGTGCTTCCTCCGAATCGGTTTGCACACTGCGCCGGAAATCTCCGAGTTCTCGGAAAATCATCGGGGGAGGATTGAGCCGAGGTTCAGGCAGTGCGGGCGTGTCGAAGGCAAGACAGAGGGCAAGCATGGATTCGAACATCCCTGCACCTTAAAGAAGTAGAGTTTGCATCGCATGAAGGGGATCTGCCTCCACTACCAAACGCATTGGCTCCCACGCGGCCGTTGGCCTGGTTGCGACACAGCTTCCGGTGGACTACTCTAACGACAATTAGTTGTCATCAAAGGAGTCAGATTGATGAATACCTGCTGCCCTAACTGTGCTTCCAACTCTGCCATCGGCAATGAACTCGCTTCTGTGTGCACCGAGTGTGCTTCGGTGTCGGCCGCTGGGTTCTCCTTCAGCATGCCCATCTTGGCTGCAGGCGCGGCTTGTGTGCTTGGATTGCTGTTGATGCGTTCGGTTTACCGGCGCGCTCGCATTCAATCGACTGTCCCGTCCTTGGCCTGAAGCTCGGCTCGCTTCGGGACACGCACTTTCTTCGCTCACCGAACCCGTGACCAATGTCACGGGTTTTTTCGTGGGAATACGCCAGTGTCTTGCTGCGTCTTTCACCGGTGGCATCATGAGATTGGTGCTGCGAATCCATCATGAATCAGGAGAGCACTATGGAATTGGAATCACGAATTGTTGCTTTGGAACGTTCGCTGGACCGTCAGCGCAAGATCAGCACCGGCCTGCTTTGCGTGCTGTTCGCTGGTTTGGGCATGGGGACGACGTCTGTGGTGAAGGAGTCAGTGGAAATCACCAACGGTGGCTTTGGACGACCGCTCAAAGTGGTACTGGTCAATGGCACCTCTTCGGGCTCTCCGTATTACAAAGTGGAGTGAACCCACGGGGTGGTCATTCTGCTTTTGATTTGGTTGGTGCTGAGCAGGTATCCTTCGAAGCACCACCATGCATATTTGTTTGCTGACCACTCAAGATCTTGATGCCGACCCGTTTCCCGAAGACGATTGGCCGTGCGACCCGCGTCCCTTTATGCCGGAAGCCTCTTGGACCGTGGCCACTTTGTCGGGAAAAGCCAACTCTGTGAAGCAAGTTGAGGCCTTGATCGACAGCGGCAAGTACGACCTCTTCTTCAATCTGTGTGACGGGGCGGCCGACCAAGACATTCCTGGCATTGAAGTGATTCAGAAACTCGAAGAGCGGCAAGTTCCCTATGCCGGTGCTTGTTCGGCGTGTTACGAGCCCACCCGCGTGGAAATGAAAGAGGCGTGCGCGAAGATTGGTATCGCAACCCCGAAGTATGTCGTGGCCACAACCCCTGAAGATGTGGAACGCGCGGCCGAGGTGTTGAACTTCCCCTTGTTCGTGAAGCATCACAGCAGCTATGCCAGTGTCGATCTGAGTCGCCGGTCCCGGGTGCTATCTCCGGAGGGCCTTCGTATTCAGGCCAAAAAGATTATCTCCCGGCATGGTGCGGCTCTTATTGAGGAATACATCGACGGGATTGAATGCACGGTGTTGGTGGCGGAGAACCCAGACGATCCCAACCGCCCCAAGACATACACGCCCGCTCAGTATCAATTTCCTCAGGGCGAAAGTTTTAAACACTCTGATTTGAAATGGGTGGACTACGAGGGGCTTTCGTCGTTCCCCGTCCAAGATCAAGTACTTGCCGACCGTTTGCGGGACGAATGTGCTCGGTTCTTTGTCGAGTTGGGCGCGGCCAGCTTTGGACGCTGCGATATTCGGGTCGATCGATCGGGGACGCCGTACATGCTCGAAATCAATCCCAACTGCGGGGTGTATTACCCACCCAAGGATTACGGCAGCGCCGATATTTGTTTGTCGTTGGATCCCGAAGGCCACGAAGGATTCACGCGGCAACTCGTGGCCGCGGCACTTGGTCGCCACCGCCGCCTGACAGAATCCTCCTGATCGAATTTCACAATTCTCTGCGTCGCTTTCTTATTCTGGCCGTACATTCGTCAGTACGGAGGTGATTGATGTCGCGCGGCTGGGTTTTGTTTGTTTGGACCTTGATGTCGATCAGTGCGGTGGCCGAGGGCCCGCGGGGAAGGCCCGTCATTGACTCCACTTTTGGGTTCAACACCATCCTGACCGACCTGCACACTCGTTTAAGAGGGGTCTCTCTTTCTTGGGATGGCGGCGACCCGTATGGAAGCCAGCCCAAGGCCATTCCGACGCCCGCCCAACTGCAGCGTCTTTCCGACACCTTTGGGTTGAACACCATCCACCTTTACCTGGAAGGCAATGCTTCGCAAAACCCCAATCCGGTCGGGGTGAATGTGTCGGATGCCGATGCGTTGGTGGCGGCCACTCGAGAGGCGGGGCTGTATTTGATTTTGACCATTGGATGCAATGGCGAGAATGGTTCTATCTACAGCATGGATTTCGCGCGGGACTTTTGGTCCATCTACGCCCCGAGATACAAAGATGAATCGCATGTCATCTATGAAGCGCACAATGAACCGGCGTTGTACACCCCAAGCCAGTGGACGGTGCAAGATTGGAATCGACAAGTCGAGCTGTACCACCACATTCGGGACCGAGCGCCCGACTCTCTGATTCTTCTGGGCTCATTCATGGGGTTTGCCGGGGATCCGACTTACGGCATCAATCTTCTCGAAGCCAACGGAGTAACTTGGGACAACTGCGCGCTGGCGCACCATGGCTACGAGAGCAAGGCCGGCATTGAGTCCACCATCGAGTCGGTGCAGTCTGGACCGAATGGTCCTGCTTTGCTGAATACGGAATTTTGGCCCGGGGATACGGAGGGTCAGGGCTACAACAGTATGTACGAGAGCCACCTCAATGGATGGATGCAATTCCAATGGTTGGGTGCCCAAGACACTGAACTCGATTTGTTCCGGGCCAAAATTACCCAAGCGGGAACAATCTGGACGCCCGATGCCCCGGAAGCCATGTGGCCTGCGAAAGGCGCACCAGAGTTTCCGAACGAAAGTG
Organism: Phycisphaera sp. TMED24; assembly: GCA_002168105.2. Classification (GTDB taxonomy): domain Bacteria; phylum Planctomycetota; class Phycisphaerae; order Phycisphaerales; family SM1A02; genus UBA8653. Next base: position 17,968 of record NHCD02000017.1, read on the forward strand.
AAGAGTTTGGTTTGTACCAACGGGGGTCGGAACGTTTCGTCAGGGTGAGTCCAACCAATTTTTCCGAGTTGACGGCAGATCTTCCGCTGTACACCGGAGGTGCCACAAGTGGTGGCTTCCTCTTCGAACGTCTTGGCGGCCCGTATGGTCGGCTGCGTTTGCCGGGGAACGCCTACGTGGAAGTGGAAGGCGAAAGCACCAGTCTTACTGTGGGTACTGCCGATCCCGAACAAGCCGCGGTGTTTGAATGGATCCAACGGCCCAACGGGGATGTGATTTTGCGCTCAGTAGCGCGCAGCGGACACCTTGTGCGTTGGCAACCTGGTACGAATCAGCTGTATGCCGACGCCGATGATGGATCAGATCCAGCCTCGCATTTTGTGGTGGTTCCTACTCCGGGGGTGGTCCCAGACCCAGTGGTTGGCTTTCCCTACCACGGTGTGCCTGCTCAGCTTCCCGGTCGGTGGGAGGCAGAAGATTTTGATCTTGGGGGAGTTGGGGTCAGCTATGCCGATCAAGATGCATCCAACAACGGAGGGTCGTATCGACCACTTGAATCGGTGGACATTCAACCCACGTCCGATCAGGGCAGCGGTTTCAATGTCGGCTGGATCGAACCGAACGAATGGATGTCGTACACCATCGAAAATCCGTACGAGCACGCAATATCTGGTGTGATTCGTGTTCGGGTCGCCACCAACCAAACCGGGGNAACGGTGGGCTTGAACTTTGATGGTGATGACCCGCTGGGGGATATCGTTCTGCCGTCGACCGGGGGATATCAGAATTGGATCACGGTCAACCGGCCGCTCACGATCGAGGCCGGTGTCCGCATCATGCGCTTTGAAAACCGTGGCCCGGTGTCGTTCAACCTGAACTGGTTTGAATTTTCTTGCGACACATCCGACTGCCAAACGGAACCCGAATGCCCTTGTTTGGATATTGGTGATCTGGATTGTGATGGTCAGGTGGGATTCTCAGATGCGCTTTCGGTGCTGAACGACTGGGGTTTGTGTCCCGGATGCGATGCGGACTTGAATGGTGATTCAGCCGTTGAATTCAACGACATGTTGCTGCTGCTGTCGAACTGGGGTGTGTGTTCAAAGTAAAACTGATTCTTCCGCGAGCGACCGGACAATTGCGTCCTTCAAAACACGCCGGTGCAATAATTTTTGCATAATCCCGCCATGGCTTTCTTCAGTTGTTTTGCACTTGCTTCAATTCTTCAGGGCCCGGCTTCACCGGACCAACTTCGTGTCATGGTTTGGAATGTGCTGCGCGGTGGAAATTCGGTTCAACAAGGCCCAGAAAAAGCTTTGCAGGTCATCCGTGATGCCAAACCAGATGTGGTGCTGCTTCAGGAGAGTTATGACATTGAAGGAGACCGTCCAAAGCTCGGCGCATGGTTGGCTGGTGAACTGGGATGGCGTCATTTTCAAGGGGAGAGCGCTCATTTGTGTGTTCTCACCCCCTATGACATCGATGCTACGTTCTTCCATCATGAGTGGCATGGGGTGGGGGCAAAACTGAAAGATCCTCTGGGTCGGTCCTTTGTTGCTTGGAGCATTTGGTTGGATTGGCGTTCTTTTGTTGGGTACGAACTTCGAGACCATCCGGAGATGACCGATGCCGAACTGATTGAGGCCGAGACAAAGCGATCGGGCCGCGTGAGTCAAGCCGAGGCGTTGCTGGGACACTTGAAAACAGAAGGGCACNTGAACGAATCCCTCCCCGTCTTGTTGGGCGGCGACTTCAACTGCCCGTCTCATTTGGATTGGACCAAGGACACCCAGCGGGTGTTCGAGCGTCGGCGGGCTTTGGATTTGCCGGTGAGNCAGTTGGTGGTGGATGCAGGATTTGAGGACACCTTCCGGAAGATCTATCCCAATCCTGTGCAACATCCTGGGATCACCTGGTCACCGATGTATCGCGGGAGTCTTGCAGCAGAAGAAGGCACGCCCCAATCCTTTGAACGTATCGATCGGCTGTACGTCCACAAGATGAACGACAACCTGGCCTCAAAGTTGGTCCCAGTGTCGGCTCATGTTTTACCGGTGGTTTGGGAGTCGGACCAGATCCCGGCCGAAGAACGGGTGTTTCCCTCGGATCATGGTGCCGTCGTCATTGACTTCAAATGGATCAGCACGGACCCCATGTCGAAGTGATCTGAAGAAGGTCGGTGAAGTTGACCTCGCCATCACTGTTGATGTCTTCAGGACAATCGGGACAATTTCCCCACTTCGAAATAAGTTGGACCAGGTCACCAAAGTCAACACTCGCGTCGTTGTTGATGTCTGCGGGACAAGCAGGGGGGGCCGGCTCGAGGGTGTAGGAGCCACTGACGAGATAGCCGCTGTAGGTTTCTTGGTAGAACTCTTCGGGGCAGCAGTCGGTGCAATCGCATTGCACGCAATCCCAAGCACAGCCGTATCGTTTGATGGATTCGTATGGGGACCCATAGTCCTCGTCCATGAGCGTCAGTCGGTAACTCCCAGGGTCCAGAATGGTGCCGTCCAGTTCTGACAACACGCCGGCGGTGCTGCTATCGGAGCGGAGATTTCGAAGTTCATAGCCATAGTTTCCTGTTGTGGTCCACAGGAGTGGTTCCGTAGCCAAGAAGTTGACTTCGAGTGTGAGCGAAGAGGCGTATTGGAAGAAATCACTTCCTCCATAACCGTCAAAATAGTTGAAGTTCTCAGAACCTTCATTGGCCTCAAAAGAACACCCATTGGCATTCCATCCGGACCAAGAGAATCCTTGCGACTGCCACACGCCAGGGCCTCCGGGGTCTTCGTAGACAGAAATTGGGGTCGATGGCAGTTGGCCATTGAAAACAGACGAGCCGTTTAATTCATACACCACATTGCTGCCGAGTTGAATGTAGGGCTCACCGGTTGGGGGATTGTCGGGACCATCCAAGTCTTCGATACTCCAACTCAGAATGTTGAACTCTCCGTCGGGATCACCAAACTCACCGGAACTCGATCCTCCGGTGAGTGGGACCACTTGATTCCATGCACTGATATCACCAGCACCATTCAGCGGAATCAATACAGCCCCATTGCCAGCGGAGTTGAAGGGGTTGGTCACATCCCAATTGCCCGTGATCTCGCCGGTGGCACCAACGTAAGTCAGGTTGATGTTATTGAACGCTCCAAAGATGAGGCCAGGGAGGTAATCGATCGCTNCCGAACCCAAGTCAATGTTCAGNATGGGGGNGCCGGATCCGGGATCGGTGAACGAGCCGGTTCCGTTCAGAGTCATGCTGGCGGCTGAGTACAACGGCGGGAGGCTGTACTCGAGGGTGACCTGATAGTTACCAGCCAAGGCATGACTGAAACAACAAAAGACAGCACTCGTGCAACGAAAGATCATTTTCCCCAGAATACAAACGGCGTGAGGTTCGATAAACGCTTCAGATGGACTTTTACTGGCCGATTTCCGTACCAGTTGGTTGGTTTGTGTCCTTTGGGATTTANAGTTATTGATATGCGATACCCCCAATTGGTTTTTATTGCCGCTTTGCTCCTTCTGGGTTCCCGAGCTGATGGACAACAACAGTCGTTCCAGAATCTGACGGTCAATGGTGATGCGCGAAGGTACCTGCTGTACTTGCCCACAAACTTTGATCCCGCGGAAAACCTCCCCGTCATGATGTGGTTCCATGGAGGTGGTGGCAATGCAAACGGGGGACTGTTCGAAGCTGATTTCCGATCGTTGGCCAACACCGAACGGTTCATCGTGGTGTATGCCGAAGCGTTTCCTGATGTTCTCGAAGGATGCACCTGCTGGGGATACGACCTCGGCGGAGAAACCAACGGCAACTATGAAAAGGACCTGGCGTACGCCAGTGCGGTGGTTGAAGATTTGGTGGCGTCGTACAACGCAGATGCACGCCGGATCTACGCCGGGGGATATTCCATGGGCGGGAGTTTTGTGTGGGACTTGGCGTGCGCGAAGAGCGATGAATTTGCCGCCGTGGCCCCCGTGGCCGCCAGCATGTACCGCTATACCTTTGACAATTGCTCGACAGGTTCTCCCACTGTGATTTGTCATATCCTCGGAACGGCCGATTTTTATGCTCCGTACGACGGTGCTTCTTGGGTGCCGTCGGTCAACGAGCAAAATGCTTTCTGGGTGAACAAGAACCAATCGGAAGCTACACCCGAAGTGGTAAACCTTGGCAGTGGTGTGACCCGTTACACCTGGGGACCGGGAGTGGGTTGTCATGGTGTCCAACACTTCCGAAGACAAGGCGGCGGACACGACGTTCCTGGCTTTGCAACGTCCGCGATCTGGGAGTTTGTTTCTGCCTACGACATCGACGGAGAA
>NHCD02000018.1 GCA_002168105.2 Phycisphaera sp. TMED24
GTGATGGTGACGCAGATGTCGACGATTACAACGCACTTGGCAACTCCCTCGGACTGTGTGCTTCTGACACCAACCGAGACTCCATCGTTGACTTCAGCGATCTGCTGATGGTCATCAACGACTGGGGAACCACCTGCGAGTGATCACAACCCTCCTTTTGAAATACTCAAAGCCCAGTCCTTCGACTGGGCTTTTTCATGATGTGAGGGACCGTCAGTTGAGGAAAAGGCCGGTGATGCACGGCGAGGGAGAAAGAGGAAATTTGTGCGAACACAACAAGCTCCTGGTTCGGAATTCATGGCTCAATGACATCAATGCACAGCCAGATGTGCGGATACCATCGGCCATGCCGCAAGATTATTCAAGGCATCTTTGACAGACGAAGATGCCCAAAAAGAAAAATGAAGCCCAAGGCATGATGGAAAAGCATCCAAAATCCAGCAAACGACGGTTTGAGTCCAAGTTTCAGTTCCTGATGGTCATGCTGACCTTCAGCCTGAACGGCCCGTTGGCGCTTTGGGTCTCGGAACCTGTCCTAGAAGCCGTTGGGATTCAACGCGATTCGTTCTCACCTTGGGTGTTTTGGCCACTCCGCATTTTTGTAATGACGCCCACGTACCAGCTGCTCTTGATTGTGACGGGAACCATTCTCGGACAGCGTCAATATTTTTGGCCCCGCTTCATGAAACGATTGCGCTGGATTGGACTCTTTCGCCGCTTCGAGTAGGTTCGAAGTATGACTGATGCACACAATCAGGATCTGACGGCTCGAACGGGTTCCAATCTGTATCCCGCCACCATGCGGCAGCAGTTTGGAGATTTGTCGCTTGAGCTTGACGTTCCGGAAGGGGTATGGAACCCCACGCCTCACGGCATCCATCTGGGCAACATGCTGATGAAGCTTGATTTCAGCAACGAGCATGTCTTGGAAATTGGGACCGGCTGCGGCATCCATGCCATTTTGCTGGCCAAACGCGGCGCTCGGGAAATCACCATCACTGAAATCAACTCCGAAACCAACGCCAACGCCGTACACAATCTCAGAAAGCACGGCGTGGAGATTCCGATCCACCAACAGGTTGCCGACTGGATTCACATCGAGGGGGCCAACCATCAAGGTGGACCTTGGGACACCTTGGTGACCAACCCACCCACCGCCAAGGCCGGAAAGCATTACCGCCGATATTTCCATGACACGTTGATTCTGGATGCCCACAAGTTGGTGAAACCAGGCGGTCGGTTGATCTTCATCAACTCATCCATGATTGACATCTCCCGAACCATTGCCTTAATGGAAGAGTGCGCCATGACGGTCCGCATTCTTGGCGAGACCAGTGGCCCATTCCGTGACTACTACTTTGAAGACGATCAATACATGTTGGAAATGGCCCGGATCCCGGGGGCTTATCAAATGATTGACGGCGTGCACCACGAAAGACTCGTGGTCTTTGAGGGCCGACTTCCGGAGTCTGCCGCCCCCTGAAATGAACTTCGGCGGAAGAGATCTGGCTCTCGCCCCCCAAAGGCCTTGCATATTGCAGGGCCCGCTGAAGTTCTGATCCCCATTGGGCCGAAGGGGAAGAAAATCGTGCAGCATTCGCCACGATCAACGACAATGGCCTCAACCATGAATACGCCCAATGCAGTCGCGATGAACGGCCCCGGTGGACACCCTTGGCCCCTCTTCCAACTCTTTATGGTCGAAATGTGGGAACGTTTTTCGTTCTACGGCATGCGGGCCTTGCTCACGCTGTACATGATCAAAGGCTTCTTGCAAGCTGAGGACAGCCGGGCCTACAGCATCTACGCGGCCTACGGAGCCTTGGTGTATGCCACTCCATACATCGGTGGGGTGCTGGCCGACCAATTCTTGGGCAAACGACGGGCGGTCATCATCGGCGGGCTCCTGATGAGTGCCGGGCACTTGTTGATGGGGGTGGAAAATGAACCGGCGTTCTACCACGCGCTCGCCTTGCTGATCGTTGGCAACGGCTTCTTCAAGCCGAACATCTCGACCATGGTCGGCGAGCTGTATCCCAAGGGCGCCAAACGGGACTCTGGTTTCACAATCTTCTACATCGGCATCAACTTGGGTGCGGCCCTGGCCCCGATTGCGTGCGGTTACATCGGGGAAGCCTACGGATGGCACTATGGCTTTGGCTTGGCGACCGTCGGCATGCTCTCGGGCTTGGTGCTTTTCGTCTTGCCAGGCCTTGTTGGCGCTCTTCTCATGATGCTGACCGCCCTCAGCTTGAGTGTCGGCATGCTGCTTCTCCCTGTCGAATCAAACATCCAAGCTGGCCTCCGTTGGCTGCTGGCGATCGCGTTGACCGCGGGTGGCGGGATCTCCGCGTTGTCCATGCTCAAGGGCGGACTTCCCGACTTTGTGGGCCGCGCGCCGGAAGGCGTGGAGAACATCAAAGGCAAACTGATCAAGACGCTTGTGGGCACCTTGATCGCCATTCCGATCATCGCCCAAATGGTGCAGAGAACGGAAATCTCCCGGTACTTCTTGTTTACCGCGGGGTCGCTCGCTTTTGGCTACATGATCCGCGAAGCGGCCAAAGCCACCAAGATCGAACGGGACCGCATGAAGGTGATCTTTGTCTTGATCTTCTTCCTAATGATCTTCTGGAGTTTCTTTGACCAAGGTGGATCATCCATCAACCTGTTCACCGACCGGAATGTGGACCGCGTGCAAGAGGCCAAGGTGGTCGAAGTCGATGCGGTTGGAACCACAATTCAGGACCTCACCCTGACCCAAGAACAACTGGGGTACACGGTTTCCGGCGAAGTCATCACCATCGAAGTGGTTGATGGCGCTCGGGAATTGGCACGCTATCAAGCAGATAATGGTGAAGGCACCACTCCGGACGCATCCGACACGAGCCCCGAGGCCAGTACCATCCGCAAAGCCATCACCTTGGCCCCGACCCTCCTGGGCACGTTGGAAGCCAGCGGCGATGGCGCCCTCACCCGCGCTACGGTGGACTGGCCGGTGGAAGACTCCCATGTGGGCATGGGCCTCGGGGAATCAGAACTTCGCACCAGTGAATTCCAAGCCGCCAACCCCACCTTCATTTTGATCTTTGGCCTGCTGTTCAGTGCCCTTTGGGGCTGGATGGGACGCAAAGGCATCGAACCCTCGACCCCCACCAAGTTCGCCCTGGGCATCGCCCAATTGGCCCTTGGCTTCCTCGCCTTGTGGTGGGGTGCGAAGAACCACGATGATCTCGGCATGGTGGCCGTAGGCTGGCTGCTGCTTTCCTACATGCTGCAAACCACAGGCGAACTCTGCCTTTCTCCGGTGGGCCTTTCCATGGTGACGCGCCTCGCGCCAGCCCGCATTGTGTCCACCGTGATGGGCGCCTGGTTCCTAGGCACCGCTCTGAGCCACGACCTTGCCGGATTGATCGCCAAGTTGACCGCCATTGAACCCACCGATGGTGAAGCCGGTGTCCCGGTCCCCCTGGAAACCGTCGACATTTACGCCGGTGTCTTCGGACAAATTGGGGTCGCCGCCTTGGTGGTCAGCGTGATCTGCTTTGCTCTGGTCCCGCTTCTCAAGAAATGGCAACACGAAGGTGTTGACGAAATCTAAATTTTGATCACAAGTGAATCACCCCCTGCAGCCTATTTTCAAGATTGTTCTCGGCCTGTTGGCCCTGTGTCTTGCCTTTGACCAGCAGGTCTTCGACATACTTGCCGCACCAGATAATCGTGAGAGTGATATTCATCGGCTCTTCAGAATTCTGGGATACGCCGGGACCTGGGCGATCATCACCCTGGCCCTCTGGCGGGGATTCGATCGAACTCAACCCGACAAAGCCCGATTCCTCCTGAAATCCCTATTTCTCTCATCTGTCATAGCAGCAACGACAAAGCTTCTTGTTCGGCGACTCCGACCCGAAGCCTCGGAAGAAACCTGGGTTTTTCGCCCATACATCGAACGTTCATGGGATGGTGGCGGACTCTCTTTTCCAAGCGAACACACAGCGCTGGCTTTTGCTGGCCTTATGAGCCTGGCGATCTTTTCCCCCCGACATCGGCTGCTTCTGTTCGCAGTTGCAGCCGGCTGCGGTTGGAGCCGAATATATGCTGGGGATCATTTTCCAAGTGATGTCGCGGCCGGAGCATTGGTGGGGATTGTTTCGGTCTGGATAACCAACGCAACCAAGCCGGATGTTCGATCTTGAAGCACGTCAAGATTTTTATCTTCGTGGTGCTTCTCATTCGCGTCCTGCTCGCTGCGTTCGGGCCCTATGAACTTGCTGGTGATGAGGCTCACTATTGGGAATGGTCACAACGTCCAGCTTTGTCGTATTACACCAAGGGGCCAGGGGTAGCCTGGAGCATACTTCTTTCCACGGAGGTGTTCGGCAATACTGTTTTTGGAATCAAGTTCCCGGCAATTTTGTGCTTCGCCTTGCTTCAATGGTGGACCTGTCAGGCGTCTATTCGATTGTCACCTCAAACAGAGAGTGCTTGCTGGTTTGGAGCGGCGGTACCAATTCTTCTGCCCGGTATCTTTGCCTCCGGCCAATTCATGACCACGGATATCACCTCTATTGCTTTTGCGATGGGAGCTGCAGTAGCCGCTCATGATGCCATCGTCCAGCTCGGGACGCCTTCGTCGCGCATGTTGCCTTGGCTCCGACTGGGCCTTTGGGCGGGCATTGCGGTGCTCTTCAAATATCTGGCCATCGTGGTTCCTGCCGCTTGCGTCCTGTTCACTCTGATCCGGTGGTCAAAGTGGCGATGGACAGCTCAAGATCGATTGGGTGCCGGGCTTTCCGCCGTAGTCGGAACAATCTGTACTCTTCCAATCCTCATTTGGAATGCTCAGCGAGATTGGCCGACTCTGTCACACCAACTCGGACACCTTGGCGCGGAAGGAGGAGATGCAAAAATCTCCAGCGGTTGGCAACCTGTTTGGACCGTCGAATACGTGCTTGGACAGTTGCTCCTGGTCCTCGGCCCGCCAGCTGCAATTGCTCTTTGGAAAGCTCGACGGCTTGGCTCAGAATCAATCTTTCTTGCTTCAGGAGCCATTTTACCGTTGATGTTTTTCGTCACGAGCTTTTCATCGGACGTCGAGGCCAACTGGCCTTTGACGGGATGGGCACTTCTTGCCCCAATGCTTGGGGTTGCATTGGCCAAATGGAGAGCCGCGGGAACGAATTATGGGCTTCGGCAACACGTGATGCGATGGGGATTAACTTCAGCCTTGATCGTTTCCTTTGCTCCATATCTCGCTCATCATGAAAGGGCAGCGATGTGGTTCAAACGGGTGACGGGTCACCAAGAGAGGGCCCAAACGGTCGCGGAATGGCAAGAAAAAACCCAGGCCACTCATGTCATCGCAGCAAAATATCAAGACGCTTCGCTGCTCGCGTTTTACTTGCCGAACCGGCCCACCCTCGTCTACTGCGCTTCACACCACATGGGGCGTCGGAGATCACCCTACGATTATTTTCCTGACACCGATCTCACCTGCAAATCTCTCGTCGGACAGGACCTGCTGCTGTATCGGGGGTCGTTGGAAGCGTGGAATCGAACAATAAAGTGCGATGAGGTCAAGATCCTTCAAGACGAGCCAAGAATTTTCTTGGCTAAGAATTGGCTTGGCCTGAAGGGCAAGTACCAGCAATCTGAGGATCGTGGGATCCAAAAGTCTCGTTGACCTCATACGGCCGACGTCCTTGACTTTCAAAGTAGGTACGCATCAGTAATTCTGACAATACACCCAAGAGCAGCGATTGAACACCAAGGCCCGCAAACAACGTGGTGAGTTCTGGAAGCGGGGTTCGGTTGAAGTTTGTTTCGAAGCCAAATTTCAAAATCAACATGAAGAGAAATGAACATGCGGACAAAACAAAACCGAAAAGGCCCACGGTGCCGAAGACATAAACGGGGCGAGTGAGGTACCGCTCGAGAAAAGCAACAACAATTAAATCTAGCGAGACTTTTACGATTCGGTTCAGTCCGTACTTGCTCTCCCCTGCACGGCGTGGATGGTGACGTACTGGAATTTCAGCGACTTTCGCGCCCTGCATTGAAGCGTAAATTGGCAGAAATCGATGCATTTCACCATACAGGCGAACGCCTTTGACAACTTCTGCCCGATATGCTTTTAGAGAGCATCCATAGTCGTGAAGCACAACACCTGAGATACGACTGATCAGACGGTTTGCCATTCGACTTGGAAAATTTCTCCGAAGTGCGGCATCCTGACGATTCTTTCGCCATCCTGAAACTACGTCCCAGCCTTGCTCCAATTTCGCCAACAAATCTGGAATGTCGTGTGGGTCATTTTGGAGGTCTGCATCAAGAGGAACAATCACTTGGTGACGAGCGGCATCAATCCCAGCTTGCATGGCGGCGGTTTGCCCAGCGTTGCGACGAAAGGACAGAACCCTCATCCCGGGTCGATGTGGAATTTGTTCCCTTAGAAGTTCAAGTGAGTCATCGGCCGACCCGTCGTCAATAAATATGACCTCTGAGGCAAGATGCATTGACTCTAAGACCTCCCAGATCCTGTCGCACAGCTGAGGAAGGTTTGGTGCTTCGTTGTAGACCGGAACAACAATTGAAATGGAACCTATGGACGGCTGGCTCATGGGTTGACTCTTTTGCTTCTGATCAAACGCAACTCTACGGAAATACCCTTGGGGTAGCGATACCCATCAATAGTACATACCTCCGCCAGATCTTCATCCAGAGGACCTAGGGATCCATCATCAACCAGCCACCGATTCGAGTCTTCACGGAGCCATTTCATTGGTTCTGATGGTGACAACACCACTCGCCCGCAAGTTGCAAAGACCAGTGAATCTTCGGCGTACCCAACTGCAGCCAGTTCTGGACCATCTGGAGAGGCCGGAGAACGGCCAGTTTCAGATTCCAATCTTGCCACGACAGCCTCGGTAAGCCAGGGCGCTCGATGCGATGGAAGGGATTGGCCAAACAAAGCCCACGATGAAAATAGGCTTACCAATGCGGAAGAAACCAGCGCGTGTAAGCCGCGACCCATCCAGAGGAGTTTTCCGGCGAGGGCTAAAAATAGTATCGACAGCGCGAGTGTCAGACAGAAAAGAGTCGACGAGCTCACGCTGTATTGATCAAATTGGTCCGTCGCAACAGCGTGCCCACGGATCCACCAAGCGGCAATCGGAAATCCCATCCCGACAATGCACCAAAGAATGACAACCAAGCCACGACGCCAATCATGAACTGGGGACCATGTTGGCACCCGGGCCGCCAGCAAGATGGCGATCAGCGGGTACAGAGGCATGGTGTAATGCGGGAGTTTCGTGCCTGCCAACTCAAACAGAACCCAGCCAGGAATGATCCAACCCCACAGCCACATCTGACTTGGCGACTGCTCTCGACGCCAGTGGATCAAGGTCTCCCAGAGCACAAATGACAAAGGCCACAACAACGCTGGGAGCAGCAAGAAGTGGGTTCCGGGGACTCCGCCGTGACCCTCAACAGCGCTTCCCATACGCCCAAGCATCTCATGTTCAACAAATCGAACAACTGGAGACATCCCAAGGCGATCAATAACCAAGAAGGCCCAACCAAGAATTGGAATGGCGCCAATACAGAGAATGGTGAAAGGATGAATATCGAAAAGTCTGCGCAGTGAACGTGAGTGGATGACATGAGCTGCTGCCGCCAAAAGGACCAAAGCTGGTAAAACTGGACCTTTGGCCATCGCTCCGAAAGAAATGCATAAAGCGAAAGGAACCGATGCCCAGCGGGAAACCGGTCTCGTTGCTGAGGATTGCCAGAGTCGCCACCCAAAATAACTGGCGGCGACGGTCGCAAGCATCAACAACTGATCCGCACGAGCTTGCCTTGCATCAAAAGCAACCAGTGGTGAAGCTAGTAAGCCCAACGTAGACAGATAACCGACCCGTCTATCAAATAGGGCTGAACCAAGTCTCATTGTGAAGAAACCGCTAAGTAACGCAGCACTTACCGAAATAAAGCGATAGGAAAATACTTGGTCTGGCAAATCTGTCATTTTAATTGACAGGCAATGGAGCCAGTAGACCAACGGAGGCTTGTTCAATCTTGGTCGATCTTGAATTATCGGAATGATCCAATCTCCAGACTGATGCATTTGACGAGATGCTTGAGCAAATCGAGCCTCGTCACGGTCGATAACGGGTAGTTGGGTGGTTCCGGGCAAAAGAAGAACCAAACCTGCCGCGAGCAAAGTTATGGCGCGAACAAACCCAGAACCCGGCATCACTTTCACCACAAAACGACCAAGTACATTGCTCACTTGGAGAGATGCTACTTATTCGAAGAAATTATTTCTGATTGGTATTTGTTTTGCGCTTATGGCCATTCCGGCAAGCTTGCTTGATCTCCCAGTACGCGATTTCATCAAGACATTGCCGATCGGGGGAGATATCAATCAGGAAATAAGGGCGTTCGGACAATTCGGACAAGGTGGATTCCTCATTGTCATTCTGGCCTCTGTTGTCGTTTTCTATGAACGCGGCCAGCGGCGTTTTTCCCAGCTCGTACGGCCATGGATACTTGCTGGCATTGCTTGCCACATCATCAAAGGTCAGCTGCTTCGAATTCGGCCAAAACACAAAGTAGGTTCAGATTTTATCTGGAATGCCGATCTTCCAGAGATCAGTCAGTTTGCTCTCGATTCATTCCCAAGTGCACATACCGCAGGAGCTGTGGTCACCTCTGCTTGGCTGATCTTCATGTTCCCCAGATTGAAGAATCTGTGGATCAGCTTGGCATTGATTGTTGGATTAAGCCGAGTGATACTCAACCACCATTGGATCAGCGATGTCGTAGCGGGTGCTGCTCTCGGATGCCTCATCTCCTCCTTCTTCTGGAGGAAACAATAAAAGCCGGAGCCCGAAGGCTCCGGCTTTGTGTATTTGGTTGCAAGTCAGAAAAGACTTACTTGCGGCGACGACGGCCTGCAGCCGCCAAGCCGAGGAGGCACAAAGCACCAGGTGCTGGCACCTGGGTCAAGGTGAGGCTTGCGTTGTCAATAAACATCGCGCCCCAGTTGCCGTTTCCGGCGAACCCAACATTAACTTCGATACGGGCCTCATCACCTGTCACGGTGTAGGAGAAGAGGTTTCCGCCGAGAGACTGGATGCCAGCAATGCTGCTCCAATCCGCTCTTCGGTCGCTGGAATTGGTGCCTTCAAAGCGGTTGCCATCGGCATCAAATCCGCTGATTTCAGCATAAGCCTCACCGAGGTTGTTGCCGAGACCGTCGGTGTCGGGAGCGTAAATATCCACCGAGAAGGTCAAGACATCACCAGCGTTGAGCTTGGAGACATCAATATCGACGGCGGCACCGGAATAATCACCGGGATTGCCAGCCCAGACTTTGGCTGCGGAAGAGCCACCGAAGTAGCCAGAGCCTTCAACCGTGTCGTCGGCTTGCCAAGCTTGGCCACCGTAGAGGTTCCAGCCGACCCAGCCCAAGACGTCATCGCCAGGGTTGTGACCGTCTGGAGCCGAGTCACCGGCGGTGACGGTTTCAAAACCGCCGTTCACACCAACATACTGAGGGCCGCCAATCCAGCCTTCGGTTGCGGGGTTCCAGTACCCAGCTTGTTGCATGAGGTAGCTGCTGGAATCCCAAGAGCTGGTCGCAAACAGATCAATTGTGTTGGCTGAAGCAACAGTGCTCGTTGCAGCCACAATCAAAAGAGACTTCATCATTTTGAATTCTCACTTTCACTCTGAGAACCATCCTGTCGCGCGTGCAGGAAAGGTTCTAGGAAACGAACAGAGGAGCAACATGCTTCCTCCGTCTCTCTCGTCTCCGAGTGCGCACCACCAAGTGGAGCGTTGGAATAATGTACGCCAAATCACACGCAATCCAAGAACGGAACTCGACATTTCATGGCGAAATACGAACAGCACGATTTGGTCATTTCGGGGCGCATAAAAAACGACCGCACGATGAATGCGGCCGTTTGAACACGCAAAATGTCGCAATCAGTCCGCGAGAATGTCGCGTCCCATGATTCCGTCGGTTGTCAACACATGGAATGAGGTGTTGGCGTAGTCATATGAAGCCCCGATGTGGTACCCATCTGCCCCCCAATTGCCGCAATCTCTGCTCCAAAGACCATATCCCGCCTGAGCGGTGACTCGGGCGTCGGCCCGCTCGGCCTTCCGGACGCCCACGGTTTCAATGTGACCGTCGTAGAACAGCGTGGCTGGGTTGGATTCCCAGCCGTGGTTGAAGTACCAAGGTTCACAGGCCCCATCGTCAAACGTCCCCTGAGTGAAGTTGGGGTTACACGAACTGCGGCGTGCCTGCAGCCAATGATGTTCGATGATGTGGGTCTTCAAGGAGGAGTACCGGCATTGACCTTTGCTGGGAGACCGGAACCCACCGGGCATGGTCCAAGGATTGGTCCAACCTCCCTTTTCAGGATTGGCCATGACGTTTGGATTGAACATGGCCGCGGGGGAAAGAACGTACGACGACCAAATGGGCTTGGCCAACACCGACGTCATGGCGGTGTCGTGGGCACAGAATTCACCGGGGTCGTCAAAGCAGCCTTGCTTTTCGACTTCTCGACGGACAACGTTGTCTTTCGGAGCAAAATAGATTTCGTCGTAGTACTTGGGCGCCATGTAAACGTTCCATTGACGGCAGTTGATCAACCGAAAAGAGCCGAAGTATTCACCGGAGTAATACCCGCCTCCCGAGAAGACAATGGGCTGCACCATGCCTCGAGTCTCAGGGTGACCGCCGTCGACCGGCCATTCGAAGTACAAGTACTCACCGGTGGGGGCCGGAGGGAAACCAGCCCGCACGTATCCCCATCCCAAGATGACGCCTTGGTGGTTGATGCCATTGTGTGCGGTTCGATACGCCGGAAAAGCCTGATCGGCGTTGTCAGCGTACTGAGCAATGTTGTCTTCGAGCAAGGTGAACTGTCGGCCGTTCCACTCCGCGGCGTAGGAATCGCTCCCTGCCCCCATATTCCGCAAGTTGGCCATCGACTGGGTGAGTTTGGCCTGATCTCTGGCTTTCCCGATAGCGGGCAGCAAGATCGACACCAGCAGAGCAATGATGGCGATCACGACCAGGAGTTCAACGATGGTGAAGGCTCGGCGTTGTTTCATACATATAAGTATGTAGGAACGGCGAAAAAGAGTCCAGTCACACCTTGAAGATTTAATACGAACCGTATGGATCATCCGTTGGAGCCACCAACGAATCCAACGTGGGCTGCAACAGCCACCCAAGCAAGACCACCACAAAAATGGCCCGGATGAAGCCTGTAAGCCAAGGACGCCGAGGGTGACCATCTGTAGAGGGAGCCGGATCAAGGAACAAAATGATGGCAACAGGCAGTCCTGCCACCCCGGCCCATTGCCACCAAGGGGCTTCGGCGTAGTCATACGAGCACCCGCACCAAGCCAATAGAGGCAACAAGACACCCAGCAGCATGGCCCCTCCTCCGCTTGGGGTGAGCGACTGTGGCGCCAGCACCAGTGCCCCAGCGATCGTGGCGCCGGAAGCGGACAAGATCATCAGCGTCGTGAATCCCCCATCAAGCGCCATTGGAGCCAGGGCGACGCAAGAAGCCCATGCACCAAGCCCGACCAGACGACCCAAAGTGGCTTCCGAGGCCAACATCCACCATTTGACGGACACCACAACACTGAGCCCCAAAAGACACTGATCCGAGGTTTCCATATCTGGGAACGCACCAAGCACCCCAGCCAAAGCCCCCAAGGCGAGTGGAGCTGACCAGCGCTGGACACCCAAGGGCAACCAACACAACCCGGCCGAAAGCAAACCCGCCCCAGCCAAAATCAGCGGCAAGCGGTGCCAATCGGAAAAGGATGAAGGCCAGGCGCCCTCGTAGACAAACCCCACCAATGTGGCCAGAGGAAGCACACAGCCTCCCACAAGGCCCGACCAGCGCCCGCGGTGTTCGGGCTTCAGAACCAGCAAGACCGCCAAAAAGGCAAGTCCGGGCAGGAAAATGGGAACAAGCAATTCAGCCAGCATGGGATTCACTCCGCTTTGATTTCATCGCCTTCGAGCCCCACCACCAGTCGCACTTTGTCTCCGATGGCTCCACGGAGAATCCGAATCCCAAAGGCATTTCGGTTGATCTCGACCGTGCACTCAAACCCGATTTTCCGCCCCTGAGGACCCCCACCGATACCAGTGAGTTCCGTCATCACCTCGACTTCTCGGGGCACGCCGGCAATGGTGAGTTCACCTTTGAGCTTCCAATGGGTCGCATCAACCTGTTCCCCGGAAGTGGAGACAAAAGTCATGGCTTCGTGTTCCTTGCCATTGAACCACTTGGGCCCCAGCATGGTCCGGTCCAGCTTTTCACTGCCCGTATCGATGCTTTCGACCGCGCAGCGGACTTGCAACTGGGGAGGCGCGCTCCCGTCTTCTTGGTGGGTGATGGTCCCGGTCACGTCGTTGAATCGGCCCCAGAACATGCCAGCGTTCATGTGCTGCACGCGAAACAGCCCAAAAGAATGGATCGGATCCAACTTCCAAACCACCGGTGCTTGACCGGAAGACTGGGCGTGGAGGGGCACAGCAAGAGTTATTAACAGGCCAGCCACCAACAAGCCACAAATTTTCGAGATCGAGCCCATAGAAATGCCTCCGTCTTTTGAATTTAGCCGGTGAACAAATTCTGGTGTTGCAGGGCCACAAAGCCGCGTTTAACATATAGACCTAAGTCATTCAATGACAGGGGGATACAAATGTCCATTTTTGCGACAATTTTGGTGGCAGCCGTTGGCCAGAACATCCAACTTGACCGGCCTTTGCCGCCCAAAAAAGCCTTTCTTTGGACCGCGTCCTCACGTCCAGATTCATCGCTCTCGGCAGGATCGCCCTCCAGTGAAGGGTGGACCGAAGTGGACTGGCCATTGGCCAACAACGAATTGCCCCGCAACCAGTGGCTGGCCCTCTCCGTTGATGCAGAACGAACCGGGTGCTTGATGCTGACGTGCGCAGGACACGATGCCCTCGTATGCAATGGGGTGGAGCACCCAAGAGACCCCGGCGCGATTGGGGCCATGCAGTGGCCGGCCCCCATGCAGCCAGGAACAAACTGGATCTTTATCAAAGGCCAGGGAAAGCGGCTTTTGACTTCCTTCCGGCCCGTCTCAGCAGACTTTGATGCCCAGCTACACATCACGCAATACGACCGGACGATTCCTCAAGCCACAGATTTGGTGGAAACCGATGCTTTGGGAGCGATGGTGGTCAGCAACCTCACGGGCGAAGCCTTGGAGGGTGTCGATTTGTGGTCACGTTGCACATTCACCCCCAACCAGAAATACGTGGGAAGGCTTTACCCCGAGGACTGGAAGCCTGGGGACTGGACATCAAGTGAGTCGGTCACCATTCCGGCTTGGAGCATTGTCAAAGTTCCAATTGAACTGAAGGGGCCTCCCCCATTCAAACGCGACCCGCAGCCGTATCCCTTCGCGCTGGAGGCTCGGATCGAAGATCAGGTCCTGACCGCCAGTTCAGTCAATCTTGCGGTACGCGAGTCGTCTGATCGAACGTGGCACACCTACGCCTCCAAAATCGATGGGTCCATTCAGCGATGGATCCATATTCCTCCCACTGGCTCAGCAAAAAAGAAACTGCCAGCGTTGGTCGTACTTCCTCATATTCAGCAATCTCCCCAAAACCACGCACTGGGATTTGAGCCGAGCCCTCACCACCACATCATCGTGTGCTGGGGAAGACGCCCCGATGTTGATGCCCACCAAGAGGCATTGCATCTTGAGTCACTGCTCGAAACGATGAAAGAAGCAACAAAGCGCCACAACATTGATCACACCCGCATTGGCATCCTTGGATTTGGTGACGCTGGCCTCACCGCATTTGCCTTACAACAGATGCATCCGAATGCTTTCTCGGGCGTGGGCGTCGTCTCATGCTTTCCCCCAGTGGATCGGATGACTGGGGCCGAGGCCCCGTTGTCCGAGCTTCCAGGAAGACTGGGAATGCGGTGGGGATCAGAATGCAGATCCGCCCCCCCGGACGCCGAGCGTCGTTACGAAATGGTGGGAAACCAGGAGCAACTTCTTATCGACGTGGTTCCTGGAGAAGGCGATTGGTGGGGCCGAGAAGCTGTCGATGCGCCAGAGTTTCACCAATGGATTCTCAACGGTCGAGGCAACCTGCGAACCGCCGCAGGTGGGGAAGTGGTATTGCAAGGTGACACAACCGAGTTGTGGTCTCGGTTTGATGCCGGCCAAACAGGCCTCTAAGCCAAAACGGAAATCAATTCACAGGACATCCGCAGACAACTCAGGACAATTCACAATTTTTACACATGCAGTTGGACTTAAATCTGGCAGGTTCGAGTGTGTGAGTGGTGGATCAGTTCTGGACAGGTTGCGGACATTGGGTGGGGCACATGGAGACACTCCGTAGGCACACCGTTTTTACTCACCCTCAATCCACATAAATATTACGTCTTCGGCCGGTTTTGCCCACAATTCGGCAACTTCGGGCCTCAGCCAATGAGGTTCCATCAGGAAATCTTCGGAACTCCTAGTTTGAAGTGATCCATTGGGTGGTAGCCGGTTGGGGGAATGTGGCTCAGGAGTGGACGGCATGTTGCCTTCCTGCCGCTTAATGGAATTGCTCTGGAATGGAGTTAATTCCCATGCGAAATTGCTTGACAGCACTCACAACATTGACGGCCGCAACCGTCGCCCTGGGACAGGAAGTCCCAAACCCGAACCCAGTTCCCCAAGCCGACGGCACCTTTCTTTGGTACGTAGGCAACAACACCCAATACCCGGCTATTCAGGCGGTGTTGGACGCAGCGGGCGATGGGGACGAGATTGTGGTCCGCGGCGGTCTTTATGTTGAATCTTTACACATCGACAACAACGAAATCACGATCCGACCTTTTGTTTCATCGGACACCAATGACTTCGAGGATGTCACCTTCTTGAACCCAACCAGTGGGTTCAACAACGACAACGGCTTCGCCATGAAAATGGAAGGTGGACGCGGCACCTACGTTGGCCGACCGCGTCAATTCACGGAGCTTTCCAACGGCCTTGATGTCGAAACCAAAATTCAACCTCGAGACCCGTCCACCTATGTTGCAACCGGATCCTTGGTGAAGGCAACCGCACTGTCCGACACTGAAGTGATCGAGTTCCAATCTCGATCCTTGGATGACGTGGCGATTTGGTCCGATTCTGGCCTCGGCACATTCTTCGGCTGCGACATCACTTCGATGCAAGGCTTCGGCGGCGGCATCATGGTGACCGGCGCTGGAAATCAAACGAACTTCATCTCGTGTGATATTCATGATCTTTTTGCGACCGGAAACACGCACGCTGAATCTGGAGAGCCAGTCTGCGTCGTGAACATTACTGGTGATGCAAGCTGTCAGCCCGCATTCCACGACTGTACGGTTGAAAACAATGATGCCTCACAATTCGGAATCATCTATCAGAATGGTGCGACAACCGATTGGTACTACTGCTCAACCGAAGACAATGACGCCAGAGCAGCCGACGGCACCTTCATGATTAAGGCTGGCCGGGCCAATATCAACTACTCTGATTTTGAAGATAACGAATCTGGACGAGGCACCATTTATGTGGACATGGAAGGCTCCTCCGCAAACGATTTGGTCCGCATCACCGAATGCTCCTTCACTAACAACGAAACCGTGACAAGTCTGTATGGAGGCGTCATGTGGGTTGATCATGCTTCGGCCACCGGCGACAGCCCCCAAGTGATGTTCTCGGATAGTTATTTCGATAGCAACAACAGCATGGGCTTCCCAAACCCAACCGACCCTTCAGCATCCGCCCTGGAAACGGAAGGTGACTATGCCATCCACACCCCATATTCCCCCGAATACCGCGTGGGCATGGATAACGGCGGCGGAGCCTTCGTTCCTGTCACGGACAACACCGGAGATACTGTCCCCGGAGACGTCAACAGCGACGGGGTGATCGACGGTGTTGATATCAACGACTTGTTTGACATGGTTGGCATGTGCCGAAATGACCTTGACAACTCAGGCGAAATCGACTTCAACGACCTGTTGAATGTTCTGGTGGATTTCGGGAACACCTGCGAATAACTCAAGAAGTTACTCACAAGTTCAATCAAACCCCCGGCCTTGGCCGGGGGTTTTTGACATGGCATCAACAATGATGAAAGGCGTTGATGAACCAAGTGCTAAAGGGCAACATTAGAGGAAAGCATTCTGGTTGCAGGTGGGGGAGCCAGCTGTCGGGTGAGATGTTCTTACCCAAACCAGATGCAAATGTCCGCAGTCGGAGTCTAACCCCCCATGCGCTTTGCTCTTTCTACTGTCTCGACCCTCGCGGTTGCATCTGTCGCCCTGGGCCAAGAGTTCCCAGATCCCAATCCCGTCCCCCAAGCCGATGGCACCAACCTCTGGTATGTCGGCAACAACACCCAGTACCCCGTCATCCAAGACGTTCTGGACGCTGCTTCTGATGGAGACGAAATCGTTGTTCGTGCAGGCCTTTATGTTGAGTCGCTGCACATCGACAACAATGAAATCACCTTGCGTCCATTCGTGAGCGCCAGCTACGACGGCGGATGCACCGGTTGCAGCTCAGCTGAATGGGAAGCAGTCACGTTCCTGAACCCCACCAACGGCTTCAACAACGACAACGGATACGCGATGAAGCTTGAAGGCGGTCGTGGAACCTACATCGGCGAGCCACGCCAGTTCACCGAACTCTCCAATGGCCTCGACGTGGAAACCAAAATCGTGCCACGCGACGCTATGGACTACAGCGCTCAAGGATCCCCTGTCGATTTGCAAGAAATTGAAAAATGGGAAGGCGAATGTGACGGCGATCGTTGCATCTTGTTCATGTCCCGCTCCCTCGACGACGTCGCGATCTGGTCCGACTCGGGCCGTGGCACCTTCCAAGAGTGCGACGTGACTTCGATGCAAGGCTCTGGCGGCGGACTCATGGTTACCGGTAGCAACAACCAAACCATGTTCACCGACATGAACCTTTGCGACCTGTACGCCACCGGCAACATTCACGCTGAATCTGGCGAGCCAGTCTGTGTCATCAATGTCACTGGCGACGCCACCAACCGCGCCATGTTCCACGACGTAGATGTGCGCAATTGCGACTCTGCTCAGTATGGCTTGATCTACCAAAATGGTGCTGACACCGAATGGACAGAATGCGACTTCGACGACAACGACGCACGAGCTGCTGACGGTCTCATCATGGCCACCGCAGGTCGAGGCCTCTTTGTGGATTGTGAAATCGAAGGAAACATGTCCGGCCGCGGCACCTTCTACTGGGACGCTGAAGGTTCAGAAGCAACCGATATGTTCCGGTTCATCGGTGTTGAGTTTGAAGACAANGACACCATCACCNACCTCTACGGTGGCGTTGCCTGGGTNGATCANGCTTCNGCNANNGGTGGNCANCCNCAAATTGCNTTCTCNGATTGCNNNTTCAGNNGCAACAACGATCTGGACTTCCCAAACCCAACCGATNCGGAAGACTCCTACCTCGAAACTGAAGCTGACTACGCCATTCACACGCCGTACTTCCCCGAGTACCGCATCGGTGAAATCAACGGCGGCAATGGCTACACCTCGGCTGCAGCCAGCACCCCCGCTGACATCAACAGCGACGGCGCGATCGACGGTTCAGACCTCGATGCCCTCTACGAGCTCCTCGGCATGTGCCGCTCGGATCTCGACAATTCTGGTGAAATCGACTTCGGCGACATGCTGAACGTCCTCACCAACTTCGGCGACTCCTGCAACTGATCAGTTCCAGGCAAACTGCCAACAAAAAACCGGCCCCGGAGCATGCTCTGGGGCCGGTTTNGTTTCGTCACAAAAGCCCGATAATTTTCTAACTTTGAGCGTTTACAGACGCAAACTGCTGGTATATAGTGACTTACAACGCTGCCTAGGCAGTCAGGGGGGATACCAACTGACAATTGGGAGGGGTGGTCCCGACCCATGGGCGGCATGCTTATTTGGAGTAATCACATGCGTTTTGTGCTCTCAACTGCGACGACCCTGGCGGTCGCGTCGGTGGCCCTTGGCCAAGAATTCCCTGATCCGAACCCCGTCCCACAAGCTGACGGAACGTTCCTCTGGTACGTCGGAAACAACACCCAGTACCCCGTTATTCAAGACGTGCTTGAAGCAGTCGCTGACGGCGATGAAGTGGTGGTTCGTGGCGGCCTGTACGTCGAATCGCTTCACATCGACAACAACGAGTTGACGATTCGACCCTTCGTGAACAGCGACGCTGCTTTCGAAGCAGTGACGTTCTTGAACCCCACCGAAGGGTTTAACAACGACAACGGCTGGGCCATGAAAATGGAAGGTGGCCGCGGCACATATGTCGGTCGCCCCCGTCAATTCACTGAATTGTCCAATGGTCTTGATGTCGAAACCAAGATCCAGCCTCGGGACGACTTTGACTACAGCGCCTCCGGCGATTTGGTCGAAGTCCCCATGATCACCAAAGCAGACTTTGGGGTTGGCGAAGGTGAAGCTGGACCATCGGCAGCAATGCGCTTCCAATCACGTACGCTTGATGACGTTGCCATCGTTTCTGACTCAGGCCTCGGAACATTTAACAGTGCTTTGATCACCTCAATGCAAGGTTCCGGCGGAGGAATCATGGTGACAGGATCTGACAACCAAACCTCGTTTGTCGACTGCACCTTGACCAACTTGTACGCCACTGGCAACGCCCACGATCAAGTTGATGGACTTCCCGTGTGTGTGGTTGGCATCATTGGTGACGCCAGCACCCGTCCCACGTTCCATAACTGTGACGTGTACGACAACGATTCTGCCCAATACGGCACCGTGTACCAAGAGAACGCNGACTCCACTTGGACGTTCTGTGAGATCTACCAAAANGATTCACGCGCTGCTGATGGCACCATCATGGCTGCTTCGGGTCGAGCAACCTTCACCGACTGCATCATTGCTGACAACCAGTCTGGCCGTGGTACATTCTACTGGGATGCCGAAGGCTCTCTGGCAACCGACGAGTTCCGCTTCTTGANCTCCTGCTTCATCAAGAACGCAACCATCACCAACCTGTACGGTGGTGTGGCTTGGGTTGACCACGCGTCAGCCGCTGGCGGCCAGCCTCAGGTCATGTTCTCTGGTTGCGGCTTCGTCCAGAACAACGATATGGACTTCCCGAACCCAACCGATCCTGAGGATTCAGAGCTCGAGACCGAAGCGGACTATGCCATCGATACCCCATACTTCCCGGAGTATCGCATTGGTACCGACAACTCGAACATCTGTGGCGAGCCTGGCCAAGTTCTGGCCAGCGTTGAAGCAACCGGTGATATCAACAACGACGGCGCTATCGACAACGCTGATGTTGACACCCTGCTCGACATGCTCGGAAGTTGCCGCACCGACGTGGACGCCTCGGGCGACATCGCGTTTGGTGATCTGGTTGAAGTGCTCTCCAACTTCGGAAGCACCTGCAACTGATCAGAGTGCACCCCTGGTGGTGCAATCTTGACCAACTGAAGGCCCTGGGGATCCCCCCAGGGCCTTTTTCATTTTGCCCAAATACCGGCATTTTCCACCCGCACATGCAATAAATCATTCTATTATGTAACCAACGNAGGTCGGGCGATCCGGGGGGACCGATCCACAGAACCTGCGGCTGGGGGGTCTCCATGGCCAACAAGATGACTTTCGGCATGGCCGTGCTGTGGCTTTGCTCGCTTCCTGCTCTGGGCCAAGAACTGCCCGATCCAAACCCCGTCCCCCAAGCCGATGGNACCAACCTCTGGTACGTCGGGAACAACACCCAGTACCCCGTTCTTCAGGATGTCTTGGATGCCGTCTCGGACGGTGATGAAGTGGTGGTGCGCGGCGGCTTGTACGTGGAATCCCTCACCATAGACAACGTGGAAATTACGCTGCGTCCCTATGTGACCAGCAACGGCGACGTGGCAAACTACGAGCAGGTGACGTTCTTGAATCCCACCGAAGGGTTCAACAACGACAACGGCTGGGCGCTGAACATGCGAGGATCCCGTGGAACCTACGTCGGTAGACCACGACAATTCACCGAACTCGAAAATGGCCTTGATGTCATCACCCGAATCCAGCCCCGCGACGCCATGACCTATGAACCAGTTGGAGAACTGGTCAACTTGGCTTCCATCTTGAAAGCAGAATTTTCGAACGGGACGGCGGTCATGCGGATCCAATCGAGAACGCTCGACGACGTGGCCATTGTTTCGGATTCCGGCCTTGGCACGTTCAACGGATTTCTTATCACTTCGATGGATGGATCCGGTGGTGGCATCATTGTGACCGGATCCAACAACCAAACTTCATTTGTCGACTGTGAACTGAAGGAGCTGTACAGCACGGGTAACCCCCACGATCAGGTCTACAACCTTCCGGTCAATGTGATCACCATCAACGGGGACAGCACCTGCCGACCGACCTTCCACCAGGTCCACATCCACGGCAACGACGCCGCCCAATACGGCGTGATCCATCAAGTTGGGGGGGACACGGTTTGGTCACACTGCGACATCTATCAAAATGACGCCCGAGCTGCCGATGGCACGCTGATGTCCACCGGTGGTCGATCCACCTGGCACGACTGCTTGTTTGCCACCAATCAATCCGGCCGAGGCACCGTGTATTGGGATGCCGAAACCACCATCGCCACCGATGAGATTCGATTCTTCGACAGCTGCTTCATCAGCAACGAGACCGTGACGAATCTCTACGGTGGTGTGGCATGGGTGGATCACCCATCGGCGCAAGGTCAACAACCTCAGTTGATGTTCTCAGGATGTGGATTCGTGCAGAACAATGGATTGAATTACCCCAATCCGACCGACCCCGAAGACTCAACTCTCGAAACGGAAGCTGAGTACGCCATCTTTACCCCATACTTCCCAGAACACCGCATCGGACTGGACAACGCCGGCTACTGCGGCGTTCCCGGCCAGGTGCTGGATCAAGGCACCATTTTTGCTGACTTGAACGACGATGGCTTGGTGAACTCCGACGATCTCGACCTCATCATGTCATTGCTCGGCACCTGCGATACCGATGTCGACCGAAACGGACTGATCGACTTCAACGACCTGATTCTGGTCCTCAACGCGTACAACGAAGTCTGCCCGTAAGAGATCGGTCTTAGTCGCCTGACTGTACCCGTGCCGAAGGTTCGGATGGTGCTGGGACTGGAATCTTCTGCCCGGTGGTCTTGGCGAGCCAAAGCTGGCTGGAGGGTCTTCCCTCACCATTGCGGTCTTCGCCCCGTTGGGCGGTCCACATCATCATGGAGCCTTCAGGGTTGAACACCGGTAGGCCGTCAAAACCGTTTGCATTCGTAATGCGGACAGGTTCTTTCCTGACCGAAAGATCACCGGTAAGCGGAAGGGCAAAAACCTCATAGTTGCGGTGCGAGACACGGCTTGTGGCGTAGACCAGCCAGTCGCCCGAGGGATGAAAGAACGGCGCCCAGTTCACATGCCGATCCGCGGTCAGGGCAAATTCAGCCTGAATGCCTGAGGGGACACCGTCGTTCATCTGCAACTTCGAGACCTGTATTTGAAGCAAGTTGTTGCCTTCTCGATCGGAGCGGTAGCAGATGAATTGACCGTCTGGTGAAAAGAAGGGCCCCCCGTCATAGCCCGGGGCTGAAACAATTTTTGTCTTCTTTCCCGAAACCATGTCGTGCACGTACAAATCAGCGTCCGAGGTCTCCGGCAGAACACGGGCGTACAAAATCGTCTTGCCGTCCGGACTCCATGATCCTTCCGCGCAATACCCAGGCATGTCCACCACTGGCTTTAGGTCAACGGCACCAGATTTTCCGAGCATCTGTGGCACCACGGTTTGAACAATCGTCATCTCTTCCGGAAAGGCCCAGCGGTACTTCGATTGTTCACGCTGGTAGCCGGGAACATCCGTGCCGCTGGGTGGCACCAACGTGCAGCCAAAGAGAATCCGGCCAGGCTCGTGGGGGTGGAACCAACCACAGGTGTTCGCGCTGCCCGAGGGCGAGACCAAGATGGGTTCTTCCAGTCCCTTGACGGCTCCATCGTGGGTCTGCAACTTGGCGACATACATGGCATAGTGCTCGTCGGGAGACTCGCCTTCCGCGGGCTTGGCCACCGCCTGGAAAATGATCCACTCACCGTTTGGCGAGAAATAGGCCTCCCCCGCCTTGTGAAAGGAGTCGGCGAAGGTCAACTGGACGTAATCGGTCAAGAAGGGTTCATCCCAGTCCGAAACCGCAGGCCCTACCGGGCCAGCATCAGGAATAACACAGGCACATGAAACGATGGCGGTCGGGAGGACGCCAGCGGAATATTCATGGGTGTGGGACAGGCCGCATCCGGCCACCAGCAATCCGAAGAGGTAATTCTGACGTCGCATAGGGTCGATTGTAGGATGCGTCTCCTATGCAAAATGAACAATTCCGCCACCGCCACCGCCTCTGGGATCGCCTGGGAATCTCGGCGAGCGCCCTGTGTTTGGTGCACTGTGTGGCCTTGCCTTTTTTGCTGGCCGGAATGCCCGCCTTGGCACGCTTTGAGTCTTCACTGGGGACTGGTTTTCATATTGCCATGGCTGTCTTGGTCACGGCCACTGTGGTTCCCGCGTTGCGGGGTGGCTTCAAGCGACACCGCGATGTCCCCACGGTCGCTTTTGGAGGCTGGGGCCTGACCCTGATTCTGATCGGCCTCTTGGTCGGCGATGGACACGGCGGACACGACCATGGTTCGCATACCGAGGCTGACCATCATGTGGTCCACGACCACGACCACGACCACGACCACGACCACGCAACCCACGAGGGCGATGGAGACCATGCCGGACACGATCACAACTTGATGAGCCGCGAAAGCATTTTGACCATGCTTGGTTCAGTGCTCCTGGTGACGGCCCACGTACGCAATCTCTCCAAGTGCCGCGAAGGCTGCCAACTTGAAGGTTGCGACCAGCACGACTAAGGCTTCACGCCAGCGCGACGCTACTCAAGCTTGGGCAAATCGCTCACGGAACGGACCGTGGACCGCCAAGGTGAGCCCACTGCCTTGTTCGTTGACAAACATGGTGTTGCCATCTGGGCTGAAGCACACCCCGGTCAATTCTGAGCTGGACAGTCGGTTGGCCATGAACGGCGTGCACCGGCCCTGGGGATCAATGCGAATCACCCGGTCGTGACCCTCTCCATCTTCACTAACGAAGACATCGCCCCACGGCGCGACCACCAGATTGTCCGCGTAGTGGAGCGTCAGTTTGTCGGGTGACTCCACAAAGAGTTCAATTCGTCCCGGAGAAGCGGCTTCTTGATCGGTGCCCTCAAAAGGGCTGGGGTGATAGCGCCAAATCTGACCAATTCGAGAACGACCGCCATTGGTGCACGCCACGTACACCGAACCATTGCCTGCCCAGATGCCTTCGCCCCGAGCAAAGCGAGCAGCGCCATGAATCTCGTGGCCGCGAATCCGGAGGTCTCCACGGGGCGCGTGGATATCGAGCAGATCAACCCACTCCACCGGGAGAGTGTCGCCCGTCACCGGAGACGGTCCGGGTGATTCTTGATCCCAGTTGCGGAGATCGGACTTGGGTGCGTTTTTGATGGCCAATGCCTGCAACTTGCCCGAGGACAGGTCACCTTTGACTTCAGGCACAAACCGGTACAGAAGTCCATCGTGCTCATCTTCGGTGAGATACAGAACGCCAGAAGTTGCATCGACGGCCACGGCCTCATGACGGAAACGGCCCAGCGCCCGGAGGGGTTCTGGCATCGAGCATTCCCCATTGGCGTCGGCGGGAACCTCAAACACCCAGCCGTGGTCTCGCTGGGTGGAGGTGTCATCCACATCAATCCACTCTTCGCAAGAAAGCCAAGTGCCCCACGGGGTCGCCCCTCCTGCACAGTTGTGAGCGGTGCCGGCCAATGCCAGCCGGTGGGAGACAAGTGTTCGCTTTTTGGTGTCGTACACCACCGAAGTCACGCCACCGAGGAACGGGTCCTCACCCAGATCCCAAGCTTTGCCTTCCAGCCGCGAAGCTGGTGCGCTTTCGTGGTAGGGCGACCAGCCCTTGGGAGAGCGAACCTGTTCGTGGTTGCGCATCAAGATCACTTCATCACCAGAACCGGGGAAAGCAGCCATGCCATCGTGCTGGCCAGGGACGCGGAACCCGTCCGTCATCTGCTCGCCTCGGCGAGAAATGATCGTGTAATCAAATCCTTCGGGGAGGTCGAATTGTCCTTTGGGATCAGAGACCAAACCTAGCCCCGGCCAACCGGGTGGGTTCCCCGCGTGAACAAAGCGGTGGAGCCCGCCGAAGGCCGCCGCGAAGGCAGCTGTCTGGACAAACGAACGTCGATCAAGAGAGGTCATGAAGCCATCTTAGGCATCAGTGGAACTGAGTTGCTCCCACGGATTCAGTTTGGGTTCAGACCGCCAATTCATCCAAAATGGATCGCAAATGCGTGGAAGGATCACCACCACGCAGGGCCGATCGACGCAGCGCACAGGCGCCCGCACAGGCCTGAAGATTGGCCGCGCGGCGGTCTGGGTCATCGTCGTCATGCAGTCCAGCCGCGAGGGCCATGGCGCGAGGATCGTCTGGGGCCCCAGGACCTTCCTCGATGGAGAGCACCACCACCACCGCCAAAGTTCCGAATCGGCCTCGTTTCAATCCTGGCCGGGGTTCCAAATCCACAGGCCAGACCGCGCGGACGAACAGGCCCGCCGCCTCAACCGCATGGGCCAAATCCGTCCACGACGAGGAAGCGTTCTGAGCGAACATCAAGACAATTCGGCCTCCCGCCCGCATGCGGGCGCGAAGATTTTGGAATGATTCCTGAAGGCCAGTGGCGAAATCGCCTGATTCCAAAGACTCGCCCGGAATGGCGTCGGGCAGAAAATCTTGATGCCAGACCGAAAAGAAGGACGACAGTTCGTCGTAATGCACCGCGTCGTCATACGGCGGATCGGTGATGCAAAGATCAAAGGCAGGACCCGGCGACCTGGCATCGGCGATCGACGCTTCACGCGTCCGGCCTCCGTGCCCGGGGATCTTCCGAAGCACGGCGGACTTCAATGCCGGCCAAGAGCGAACACCAAAATCAGACAATGGATTGAGGGCGAGGTTGGCGAACGTTTGTTCCGTCTTGGCCAGATGACGATTCCACATGCACAGTCTGGAATTCCAATTCAGCATCCGACCCAGCGCCAAGGCACCCACCAGACGCTCTTCCTCGTTTCTCGCCCGGGATCGAATGACCTCTTGGAATCGAACCAGTTGCAGTAGTTGGCGTGGGGCGAAGAGGTGATGCCAATGGGTCCAGCCTCGTTCCCGTGACAAACGATCGGTTTCCACGCCAGGAGGAATGGCCGACTCGGGAATCAAACCCTCGTCAAACCAACCCGCAAGCGAACGTTCGACAAAATGCGTTAACGCTTGATCCCGAAGAACGTCATCTTTCGTTGGCACAACCCAAATCCGATTCCCGTCTTCATGAACACGTATTGCCCAAGGTATTTCTTGCCACTCTTCCTGCTCCCCCACCACCTGTTCGGAATCCCAGGGACGAAGTCCGTCGCCACGAAGATGATCAAATCGAACCGGTTCGCCATCCACCAAGACCCGACCGTGCTTGACGGTTCCACCGGCATGCGGATCATCGGTGGTGCAAAATGCTCCGTCGATGATGGACAACTTGGATCGGTGATCAACACGACGTGAAGAAATGCAATCCACCCCGCGCAGGCGGCCGTGGTAGAGCGTCATGTCCATGAGTCGACCACCGGCATCGTGGGTAAACCCATCTGCATGCAAACGACGCTGAACTTCTTCGTAAGCCAAAGTCAAAAAACCATGCAGACGCTGCCGTTCATCCTGAGACAACGCCCCCAACTGCAGAGAAGCATTGGTCAAAAAGATTGACTGCGGCTGCAAATCCGAGGCAAGGAAATCCACCCCCAAAGACGCACAAGTCCAAGGCACCGCCCCGCCCCCCACAAAAGGGTCGAGCACACGGCCCAAAGGGTTGGCGGACAGATCGGTTTTGGCCAGTTCTTCTTGTTCAAGAGCGAGCATCCACCGACGCAAGACGGACTCACGATCACCCTCATGAGGTGTGCACCCCAAGAGAATGGCCCGAATCAAACTGTGAGGCTTCCGCCCCCACCATTTCCCAAACGACGGCAGAGGCTGCGCTGCCGCAGAACGACGCTCTCTTGCCGCAAGCTCGGAGACCTTGGCCACCGGAAAGCACAAATCGATTCGACGGGTGTCCACGACGTGCGAAGCGTAAGATTCTTTTGATGTCTCCGCAGCGTCCCCACCAAATTCTTCGACCTGAGGACCCTGCCGGCGCCGCGGATGCCTTTTTGAACCAGATGAGAGCCCGACGAAGTGTTCGGCAATTCTCTGACGAACCCGTTCCTGAAGCATTGATCCGATCCCTGGTTGCCACCGCAGGAACGGCCCCCAGTGGTGCGAACAAACAACCCTGGCGATTCGTGGCGATCCAAGACACTGCCCTGAAATCTCAAATTCGCGCTGCCGCTGAAGTGGAAGAGCAGGCGTTCTACAGGAGTCGGGCCAGTGAAGATTGGCTTCGCGACCTTGCCCATATTGGCACCAATGACCAAAAGCCATTTTTAGAAGAAGCCCCTTGGCTGATTGTGGTCCTAAAGAGGATGCGGGACGACCGGGATGACAGAGTTTCCGAGAAGGTGTACTACGTCAACGAATCCGTTGGCATCGCCACGGGTTTGTTGCTGGCCGCCGCCCAACAAGCCGGTCTCGCCACGCTCACCCACACCCCCAGCCCCATGGGGTTCTTGACCGACTGTCTGCAGGCGTCCGAACACGAACGACCTTTTGTACTCATTCCGATTGGGTGGCCCCACCCAGACGCCACGGTCCCAGACCAATCCCGAAAGCCGCTGGATGACATCCTCACCATCCACTGAGCTTCCGCCTGACCTTGTCGAGGGCATCCGCGCTTCGCTCAGCCCTGATCAATTCGACGGCTGGTTGGCCGCCCTACCCAATGGGCCTGGCCGGGTCGCCCGAGCCCATGAAGCTGATGCCATTGCTGAACTCGAAGCCGAAGTTGGCGCGCTCCCCCCACTGCCTGAAAGCAATGCCACCAACATTCGGGCCATACCTCCCGATCGTCTGGAATCGGCCAAGGCCTGGGCCGGCTTTCAGGACGGGCGGGCGTGGATGCATACACCGGGAAGCGTCCGAGTCGCCCCCGCACTCGCGCCCCAGCCCGGGGATCGAGTGCTTGACCTCTGCGCGGCCCCGGGCAGCAAAGCAGGGCACTTGGCATGGTTCATGCAGAACCAAGGCGAACTGGTGGTCAATGAATTGAGCCGACACCGCAGCCAACGCCTGCAGCGAAACCTCAAACTTATGAACATTCACGCCACCGTTCTGACCGGACCAGGAGAATCCTTGGGGAGACGGCTGGGTCCGACTTTCGATCGTGTTCTCGTGGACGTTCCGTGTTCAGGAACGGGGCGAGTTTGGTTGGGTGAACCTCGCACATGGAGCGAATGGAGCGCTCGGGCCGTGAAGAGGCTGGCCAAACTGCAACGGATGCTGCTTCATTCTGGAATCGCTGCCCTCAAACCTGGAGGCACGCTGGTGTATTCCACCTGTTCACTCCTCAAAGAAGAGAACGAAGCGGTCTTGGAGAAAATTCCCCACGATGTCACAGTCGAATGGACGCAGCGGTTCACGCCCAAACCAGCAGAGCCCGTCATTGAGGAAGGCTTTTTTCTCGCTCGACTCCGACGCGGGTGATGTGACTCGCACGGCCCAGGAACCGCACGGCCAAAAGCAAGAACACCAAGGACAATCCAGTGGCGACCGCCAGCTGCTCCTGTCGGTCGGGCCACACCGCCAACAACAAAAGGGTCAAAGAAAACAAGGCTCGTCCCAAGAGGCTCTGGAGACTCAGCATGGTCGCTTTACGATCTTCACCAATCCGGGAAAGCAGAGCGGCCCGGTGAGGCGCGTTGGCCGCAGCTCGTGGCATGCTTCGACCCAGCGCCAAGGCAACCGCCACCACGGTCATGATTTGATGCTGCACCGCAAGCCACATCGAAGCGTTCAAGATCGTGACGAAGAGCGTGCTGAACAACAACGTCCCAGAGAGTCCGAATCGGGCCCGCAACCAAGGGCCTAGGCCGGCGGCCCAGGCCGCCAACAACATGGCAAGAGTCCAGTGCACCCCCGCGGTGACCCCAACGAGGGAATCCCCCGAAAGATCCTTCAAGGCGGGCTGCAAATATTCCCAAGGAATATGCCAAAGTACGATCATGCCCGCCCACCACGCGACCAGTCGCCACACGGCCGCATCGCGCATGTCGTGCAAGCAACTCTTCAGTTGCTTCAAAGGTGCGGCGGCACGAGCAGTCCTTGGTGGCTCGACCATTTTCAAAAGCAATGCAAACGCCGCCAACGAAGAACCCGCGGTCAAGATGTATGCCAATCTGGGGTCCAACACCCAACACACGCCCCCCAGAGCTGCCGCCAACGCCGAAGCCAAGAAACCCAATCGACTTGAACGGGCTTCCAAGCGCTCATAGCGGTCGGCGGCCGAGGATTGCAAGGTGTCGTGCAAAAATGCCGCATCGGTTCCACTGGTGAAGGCAAATCCAGCCGCCAAGAACAACTGTGCCGTCGCCAGCAGAACAAAATCACCTTCACCTGACGCAGCAAACAACAACGCCGAGACCACATGGGCGGCTTTGGAAATCAACAGCGTGAGACGGCGACCAATCCGATCACTGAACCAACCACTGGGTACCTCCAACAGAACCACACCGGCGTAGTAGATGGCCTCAAGCTGAAGCACCTGAACCAAGGGCAAACGGGCCAAAAAGTACAGAAAGAAGATGGGATACCAGAAGTGCAAGCCCGTCATAAATTGGTAGGGCAACCACCAACGGAGGTTCTGGTGCACAGATGGTTCGGATCGACTGGACAACGTTCATCTATCGGCACTAAAGAGAGTTGCACGTTGGAGGAACTGAGATTTTTGGGGCACAATAAAGATGTGACTGAGGCTTCCAATCATAAATACGGGAAGAACCGAACTTTGAACCGGATGGCCGAGCTCCAAGGTCGAGCCGATGGATGGGCCAACCGACTCCGCAACACCTTCATAGACCAAGGGGTTGACGTGCTCTTTCTGGAAGGGTCGGTCCTCGCGGTCGAAGCTTGGTGCGACCAAGAACGGCTGTGGCGAGAATACATTCGCGGCACCATGGCGGTTCCGAACAAAGAACTCCGGTTTGTTGAACGACTGCTGGCCGATCAAGGCTATCGATTTGGACCGCCGCCTCGTGATATAGATCTGCTCTTGGCCACCAAACGCAGCGGAGGTCGCGCTTCCCATGCCCTAGTGGACCAAGGACAGCCGTTCCAACATGACCCACGCAGTGCGAGGGGCCAAGTGGAGCGTGGCCAATTCCTCAAGGAGGCGATGGAGCCCATCCAAAGCTACTGGCATCGGCACCAACAAAAACAGTACGAAGACGAGCCCAGACTCGTCGCGGAGTGCTTGGGACTTCGGACCACCGCGTTTGGGCAATGATCCCTTCATGAGGTCCGCAGATCAATCTGGGGAAAAGCCTTACTCGGCCATCTGGGGTTCAGGAAGCGAACGCAGCCAGATGTTTCGGAACGCGATGGGGTCCCCATGATCCTGGAAGCGAAGCGGACCGACCGGTTCGTGAGTTTCGTACGAGGTCCGCGCCTTGTGGCGTGTTGGACCGAGAAGACTGACGTGGTCTTGCACCAGCACTCCATTGATCATCACGGTCAATGTCGCAGGACGAACGAGGCCACCTTCGTCATCAAATCGTGGCCCGCGAAACACAATGTCGTAGAAGTTCCATAGACCGGCAGGCCTGATGGGGTTGGCCAACGGAGGGAATTGCCCATAAATCGAACCGGCCATCCCATCGGCGTAAGACTCGTTCTCGAACGTGTGGAGAATTTGAACTTCGTACCGGTTCAAGAAGAACACTCCACTGTTCCCTCCCATTTGACCGTTCACACTTCGGCCTTCGGGGAACTTCCATTCGAGGTGGAGTTGACAATCCCCAAAAGAGTCGCGGGAGTGAATGTCACCCGTGCCAGGGTTGACCGTCAGGATGCCATCATCGAAAGACCAGCGGCAAGGCTGGTCTCCTGAGCGGAAGGCTTCAACACCCGACCGGGCCCCCACCAACACCACCGCATCAGAAGGGATCCCATCTTCAATTGCAATGACCGGTGGCTTGGGACGATCTTCATCGTGCACTTTCCACCGAAATCCGTCGTCTTCGGTGGAGAGTCCACTGACCCCACCGGCGGCCAACGTCGACAGGGCGATTCCAATGGTGACTACCGAGAGCGCACGAATTTGACAGGGCATGAATCTTCCTCCTTGGGACAGAAGAGATGCTAACGTCAAGGTGATGTCTCACGCGACGCCCTTTACCGTTGGCCTGGCCGATACCGATGCGTTGGGAGTGGCGTACCACCCCTACGCGCTCCAATTGGCCCAGCGCAACCTCGAATCGTGGCTCGACCGTCTGGGATTGCCCCTGGCTGAAATCATCAACAACCAAACGTGGGCTTTGCCAGTGGTTCGGGTTGAACTTGATTGGCACCAGCCTCTGCATCTCGGCACCCAAGGCGAGACCCGACTGATAGAAGTGCAGCCGGGATCAAAATCACTCACACTGACCCACGCCATCCAGGTAGGGGATCAAAAATCCGCCACCGTCAAAGTGGTCCACGCTTGCTTGGACCGAACCACTGGACAAAGCATGACGCTGCCCACCATGCTGACCGAAGCTTTACCCTCCTGAGCCAGGTCGTCTCCAGACTGGGCTGGTCTCAGAAACCAGAGCGCTGAGCGAAGAGCGGTTCGGCTTGCTGCCTTCAAGATCGGGCAACCGATACACCGCATGTGGGGTAGCCCAAGGCTCACGGTCGCGAGCAAAGACATCCAGCACTTCCAGAGTTGGCACTGCATTCAGGAACGCCACCGGGACGTGTTGCCATCGAGGATGGGCTTGGCCCACCACCACTGCTTGCCGTACACCTTCTAACGCGAGCAGTGAGGCTTCCATGGCGGCCGGACGGACGTTGTGCCCACCACAGGTGAACCCATCGTCACGGCGACCATCGATGATCAAACTGCCATCTTCAGTCAAGCGACCAAGGTCACCAGTGTGGACCGGACTTTGAGCAAACGGCCCTCGGGCCACAACCTCGCCGTCTTCGATCGACAACTGGACCCCGGGCAAGGGGTACCCGGAATATCCGTCGGGGTCACGGCCAGTTCGTTGGCCAATGGTTGCCGCCGCCGCGGTCTCGGTAGCACCCCAGGTGGCATACAAAGGCCACCCCAGATCAAGCGCTTCTTGAATCCATACCGGCGGGGTCGAAGCCCCTCCCACCAGGGCACATCGAAGCTTCGCTGAGGGGCGGACACCGTCATCCAACAGGTCACGCAGTTGGGTAGGCACCAACGAAATGTGGGTGCAGCGCTGAACCAAGTCTGCTGGCGATCCAGGATCCGCGACGGCTGAGGCCACCAATGCCCGCACCAACACCGAGATGCCGCCGATGTGATCGCACGGCAGGCACCATCCCCAAGAATCACCTGGGCCAAATTCAACCGCATCGTTGACCAAAGTGGCCATGTGCACCACCGCGTCCCACCGCAATGTTCTGACTTTGGGCTCACCGGTGGTGCCGCTGGTACGCAAATGAATCAAAGCGTCAGAACAAATCTCCCCAGGGACCACGGTGCGGGTGGTCCCTCCCACCGCGCCATGAAGCAGTTCCACCGCGCCTTGATCTTGCAGCGTGCCCAAAAATCGGCTGGCAAAATCGACACCTGGGGGCAAGTCAAAAGGCCCATCCCCAGTGCACAACCCAACAGGAACGCCGCAAACCAGTTCAGATTGAAGCCGAGAAGCTAAATCCATGGTTGCCAGTCCAGTGCAGGCAGTTCGACATCCGGCAACGAAGACACCACATCGATTGCGGGCCACGCTCCATACAAGTTCGAGGTGCCAAGGCCTTGGGCCCGACTCAATT
Organism: Phycisphaera sp. TMED24; assembly: GCA_002168105.2. Classification (GTDB taxonomy): domain Bacteria; phylum Planctomycetota; class Phycisphaerae; order Phycisphaerales; family SM1A02; genus UBA8653. Next base: position 32,172 of record NHCD02000018.1, read on the forward strand.
CGTACTGCTGAGCCACACGACACAGCACCCCCAATGTCCAAGGCGACTCAAAACAACTGGTCAAGACAACGTCGCGCTGGAGTCTCTGGGCAAAGGTAATTTCGTCTGCCAAATCCTCGAGAGAGCCAAGCCGAGTGGGCTTCATGACATGAACCCATGCGCCCGGTTCGTCCACATGTCGGGACGCCGCCGGGTCATGGAGCGACTCATCCAAGCCCACCGGGACAACTTTGGCCAGCTCGGGCAACTGCGACGGGTCGGCCAAAGGCTCCTCCACATATTCAATGCGATCCCGAGGAAGAGAAGAGACCACTTCCAGCACCTGCTCCAAACTGAGGAGGCGATTGCCATCCAAACGAAGACGGCAGTGTGGCGATCCTTCCAGTATGGAACGAAGACGTGGAACATCTCGATTGGGTTCACGGCCAATTTTTACTTTGATCACCGAGTGAACATCGGAACCGGTGTTATCACCCACGACCAGAGTGTTCATGGCCGGCAGAGTTCTGGCGGAGTCAGGCTGCGCCCAACGCTCACCATGAAGCTGGGCCCGAAGCACACTGTCTGCGAACCGGGCCGACGGCGTGCACAAGGTGCCGGCCGCCAAGTCATCCAGAGCTTCCGAAAGACTTTCTTGGTGCAAGCCAGGAAGCGGAGAAACTTCGGCCACACACCCATCCACTTCCACAAAGGCCAACTGCCGCTCCGAGAGCCCGCCCGCCACCGGCAAGGGGTAAGGCATCGGGACCGAAAGCCTGGCAAATCGCGTAATCATCCCAGCACCAACCCCAAGGCGGTCAACAACGACCACCCAAACAAAGCGGCCGCGGTGGGGCCAAGTACAAACGGCTTCAACAACGGAAGCCCCAGGGCCAGCACACCCAAACCCGCCAGAAGATCAAGTTTGGTCGCCAAGTAGACGCTCAAAGCAGCCGAACCGAAGAGCATGATCCGCCACTGCCAACGCACAAATGTGGGACCACACCGAACCGCGAGCGTCTTTTTCCCCACCATGGCATCTTCCGCATGGTCCCGAAGATTGTTAATGGCCAGCAAAGCAACCGCCAACAGGCCAGGGCCGAACCCAAGACACCAAGTGACCTCATCCAACGAGCCACCGGCGGCAAAGATGGTCCCCGAAACCGCCACGGGGCCAAACATCACCAGAACCACAACATCCGCGGTTCCGCAATAGGCCATGGGGTACGGACCGGCCGTGTACGCCCAAGCCAAAACCGCGGAGAGCACACCAAGTGGCGCGTAAATCCANGAGACCGTGAACGCCAGCCAGCCTCCGATGGCNATCCCCAAGGACAGCATCAGACCCGCGGCCCACCACATGGCCTGGGGGGAGATCCGACCACTGGCCACCGCACGCTGGGGCTTGTCACCACCCGCTCGATCTTGGTCTGCACCGCGTTCAAAATCAGCGACGTCGTTGACAAAATTACAGCCGATTTGAAAACACAATGCGGCAAGAGTCGCCAACAGAACCGGCAACACGCGGAATTGATCGTGGGCCAACAACCACCCCGTGGCCAGCACCAGGGGCGCGAAGGCTGCAGCCAAAGTCCGTGGCCGGGTCGCTGCGATCCAGTCTCGCATCAGGGCCGCCGAGGATATTTGGAGAAGTCAGGAGGCCGCTTCTCCACATAGGCGTTGCGCCCCTCTTGCCCTTCTTCGCTCATGTAGAAAAGCATGGTGGCGTTCCCTGCCAATTCCTGAAGTCCAGCTTGACCATCACAATCGGCATTCAAGGCGGACTTCAAACATCGAATGGCGATGGGTGATTTGTTCAAGATTTCCCGGCACCACTGCTCGGTCTCGGNCTCCAACTGTTCGTAGGGCACAACCGCGTTGACCAAGCCCCAATCCAACGCCTGCTTGGCGTCGTACTGGCGACACAAGAACCAGATCTCGCGGGCTCGCTTCTGGCCAATGATGCGGGCCATGTAGGACGCGCCCCATCCGCCGTCGAACGACCCCACCTTGGGACCCGTTTGTCCAAACCGTGCATTGTCTGAGCAGATGGTCAGATCACACAACATGTGCAGTACGTGTCCGCCACCGATTGCGAAGCCGGCGACCGACGCAATCACCGGCTTGGGACAGGTGCGAATCTCGCGCTGAAAATCCAGGACGTGCAATCCGGTATGACCATCTTCGTCGCCGTACCCGTCGTCCCCGCGTACCTTTTGATCGCCACCCGAGCAGAACGCCAATTCACCCTCGCCGCGAAGGATNACGACCCCAACCGAGCCGTCCATCCGGGCCATCTGCAACGCCTCGCGCATTTCAATGACCGTTCGAGGCCGGAAGGCGTTCCGGACTTCGGGACGGCAGATGGTGATCCTGGCTATCCCATCGCCGGTGGTCTCGTAACTGATGTCCGTAAATTCACCTTGGGGGGTGTACACCGTCATGATTGCAACTCCTCGAAGAGTTCTTGAATGGCCACCGCCGTGGCCTCTGGCGACTCCAAGTGGATGGCATGACCAGCTCGTGGGATCACCCGATGGGGAAAAGATTCTGGAGCTATACGATAGGCCTGATCGAGATTTCCGACCACAAACCCAAGCCGACCCTCCAGTATCGGAACCGGGGTCCGACCCGGCGAAGCCGCCGCCAACACGNCCGCCCACGCTTCAGATTCCTGCAGCACCCCAGACCGGCGAGCCTCAATGTCTTCCCACACGGATGAAGATCGCAAGGCTTCAAACAAAGGCTGCTGGTACCAAGCTTTCAGGAATGCCAGTGGGTCCCGTTGAAGTTCTCGAGCCCGCTCGTCATCGATTTGGGCCCGCTGAGCACGGGCATCGGGCCCATGAAGTCCGATGCCCGCCGAAAGGGCAAGGGTGGGCGTCCCGTCTTGGGCGGCCAACATCACCCGCCCCCCCATGGAATACCCAATCCGAAGATCCGTCGAAATACTCCGCAACTCGGAGGCCATGTCAGAGATGGAACCGCCCCCCAGATCAAGTGGTGTCAGCACCCGCCAAGACCAATCTTCGGAACAGGCGGCTTTCACCCCGTCAAAATCCGAAGGGTCGCCAAGAAATCCAGTGACGGCTACGACGGAAGGCATGCCGAGCTGACCATGTGGTTTGCTTCAAGCCGAAGTTGTTCCGCTTCCGGCGCCAACTTGGCATGCAAAAATCCTGGCTCCCCAGTGGCAGCCAAGGCCGCAAAGCCTTGAGCAAATGAGACGCGGTCTTCGGCCACGATGGTTCGGCACCCAAGAGCGCTGGCCACCGCCCCCAGATCGGTGGAGCGAGGAGAGACAAAGTCGTCCAGAGAAACATCCGATGCGAATGGCAAGTCTCGGAAGATCTGACCACCACCGTTGTCAACACCCACCACCACCACGGGCAAGTTGGTTTCTGCCAGCTGGGCCAACCCAGAAAGATCGTGGCGAATGGTTTGGTCTCCCAAAATCGCAACCACTGNTCGACCATCGAGAGCCAGGCCGAGAGCGGTGGAGATCTGACCATCAATTCCAGAAAGTCCACGCGAAGCATGAACATCTGCCACCACTTGGGTGGCCCATCGATCCAGTTCACGCACCGAGCGGCTGTTGCCCACCAACAACCTCGAGGTTGAAGGCGTCACCGAGCCGACTTGGGCCGCGATCCAGGGTTCTGAAAATCCGCATTGCTCAAGCGCTGTTTGCCGAGCAGACTGCACCTTGGAGCAAAAGGATCCGATGTCCGAAGGCAGCGGCTTCGATGAAGAAGGCAGACCAGTGATCGCCATGCTGAGGTGCTCCAGACTCGTCTCCAGCACCAGAGCGGCTTCATCGTCACCTTCCATTCGTCCACGGTGCGCTGGAACCAGCAGGCGGTTCGCCGCGTTCCGAGCCAGAAAAGAAGCCGTGGTTCGGTGGGTGGGGCGACCTCCCAAATGCAGAAGGACCGGACAGTGCACTGCGGCCTGTTCATCCAGCCAACCACCCCATGGCAATGTGGATTCAATGTCCCGGATGCCAGATGCAATGTCGGCCAAAACGGGCCATCCCAAAGCTTGCACCAACCCCCGCGCTGCCCGGCGTTCGCGAGGTCGAGCCAGAGGCCCCACAAAGATGATGCCTTGCTCTTCTTCCATCAACCGCTGGGCCACCTGCTGGGTGGCTGGCCCCGGGGCGGAGTCGAGGACGGTTCGACGACGAGAGAGCGCAAACTGAGGCACTTCAGGAATCGGGCTGGGCAANAGGGGTTCATCGAAGCCGATGTTGACATGCACCACACCCTGCTCCGCCCCACGCCAAGCATCCAAGGCCAAGCCGGAAGCCTGGGTACTGAAATCTGCGACCAAAGATCGATCAACCGATCCTGCCAACATGGCAACCTGATCGCCGGTCTGATTGGCACCGGTGCCACGAAGTCGAACCGGTCGATCTGCGGTGACCAGCAACATCGGAATGCCAGATTGACGGGCTTCGACCACCGCGGGGAGGAGGTTGGCCACCGCGCTGCCACTGGTGGTGACCACGGCGGCGGGACGGCCTTCGACGCGGGCCCACCCCAACGCGACAAAGCCCGCCGATCGTTCGTCATCAATACGAACCACGTGCAATCCAGTATCGCGGGCCGCCAAAGCCAANGCCGCACACCGCGCACCCGGCGCCAACACCACGCATCCAAGACCACATGTTTTCCATGTGGCGAACAGTTCGCGAGCAAACATCAAATTTTCAGCACCAGGACTGTTGGTCACACCTCACCCCGTTCCGGGCAATGCGGCGCGAGCCACCGCCAACTTGGCTTCGGTTTCAACAAATTCCATCTCGGGCTGTGAATCTCGCACGATCCCCGCGCCGGCAAAGAGCGTGGCCATTTCGGGCGACAACCGAAGCGAACGAATGGCCACGGCGACATCGTGGCCCAATCCATCAAACAGACCGATGGGGCCGGCATACAGACCACGATCAAAACCCTCTTGGCTGGCCAGATGAGACCGGGCCATGTTGGTGGGGCGACCACACACCGCGGGAGTGGGATGCAACAAACCGAGGACCGAAGCGTCATCCACCGCATCATTCAGAGTCAGTTCGAGCTGACGACGCAAGTGCCACAGCCCTCCAGCGGCCGGAACAACGGCAACCTGATCCTCGTTCTTTCTTGCCTTGGCAATGGAAGCCAGCCGTTCTGTGACCGACCGCACCACCACGTCGTGTTCATGACGGTCTTTGCTGCTTTCCAGAAGCTGCATGGCCTCGTCAGCCGAGCGGGCCCGAACTGTTCCAGCCAACATTTCAGTTTGCAAACGCTGTCCAATTCTTCGCGACAAACGCTCAGGGCTGGAACCGAGGAAGGCATGCTCCCCAGATTCCACCAAAAAGGAGTACTGATTTCCGGAGGCAAGTTGGTGCAACACGTATGCCGCATCAATCGGCTCCGAGAGGGCGTAACTGACCTGACGGGCAAGAACAACCTTCTCCAATTCCCCAGATCGGATGGCCCCGATTGCTTCTTGCACCAAGTCACGGAAGTCCCAATCTTCATCCTGCCGGAACATGCGGGCGGTCACTGGCGAACGACGTGGCACCAAAAGTGATGCTCGCGCGGGCTCAATGGCTTCCGGACGCTCCCCAGGCAGCAGGTACCCCACAAGCCGGTGGCGTCCCTCGTCTACCTCCAACTGCAGGCGTGGGAGGATCCAAGCCCTCCGTCCAAACGGCATCCATCCGGGGCTGCTTTCCACCGCGGGGTCAAACCGACTCCAAGCCACCACGGCTGCGTCTGGCATCAAAGATCGCAATGCGCTGAGTGTGATGTCATCGATCCAGTCCCCTCGCAGGGCAGCGTCCACTCCTGCAATGGTCCGGCCGGAACGTGATTTGAAAGCCACACGCCGGCCCAACGCCCGGCCGCAGATCTCCTGGATGGGGTCTAAAGGGGTNGACAGATCAACCACCAGACGTCGCCAGCCGTCCCCTGAGCCCAAAGCCAGCCGCTGCAAAATGGCCANGGCGGACGGAAGATCCGTCGCCGAAGCGGTGTGCGTGTGCACCGGGCCACTGGCAATCCTCGAGCGGAACATGTGGACCATTCTAGTCCTCGGGAATACCACCCGCCGGGACCGATATTCTCTATATCGCCATGCGAATCTACCTCTCCCTTCTCTGCCTTGCGGCCTGCACCACCGTCCCCGGAACCGGCCGAACCCAGTTCAACCTCTTTCCCCTCTCCGAGGATGTCAGATTGGGGGAAGTTGCATGGAAAAGCACTTTGGAATCCAAAGACGTGCTCCCGGTCTCCTCACCGGAGCACCAAAGGGTGAACCGCATCATGCAGCGCCTGGTAACCGCCACCCAACAGCGCCATCCCAATCTCGCCGACAGCTTCGACTGGGAATGGCGGGTGATCCAAGACGACAGCCAAGTCAACGCTTGGTGCCTCCCTGGCGGCAAGATGGCGGTGTACACCGGCATGCTCAAGTTTGTCGCCAACGACGATCAATTGGCCGCGGTGATGGGCCATGAGATTGCCCACGCAGTGGGCCGGCATGGCACCGAGCGGCTCAGCCAGACCCAGGCAGCCCAAGTGGTCCTGGCCGCCACCGACGGGGAACTCAACGATCGGGAAATGCGGATGGCCGAGTCGGCCTTTGGCCTAGGAGTCGCGCTTCCGTTTTCTCGAGCCCACGAACACGAAGCCGATGAGTTGGGCATCTACATTGCCGCTGCCGCAGGATACGAACCCAAAGCCGCAATTGATTTGTGGCGAGCCATGGAACAGGAATCGGGACGCACTCCAGAATTCCTGTCAACCCACCCAAGTCCAAGCAAACGCGCTGCCAAGCTCACAGCCCTGCTCCCGACCGCGGAGCGCATCCGGGACCGCAACGAATGACCCTGACCGGCCGGAATATTGAGTTGATTGGAATTGGAGGATGCGGCATGAGTGGCTTGGCCAGAGTGCTGCATGCTCGAGGCGCCCAAGTCTCAGGCTCAGATCAAGTGCCAAGCCCAATCACTGAAGCACTCGAGCAAGACGGCATCACNGTGACCACCGACCAAACCGCCGCTGGACTGAAGCCGGAAACCGATTTGGTCATCGCAACCGCCGCGCTTCCCGCGGACCACCCTGTCCTAGCGAGAGCTTCTTCCCGCGGGCTTGAAGTTATCCGTTATGCCGATGCACTGGGCAGGCTGCAGGAAGAGGGATTTGGCATCTCGATCGCCGGAACCCATGGCAAAAGCACCACCTGCGCCATGTGCTGTCACGCCCTTGTTCACGCCGGCTTGGCACCTTCGTTCATCATTGGGGCCGAAGTTCCCCAACTCGGCGGCGGCAGCCAAGTGGGTGCTGCAAAAATTCCCATCGGACCCATGGCGGGCCTTCCAGGCTTAATGGTGGCTGAGGCCTGCGAATTCAATCGCTCGTTTCATGCCCACCGCCCCAAACATGCCGCCATTTTGAATGTTGAAGAAGATCATCTGGACGTCTACCACAACCTTGAAGGGGTCATCCAAGGCTTCACAGACTTCGCCCAAAACATCCCCGACGCCCAACTGGGTGGCCGGCTGCTGATCGCGCACGATGGAGCTCACCGCCGTGAGGTCACGCGGGGCACCAACGCAAGAGTGGAAACTTTTGGGCTCTCCAGTGAAGCGGATTGGTCGATCAAATTCAATGTGGAGACGCAGGAAGTAGATCTCCAAGGGCCGGGATCCCACTTGCGTTGGCGGAACCTCATGCCGGGCGAACACAACGCCCTCAATGCCGGAGCCGCTGTGATCTTGGCCCTGTGGGCTGGGGCTGATTCAACCTTGGTTCTCGAAGCCATGGCCCAGTTCACCGGACTTGCACGGCGAACCGAGTTCGTGGGCACCAAGACCTTGAACTCTGGACCAGTACGGGTGTGGGATGACTACGGACATCACCCAACTGAAATTGACCGAACCCTGCGGGCCCTTCGGGCCTCTGAATCCCCCCGCCGCTTGGTCTGCGTCTTCCAGCCCCACCAACACAGTCGAACGCGATTTTTACTCGACGAATTCGCGTCGTCGTTTAGCGCGGCCGATGTGGTCATTGTGCCTGAGATTTATTTTGTTCGCGATTCTGAATCCGCCCAAGACCTTGTGAACCAACACACTTTGGTGGATCGACTCCGCGCCCAAGGCACCAACGCTCTCGCCGCCGATTCGTTAGAAGACACGGTGTCTCGACTGGATTCTGTGCTTTGTGGAGGAGACTTGCTGGTGGTGATGGGCGCCGGACCTGTAGGCTCGGTTGGCCCCTCATGGGTGCACTCGTCGTGAAGAAGCATCTGAACGAACCATTGTCTCTGCATTGTTGGAACAAACTGGGCGGGCCAGCCGAGTGCCTGATCGATATCGAAACGGAAGACGAACTGGTTCGCGTCCTCTCTGAATCACACGCCAACCAAATTCCCGTCAGAGTGCTTGGACTTGGTTCAAACCTGCTGGTTTCCGACGGTGGTGTTTCTGGGGTCGTCATCCGCCTCAAGGGTGAGTTCACCAACTTTTCCTTCGACGGAAAAACAATGCATGCCGGAGCCGGGGCAGATCTCCGCAAGGTCATCCCAGAATCCGTGCGTCGCGGCCTCGATGGATTGTGGCAATTGGCTGGCTTTCCTGCGACCATAGGCGGTGCGCTGGCCATGAATGCGGGTGGGCGTTGGGGCGAAATCAGTGACACCCTCAGCCGGTGCTCGGGCTTCCTTCCTGACGGCACGCCCTATGAGCAGACGGTCAATGAATGCCAATTCTCGTACCGTCGNTCTCAGCTTCGAGGCATTGTGACCCAAGCCACCTTCCAACTGAGGGCTGAAGATCCGAAGCAAATGCGCCGAAAGCTCAAAGAGGTCATGGCTGAAAAAGCAAGCACGCAACCGCTCGGCGCGAACAGTCCCAGCAGCGGCTGCGCTTTCCGGAACCCCCTGATCGGGGAGCATCGATGCAGCGCGGGCCAGTTGATTGACGAAGCCGGAGGGAAAGGGATGCGTGTCGGCGGGGCTTCAGTCAGTTCAGAACACGCCAACTTCATTGTGACCACACCCGAAGCAACTTCTGGAGAGGTCATGGATTTGATGCACCAAGTGCAACAGCTGGTGGCAGAGCACCACAAGGTGAACTTGATTCCGGAGGTGGTCCAATGGCCCAATTCCAAAAACCACTGAACATCACCGTGCTTTCAGGCGGGCCAGATGCGGAGGCCATGATCTCCCATAAATCCGCCGCGGCGATCAGCGAAGCATTACGCACGGCGGGCCATCACGTCAACGAAATGGACCTGCCCACCGATGACCCCAGTTCCCCCTTGCGTGATATCCCCCAAGATCACGTGGTCTTTCCAGCGCTACACGGCCCCTGGGGTGAAGGGGGTGGCGCGCAATCCCAATTGGTCGAACTCGGCCTCCCATTTGTCGGGTTCTGCCCCGATGCCGCGAGGGTTGCGATGGACAAAAATCAAACCAGAGTGCTGGCCGCTCAACACGGAGTCACCATCGCTGCCGGTTCGGTGGTTCACCGAGGTAGCCCCCCGCCCTGCCCACCCCCTTGCATTCTGAAACCTTTGGATGAAGGCTCGAGCGTTGGTCTGGAGTTGCTGCATACCGATGACGAACTGGCCAACGCCATAAACCATTTGACCGGACCGGCGTTGTGCGAAGCCTTTGTTCCCGGCCGCGAATGCACTGTGCCATGGGTCCTTGGCCAGGTGCTTCCAGTGGTTGAAATCACCCCGGCCGCTGGCCTCTACGACCACGAAGCAAAATACCTCCGGGACGACACTGTGTTCACTGTCGAGCCAAAGATCGCCCCCGAAGTGCATACCGCGCTGGAAGAGGCCACCACGCGAATGGCGGCGAGCCTGGGGGCACGCCATCTTGGCCGGGCCGATTTCATCCTCGGCCCTGATGGACCGGTGTTCTTGGAATGGAACGCCATGCCCGGGTTTACCGCCAGCAGTCTGCTTCCCCGAGCCGCGGCTCACGTTGGCATCCCGCTGCCTGAGCTGACGGATCGTCTGGTTCGAGCCGCTCATGCCGAGGGCCCAATCATGCCGATACGTTGAGGTGAGTCGCGCCAAGGCCAAACCTGCCACCAATCACAACTACTGGCCGTTGGCCGCCGGAACAATCGTGTTGATGCTGGCCATAGCGGTGGTCAACCACAGTGGCTGGACCGGACACCGGAGTCCTGTGATGACCTTTGCTGTCGACTGCAAACACATGGATGACNGTTCACGTGCTTTTCAACCTCAATACCAGGCGGNCATCGGTGAGGTTGTGAGAAAGTGGCGCTCCAACGACAACGCACAGAATCTGCAAACACTGCACCGCCAGATCATGAGACTTGGGCATTTTAAATCAGCCAGAGTTTCAATCGCCGCACCGCAGTCGATCNCCATTTCGGTCTTAACCGGGGAGCGACTCTTCGATGTCGACCCTTCGTTCTTGGCANAATCTATAGCGCCCACAAACTTCCAATTGTCTGGGTTCGTCCCCCTACCGTCCGAATCCAAAGCCTTGTCGCTTCCGGTTCTGGACGTCAGCACAAGCAATGGCTTCTCGACCGCCATCGAGGTCTTTGAACATGCCAGAGCACAAGGGTGGTCGGCCTTTATTGAACAAATACGAGAGCCACAGCCCAACCAAATTGAACTGGTGGTCTCAGATGCTTCGGGAACCCAAGGACTGGTCGATTTCCGGAGCACCCCCGCGCATGAGGCGGGAACTGAACCACTTTTTGCTCTGAAATTGAAGATCCTGGACAAGCAGGCGATGGTCTACCAATCGCTCACCCCTGGAGGGGGGCACTGGCGTATTGAACCACGCGGAATGGTCCGCCGACCCGCGGCATGATCCCCGCCCTTGAACACCGCTGGAGGCAATTGTTGTTGCTGGTCAGCTCGGCCTGGATCCTCCTCTCCTTTGTGGTGAACGTCTTGGCGGTACCCAACCTCGTGCAAAACACCGAGGCCAATTTGTGGGGCTACCAACAACACCTCACCAGCCTTTCCTTCGGGCTGCTTGTGGCTTACCCGGCCGCCCGAGCCACCATTGGCCCATTGCCTCGGGCCAATTTGGAGTGGCAAGCTTTCCTCGTCCTTGCTGTGGTTGTCCAAGTTGCGCTNGCACCTTTGGTTTTGCTTCTTCAACAGCCCGTGGAACTGTTGCTGCAAGCCGATGCTTGGCTGATGGGATGCGCCATGTGGGGATGTGGTGCCGGCCGCATCATGCGAGAGCAGCTTCCGCTGGGNTCCGCACTTCTTGCGCTTCCACTTTTGGCCATGCTCGTCGACTCAAACTGGAGCNTGCCTACTGCGGCCGCCTCGGTTGTACACAACCCAGGGCATCGTCCGCCGCCGCCACTTTGGTTCGTTACGATTCTTATTGGCATGGGCTGGTTATGGATGACCAGACCTCGCCGTCCTTTTCCGGGAGACAACACAAATGACCATCATTCCGAGGGAACCGTTTGATCGCGCGCTCAGTGATCATGTTGANATTTTGGGCACCATTGGATTTGCCCAAAAAGCAGGGATGACCACCCGACAACTCAACCGCATTCGCTCCGGCGATCAACCCAATCCTTTCCATCGGGCCGCCGAATGGTCCCGCCTTGGCTCAGCAAACACGGCCAACCAGCTGGTGTCAATGGTGTGTGAAGCCAACGATGGATTCTTCATCCAAGAGGGCGGATCAAATTCAACCAACATCGAAGACACCATCCAAAAAGCTGCCGATGTCATCAAAGGACTCGCGGATGGGTCGCTCGATGACGAAGATCNCCGGGTGGTTCAAGAAGCTGTCGCGNCCATGATTGGCCTGTTGCATAAGTAACCATTCATCCACCCTGAGAAGAAGGTAAGATGGACTGTCCACCGGTGGGGTGGCAGAGCGGTTGAATGCACCGGTCTTGAAAACCGGCATCGGGGAATCCCGATCAGGGGTTCGAATCCCCTCCCCACCGCTTAGCACGCCAATTGTCAAGTGCGACAATCAGTATTTGCCCCCTCAACGGCCCTTCGATTGCAACCGACAAGTTTGGGCTTGTGAACCACCCCAAAAAGCCTCTATGAATGTCAGCCCATCCCGCTCGCGGGCAAGACGGATTGTTCCCGCAACATTTGCAGCACGCGATCAACGCACCGCTCAATCGAAAGTTCACTGGTCGGCAAACGCAGTTCTGGCGAAACTGGTGCCTCATAGGGTTGATGAACCCCGGTGAATTCAGGGATCTCCCCCGCTCGCGCCTTGGCGTAGAGCCCTTTGGGATCACGTGATTCAGCAACCTCCAGCGGAACATCAATGTGTATTTCGAAGAAGGGTACGCCTGACTTTAAATGCAAATTCCGCACCCGTTCGCGGTCCACTCTCTCAGGACTGATGAAACTTGAGAGGACCAACAAGCCAGAGTCCGCAAACAGAGCTGAGACCTCGCCCACTCTTCTGACATTCTCAGCCCGGTCTTCTTGTGAAAATCCAAGGTCGGCATTGAGACCGTACCGAAGGTTGTCTCCGTCGAGGCGGTAGGCATGATGCCCCAAAGCGTGCAAGGTTGACTCCAAGGCCACGGCCACCGTGCTCTTCCCGCTGCCCGAAAGACCAGTAAACCACAACGTAGCGCCGCGGTGTCCCAGACGACCGGCACGATCCTCTCGATCGACAGAGCCATGCTGCCAGACCACGTCTTTGGGCTGATGTTCAGACAAAAGAATCACCTTTCTCCTAGCAAAACGTCGATCATGTGTAAGGTTACAACACACTCCATCTCTTTTCCATGAGCCACACTCTGACCCATTTGAAAACCCTTGAATCGGAGAGCATCCACATCATCCGTGAAGTGGTTGCTGAGTTTGACAATCCGGTAATGCTCTATTCCGTTGGGAAAGATTCTGCAGTCATGTTGCATCTGGCCCAGAAGGCATTTGCCCCATCCCCTCCGCCATTCCCGCTGCTCCATGTTGATACAACATGGAAGTTTCGAGAAATGATCGAGTTTCGAGACCGTATGGCCAAGGAAGTCGGCATGGACCTGCTCGTCCACATCAATCAAGACGGCGTCAATCAAGGTGTTGGACCATTTACACATGGATCCAAAGTCCATACTGACGTCATGAAAACCCAAGCGCTCAAGCAGGCCCTCAACAAGTACAAATTTGATGCGGCTTTTGGTGGTGCTCGTCGAGATGAAGAGAAGAGCCGAGCCAAGGAACGGGTGTATTCGTTCCGTGATGAAAATCACCGCTGGGACCCAAAGAACCAACGACCAGAACTGTGGAACATCTACAATGGGATGGTCCATCAAGGGGAGTCTATTCGCGTGTTCCCCCTTTCGAACTGGACCGAACTCGACGTTTGGCAGTACATCTGGATGGAACAAATTCCAATTGTCCCCTTGTATCTTGCCGGTCCAAGGCCAGTGGTCATCAGAAACGGTGTGCCAATCATGGTGGACGATGACAGACTCCCATTGGAACCGGGAGAAATCCCCGAAACCAAAATGGTGCGATTCCGAACGCTTGGTTGTTACCCCCTCACTGGAGCCGTCGAATCTGAGGCCAGCACCCTTCCTGAAGTCATCCAAGAAATGCTTCTCACTCGACAATCCGAGCGGCAAGGACGCGTGATCGACTATGACCAATCCGGCTCCATGGAGGAAAAGAAGCGTGAGGGTTACTTCTGATGAGTCACAAATCGGATCTCATTGAGAACGACATTCTCGCCTACCTCAGGGAACACGAGCAAAAAGAACTTCTCAGAATTCTTACTTGCGGAAGCGTTGATGATGGCAAAAGCACTCTGATCGGAAGACTGCTTCATGATTCAAAAATGGTCTACGAAGACCAACTTGACGCCGTAACCCGAGACAGCAAAAAAAGCGGAACCACCGGCGATAAGCCTGATCTTGCTCTGCTGGTTGATGGCCTGAAGAGCGAACGAGAACAGGGCATCACCATTGATGTCGCTTACCGCTACTTCAGTACCAGTAAAAGAAAATTCATCATTGCCGATTGCCCGGGCCACGAACAGTACACCAGGAATATGGCCACCGGAGCATCGACGTGTGACCTGGCGATCATTCTGATCGATGCCAGGCACGGCGTACAAGAACAGACTCGCAGGCACTCCTACATCGTTCGACTGCTCGGCATCAATCATGTGGTCGTGGCAATCAACAAGATGGATCTCGAGAACTGGAGCGAGGACCGGTTCAACGAAATCAAATCGGAGTACACGGAACTGGCCAAAAAGCTTGGACTGAAAGACCTCCGCTTTCTGCCCATGAGCGCTCTGAGCGGTGACAATGTTGTAGAGCCATCTCAAAATATGCCTTGGCACAAAGGGCCAACGCTGATGCATATCATCGAGAGTGTTCACATCGGAAAAGATCTCACCCAGAAAGATCTCAGATTCCCAATTCAATGGGTTAACCGTCCCAACCTAAACTTCCGGGGATTCTCCGGCCAAATCGCCTCGGGTGTCGTTCGAGTGGGGCAAGAAATCAAGGTGATGCCTTCCGGACGGGACACGGTCATCAAAGAGATCCACGCCCCGGATGGACTTGTTGATGAAGCATTCGCGCCCATGAGTGTGACACTGACTTTCGAAGATGAAGTGGATGCCTCTCGCGGCGACACCGTGGTCCCCAAAAAAGCCAAGCCAGTGGTGGCCAACCGATTTGAAGCCATGATGGTCTGGATGAATGATGATGATCTGGTCCCAGGCCGCGAGTACATCATCAAGCAAGGCCCGCACCAGACCGTGTGTCAAGTAAACCATGTTGGGTATCGACACAACGTGAATACATTTGAGAAAGAGGATGCATCAAAACTCCGTCTGAATGAAATTGGCAAAGTCGAAATTCGTACGATCGAACCATTGGTCATCTCCGACTACGACCAGAACCGCGCCCTTGGGGGGTTTGTGATCATCGATCGAATGTCCAACCTCACCGTTGGGGCCGGGATGGCTCGGGTTGACTCCAGAACCGCACAGGATCATTGGCAAACTCCTCCGCCTACGGGCGTGACTCGCCCCGAGCTCACCATCCCGGAATCTGATCGGGTGCGCCTCAACAGGCACCATCCAGCAACGATTTTGATCACCGGACTTTCCGGATCTGGCAAGACAACCACCGCGCACGAACTCAGTCGCGCCTTGTTCCAGCGAGAAATCAACTCATTTGTGCTTGATGGCCAAATGATGAGAAGTGGCTTAAATCGCGACCTCGGCTTCCAGCCCAGTGAACGTTCCGAGAACCTCAGACGCACAATGGAGGTCGCAAAACTCCTGAACGATCAAGGGGCGATCTGCATCGCGGGATTCGTTGCCCCAGAAGACCATGCTCGGCAATCCGCACGAAGCCTGATCGGTGATGGTCGATTCATCCATGTCCATCTGAGCACTTCAATTTCAGTTTGCCAGTCAAGAAAAGGCAGCAATCACAACGGCCAAAGCGACAGCCGCACAAATGTACCTGGGGTGACAGAAGAGTATGAAGTTCCTGAAAATGCCGAACTGGTGATCGACAACACAAATTTGACACCAGAGCATGTGGCAGAGTTGATCCTCGCTGAACTCGATCAGAGAAAAATCACCCTGTAAATTCAGTCAGAATAGAGAAGGGCCTCGGCGTACATTTCTTCGACACGAACCGCGACATCTTTGCCGTCGAGGTGCTTCAAAACCCATTCTCGGCCTTTTTGAGACATGCCCCGTCGCCTAGCGGTATCTAAAGACAAGTTGACAACCATGTCAGCGATCGCCGAAGCGCACTGAGGGATACGGGCCCCTCCACCGCTTCGCTCAATATCTTCGGCGGTATCCACCAGTTCTGAAACCAGAACTGGGGTGCCGCAGACCATCGACTCGAAGAGGACGAATCCAAAATTTTCTTGGCTTGAAGGAAGAACAAACAAATCCGACGCTTGGAACAAGGAGTATTTCAAAGCACCACCAACATGTCCCACCCAGTGGATATGCCGGGAAACACCTCTTTGTTCTGCGAGAAGTTTTAACTTTTCGATGTATCCAGGGTGACCGTCGCCAGCGATGATGAGATTGCAGGTGCCAAGCTCGGTTTGAATCTTTGGCATGGCTTCTATGAGATACTCAAGGCCCTTCTTCTCGTGAATGCGACTCAAAAAGAGCAAGCTGATCCCATCAAGCTTTTCGCCAAAGTGTTCTTTCGCTTCGCTGCATGATGGAGCATCTCGAAAAGGAGAAAGATCCATCAGGTTCGGGATGACAACAGTCTTGGTTTGAGGAAACCACTTTGATGACTGTCGCAGCTCACCATGGGCAGTGCACTGAATGCATGACGCGCGATCAAGGTACTTCTGGCCATACAACTTTAAAAACAACCGCTTGTACCACCCACCCTGTTCCATGCTCCAATCATCAAGCATTCCCCGAAGGGTCATGACGTATGGCGTTCCCGACCGTCTACATGCTGAAGCGAGCTGATGATTCAACCGCTCCCACACGCCGTGGAAATGGACGACATCAGAACTGGAAACGAGTCCTACCGCTGAATCTAGATTTGACTTGGAGAAGAAACCGAGAGGCCGATCTGGGGGATTGACTTTGAGAACGGATATGGAATCCGACCAAGAAGAAGGGACGTCGTTGACATCAGTTGTAATGAGCGAAACGTCATGGCCTCGATCCCGGATTGCTTCGCACAAATCAACAACGCCGCGAGGCGGGCCACCGTCCAGGAAGTTCAACCGGTTCAGAACATGAGTGACTCGCATGGTTCTCCAGATCTTAAGTGATGGATGAAAGCAGTCCTCGAGGACTAGGCTCCATAGCTCGCATGAGGATATGTCGTGGGTTTTTTCGAAGGCTGTACCGAGCCAACGTCAGCGGTTTTTCTGAGGAGGAGAGTTAAGGTGAAAGCAAGAAACGCAATGCACATTGGCGTTGAAACTCGAGAAATCAGATACCCCTCAAAGACAGCGCCGCCAAAATAAGCAAGCAAAATACCAATGCAGTAATAAGCGGTCGGTCTGATTTCGGGGGCAAAGCGATTGCGGCGACGAACGAGAACGAGGATCTCTCGGATGGCAGCTGCAGTCCAGATCAATTGAATGGCCAACATACCGATGCCATAGGTCGCAAAACCATAGAGCCAGCCATTTTCACTTTTCTCGGAATCTCCAACGCCAACACCCGTGAGGGGGTTGTTCACTCCCTGGCGAATCAACATGCGCCAAGCTTCGGACCGAGTATTCCCACCGGCAGCGAGACGATCAGTCTGAATATCAACTCCAAGCTTCGTGGTAACAATGCTGTAAACCCCAAAGCCAATCAAGCCGAACAGCGGGAGGTATATCGCTTGCCGCCCGAGACGGGGATAAGCGATCACCCCGCCGGCAAGAAGAAACATGGCCATGCTGGTTCTTGATCCAGACCACAGCAACAACACACCATTTACAGCCAGAACTGCCAAAGCCACGGTGAAGTACCGGGCTTTGTCATGCAACATGATCCACAAGGCAGATGCCGAGAAAAGGGCAAACTGAACCCCAGCATGCTGGGGGTTCGAGAGCAGACCACGAAAGCGATTCGCATTACCAAGCGTCAACATCGACGAATCTTGAACAAACTGCACGGCAACAAATCCAATGGTCAGGATGTTGACCAACAAGATGACGCGCTGGATGATCGCCAGATTGTTGGGCGATTGAACGTAGTTGCTTGACCAAAGAGCCAAGGGGATCACTGTAAAAACACAGAAGACCGTCGATTCAAACAGAACAAGCGCACCTTCGTGATATCCCCTTAGCAGAGCCGCGTACAACAAGCTTAAAAAATAGAACATGCTTGCCAGAGACAGATCTACACGATTGGCTCGGCGCGATTGCAACAGCAAAGCAGCAGTTCCCATGAGTCCAAAAGCCAGAAAGAGCTCCGACCTTCGAGACTGCACTGGCAACCAGAACGTTTGTTCCACTATGTCCGAGAGACTCAATGGCGTGGCGAGACCAGAGACAAAGAGAATTCCGGCAAAGAAAATGAGGTTTGCATTACGCGTTCGGCCAAGCAGAAGAACCAGCAGCAAAGCCAGTCCGATGCCAAGCCATGCGAGATACAAAAGGGTGGTCATGAATCCTTGGGTCCTGACAAAATATCGGCCCCATTCGCCCCCTCCCTTCAATAAAAAGAGGCTCAAATCACGAGGCACGATCGCCCACTGCCAACCAAGAAGACGGGCTATTTCCTCCCCAAAAAGATTTTGCCTTAGACCGCTCTAGAACGCACTCGGCCGACCAACTCCCCCAACAAGGATCGCTCAAGAATCAAAATGATGATCAACGAATACATGACATGGAAGCCGACGCATACCAGAGTCTGCACTGGGGTGAAATCCGCACCCCATGACCACAAGCCGGGAGCAACAGGCCAAGTGAGCAACAGAGATACGAGTGGCTTTTTGACAACCTCCGAAGCCTCAAATCGGCTTTCACCCAACATGATGGCAGCCGATGACCGGTAGACCCCAATGACATACGTACAGAGATTTGCCGCCAGAACTGCCAAGGGGGCCCAGCCAAGCCAACCGGATACCTGCATCGCGGGCGCCGAGATGACCAATGCCACCACCGAGGCGAGCCATACCTGCGTCAGGTAACGCTTCATGTGACCGAAGCCAAAGAGTGTGCGCTCGAGAGGGGAAAAGATCATCCGCGGAAGCAATGCCAGCAGTTGAAGAAAAATCAGGAACGAAGCCATTTCGACGGCCTGCTCAGCGGTCATTCCCAGCGAAGCCAAAGCTTCATCAGCCTCCCAGGATCTTCCAACCCAAAGATTGATGAGCTTCGGGCAAGCCGAAAGCACCAAAACACCAACCAAAATGAAGGCGTAAGCCTGAACCTTTGACAATATTGCCAAAGCTGACTGGACTTGGGCTTCGCCCTTTTCAACCCTGAGGTGAACCATCAATGGGTCGATACCGCGAAGGATCCCTTCGCCCAAGAGCGTGCACCAACCTCCAACTTGAACCACCACCGACCAGATGCCGTTGTAGGCCAGGCCCACGGTGGCATTCACCACAAGGGCGAGTAACTGCGGAGTAAAACCAGACAAAAAAGCAAACTGAAGGGCTTCAAATATCCTGCGAAGAACACCTCGCAACGTTGCGAAATCAGTCCATCGCGGAAGAACTCGAGCCTGCTTCACCAACAACAATGAAATCAATGAACTTAGGACCAACGAAGCAGAGATCCAAATAAAGTTCCCAACGGCGAGTTGAGGGATGAGGTCCAGGCCTTCAGCAGTTGATGCTGCCGAATCAAGGACGATGTAAGCCACGAGAGGCTTACCGAATCGTTCAATGATTAAGTAGATACTGTCAAGCCAAATCAAGCGGGAGGCAAATGCTGACCGGTGCCACACCGAAAGCACAGACCGCACCACACCGATGGCTCCTTCTGACAAAAGAAGCCAAACAAGTCCACGAATAAACTCCATTCGCTCACCCGGGATTCTGATAACACCCTTGGTGGCAAGGTAAGCCAGCACGATGGAAACAAGGCCGCCAAACAGCCCAAACAAACATGAAGCGGTGAACGTCGATGAGAAAGCCGCCTTGATCTCCTTTGGATCACGCTTCGCAAACGCTGGAGCCAACTCCCGAGAGACGGCATGGCCAATTCCGGATTCGATGGCAAAAGAAATGCCGAAGGTTCCAGCGGCAAGGCTGACCAATCCGAAACCTTCAAGACCAAGCTTTGCGGTGACATAACTTGTAAAAAACAAGCCGAAAGCAAATGTGGTTGCCAACCTTGCGTAGGTGGCGAAACCATTCAGAATGATGCGTGTGATCAACTGCTATGCTCCTGACGATTCTCACTGTATCAAAGCACCTAAGGCACCAATTTCAAAAGCATCCACGAAAGTATGAACCAAGAAGACATCTACAAGCTGCTCTCCGAAGTCCTTGATCCTGAATCGAAGCGGGATCTGGTTTCACTTGGAGTGGTCCGCCGGGTGGAATGCTCCAACGAGAGCATCTCGCTCCAGATTGAATTGAGTTCTGAAAATCCAGAAGTCCAGTCCGATTTGCGAAGCCAGATTTCTAGTCTGCTTCGACAGAAGACGGCTGAACTGGCCTTGCGAAGAGTTCCCGAACTCGATCTTGAATTCACAACGGTTGGTGAAAAACCAAACCCGCTGCCCCTGGTCCGATCCGTCATCGCCGTGGGCGCAGGAAAAGGCGGAGTCGGCAAAAGTACGGTTTCAGTGCACTTGGCTTTGGCCTTGGCTCGTATGGGCCGCAAAGTTGGCATTTTGGATGGCGACATTTATGGCCCGTCCCTGCCGACCATGCTTGGCCTTGAAGAGATCCCCCCCAAGATCGATGGCAACACCATCATTCCTTTCGAAAAAGATGGCTTAAAAATTGTTTCGATCGGCCGTCTGGTTGAACCCGAAAAAGCCCTGGTCTGGCGCGGCCCCATGGCCCATGGAGCATTCCGCCAGCTCGCCCTCCAAAGCGACTGGGGGGAGCTTGACCACCTCATTGTGGACCTTCCCCCAGGCACAGGTGATGTTCCGCTCACGTTGGCCCAACTCCTGCCCCTCACGGGGGCGGTTGTGGTCTGCACGCCCCAGAAGGTCGCCCAAGACGACGCCCGTCGGGCCATCCGGATGTTCCAACAGCTGGGGGTCTCAATTCTCGGTGTGGTGGAGAATATGTCTGGATTCACGGCCCCTGACGGAACCACAATCGACCTCTTCGGCAGGGGCGGGGCTGAGGATATGGCCGCCAGCATGAGCCTTCCCTTTCTTGGCCGGCTGCCCATCCACCCAGAACTGGCCGCCCGAGGGGATACCGGTGAACCCGCCTCCTGCCACGACATCGAGGGGCTCGGAGGCACCCTCCAGAGCCTTGGTGAGGCTTTTGACCACCGCATCCGCATGGCAGAACGTGGAGAGGATCGCCCCACCCTCGTGATCCGCTGACCGCGGCCCCGTTGACACCACTCCGGTACCGGCTACAATGTCGGATTCCCGCAAACCAACGGGAGGAGACCCCTATGCCCCGTCAAACCACTTTTCTCAAGGCCGGCACCCATGAACCCAAATGGGTTGTGGTTGACGCCGCCAATGTCCCGCTCGGCAGACTGGCTGCCCGGATTGCGACGGTTCTCCAAGGGAAGCACTCCCCCGACTGGACCCCGCACGCGATGAGCGGCGATTACGTGATCGTGATCAACGCCAGCCAAGTGGCACTGACTGGTCGCAAATCAGAGCAGAAAATGCGAAAGACCTATTCCGGTCACCCCGGTGGTCTGAAGCACATTCCTTACGGCTGGATGCAAGAGCACCGCCCCATCAAACTTGTCGAAGAAGCGGTCCGCCGCATGCTTCCCAAATCCCGCCTCGGCCGCGTGATGCTGTCGAACCTGAAGGTTTACGAAGGCGCTGAGCATCCGCACCAAGCCCAGCAGCCAGTGTCCCTCTAAACCCATTGAAAGACATTCCGAATGACAGAAGAAACCATCGCAACTGAATCCGCAGAGCCTGCCACCATCACCTTGGGAGAGGCCCCGGCGGAAACCGCTGAAGACACCTTTGTGCCGCGTGAACCAACCGCCCCCGTCCACGGATGGTGGTGGGGAACCGGACGTCGCAAAGCTTCGGTGGCTCGAGTCAGAGTGCAACCTGGAAGTGCCGGCGTCCTGTGCAACGGCAAACCCTTGGAAGAATACTTCTGCACCCCTCGCGACCGAAATAGCGTGATGGCCGTGCTTGAAGCCACCAACATGCTCGGTCAAGTGAGCGTGAAGGCCAACCTAACTGGTGGCGGCACCACCGGGCAAGCTGGGGCCATGCTCATGGGACTGGCACGGGCTCTGCTCGGATACGACCCATCGGTCGAAGCTGTGCTCCGTGAGCACGGGTTCCTCAGCCGCGACGCTCGTCGCGTCGAACGGAAGAAGTACGGACAGCGGGGCGCTCGTCGTCGCTTCCAGTTCTCCAAGCGTTAATCACACGCGACTCAACTCACAATTTTCCGCGGCGACCGAAAGGTCGCCGCTTTTTTATGCCCATGGGCGGAACGGTCCGGACGCCCGAAGAATCAGACGTAAAGCCTCGGCTTGCCCTCGACGACCTCGGTCTGAACACAATGCCAACCATGACAAAGGCGGCTCCTTCTCCAAACCAAGCCACCGAGTCGCCAAAGTACCCAAGTCATCCGGCAGCAGTTCTCTTCGACAACCGAAGCCAGGGAGCAAGGGGCCGAAGGGGTCAGCTGTATCCCAAGGCCGCACAATCCCATGCTGAGCACGTTCGACTTCGATCCGAAGGCGACCAGCAAAGCGAACCGATTCCCCGGCGAGTATGGCCGAGAGGAGCGCTGCCAAAGCACCATCGTGGTGTGCCGTACCCACAAAGCACTTGGGGTACCACCAGCCACAGCGACGCAACACATCCTCCGCCTCAACAATCAAATCGAATGGACTGGATGGCTGCAATGCGAGAATCATCTCGTGGGCGACCCACCGATTTTGGACGAACTGAAGCACCGCCTCCGGTGCGCCCGAGACTCTTGGCGCTGCAGCAACGGGATGGCTCGCGTTGATCTGCTGCACTCGCCGGACCCGATCACGCTGCACCCGCCGCCGCCGTGTGTCGTCAGAAATATCAGCATGGATGTTCCAACGATGGGCGGCAATACCCCATCGCCAGGCGAAACCTGCGGCGCGGTCTTCCCGGGCTCGATCCCGTTGCTTTCCCTGACGCTTCCAGCGACGCAAAGTTTCTCGGGGAATGTGCTTTGCCTGTTCGGGATCCAGCAAACTGAGTCGTTTGACTTCGTCGTCGTGTCGAAATCCTCGTGAATTTTGACACGGACGAGATTCAAGGAACCGATCGGCTATGGGGCGAGCCACCACAAGTTGCAATTTTTTGTGGCACTGGGACCACTCAAAGACCAGACCTTGATCCCGCCATCGTCGCACCGTTCGCACATGCACCCCCGCGTGCAAGGCCAAGCCATCCTGAGTCAGGTACTCCTCTTCAGAATCCACATGGTGTGGATTTTGACGAGAAAGTTGTTCGAGCATTCGCGTCAGATCAGCGACCACGGCTTCCCGTGCGAGCAGTGCGTCAGTGGCTTGGCCAAGTTGCAGTCGCTCCCTGATTGGATCGAGACGAAGAAATGGGACGGTTGAAGTGGAGCATTCATGCACCAGCTCGCGGAGGACCATTTGAGCACGCCGACGAATTCGCGCTGGTGCCAACCCCAACTCACGGGCGAGCACCGCCAGCACTTCGGTCTTGTACGCCGCGCTCAGCGGACACCCTCTCGGATAGGAAAGGAAGTCTCAATCTCGGCATGGCCATCCACGTAAGCCCGAGGCACTGAGGGATGGATTCCGCAAGCAATGGCGTAAGGCCGAAGTCCTGCCTGCGTAGCCAATCGGACCAAGTGGTTTGGGGCTTGGCGATTGGGCGTGATGAGTTCCACCCGATCACCAACGGCTGGCGACAACCCTGCGGCCAGAGCGGGGCCCAGATCCAAGACGGTCTGATCCATGTTGACGGCACCCGCGACCTGAACCCAAGCTTCTCCTTGAGAAGTCATCAATCGCACTTGAGGCGCGGCTTGACCATCACGACCCGAGAGAAACGGAGACCAGCCCGCGGCGTAGCCCACCGGAACCAAGCCAAGAACCGAGTCTTGGTCGGCGGTCCACTCACCGTGGTACCCCACCCGTTCACCTCGGGCCACCCGCTTGCAAAGACGAAGGGTCGTGGTCCAACGCAAGCACGGCTCCAAGTCAAGAGCCATTGGCAGCCGCCGACCATCGCTTAGGAATTCCACGCCAAACCCAGCCCAAGCCTGACCAACCCTCACCATATCGGCATGGGTGGTGCGGTCGCCCAAGGTTGCACATGAATTCGCCACGTGGACAATCAGGTCCTCAGGTAAGAGTCCACGAAGACGCTGGACTTCTCCGCGCACCATGGCGTGCTGGGCTTCGGTCAGGGCCGCATCACGGTCTGAACTCACGAAGTGGGTGGAGACCCCAGCAAGGCAAACGCGAGGCTCATCCTGGATCGCACGAACCAACTTCTCAAACTCGGGCAAAGGGGTCCCGCCACGCCGAAGCCCAGTGTCCATTTCCAGATGCAGCGGGATGGGTGTGACATCTGGGGTGAGCACACTGCGGATGCGGTGCCAATGATCAAGACCGTGAACTGTGAAATGAACCCGACCCTCGTTGCAAAACCCCCGCAGAGGTGATCCACGCAGGTGAACTGGATCTGGGCCAAGCACCAGGATGGGGCAGCGAACCCCCGCCTCGAGAACCTCGAGGGCTTCATTGGCGTCGTACACAGCCAACATGGACGCTCCCGCCTGCTGAAGCACCCGCCCCACTTCGGTGGCCCCCATGCCGTAGGCATTGCCCTTGATCACTGGACAAATCCGGGTTTGGGGACCTACCAGATCCCTCAAACGCCGGTAATTGCGCCGTATCGCCGCGACATCAACTTCTAAAAATGAGGCATCCATAAACAGGGCAGAACCTTGGAATCGATCGTACCATTCACACAGAGGTTCAATCGACCTCCTTGATCCCATGCACATTGATACTGATGCCGAAATCTTTCGGACGGAATCAGGCTTTGAGGCACTCGGACTCCGCAAAGAGATCCTGACTGCCATCGGAAAGCTTGGCTTCGTTCATCCCACCCACATCCAATCGGAACTTGTTCCGCTTGCTGTCGAAGGCCGTGATGTCCTTGGACAATCAAGAACGGGAACTGGGAAAACCGCAGCCTTTGGCTTGCCTCTCCTCCACCGATTGGCAGAGGACCCCAGACCATTCTCCGGCTTGGTGCTCTGCCCCACCCGAGAACTGGCCATTCAGATCTCCAAAGATCTTCAAGCTCTGGCCGGGGATCTTCCGGTCAAAATCATGCCGGTGTACGGCGGACAACGCGTCAAAGTGCAGTCCGACAAATTGAAAAAAAATCCCCACATCCTTGTAGGCACCCCGGGGCGGGTCATGGATTTCCACCAACGTGGAGAGTTGCCTTACGACAAGATTCAGATGGCGGTGCTGGATGAAGTGGACCGGATGCTCGACATCGGCTTCCGAGATGACATCCGTCGCATCTTGGGAGGCATGACCCAGAAACATCAAACGATTTTTGTTTCGGCCACGATCTCAGAAGAAATTGAACGTTTGGCCCGGAAGTACCTGACCAACCCAGAGCGGCTGACCCATGAGGGCAAGAGCCTCACCGTTGCTCGAGTTGATCAACAAGCGTGGGAAGTCAACCCTTGGGACAAGAGTCGCCTTCTCGCTCACCTGATCAAAAAGCACGAGCCCGAAGTCACCATTGTGTTCTGCCGAACAAAGATGGCGGTGGATCGCACTTCGAAGCATCTGGCTTCTCGAGGCATCAAAAGCGAAGTCATGCACGGTGACATCCGGCAATCAAGACGCAATCGTGTTCTTGAAGAATTCAAGACCGGTAAGGTCAAATTGCTGATCGCTTCAGACCTCGCCGCTCGAGGTATTGATGTTGACGGCATCACCCACGTGGTGAACTACGACATCCCGGATAACCCTGACGACTATGTGCACCGAATT
The DNA here is from genome assembly GCA_002168105.2 of Phycisphaera sp. TMED24. Classification (GTDB taxonomy): domain Bacteria; phylum Planctomycetota; class Phycisphaerae; order Phycisphaerales; family SM1A02; genus UBA8653. Next base: position 57,764 of record NHCD02000018.1, read on the forward strand.
GGCCGCACCGCCCGGGCGGGACGTGAAGGCAATGCTTGGACCTTTATCTGTCCGGACGAAGGCCATCTCTTGATGCAGGTGGAACAGCTCACCAACGTCCACATTCCTTCCAACAAACCCGATGATTTTGAGCCTGGACCCATCCCGGAATCGGTGCTTCGACGCCGGGAAGAGGAAACACAGCGACTCAAGGATGCTGAAAAGAACAAGCGGACCCGAAGCCTCGAACTGCCTGATGAATCGAAAGCATCGGACAGCAACGCGTTCCCCGGCGGAGTGGTTCCCAAATCGATGCCAGGTCGTCGCATGGGAGGTCGGATTCGCACCCGAAGACGATGAGTTCGGTTCGTGTGCATCCTGAAGTGCTTTCAGCTTTGGCCGAAGAACGGCCCGTCGTGGGTCTGGAATCCGCGGTGATTACCCACGGGCTCCCCAAAGAACCTCGCCCGGAACTGCTCCAGAAATTGGGAGCTCCATTCGAGAACAAATCACATCTGCCCGTCCACTTGGCTCTGGCCGAAGTGATGGAACAATCCGTCCGCGAGAGCGGAGCAATCCCAGCCACCACGGCCGTGATCGAAGGCGAGTTGGTGGTTGGGCTGACCGAGTCCGAACGGCATGATCTGGCCCAGCACCCGTCCCCGATCAAAGCGGCCCCCCACCGCCTTTCCACGATGATTGCAACCAAAGCCACCGGCGGGACCACTGTTGGCGGAGCCCTCATCCTTCTTCGCCGAGGGCACCCCGACCTCAAAGTGTTGGCGACTGGCGGCATCGGTGGTGTGCATCGAGGCTGGAGCAATCGACCCGATATCTCTGCCGACCTGACCATTTTGGCACACACCCCCCTCATGTGTGTCTGCGCGGGGGCCAAAATTGTTCTCGACGCGGTGGCGACCTTTGAGGCATTGGAAACTTTGGGAATTCCAGTCCTCGGGTGTGGCTGCGATTCATTCCCTCGATTTCACGCCCCTGGAGATGGGACACTCCCCATCCACTCTTGCCCCCCCCAAGAGGCGGCTCGAATCGCCCAAGCCCACTGGGAAATCGGATCCGGCGGGATCTTGATCACCCAAGCCCCCCCCGCGCCCTGGGCGTTGGAACTGGAGACGCTGGAGACCGTGACCCAGCAGAGCGTCGCCTCAGTCACGGCCTCGGGCCCCGACGCCACACCCGCCCTGCTCGGCGCCCTTGACCAAGCCAGCTCGGGACTGGCCCTGCTCGCGAATTTGGCACTGCTCCGGCACAATGCAGTCTTGGCTTCGGTCTTGGCCGCCGAACACCTTCAGCCTCTTCACCATGACCTCTGACCCCTCCATGAGCGACACCGATTCCAATCCCGAATCCACGCCTCAAGATCCTGCAGTGATCACAGGAATGGCGTCTGAGGCCCCAGACCGGACCTTCTCCCTCTTGACGTTGGCTTCTGGACTCCCGGTTCAAGAAGGTCACCCTGTCCGCATACCCCAAAGCATCGTGGACAAACTGAGGATTCGGCATGGCCATCTTCTGGAAGCCGAAGTGCAGCAGCGAACCATCCGAACTCGGCGGGGAAAGCGACAACGCCGAGAAGTGACCAAAGTCCTCCAGGTGGAGCATCTTGATCCCGAAGTTCACCAAAGCCGACCATCTTTCGAAGACCTGGTTCCCATCGATCCCGCCCCCCGACTCACACTCGAGCACGAGGGAGGCCCCATCTCTTCGCGGATGATCGATCTTTTCTGCCCCATTGGCTTTGGCACCCGCGGCCTGATTGTGTCGCCGCCAAAAGCAGGAAAGACCACCCTGCTCCGTGACATCGCTACCAGCGTTTCCGTCAACCACCCTCAGGTCCGCATCATTGCAGTGCTGATTGATGAGCGACCCGAGGAAGTGACCGAATTCACTCGGCATGTGCCAGGCGAGGTTTTGGCCAGTTCCAACGATATGGATCTGGAAACCCACACCGACCTCGCGCTTTTTGCCTATGCCAGAGCGCGGCGACTCCTTGAAGCAGGTGAAGACGTGTTGTTCTTGGTGGATTCACTGACTCGACTGGGCCGGGCTTTCAACAACGATCGCCGGTACGCCACTGGCGGACGAACCATGTCGGGCGGCATCGACACCATGGCCCTCGACTGGCCCAAACGGATCTTCGGTACCGCCCGAAACGTCGAAGGACCAGGATCTCTCACCATGCTGGCCACATGTTTGGTCGACACGGGTGGGCGGGGTGACCAAGTGATTTTCGAAGAGTTCAAGGGCACGGGCAACATGGAGTTGGTGCTCGACCGCAATGTCGCGGAGCAACGTCTCTTCCCGGCCATTGATTTGGCCGGTTCTGGTACTCGGAAGGAAGATCTGCTGTTGTCCGAAGGGACCCATCAAACGATCACCGCCTTGCGGCGAAGATTGATCAACATGAAGCCTCCACAGCAGGTGGCTCAATTGCTGAAGGCCATGGAACGAGTACCTACCAACGAGCTCCTCGTTCAGGGCGGTCGTCCATCGGATGCATCTCAATAAGGTCAATCGAACATGGTGGCCTGTTTCAGCAGCATGGATGGTAGAAACAAACCCCCCGTCGGATGACGAGGGGTTTGGAACTTTCGAGTAAAAGGAAACTTGCCACCTTCTCGCCCTGAGGAATTTGCGCGTACAGGTGAGAACGCGAGAGATGGCTATCTTGGCTTTTGGCCAATTTTGGTGGGAATGTTGCCCACAAATGTGGCTAATCAGCCACGTCGACGGCGACCAAGGCCCGCCAGGCCTAGCAAGGCCAGTGCGCCAGGGGCCGGGACAGACACAGACATGGCCTCTGACTGTAAGAATCCGGATGAAGACTTGTAGTCAACCGTACCTTCAAGCGTCAGTTGTGAACCCTGTGCAACAGAGAGTTGCATGAAGAAGACGCTTCCGGTGAGTGCCGTATCAGGGTTGCTGTCAAAGACACCACCATTGTCGAGCTGCTCAAGAAGAGTCGCCCCGGTAGACAGGATTTGAGCTGATGACCCAGGCACGACGAAATTCGGAGAAAACGAAGCGTCACCACCCCAGTTCGCAAAGAAACTGTCACCAGCTCCAGTAATTGCTGAGATGTTTTCAACATCACCCATGCGAGATGCCACCAATTCATTGTTGATCAAACCGGATTCAGAGGTAATTCGGAATGCTGAAACATCATCGTTACCAGAAACCGCGATCAGCGCATCAACTGGGTTGTCAAAATTCATAAAGAATCGATATGTCGTCGCACCAGCAATGACATCATCTTCTGAGGTGAAAGTCACACCCGCGAAGTCAGCCTGGGCTGAAGCCGCAAGCAACGAGGAAAAAAGAACCACATTTTTCATTTTGAGAGGCCTTTCAAAGACAGGACCGAAGTCCGGAAGAATGTGCCCACCCACCTTGGGAGAGCGACCTCTCTCTTCTTGTTGGGGAAGATATTCATTAAAAAAGGCTACGTTCGACCTCGAGATACAAACCACCGTGTTTTATCAGACTCTTCATATCGCCTTGATAAATTGTGCGCGATGTAATCGTGATCTCAACTGTTCACACATGAAATCCAAACAAACAGCCCCTGCCATTTGGCAGGGGCTGCAGAAAGAATCAGAGTCGGCGTAACAATCTCAAAGGCGGAAATGCCTTGATCGCTGAGCCGGTTGTGATTTAGCCGCGACGACGGCGACCGAGTCCGGCGAGACCGAGCAGGGCCAGGGCGCCGGGAGCAGGAACGTTGGTCACCGAGAAGGCGGCGTTGCTCAAGTCGGTACCACCGGCGT
>NHCD02000038.1 GCA_002168105.2 Phycisphaera sp. TMED24
AAGGTCATGCGTACCCAAGCGTTTGTGTGAGGTAATCGCATCACAATCGTCAGTTCCAGGGCTCTCGATCGATGGCAAGAAGTATTCTGGCGCTTCTTCCTTATCCTGGTTTTCAATTCTGATCCACATGATCAGTTCGGAAAGACCTGTCAGCGAGTTCACCCGCATTTTGACTGCTTGTTCTGGCTGTCCCGCCTGAACATCACTGAAGACGCCCTGATCCAAGAAGTAGCCAATTGCTGGCTTGGGCGTGTAGCCCCGACTAATCAGTTCACGGCGCAGCATAAAGGACAGGATGTACCAGCAGCCTCGACCTGTTCCACCCGCCAAACTTGCGGCCAAGGTCAACTCAACCTGCGGTTTCTTACCACCAGTTGCTCTTCGATTGTCGATGGCATCGACCAAGTTTGACACCTGCTGGCGAACTCGCTGCGCTTTCACCCAAGCCAGGAAGTACGAGACCATTGGGCATTGCCCAGCGCCGCGTTGCACTGCGAAGACAAGCTGCTTCACCTTGAACGGTATGCGGTTCCCAGCGTTGTCTGACCGGAACCACCAGGCGCTTTCGAAGCGGTCTTTGTCCGCTTTGGAGTAGGTTCCAGCTTCGTTGTCCCTGAGGAATCGTCGTGTTATCTCGTCTTCCACACTGACTGCGTTCTCCGCCAGGTGAAGGGTGTCCACAAAGGGTGCGGCATGGGAGGCAAAAGTGGATTCAATCTTCTGCGCCGACTCACGAATATCGTCAGCATCAGTGTCACAAAGCACAAAGTAGAGGTCCTTTGCCGCTCGATCCGACCAACGATGATCGCTGGCAACCAGGGCTGCGTACTCGCGGAGCATTTTGCCGCCGCTTCCGCCAAATCCGACGAAGACGCTGATTTTGTCAGGAGAGTCAAAATTAACCATTGTTCATTCCTTAAAGAATCAAAACCCAGTAATCGAGCGCGGCCGCAACCGTGCTGAGGTAAGCAAGTAAGACAATCCCGAAGGCCAACGTAAGCAACTTCGGATTGCCCGACTGAGATCGTGTGCTGCCCCAGAGATACACCCAAGATCCAAGGTCACCACGAGACAAAAGTGAAGATTGTGAAGTGGAGAGTCCAAAGGGATTGGTTTCTTCTTCCGGATCTTCATTAGCATCAAAGGTGTCGAAGATGATTTCCTCATCAGGCTCAACATAAGGCTCGACACCGCATTTGAGCCGACGGCACCCGTCGATCTCTGCCTCGATGTAACGCAGTCCATCTGGCGTCGACGCGAATTCAAGCTCGATCAAACCATCAGAGGATGGTCGCATGCTTGAAGTGACCTGTACCGAACATCCAGACAACTTGCTGTCGTTGATCCAGTGCACAAGATCTCTTTGGGATGGGTTCTCTTGCAGACACTCACTGACCCCGAACGTGATACCGCCCTCGGGGTCATNCTTNTCCGAGTAGCTCTGCTGCCACCAACGCCATTTGTTTCGCACAGGAATATTGATTTCACTGCTGGGAGAGGGTTCTCCAACACTGCAGCAGATCTCCCAACCCACCGGCTGGTTGCCCAACAAGCGGGTGGAGATGCGAACAACAAAGAAGCCAAGGGCCACAATCAGAACCGGCCACATCACTTGATAAGGCCCGTAGTAACTTGCAGTTTCTTGCGCAAGCTCAACCGTACCGTCCGGCGTTTCAGCCATCAGACGGACCACAATGCCCATCGCACGCTTGTCTGCAAATTTTCTTGAAGACCCAGAAGACGTCCCATCGGGCAGTATCACCAGATATTCAGGGTCTGGCTGAAAACTCTCATTGGGATATTCCCACTCCAGCCAGACGCGTTTGTAACTTCCCGACACCTCAATATTCACTTCGAACTCGTGAGACTCGGCTCGCACCTTGCGCCCAGGCTCTGGGAAGGCAATCTTTCCCTTGGCCTCTTTTTGCACCACGTCATAAAATCTAGAAGTGGCTTTTGCTGGCGCGACGCCTTGTGACAACCGATTGATNACCGCGGAAATCTCGTAATTTCCTGTTTGATCGAAGGTCACATTGACGGTTGGGCCAGACGTGACCGGTACATCACTCTCTGGACCACGGATGNTCCAACTGATACTGGCCACATCATCCATGGGCTCGACCGAGAAGGACTGCGAACTTCCCCATTGGATTTCGGCCCCATCTTGATTCTCTGGTTCGACAATGCTGTACTCNATGCTCTTATGCCGGGCCTTGAGAGTCCATGACTCAGGCCCCAGTGCTTCGGCACGAATCGGTTGGTCGCCCACGAAGAAAGTTGGCGTCACCGTAATCAGATCACCTTCTCGAACTTGCGCATACTGATCTTTGGGATCCTTGGAAAATTCGATCGTCACCGATCCGTCGGATTGCGGTCCAAGCTGGGCAAACCGATCTTCTCCCAGATCCTCCCGCTGCAATTGAACAGAACTGACCAAACCTTTCGCCTCATCGGAGAGAGTGAGCGAGAACTTCTTGGCCTTACCGAGTTGATAGACCCCACCAGAGACTTCTGGTGACTGAAGCTTGTAACTCAACTTTGGTGGACGAGCTTTCAATCGAATCTTGTGCTCGAGCTGACGGCCCTCAAAATCACTCGTGACCACCAAATCGTATTCTTTAGGCTGTGACGCGAATGGGACAACAATGGTTTCNACCTTCTGTGCGAACGTCAATCCATCGGATGACTGGGCAACCAAAATGGGATTCAGGCTTAAGCCAGGCTTGCTGACAACACCACCAGACTCATCGCGTAGTTCCAAGTCGGCTTGGGTTGCGCGAATAGCTTCGATGGCGACTTGCAGCTCCAAACCTGCCACCACATTTCGATCTGCGTCGACCCGGATCGAGGGAGCTTCGGAGACGGATACCGTCTCCGAACTTGAAATTTCCAACTCCTCACCAGAGTCGGACTGCAAAAANGCACTCACTTCCAGTCGAAGATTTCCAGATTGGTCAAGCGCATCAATCTTCAACTCTGGACCGGTAGATGCCTGCTTCATCCCATTCAGTTCCCAACGCCAGCGCGCCACATCGGCCTCTGNAGTCACAGAGGCTGAGAACGTCACCGGGTCACCCGTCGACAGTGTCTTGGAAACCGGGGCAATTTGTACTTCGGTTGCAATCACCGGAACACTGATGGAAATGGAGTTGGAAGAACGAGGGGCCTTTGGCGCTCCAGTTAAGGAGAGTGTTTGATCACCAGGAGAGTTAAATCTCGTTTTGACGGTCCAGCCGCTGTTAAACGATTCCAAGGCGCCGCCATCTTCACGAGACCAAACACCTGGCACACCAGGGACTTCCCGATATGAAATCGTGACGGTCTGTCCGACCCTCGGGCTTGGGGGCTGAATGTTCACTCGATTGGGATCAAGTTCAATGTTTGCAGCGGCAGCGATGGTAAACGGGATCTCTTGAGGACCGGTCAAGGGTTGTCCGGAGTCACTTCGAAGCGATGCGATATCGAGACGGAGTACCCCCGAGGTCTCTTTATCAAATCCCTGAAAGACACTTGGGAATTCAAGATTTACTTCCTGACGTCCGTTCTTCAGCGAAATCTGGCCTGAACCAACCCTCATACCCTCGACTTCGATGGAGTACGGGCATCGAAGTTGAACCAGTTCTTTCGGACAAGAAGAATTCACCTCAAGTTGCAGGGTCGTTCGACCCGCCATTGGATGTGCCGTCATCTCGGTAGAGGAAACCAAAACCGAAATGGGCAAGATTTGAACCGCTTTCTTGGAAGCATCAATCCCTTGGACAAATCCTGCCAGTCTTTTGTTTGAAAGGGCCCGATTGGCTGAGCCATTGAGGTACACCTCGGCGGCTGTCAGGTGGCCTGCACAAGAGAACTGCTGCTCAAAGCGTTTGATCCTCTCAAACTCACGTATCAAGTCAGCCTCAGATGCACCTCTATTGCTGTCCTTACCATCAGTCAGGATGACCACCATGACAAATCGCTGTGTGGGGTCTTGCTGCAACCAACGCTGCTGATCTCTCAAGGTCGTTATCACAGCGTCACGAAGAGCTGTTTCACCGCCCGGTTCAAAGTCCTTTCCGTTGATTTTTCTCTTTGCGAGCTGCCGTTGTGTGTCATCCAAGGATTCGTAGTTCAATGTTGTCTTGATCTTGTCACTGAATGCACACAGGTATAAACCAACCCCGTCACCCTCTGGAAGCAGATCTATCTGACGGTTGAGCTCTTCGCGTACAACTTCGTATCTAAAAGGGCCTCCCCTATCGTCGACGCGGCTTCCCATAGACCCTGAACAATCCACCACAAACACAAACCGAACTTCCACACCATCAGGAACCGTTCCGCAGGGATCATCTTGCGCAACAACAGCTGGGGCCATCCACAGTGTCAACAACGCAATGATCTTGGGCATCAGATCCTCCCGAAAGGTCGATTGAACTTAACCCGGCAACTCTGGGAGTCCATCGAAGCGAAGGAAATATGCGTGTCCTTTGGTGCAAAAGGGACAATTTGTCGTGCAATGATCGGCTTATGGGACGGTTGACAACTACGTCAGCGTTTGAAACGCATCAAGCGCTTCAGGGTTCTTGAGNGCATCTTTGTTCTTCACCTCTTCGTCCAGTACCACACACCGCACGGCCAACTCAACTTTCTTGCCACTGATGGTGTACGGAATGTCCGGGACGGCTTGTACGTGCGAAGGAACATGCCGAGGCGTGCACCCAGCACGAATTTCACGGCGGATTTTCTTCACCAATGCCTCATCCAACGAGACGCCTTCGGCCAACTGCACAAACAGCATCACTTCGACGTCGCCTTCAACGGGTCGACCGATCACGATGGAGTCCACCACCTCATCCATGGCTTCCACCACCCGGTAAATCTCCGCCGTTCCGATCCGGACCCCGCCGGGATTCAGCGTCGCATCGCTGCGACCGGTGATTCGAATGCCCCCTTCTTCGGTGAACATCATGAAGTCGCCGTGATGCCACACCCCCGGGAACTTCTCGAAATACGCACTTCGGTATTTGGATTGCCTCTCGTCATCGCCCCAAAACCCTAAAGGCATCGATGGGAACGCCTGTTCACACACCAACTCCCCCATCTCATTCAAAACCGCTTGCCCATCCGGGTCATACACCTGCACCGCCATGCCCAGCCCGGGGCCTTGGATTTCGCCCCGAACGACCGGACGCCAAGGCACTCCGCCCACAAAGCAACCGTTCAAGTCGGTTCCACCCGAGATCGACGCCAGACTCATCTCTGATGCNGGATGNCGNATCTTGTCGTAGCAGTAGTCAAAGCTCTCGTCGATCAACGGTGAACCGGTCGACAAGATCAAACGAATCTTGGAAGTGTCCGCTGCCGTGTTGGGAACGGCATCCATTTGCTCCAGAGCCGCCAAGTATTTCGCGCTGGTGCCAAACACGGTGACGCCCGCTTCTTCGGCCCACCGCCACAGAACGTTTGGATCGGGGAACATTGGGTTCCCGTCGTACAACGTGATGCACGCGCCCGCACCCAACCCGGCCACCAACCAGTTCCACATCATCCACCCACAGGTGGTGAAGTAGAACAAGTTGTCTTCGGGCGTTAATGAGCAATGCAAGACATGCTCTTTGAGCTGGTTGAGCAGCACGCCCCCCGCCGATTGCACGATGCACTTGGGCAAACCGGTCGTGCCACTGGAGAACATGATGTAGTGCGGCCGGTCAAAGGGCGCAGGCGTGAGATCGGGCGGCACCCCTTCGCCTTGCTTCAGGAAATCGTCCCAGCGCACGGCCTCCGGCAACACCTCGGTCGTGGCGTCGGGATCCAAGAAAGGAACCATCACCACTTGGGGCGCAGTGGCGGTCGTCTTGGCCAGTGCCTCCAAAATCTCGGCCGTCCGTGGTCGACAGTCGATGCGCTTGCCGCCGTAGGCATAACCGTCACAGCACACGAGCAGTTTGGGGTCAAGCCGTTCGAATCGATCAAGCACGCCACGCACACCAAAGTCCGGTGAGCACGAACTCCAAATCGCGCCCAAGGTGCTGGCCGCCAACATCGCCACGATGGTCTCNGGAATGTTGGGCAGGTACCCCACCACCCGGTCGCCTTCGACCACGCCGGCTTGCCGCATGGCTTCGGCCGCCGCGCCCACCATCTCGTGCAATTCGCGTCGAGTGATGGTGCGCCATTGCGTTTGATGTTCACCGCGAGCGCGAATGGCCGGCCGGTCGTCGGCTTCCCGAAGAATCGTTCCGGCAAACGAAACCCGTCCTTCGGGGAACCACGAGGCACCAGGCATNCGGTGCAGGTCATCGATCACGGTGTCGCCCGGTTCTCCCTGCAGATCCAAGAACGACCACGCGGCCCGCCAAAAGTCTTCCGCTTCTTCCACACTCCACGCATGCAGCGCGGCGTAGTCCTCAAAGCAGTGTCCCGTTGCTGCTTCCACTTGCCGCGCAAAGCGCGTGAGAGGAAGATCGCGAAGGTGTTCTTCTGAGGGTTGCCACAACAAGGTCATGGCCGGGATTGTGCCACACTCACCCTCCGGCNGGGCGGCCACCCTTGCCTGGGTCGCACGCGGCGTGCACCCCCGCTTCGGTCACCTTGATNGCCTGGCAAATGCCCAGCCGACCTTCGACGCCTTCGACTTCATGCCCGATGATGGCCGTCATTTCCGCAAAAGTAAGATCCATCCCGGACTCGCACCGAACCACGTTGGGCATCCACTGGTGGTGGATCCGTGGCCGACGCACCGCCGTCCCGGGATCAGCCCCGTGCAGCATGTGCCACAGCACTTGTGACGTCGCGGAAATGATGCGGGGCCCTCCCGAAGCACCCGCCAGCGCGACCGCTTTGCCATCACGCAACACGATCGTCGGGCTCATCGAGGACAACGGCCGGTTGCCTGGCTGNGGCGCATTGGCCGCCGATTGCACCAACCCAAACGCGTTGGGCTCGCCGGGGCGGGCGGTGAAGTCGTCCATCTCGTCGTTCAGCATGAAACCGAAGCCTTCCACACACACGCAAGATCCCCAGGACAAGTTGATGGTCTCGGTGCAGGAGACTGCCATCCCACTCGAGTCCACCACACTGAGGTGACTGGTGCCGGCATCTTCATTGGGCGTGGGGGCGGTGCCGTAATGCTCGGGAGGGAATGTCTCGAGATCCTTGATGTTGGCCGCGCGAGCTTGGAACACCTCGGGATCCAACAGCGACTGAATGTTGTCCAGCGACGCCGGATCGGCCAAAAACTTCGCACGATCGGCAAACGCATGCTTGCTGGCTTCTATAAAGGTATGCAGGTGACCCGCATGGGCCAGTGCGCCCACGCCAGCGGCCTCGAGCACCCCAAAAATCTGCCCAATCACCACCCCACCCGAAGAAGGTGGAGGCGCGGCGTACACCGTGTTCTTGCCGGACTCGAACACAATCGGAGCCCGAAGCTCGGGGCGATACGTCCGGAGATCGCTGCGTGACAAGACCCCCCCGCCTGCTTCCACGGTCTTGGCGATGGCTTCGGCCAGTGGGCCTTCGTAGAAAGCAAAGGTGCCCGATTCGGCAATCAGTTCCAAGGCCTTGGCCTGGGGCTCGTTGACCAACCGGTCGCCCACCGCCACTTCGCCTTCGCCCATCACGTCGGTCCACAACGAACCCGCCCACGCCTGGAGGTTGGGCCGGTCTTTGCCTTTGCGGAGGAACTCCCCTACTGCGTGCACATGGGTGGCGTCGGCCGCCCAACCTTCGCGGGCAATGCGGATGGCCGGGGCCAACACTTCGGACCGTTTCAAGGTTCCCCAAGTTTCATGCATGCGCAACAGCCCCGCGACCGTTCCGGGTACCGCGCAGGCGTGGTGTCCGTAGCGCGGACTCGGCGCACCATCGGCCACGTAATACGTTGGTCCGATGGCTTGCGGACACATCTCGCGGTAGTCCAAAAACACCGGAGACTGTTCGGGGATGTGCAACATCATGAAGCCGCCTCCCCCAATGCCGCACGACTGGGGACGCACCACCGACAACGTGAACGACGACGCCACCGCCGCATCCACCGCGTTCCCCCCTTGGGCCAACATGTCGGCCCCGGCCCGGCTGGCCAAATGGTGGTCGCACGCCACCGCATAGTTGGCGTACACCTCGTCGTGCTGGGCTGAAGTGGTGGCTGGAGTGGTGACTGAAGGAAGAGTGCTCTCTTCACATCCCAGAAGGACGGTGGACACCCCCAAAGCGGCAAGGAAAATCATCATCAGCACATTCCGTGAGAGGTCACACATTGTTTGGCCGTGATGATGTCTTCCTCACGGGTTGCTCCAGCTTCACGCTCAATCACCAACGCTTCCGCGGGACACGACTGCGCGGCTTGGAAAAAATCAGACCAGGGCACGGCCCCCGAACCCACCGCCACTTCAGCGCCCCACGTTCCAGGTGTTGCGGTAGGCGTGGCATCTTTGACATGGATCTGCACCACCGACGAAGCCAAAACGCGAATGGCTTCCAAGGGATCGCCCATGCCGTACAAAATCATGTTGGCGGGATCAAAGTTCACGCCCACGTTGGGGTGATCCAATTCGCTCAGCACACTGGCCAAAGTCGGGGCCGACTCTTGACCGGTCTCGAGGCCAAGCTTCACCCGCTGGTTGGCAAAAACATTGGCCACGTCACGCAGTCGCCCGAGCAACTTGGCCCGCTCTGGATCATCAGCATCATGCGGCAAGAAGCCCGCGTGGAACGTGACCAACTCCAGATCGTGGTACCCCGCCAGCGTGGCCACCGCGTGGGCGTGTTCCAAGTTGGCGTCCCAGTGTTCGTCGGGACGAAGGCCTCCGGTTTGGGCGATCGATTCGAGTGAGGAGTAATCCTCCCCCACTGTTTCCATCATGCCGCTTTCCACCGAGATGTCGGCATCTTGGAGCACCTCGAACACCAGTCCCCAGACGTCCGGAGCACGAACCACCGGCGACAGGGCCAATTGCACCCGGTCCAGACCACAGGCTCTGACTTTCTGCACCAAATCCTCGGGATCGGTGGGTTGCAAACTCCACGAACAGACGGCCAATCGCATGGGTGAACCTCCGCGGACAGGCTAGCATGAGCAGTTCGATGACCTTGGCATCCCCCCCCAAACCTCGGCTTCCTTTTTTCCAACGGGTGGAACGCTTCTGCGCTGCCCTGTCGGTCCGCGACAACTTCTGGCACCGGGCGTTCAGCTTTGTCTTTTTGCCCGCCGCCTCGAAGTCTGGCATTTCGATGCGCTGGACCGACGACGGCGAACTTCGCCCCCGCATGCCCTACCGCCGGGTCAACAAGAACTGGTACGGCGCCATGGCCGGGGCCGCGCTTGCCGGCAATGCTGAAATCGCCGGCGGCCTGATCATCAACGCCCAAATTGGCCGCGACTACACCTGCGTGTGCAAAAAGTTGTCCTATCGCTTCCTGCGTCCCTGCAAAGGTCACGCGGAATACCGCATGGCCGTCATGAGTGGTATGGAAGAAGGTGTGGCTTCTGGAGAGGCCTTCAACCTGAACACCACATTGCACATCTACCAAACCGGACGAGGTCCAGACAAGGTGGTGGGCAAAGCCGAAGTCACGTTCCACTTGGTGCCCAAGAACAAAGTGGGCGCGAGCCTGTTGAAATTGGGTGGCACTCGGAAAGGTGGGGCGTGATGCTCAAAACCTTGGTCGCCGGTCTCGCGCTCGCCAGCAGCTGGACGTGGATCATCGGGATGTACCTGCCGCGCATCATGATGGAGCGGCACGGTTGGGCGGGCTTCTTGGCCTTTGCCGTGCCCAACGTCATTGGATGCACGGCCTTTGGCTTTGTGCTCCGCAAGCCCGGCGCGGCCACCGCCCTACGCACTCAAATTGAAGGCGAAGCCAAGTGGTTCTCTTCCGCGACCATCGCGTTCCACGTGTTGTTCGCGGTGTTCTTGGTGAAGAGTTTGCTCGGCGAAGACGGCTTGTCCGTGCCTCAGAGTGAAGCCACCGTCGTTGCGGGCGCGTTTTTGGGGGCGGCGTTCTTGCTGTCTCTCTTGCCAAAATCCGTCTTTCCTTGGTTGGGGGCTTTGGTGTGGGTGGGATCCATCACCTTGTTTGGCTTGCGTGCCGACACCCCCATCACCTCGGCGGCCCCGTGCGATTTGAACGCGTTGTGGTCGTTGCCGCTGTTCACCGCCGGCCTTTTGATTTGCCCGTATCTCGACCTCACCTTCCATGAAGTGCGGCGGTCGGCCCACCATGCTGCCTTTGGCATTTTTGGCGTGGCCTTCGCCCTGATGTTGCTGTTGACCGTGGTCATATGGATGGGCGATGGACCTCGGCTGGGCCCCTGGGTTCTTGGTCACTTGGTGGGGCAAGCACTGTTCACCACCTCCTGGCACTTGGGCGCCTTGCGCCGTGAAGAAGACAGCATCCGAGCCTTCGGTTGGCGAGGACTTCTGATCCCCGCGGCCGTGATCTACGGTGCGCACACCGTGATGACCGGCGTTCGCATGGACGACCAAGAGTGGTACCTCCGGTTCCTCTTCTTGTACGGCTTCGTGTTCCCCGCCGCCTTCTTGCTGCGTCTTCGCGGCGGCATGGTGCTCGTGCCTTTGGCGGTCTTGGTCGCGCTGGCCTCGGTGCCCGGTGAGTTTGCCTTTGTCTGCCAATGCGAGCCGTACGGCTTGGTGCCCTTCCTCCTGCTCTTGCCTCTGCTGAAGCGAAAGCGCCGCGCATGAGACCCAAGCCGGCTGGACGCGCGGCCATCTCCGACCACATGGACGGGCGAACCGCGCTCACCGAAGTGCAGTGGAGCCTTCTCGAAGATCCTGTTCCCCAAACCGACTTGCTGCTGGTGTTCGGCACGTACCACCACCGCACCATGTTTGGTGAAATGTGCAACACGCTTGCGGAAGCAACCAATGCCGCGCACTGGCTGGGCACCACCACCGAAGCTGTCACCGCCAACGACCAGACTATCGAAGCTGAACCCGGCCTTTCGGCGATTTGCCTCACCCTGCCAGAAGTGTCGGTCCGCACCACCGCGGTGCCGCCGTGGAGCGGCGTGCCCACGCACAACCCCCAAGGCGTGGCGGACATGATGGGCCTGCACTCGGGAGGCGCGGCTTCCATTGCCTTCGCCGATCCGTTTTCGCTGCCGATCCAGCGCATGGTCGACAGCTTGCCCGATGACTTGCCAGGCTTGTGGGGCGGCGTGGCCAGCGGCGCAAGCCAACCCGGGCACAACGTCTTGGTGGCCGACGGCGAAGTGCTGGACGGCGGATTTGTCGCGGCCCACCTGCACGGCAAGGTTGGCGTCGATGGATTTGTGTGTCCCGGTGTGGTTCCGGTAGGTGATTCGCAAGTGGTGACCGAGGTCACCAAGGACGCCATCACCTCNCTGGGCAATCGNCCGGTGTTGGCGGTGCTCAAAGAAGTGCTCTTCGGCGAACCCGAAGAGCGCCGCGAATGGGTCAAAGATGGACTGCTGCTGGGCATCGCGATCGACGAACACAAGCGGCCTCTGGGCCGAGGCGATTTCCTGGTGCGTGAATTGTTGGGGGTCCGGCCTGAAGAGGGACAGTTGGTCTGCGGCACCCCGCCTCGGGTGGGATCAACCGTGCGATTCCACTTGCGCGACTCCGATGCGGCCTGCGAAGACCTGGTGATGCTGCTTGACGCTCAACAACTCAAAGGCCCACCACCGGCCGCACTTGTGTTCGGCTGCCGCACCCGCGGCGCCCGCTTGCACGGCGAGCCCGAAACCGACGCCATCATCGTGCACAGCCATTTGGACAAGCCTGCTCAAGCGGGGTGTTTTATGGCCGCAGAGTTTGCTCCGGTGGACGGACGAACCAGAGTGCATGGACATTCGGTTGGGGTGGCTCCGATTCGAAGAGCACCGTGAGCGGAACCTCTCAATGACATCTCACTGCTCGCGGCAAGAAAAGACGCTTCCTAGCCGTTCATTGGTTGAGGAAATGACGGGTTCTCAGGCGGTTGATGATCATCGGCCGGACCGGCAGCCTGCTCGTCATCTTCGTTGAGCAACAAACCACANACCACCCCAACGACCCCGACCAANAGTGGCAGGAAGAAAAAGAACAGCGGAAGAAAGAGCAGCACGATTGATGCAATCNCNATCAGGAACAAGAGAAAGTTCAGAAGCATCAGTCTGCCCCANACNGGACGGGTCTTTCGCCAAGACAANATCAAGGANCCCATGACGGGCGTGTTGGTCACAAAGGTCAGAATGGGTGCGTATGAAATTCGCGTGCCAACAAACAAGAACAACGCGAGCGTCGGCAGAAACCAGATCATGACGAAGAGAAGCTCGGCGAGCTCGCCAACATCAGAGGAATTCATAGACGCATAGACGGCGAAAATGATGGCGGGAACTGCACAGGCCACCCCGAGGATCATCAACGCACCCAGACCCAACAGGGTCACCCCGAGCATGCGCCAGTACTGGGTAAATCCAATGAACAAGTCGCCAAAGGCCACGGTCTGACGACGGTACGCCTGGAGCCCGATGTACATCCAGCCCACGGTCAACATGGGGTTGATGAACAAACCCACAATGTCGCCGAGTCCATTGTCCTCATCAAAAGGGACCAAACTGTTCAACACGCCCAGCGGCACCTGAAAGCCCACGAAGGCCATCATGGCGCCCAAAAAGACCCAGTAGTGCTCTTTCGTGGCACGCCACCCGTTTGAGAAAATGAAGCCAATATCAAACATGATTTGCCACCTTTACGAGCTGACCATAACCCGTACTGTCTTGATCGGTACACCTTCTGCTTGTTCCCGACAATTCCCCCGTGTGCATTTGGCAAAAAAGTCGTGAATACAGCGTTGCATAAAATTGCATCTAAATGCATAATCTTGCACTTATGCCACGAGATGCACGCCGTCACCTTCTGAGCCAACTCCTGAACGCAGGATCTGTCCGCACCCAGGAAGAGCTTGCCTCTGCGCTTGCTGACGCTGGTGAAGCTGCGACCCAAGCCACAGTCTCTCGAGATCTTGCTGCCATTGGTGCTGTCCGCGGCCCCGGCGGCTATGCCCTGCCCGGAAGCCTTGAAGGCTCCGCCCCAATGTTCGGTGCTCCCTTGGAAACCGCACTGCAACGCCACCTCTTCACCCGCACCATCGCGGGGACCATGGTGGTGTTGCGCACCGCGCCGGGGCACGCTTCACTGCTCGCGAGCAAACTCGACGCCACGCCCCCCGAAGGCATGGTCGGATGCATCGCCGGTGACGACACCATTTTCATTGCCACCCCCTCCGCCGCCGCGGCCAAGTCCTTGGTGCGTGCCCTCGACGCCATGCAAGAAGGCGTGGCCGTATGAACATGCACTTCCTNGAAACCCAAGATTGGGNNTGGGACGAGCTCGATCAGATGCTGCAGCACGCCAGCGANCTGAAAGACACNCCGCTGCAGCCGCTGCTGGAAGNCAAGTCGATNGCGCTGCTCTTCTTCAACCCATCCCTGCGCACCCGAACNTCNTTTGAACTNGGGGCNTGGCAACTCGGCGCNAAAGCCATTGTGCTGGAACCCGGCAAGAGCGCNTGGGGCATGGCCTTTGACGACGGCGCGATCATGGACGGCGACGCCGAAGAGCACATCAGCGAAGCCGCCCGCGTGCTCTCGACATATTGCGACGCCATCGCCGTGCGGGCGTTCCCCATGTTTGAAGATTGGTCGGTTGATCGCCAAGATCGCGTGATCCAAGGCTTTGCCAAGTACGCCAATGTGCCTGTCATCAACATGGAAACCATCACGCACCCCTGCCAAGAGTTGGCCCACGCCCTCACGCTGCGTGAATGGTTTGGCACCAACGATCTTCGGGGCAAGAAGTACGTGATGACGTGGGTGCCGCATCCGAAACCACTCAACACCGCGGTGGCCAACTCGGCCGTCCGCATCGCCACCCGGGCGGGTATGGACGTNACCTTGCTGTGCCCCGACGAACGCTGGCTCTTGGATGACCGCTACCTCAACGACGCCCGCACCAATGCGGCCTCCTCGGGCGGTTCATTTCAGATCTCCCACGATCTCAGCGCTTATGACGATGCCGATGTGGTGTACGCCAAAAGCTGGGGCTGCTTGCCGCTCTANGGCCAAGCCNCCGCGCAGTCGGAAGCCGCNTCGGCGTNCCAGCACTTCATCGTCGACGAAGCCAAGATGGCCCGCACCAACCACGCCGCGTTCAGCCANTGCCTGCCCGCACGCCGCAACGTCAAAGCNACCGATGCCGTCATGGACGCGCCCACNTCACTCATCATTCCCGAAGCCGAGAATCGGCTTCACGTGCAAAAGGCCTTGATGGCCCGCCTGCTCGCACCCACGCCGGTGCATCTGTAAAGGATTCCCATGTCCACTGCTCCCACCGTTCTTGCCTTTTCGGGCGGACTCGACACTTCGTTCTGCGTTCCTTGGCTCATCGAGCGTGGCCACCACGTGGTGACCGTGCACGTCGACACCGGCGGATTGGCTCCGGGTGAATCCGAAGCCATCAAAAACCGCGCTCTCGAGCTCGGTGCTTCCGAACACATCACCGCCGATGCAGGACCCGCCCTGTGGGATTCCTTCGTAAAGCCCTTTGTGATGGGCGGCGAGAAGTACCAACAGCGCTATCCCTTGCTGTGTTCGGACCGCTACGTCATCGTGGAAGAACTCGTGAAGATNGCCCAAAGCCTCGGCGCGACCGCGGTCGCCCACGGGTGCACTGCCATGGGCAACGACCAATTCCNCTTTGACCAATCCCTGCGTTCGGTCTGCGACTTGCCCGTGCTCGCNCCGATCCGCGACATCCAGTCGGAAGCCGAAGCCCTCCGCCCTTACGAGATGGACTACCTCAAGGCCCGCGGCTTCGACGTGCCCGACCACTACAAGAAGTACACCATCAACGAGAACCTGCTCGGCACCACCATCTCCGGTTCNGAGATCGACGAGTTTGGCGCTCCGGGCGAAGACACCTACCGCATGTGCCAACCCCGGTCGCAGTGGCCCGAAGCNCCCGCCCANTGCACCATCNNNTTCCAAAGCGGTGTCCCGGTGGCGTTGAATGGCCAAGCCATCGCCGGGCCCGACATGCTCGCGCAGCTGAACCAAACTTTCGGCGCCTACGGCGTGGGCCGCGGCATTTACACCGGCAACACCATCGTGGGCTTGAAGGGTCGCATTGTCTTTGAGTGCCCGGGCATCGAAGCCTTGCTGGTGGCCCACCGTGGTCTTGAAGAACTCACGCTGACCAAAGCCCAGGCATCCTTCAAACAAGACGCCGCGCGGCAGTGGACCGATCTGGTCTTTGGCGGCTTCTTCCACGAACCGCTGCGTCACGACCTCGAAGCGTTCTTGGTGTCCAACCAAAAGAACGTCACCGGCANCGTGACCCTCGAAACCCACGGCGGCACCTGCGAACCGGTGGCCATCGACACNCCCCACGCGNTGGTGGCCGANGACGCGGTCTACGCGCAAAAGGCCAGTTGGAGCGCCGACGACGCCGCGGGCTTCATCAAGATCCACGGCAACGCCTCGGCCTTGGCGGCCAAACAGGTGATGGCATGAAGCAGCGCATTCTCGAACACCTTGGGGCGTTGGTGTCGTGCGACNCCTCGAAGCCCGCCGAGACCATGCAGGTGGACGATCCCATCATGCAGTACGCGGCCGGGAAGTTGCAGGCCGCAGGGTTCACCACCGAGTTCCAAGACTTGGGCCAGGGACGTGTGAACCTGGTCGCCAAACGCGGCACACCCAAGCTGCTCTTGAACTGCCACCTCGACACGGTGCCGGTCGATCCGAAGTGGACGCTTGATCCTTTCACCTTGACCGAAGCCGGGGACAAGGTGCACGGGCTGGGCAGCTGCGACATCAAAGGCGCGGCCGCCTGCATGCTGACCGCGGTCGAAGCAACCGACCACGACGTGGCAGTGCTCTTCAACACCGACGAAGAAGCCGGACACGGCGACTGCATCGAACACTTCTTGGCCCACACCGATTGGCACCCCAGTGCGGTGGTGGTGGCCGAGCCCACCGAAGCCAAAGCGGTGCGGCGCCACCGCGGCTTTGCNTCGTTCTCGGCCATCTTCCAAGGCGAAGCCGCCCACACCAGCATGGCCAACGCCGCCGGACACTCGGCCGCNCACGANGCNGTCCGNTGGAGCCANGCNGCNCTNGCNCTCACNGAACCCGGCGGCATCTTGGAACACGCCCGCTTCAACATTGGCATTTTGGAAGGCGGCGTCGCGTCCAACGTGGTGAATTCGCAAATGCTCGTGCGTTTTGGCTTCCGCCCGCGTCCCGGCGATGACGGTCCCGCCATGGCCGCCGCGCTCCGGGCGTGCTTGCCCGCGGATGCCTCGGTTGAGTGGACCGAACGTTTCTTGGCCCCCCCGCTCGACACCAGCGATGAAGTGTCCGCCTTCCTCGCGCACACCGGATTGACCGAAGGAGACGACGTCGACTTCTGGACCGAAGCCGCGCTCTTCCACCAAGCCGGACATCCCACCATCGTGCTGGGCCCCGGCAACATCGCCCANGCCCACCAAGCCGACGAGTGGGTGGCGATCGATTCGCTGGTGCAAACCGCAAAGGCCTACACCCACACCATCGAAGCCGGCGTGCCGGAGGTGACCCATGTTGCGTGACATCGTGGTGAACTTGCTGCACAACCTGGGCGGCCGTTCCGAAGTCGACCGGTACCTGTCGGAATATGCCGAAGGCAAACGCTGCACCGTGGTCAAAGTGGGCGGCGGTCTGATCCAAGACGATCTGGAAGAACTNGCTTCGGCCCTCGCGCTCTTGCACCACGTGGGGCTGCGTCCGGTGGTCATTCATGGCGCGGGCCCGCAGCTCACCGCCGAAATGGAATCGGCCGGCATCGAACCCGAGTGGCACGATGGACTGCGGGTCACCACCCCCAAAGTGNTGGCCGCGGCCACCAAAGTCTTTGGNGAAGTGGGCACCGAGTTGGCCGACGCCCTTGAAGCCAAAGGCGTGCGNACCCGCCGGCTCACCAACGGCGTCTTCCACGCCACCCCCACCGAAACCCCCGGGCTTGGNTTGGTGGGTGAAATCACCGGGCTCGACGGCGAAGCCATTGCCACCGCGATCGAGCGCGACCGCATGCCGATCATTGCCCCCATCGGCACCACCGAAGACGGGCAACTGCTCAACGTGAACGCCGACACCGCNGCGCGGGCGATGGCCACCTGGCGCCGCTCACAAAAAGTGATCTTCCTCACGCCCACCGGGGGCATCTTGAACCCGCACGGCAAAGTCATNCCTGCGGTGAACTGCGAACAAGACCTCGACGAGATGTTGCTCGACGGCACCATCAACGGTGGCATGGCCCGCAAACTCATCGAGATCCGCGACTTGTTGTCCGAACTTGATGTGGACGCGTCGGTGTCGATCACCTCCCCCGCCAAAGTCGCGCGGGAGTTGTTCACCCACCAAGGCAGCGGCACGCTGGTCCGCATGGGCACGCCCATCGTCGACTTGAAAGGCGGCGCGCAACTCGACCAAGCCAAAACCACCACGCTTCTTGAACGCAGCTTTGGCAAGANNCTGAAGGACGGTTTCTTTGATCGGCTCGGCGAGGCCGATGTGCACTTGGGCGGCGACTACACCGCCATTGCCATCGTGCGGTCCACCACGATCGGCGTCGACTACCTCGACAAACTCGCGCTGGGGCCCGAAGCCCAGGGCATTGGTTTGGGGGCGTCGATGTGGAACCGNCTNCGCGAGCAGCACCCCAAGATGTTCTGGCGTTCGAAGCCCACGAACCCGGTGAACAAGTGGTACCTCTCGCGGGCCGATGGCATGCACCGCGACGGCGAGTGGCTGGTGTTCTGGTACGGCCTCGAAAACCACGAGGAAATCAACGCCTGCATCGCCGAAGCGCTGGGGCAAGAAGCCACCTTCCACGAACCGGAGCCCGCCCATGTCTAAGTCGATCGGATTGGTGGGCGCCCGCGGGTACGTGGGGGCCGAGATGTTGACGTTGCTCGGGCAGCATCCCGAGTTCGAGTGCGCNTTTGCCTGTTCCAGCAGCCAAGCCGGGGATNTGGTGCAGCAGCACGTGCCCGCCGCGCCCGATGGGTTGGTGTTCGAAAACCTCACCCCCGAAGAAGCCGCCGCCCGCAAGGTGGACGCGCTGGTGTTGTGCTTGCCCGACGGTCACGCCGCCACGTGGTGTCCCGCGTTTGAGGGCACCGACACCGTCATCTTGGATGTGAGCAGCGACCACCGCTTCACCGACGCGTGGACCTACGGCCTCACCGAACACTTCCGCGCCGACATCCAGCACAGCACACGCATCAGCAACCCGGGCTGCTACGCCACCGCCGGGCAACTGGCCTTGCGTCCGGTGGTCGACGACTTGGCCGAAGCCCCGCACGGCTTTGGCGTCTCGGGGTATTCCGGTGCGGGCCGAACGCCTTCACCGCGGAACGATCCCGAAGCGCTCGCCGATGGCGTGACGCCGTACAAGTTGGTGCACCACACGCACGAGCGCGAGATGAGTCGACACTTGGGCACGCCCGTGCGCTTCAGCCCGCACGTGGCCCCGTTCTTCCGCGGCATCACTTTCACCGTGCAAGCCAAGTTGCAACACGAAACAAGCGAAGCAGAATTGCTGGAACGAGCCCAGGCCCAGTACGCGAGCGACCCTTTGGTGCACGTCACCGAAGAGATGCCCCGCGTGCAGACCATGGTGGACCACGACGGCGCGATCGTGGGCGGCTTCACCGTGAACCCCGAACGGCCCAACGAAGTGGCCGTGGTGTGCGTGATCGACAACCTGCGCAAAGGCGCGGCCGGACAGGCCCTGCAGAACCTCAACCTCGCCCTGGGCTGCGACGAAGCCTTGGGCCTTGACCCCATTTGGCAAGAAAGCACCGCATGAGCACCACCCCACTGTGGCACAAAGAAGGCACGACCATCGACGAGGCCGCCATGGCCTTCATGAGCAAGGACGATGTGTTCTTGGACCGGCACCTCTTCCGCTACGACATCCGGGCCACCGAAGCGCACGTGCGTGGGTTGGGCCGGATTGATTTGATGGAAGACNCNGACGTNGANCGCGTCGCCGAAGCGCTGCACGATTTGGACGCGCGCTTNCAAAGCGGNGCGTTNGTNNTNGANGATCGNTTTGAAGACGGNCACTCCGCGATNGAGGCCGACCTCACCGAGCACTTGGGCGAGCTGGGCAANCGCATCCACNTAGGCCGATCNCGCAACGACCAAGTGGCCGTCGCGCTGCGGTTGTTCATGCTGGACCACTTNCGNGAAGTGCGGNCCTTGGCCACCGACGCCCAGCAAACCGCNGAGTACCTCGCCNAAACGCACGCNGGCACCCCCATGCCGGGGTACACCCATTTGCAGCGGGCCATGCCGTCGAGCGTGGACTTGTGGATGGGCTCGTTTGCCGAAGGCTTCCGAGATGTTGCGCACCTCGCGAAGTTGACGGGCGAGTGGATCGACTCTTCCCCCTTGGGCACGGCTGCGGGGTACGGCGTGCCGTTGCCGCTGGACCGCGAAGGGGTGGCCCAAGAGTTGGGCTTTGACCGCGTGCAAGAAAATCCCATGCAGGTGCAAGCCGCCCGGGGCCGCTACGAATTCCAAGTGCTCAGCGTGGGCTGGCAAGCGCTGCAGGAAGTTCGCCGATTGGCGTGGGACTTGGTGCTGTTCAGCACGCAAGAGTTTGCCTTTATCACGCTGGGGCCCGGACACCGCACGGGGTCATCGATCATGCCCAACAAGCACAACCCCGACATGGCGGAACTGCTGCGGGGCCAACACGCCATCGTGGGCGGCGCGATGGCCGAGCTCATGCAAGTGATCGCCCTGCCCAGCGGCTACCAGCGGGACCTGCA
>NHCD02000019.1 GCA_002168105.2 Phycisphaera sp. TMED24
GATTCAGGAGTCTCCAGTTCACCAACCAACTCAGACAACACGTCTTCGGCGGAGGCAATTCCCGCCGTCCCGCCGTATTCATCAACCACCACGGCGAAGCGAATGCCTTGATCTCGAAAGGCTGCGAGCAAATCGGCAACCGGCATGGTCTCGGGAACAATGAGGGGTTGACGCAGAAGCGATTCCAGATTGAATGGTTTGCTCTGGGGCCCCAGATAGGGGAGCAAATCTCGGACATAAAGCACGCCAACAATGTCATCCAGACTCTCGCGGTACACCGGCACTCGGGAGTGCTGGACCTCATGGAGTGATTCGGTCAATGCTGCCAGGTCATCGGTCAGCATGATGCCGTCGATTTCGATCCGGGGGGTCATGATTTCATGGACCTCAGCAGAGCCAAATTCCACCGCATTCTCAACCAGCGAAGCCCCACGTTCGTCCAGCCCCCCGCGGCGTTGTGAATCTTCAATGTGCCGACGGAACTCCGCTTCTTCCTCGTCTTCACCGGTCCGCAGGTTCGCCCCGGTGAGGCGACGGGCTGCCTCATCCAGAATCAAGATCAGGGGACGAAGCGCGACCAGTCCTGCATCAGCCATGGCGACCGCGCGCAGTCCTGAGGCGGCGGTTGCTTCGGGAGCATGACGGGCGAAGGACTCTGCCACTACGACCGCCACGATGCCCAACAGCACGGAAAGAATGCCTTTGGTGACATCAAGGTTGCTCGCCAAAAGCAAGACTCCGGCCAACAAGCCCATGGTGGCCAAAGCCCGCGCGGCCAGTCGTGCTCGTTCTCGCGCATCAAGGAGTTGGTCAAGCCGTTGGGGACGGACCGATGTCCGCGCTTCAATTCCCGAACGACTGGCTTCCGCAAGCGCCGAGGCGACAGCACTAAGCCAAAGACCCAAGACAATCAGGCCCACCCCAAAGAAGTCGTGAAGACTCATTCGGAAGCCTCCCGCTTGTAGGTGGCTTCGACTCCCACCAGAGCAAGAATCCGATCTTCCTCGGCATGCATTCGATCGGCTGCTTCAGGTGNAAGATCGTCAAATCCACAGCCATGCAGAATGCCGTGGACGATGTACAGCAGAAGCTCTTGTCGAATCGGGTGGCCCCGTTGCGCCGCCTCGCGGGCCGCCACCTCAAGGCCGATCGCGAGATCGGCTTCGATCGGTTGATCGCCGGACGAATGGAACCAACTCAAGACATCGGTTGGCCCTTCAAGACCCTTCCANTGCTGATGCAATTCGGACATCCCAGCGTCGTCAAGCAGCCGAATATTGATTTGCTCCACTTCAGACGGAAGGTGCCCCAAAATCTGTCCAAGGTGGTCGGAAAGCCATTGATGGTCCGCAGGAACAAACCCGGCTGGAGTCAGCAGGTGGAACGGTTCAGGAGGTTCATCGCCGGTCGTGACCGGCTCGGTCTGGCTTCCTTCGGAAGCGCTGGAATCGGCGTGCATNAGGCAGTCGTCCACGGGGTCAACAAACGCTGGTGCCACCGCTGGGCCCAATCTGCATTCGTCGCACAGAAAGAGGATACCCCCATCTGGGGCTGAGGCAACATTTCAGGAAGGTTCCGAGCGCCAAGTCCGTCGAGCGGCCTCGTTGGCCTCCTGGTTGAGGTCTTGGCCAGGGTCTCCCCCGGCCTGGTGGCTCGCATGCATGTCCTCCAGAAGTCTTCGACACCAGCCACACCCCGTACCGGCACCATCGCATTCAGAGATTTGGCTGGCCACGACTGGTTTTTTTTTCCGCAAAAAGGCGGCCACCTTGGCTCGGGAGACCCGGTAGCAGAAGCAAACGATCGGATCTTCGCAGGGAGTCTGATCTTCAGTCATGCCTCCACACTAGCGGACCCACGACGTCCGGCATGCGGTATCCTCTCTTTCTACGCATGCGAACCGCAGTCATCAGTGACATTCATGGCAACCTTGAGGCGTTGCAAGTGGTGCTCGACAGCATCGATCAGCGCGGAGTTGATCGCATTGTCTGTTTGGGTGATGTGCTCGGTTACGGCCCGAACCCGGTTGAATGTGTTGATTTGGTGGCCGAACGTTGCGAATGGTGTTTGCTTGGCAACCACGATTTGGCCGCGTTGTACGAGCCCACCAATTTCAACGAGGTGGCGGAACGAGCGGCGTATTGGACCCGGAAGCAATTGGAAGCAGTCACGGATGCGGATCAGCGCCGTGCCCGTTGGGAATTGCTGGGAAGGCTTCGCGTCCGCGTTCAAGAAGGAGACTTCTTGGCGGTTCATGGCACGCCCCGAAAGCCAATCAATGAATATTTGTTCCCAGAGGATGTTCAATCTGGGACCAGAAAGTTTGAACAAATCTTCGCCCGGGTGCCCCGGTACGGCATGCAGGGGCACACTCATGTTCCGGGCGTATTCACCGCCGAGCCAGAGTTCTACTCCCCCGAGGAACTTGGCGAAGGGCCGTGGACGCTTCCGACCGATGAGCAGTTGATTTTCAATCCTGGCTCGGNGGGGCAGCCCCGTGATGGTGACTCGCGTGCGTCCTATGCCATTTTGGAAACCACCGAAGGTGAAGACAAAACCACACTCGAATTCATTCGAGAGCCCTACGACATCGAAGCTGTAGCGGCCAAGATTATTGCGGAACCCGAACTCGCCGATTGGCTGGGCGAACGCTTGCGCGAAGGACGTTGAAGTTGGAACAATCCACCCGGAGAAAGCTTGTAACGGCGGCAGTGCTTGCTGTGGCCACCAGTTTGCTGGTCCTTTTTATTGCTGGCGGTCAAAACGCTCCGACCGGTCCCGTACCGATCGAAACCGTTTCCGAACCTCAGCCCAATCTGGTTGATCCGTCCACCCAAGAGTCGATGGAATCCTCACCTTCGACGGCCCCTACCAACACACTTGAGGCCGCCAGCACGGTTTCGGTTGAACCTTTGGTCAAACCCACGTACCGACCGGGAGTCAATACGGAGTCTGCTTTTCAGATTGGCTCTCTGAAGGATGCCGGCACAGCTCGTGTGACCCTCGATGCCGGAGGCGGCGGGGTCGTGGAAATACGACTGTCTGATGAATACGAGAAAGCAAGCGATCTGAGGGCGGCCGAAGCTGGTGAGGATCTTCCCGAGGACGCCCATTATTTGNTGGCAGAGGCCATTCGGTACCCCTTGCCTGCAACCGAGATCCTNTTGCCGCAATTGTCGGTTTTTGAACTGCAATTAAATGGAGCCCCGGTTCCGTTGTGGGGCGAAATTCCGGCTTGGTCATCCTCACGTGACGAACAAGGTGTGGTGACCGCCGTGGCCACGGTTGAAGCTGGTCCTGAGGATGCACGGGTCCCAGTGCTTCGCCTCACGCGGTCTTTCTATCCCTTAGATGGCTACCACTTTGATGTGGAAACCGACATCGAGAATTTGAGCAACCAGACATTGGAGGTCGCTCTCAACACCGTTGCCCCAAGTCAACTCCGGGTGGATGCAGCTCGCTACATGGATCGCCGAACCCTGCGGGCCGGGGTTTTGGATTCTGGCTCCCGGGTGGTTCGTCCTTCGGCAGTTGATGAATCTCGCGAAAGTCTGGCGGGAGGCGAGGCTGTTGACTTTTGGATGCCCAACCAAGGCTCGAACATTGGCTGGCTGGCGGCCACAAACCGGTATTTCGCTCTGGCCATGATGCCGGCCGAAACCGCAAAGCGTCCCAGTTTGGAAGATCAAATCCGCCGCATTCGGGTGACACCGATCGCAACCAATGACGGTGGAGAGGACGACCAGCAAATCCTCGTGACCACTCGAACTTCGGTTACTCGCCTGGATGCAGGTCAAAACCGAACCACTTCATTCCGTATTTGGGCGGGACCCCAAGACCGTTCCCAATTGCTTGAAGCCAGTACGGTTCAAGGGCTTCAATTGGACAGACTTGTGGTCTATTCCATGGGTGGTTTTTGCACCTTCTGCACGTTCCAATGGTTGGCCAGTTTGCTGCTTTCGTATCTCGGAGCACTGCACGGCGTCGTGGGCGATTGGGCGGTGGCCATTGTGTTCTTGGTGGTGACGGTTCGTCTGTTGTTGCACCCAATCGTTCGACGCTCACAGATCAACATGCAACGGTTCAGCCGCCGCATGGCCAAGGTCAAGCCGGAGATGGACGTTTTGCAAAAGCGTTATGCCGGAGATGCGAAGCGTTTGCAACAAGAGCAAGCACGGCTGTTCCGCGAGAAGGGGGTCAACCCGCTGCACATGTTGGGTTGTTTGCCCATGTTCCTTCAGACCCCGGTATGGATCGCGCTGTATGCGGGTTTGTATTTGGCCGTGGAGATGCGGCACGAGCCTGCTTTCTTTGGCGTGTTCCAATCGCTGACCGGTGATGGCTGGGGCTTCCTCGCCGATCTTTCTGACCAAGACCACATGTTTGCCACGTTCACTGAACCTGTGCAAGTGCTTTTGTTCCGACTGACGGGTATCAATGGTCTTCCATTGATGATGGGTCTGATCTTCTATCTGCAGCAGAAATACATGACGCCTCCCGCCACGGGCACCCAAACGCCCGAACAAGAGCAGATGCAGAAGATCATGCGCTGGATGTTGGTGCTGACCTTCCCATTGTTTTTGTACGGCGCTCCGTCAGGACTTACGTTGTACATCGTGACCTCCAGCACCATTGGTATTTTGGAAAGTCGATGGATTCGTAAGAAGGTGGACACCATGGATCTCGATTCGGATCCCCCACCCAAGCCCGCTGGGTCACGCGGAGGCGGAAACGGTGGAGGTTCTGGAGATCAAAGTCGGGCCTATTCCCGAGCCATGTCTCGATACGAGCGTCGGCGTGACACTCGGAAGAAGCAGGATGATCGCGAGACAAGGCGTCCCCCCCGCCGCTAATTGTGGATCTTGAATCAACCATTCTTGCGGTTGCAACACCACCAGGTCAGTCTGCACGTGGCATGATTCGAATCGCCGGTCCCAATGCAGCGGGGCTGGCCAACAGCATCCTCGAGTCTCCACTGCCTGACATCGCAGGTGTTTTTTCGGTTCGTACCTTTCCGGAGTTGTTCAGCTTCCCGGCGTTGGCCATTCTCTTCACTGCAGATCGTGGCCCTCTCGGGCAGCCGGTGGTTGAACTTTGGCTTCCTGGAAATTCAGAGTTACTGCATCGGGCTTTGAACCAACTGCTTGAAGGGAGTGCAGAGTACGGAGCAAGGTTGGCATCCCCCGGCGAATTCACCGCTCGAGCCTGGATGCTNGGGCGTATGGATTTGACCCAAGCCGAAGGCGTAGGGTTGCTGGTTTCAGCCGAACACACTGCTGCGGTTCGAGCGGCCCACCGTCTTCTGGCCGGAGGACCGGGAGAACGAATTAAGAATTTGCGTGAGCAGATTTTGGATCTTCTGGCGGCATTGGAAGCCGGCATTGATTTTTCCGATCAGGAAGATGTCCGGTTTCTTCCAACCGAAGAAGTTCAATCCACGCTCTCTGAGATTTTGAAGGCCCTGCGTTTGCTCCGCGAGCGTGGTGTTCCCCTGGAGCGGTTCCAAGGTCCACCTCGAATCATGGTTGTGGGTCCACCCAACGCGGGGAAGAGCACTCTGTGCAACGCGCTGCTTTCCGGAGACCGATTTTTGACCGCACCGATTGAGGGAACCACCCGTGACCTCGTCGCAACACCATGGGTGTTTGACGCTCCGGGCGGCGCCTTGGACGCGGTGTTGGTTGANAGTCCAGGCGTCTTTGACGAGAAGCACGGGGTGGATCTTGGTTCAGTTCGTTTGTCAGAGCAAGCATCTCAGCAGCACCATGAGGCGTTGTCCTCGGCCAACGTGATTCTTTCTTGTCAGGTCTATGGAGAAAAGTCTGTGGCATGGACGGAAGACCCTCGAGTGATCCGAGTCCACACCAAGATGGACGAACCAGATCGAGAACAACCATCAGATTGTTTTAACGTTGGGGTGTCGGCTCACACGGGATACGGCATCAATCAACTGAGGGCACAGATATTGGACAAGTTGATGGGCTTCGAAGAGCAAAAGACCGATGGTGTGGCGCTTCGAGAATCGCACTGGTCGACGATCGACCAAGCCATAAGGTCTTTGTGTGACGCCCGAGAACTCGCTCGACAAGAAATCTGTCCCGATGAGTTGGTGTGTGAAGCTTTGTTGTTGGCCCGTCGTGCTCTTGACGAAGTCTTGGGCAATCGTGATCCAGAAGCTGTTTTCGACCGCGTGTTTTCATCGTTCTGTATTGGAAAATAAACACAGTTGGATTTGTGCCCCTTGCGGAATCCTCAAAGGCACAAGAACCTGTACCAATGATGGCTGAATCATCCCCACCAATCGGGACCCCAACGCACACTTGGCGCACCCGGGTTGCTTATCACGAGTGTGACCCTATGGGTGTGGTCCACCACGCGGTGCACGTTCAGTGGCTTGGGAATGCACGCTCGGACTGGTGTCGATCGTTGGGGTTGCCGTACACCAAACTCGAGGACCAAGGTTGGTGGCTTGCGGTACGAGAATGCTCGGTGGTCTACGAAGCGCCTGCGCACCATGACGAGTGTGTTGATGTGAAGCTGTGGCTCACCAGTCGAACATCAACAAGGATGCGGCACTCCTATGTGTTGCAGGTTGATGACAGGGTGATCGCACGCGCCCACACGGAACTGGTTTGCCTGAATCGGAATTGGCGGCCCAGCCCGATCCCCCCCGCGTTGCTGGAGCTGATTCCAGAATGTGGACACACTTCAACGTGAAAGAACTTTGACCGAACTGATGGAACGCTGTGCGTTCTTTCGGATCACGTTCAAACCCTCAGCACGCACCCATCGGTCGACATGAAATTTAAATCCATGATCGGGAACCACGAGTTGGACCAGACGTCCTCGGACTCGAATCTCTTTGATGGTGTCGAGTGGAATACGCCCCGGCAGGTGGCTTGTCAGGATCTGGCGGATTTCATCTTGTCCTTCACTCGCTTTTTCAAAGCGCTGGACCATGTGCTGCAAGACCCCACCGATTGTGGATCCGAGTGGACGCTGACGTCGATCTCGTATGGCGGAAGCAGCCTGCAATCGGTGGTGGGAGCTTTTTGCAGTCACAGTGCTCCAACTGTACGACGGCCGACGTTGAGTTGGGTACTGTTCGTGATGTGACTGACATCCATATTGATGGCTTGGTGAAAACCTTTGGCTCGACCCGTGCCGTGGACGGTATTTCCCTCACGGTGAATTCAGGCGAGATGTTTTTCCTGGTCGGCCCTTCAGGATGTGGCAAGACCACCCTGCTGCGGATGCTGGCCGGCTTCACCACCCCAGACTCTGGTCAAATTCGATTCGGATCCGAGGATGTCACGGCCCTGGCGCCAAACCAACGTGACATCGGCATGGTGTTCCAGGGGTATGCCCTTTGGCCGCACATGACCGTTGNGGAGAACATCAGCTTTGGGCTCAAAATGCGGAAAGTGGCCAAGGAGGAAATTGACAGTCGNGTATCCGAAGTCATTGAAATGACTGGGCTTACAGGAATGGGGGATCGTAANCCCAACGCTCTTTCTGGAGGGCAACAGCAACGCGTTGCGTTGGCCCGGGCTTTGGTGATCCGGCCCAACCTCCTGTTGCTGGACGAGCCTCTGAGCAACCTTGATGCCAAGCTGCGTATTGAGATGCGTCGCGAAATCCGGCGCATCTGCAAGCAAAGTGGCACCACAGCCATTTACGTGACCCACGACCAAGACGAAGCTTTGAGCATGTCGGACCGCATGGCGGTCCTGAACGCGGGCCAAGTGCAGCAGTGCGACACCCCCGTCAAGAGTTATCGGAAACCAGCCTCGAAATTTGTTGCTGAATTCCTTGGGGAAGCCAATCTGCTTTTGGCTGAGTTGGTTGATCTGGNTGACCAATTTGCCCGGGTCCGATTGGCTGCGGATCAACCGAAGTTCCACGTGGAACATGCCCTCACCCCAACTCAAGCCCGACCAGGTGCGGCCGTCCCATTGATGATTCGACCGGCCGACCTCCATCCTGTGCAGGTTGATTCAGAGTCCAAATCGTCTGTTGATGCCGATCTGATTCCACTGGGGCATGCACGAGTCTTGGACACCCAATTTTTCGGGGCAACGACAAGCCTGGCGGTTGAAGGCGAGTTCCCTCTCGAGGGTGTTCTGCGGATCCAGACACCGGCCCAGGGGGTTGATTTCATCGAAGGTGANCGTGTGGCCCTGTATGGCTCGCAGTCCACCATGTGGGCCTTGCCCCAAGATCCGTCCAGCTGATCGACAGCAGCAGTTGCTGCCAGCCACTCAAAATCCTGATCCAATGTTCCACGTGGAACATCCAGAATCCGGCTTGGAATCTGGTGTTGCCCTGTGGGTCAGAACCATTGAACAGGTCCTGAGCAATCAAGCTACAGTGCGCCGTAAGACGCCAGGATGGCGGCACGCTTGGCAGGAGGTTCAACGGTGGCAAAATCAAACGAATCCAAGAAAAGGCTCGGCCGGGGACTGGACAGTCTGATGGGGATGGCTCGCCCTGCCCCGCTTGCTCAGGCTGCGGTTGAGCCCAATTCTGAGTCCGTGGTGCCGCCCAAACACGGAGGGGGAGATCCACCGGCAGGGTCGAGATATTCTCCACAAACGGGCCCATCCCAGAATTCAGCAGACCTGCAAATGGTTGCCGTGGAAAGACTTACGCCAAATCCAAAGCAGCCAAGAACGCGATTTGAGCCGAAGGCTCTGAAATCCCTAGGCGCTTCTCTGAAGCGGTCCGGGATGATGCAACCCATCGTTGCTGTGTCAAGCGGTGAGGGGTTTGAAATCGTTGCTGGGGAGCGTCGGTGGCGGGCTGCCCAGGAAGTTGGCATTCAGGAGGTTCCCGTGCTGGTCCGCACATTGGGGGCCCAAGAAATTGCGGAACTCGCCCTGATCGAGAACATTCAGCGGGAAGAACTCAATCCCATGGAGCGTGCCCAAGGCTTCGCAACTCTCGCGGAATCTTTCGGAATGACGCACGAACAAATTGCTGAGGTGGTGGGGCTGAATCGCTCAACGATCTCCAACCATCTCCGATTGTTGGACTTGGATGGGCCGATTCAAATGCTGCTTCGCCACGGGCAGTTGGACATGGGCCATGGTCGTGCCTTGCTGGGGGAATCCAACACCATTCGTCGCCGCCAACTTGCTGAAAAATGTGCCCGGGAAGGGTGGTCGGTTCGGAGACTGGAGTCCATGGTCCATGCCGGAGGCACAACGGACCAAACCCCACAAAGTGCCTCTGAATCGTCTTCGGGATCACGAACCACACTCGCGGCCCAGGATTTGGCCTCCAAACTTACGGAGCACTTGGGGACCCGAGCCACCATTCGGATGAGAAAATCCGGTGAGAGTGGCACGTTGTCTTTGGATTTCAGCAGCTTGGATCGGCTGGATGACCTCTGCCAGAAACTGGGCTACAGCAAAAAGATGTGACACGGATAAAAGTCAAAAAATCCTAAAAAACATACTTCGCGCAGCGTGAAACTGTACATAAGTTAAAAGAAGTTCTCGGACGTCCGGGAATGCCAACGGGGGGATCCGTTGGGTGTATGAGTGGTCCGATTTGATCGGGGCCAGTGGATGTTTTGCGACCTGTCCTTGGGTGGATGGGATCGCTGGGAGGATGGCTATGCCAGGCTCGCGATCGCAACAGGACCAGAAGCCCACGGCCACCATTGAGGTGGGCCATGACCTTTCTCGTGCATCGCTGGGGGAGCTCCAGCAGGAGTTGCAAGTGCGGATCAAGGACCTTCAATCCCGTCGCGAAGCACTCGTGCGTGAATTGCAAGAAGTGGATGAGAAGTTGCTTGCGCACACGGGTGGCCCCGGAGGTGAAGAAGCGCACCGAGCGATGCAATCGGGCTATCGCAGGGTCCAGCAACGCATCCAAAATGAACAGTGCTTGGCGGAAGCCTTGGTTGAGGTGCTGTCTGCTGAGACACTCTCTGTGACTGCCGCCGCTGCTGCGGTCCAGGCCCATGGCTACCAGACCACAAGTCCGAACTTCCGTACGATTGTGAACCAGACGTTGATTGCCCACCCAGATCGCTTTGAGCGGGTCCGGCGGGGGCATTACACAGCAACGGGACGCCCAGACTGACTCCTCTGGGTATCTCGCGGGGTTGTGTCGGATGTGGGGATCCGACGCACGGATGGTAAAGGGGCGGAGTTCCGCCCCTTTTTTTACGATCGTGCGGCGATCTTTCTCGATATGGCGGCGAAATAGTTTTGGCCCTGTCGTTGGTTGAGAGCATATTTGATCGATACGCTCCGAAAACACGCTGAAAACCCCAGAAGTCCATCTCTTGCGTGGGCTGAACATGTGCGAGCTGCCAGGGTGTGGATTTTGAGCATTTCTGGCTGAGGCGCAAGAATCGCCGTCCTTGGCCCGCTTGAGGGCCTGCAGGTCAAGTCAATCCGGCTGGAACGCCGATTGCACTATGTAAAGAACGGTTTCGGCGGAGCTGGACGTGTTTCATTCGGCCGTTGCAAGGCGGTTGTTTGGCGGCCATGCCAGACTTGCCATCGCTTGGTCTTGCTTTAGGAATTTGGTGCCACAACATGTCAGGTGCAAGTGCGGGAATTGGGCTGATTAGCGGATACGACTTCAATGCGCTCGTCTCGGCCCAACTGGCGTTCCGGAACAGCGCTTTGCTGCGACTTCAAGGTCGCTCTGCAGAATTTTCAGCCGAGCAGGCCGCCTTCTCAGATATTGGACTCCAGCTGGAAAGCATTCGATCTGCAGCGTCCGGTCTGACGTCCTCGCTGTTTGCCTCCAAACAGGTTTCTTCTTCCAATCCCAATCTCCTGTCGGCCACCGCCAACAGTGCCGCTTCGACTGGGTCTTGGGACCTGTTGGTGTCACGGTTGGTTTCTACCTCCCAGGTCCTTTCGGGTGGTGTGGCAACGCAAGACCAGACTGCTCTTGGCCTGACTCAATTGTCTTTTGAATTGGGTGAGGGCCGACTTCGTGACGATGTCGAATTGTCTCAACTCAACGGAGGATTTGGCATCGAGCGCGGTTCCATCGTGGTCACCAATCGCTCCGGAACTGAGGCGGTGGTAGACCTTAGCCAAGCCGCCACCATTGGTGAAGTTGTTGATGCGATCAACGCAGCGGGCATTGGCGTTGAAGCCAGTTTGCAATCTGGAAGTTTGAACCTCTTGGACACCTCTGGGGGATCTGGAACGTTTTCTGTTCGAGGCTTCAATGGTTCCAACACTGCTGAGGACTTGGGGATCTCATCATCAATTGCTGGCAATTCGATAGAGGGTGAACTGATCTGGTCGCTTGCGGGGAACACTGATTTGGGAGTGTTGCGTGATGGCCTGGGCATTCGAATTCAAGATGGTGGGTTGCCTGACCTCACGATCCAACTGTCTGATGGGTCACCCGCGATCACGGTTGATTTGGGTCCGACNGGAGACATATCGGCGGCCACCACTTTGGCCGAGGTGCAAGCAAGGATCAGTGACGCTACTTCTGGCGCGGTTGAACTTCGATTGAACTGGGAAGCGGCCCCCGGTGGCATCAGTGCGTCAACAGGATTTGGTTTGATGCTTGAATCAACCGACCCCTCTTTGACTTTCGAGGTCACGGGGGACGCTGCCGAAGATCTTGGCTTTTCCGGGAATTCAGACGCTCAATACTTGGTCGGCGATCGTGTCCTGGGNGGCTTGGATGGGGTGCTTATTTCTTCTTTGAGTGGCGATCCATCAGCACTGTTTGCAGGGTCATTTTCGGTCACCGATGGCTTTGGAAATTCGACCACAACTCCAATCGTCGCCCCGGCTGAAGTTCTCGGTTCGGTGGGCGCGCTGATGGCCGTGATCAATCAACAGTTGAGCAACCAGTTTGTATCAGCGCGGGTCGAGCTCAACGCTCAGGGCAATGGCTTGCAATTGGTCGATACCTCCGGCTTCAACAATATTGAGGTCAGTGGTGAACTTGCTGACAACTTGGGATGGACCGCTGCCAATCGAAACAGCAATGGCGTGGCCAACGGCTTCAACTTGCAACGGGCATGGGTTGGGTCTGCGACCAAACTGTCCACCTTGTCCCAAGGCCAGGGTATTGGTACCGGCACCTTTCAGATCACCGATGGCCTAGGTGGTACTGCGGTGGTGGATTTAGACGGGTCCGAGCAGACGATTCAAGACCTGTTGGATGAAATCAATTCCAAGGGTTTGGCTTTGGTTGCTCAGGTCAACGCCACGGGTGACGGCATTGAGTTGGTGGATCAACCTCCAGACGGATCGTCATCGTTTCGCACCATTCAAGTTGATGCGTTGTCCGGCTCGGCGGCCAGTGATTTGGGGTTGGTTGGTTCTGCCAAGGAAATCGGAGCGGCTCTCGAGGGACGTTGGGAATATGTCATCGACTTGGATCCCTCAGACACGTTGGAGGCCCTGGTTGAAAAAATTGATGCCAGTGGTACACCCGTCCAGGCGGGCTTGGTCAATGTTGGTGGTTTGTCTCCTTGGCGACTGTCCCTGACCAGCGATGTGGCGGGTGCTGGTGGAGATCTGGTTATGGATCTTCTGAGTGATGGCTCTGCACCCCAATTTCAACTGGACCCGATTCAGCGTGGCCAGGATGCCAAAATTTTGTTCGGTGCCGGGTCGCTGGGTGGTGGATTTTTGGTCACCAGCGGATCAAACACGCTGTCGGGAGTGATTGAAGGCGTCACCATCGATTTGTTGGCCGCCTCAGACGAACAATCAACGTTGACCATCGAGCGAGATGACAGTTCTTTGTCAGAGGGTCTGCAAGCTTTGGTCGACGCGTACAACGGTTTGCGGGACAAATCAGATCAATACGACTCTTATGACAGTGAATCTCTGAAAAAAGGCACGCTGTATGGCAACGCCAGCTTGCGGAGCTTTGTCTCGGAGTTGACTCGAATTGTGACCCAAGATGTGGATGGGCTGTCCGGTCCCTACAGATCGCTTCAAGACATAGGTGTGTCAATCGATGGTGAGGGCCGGCTTTCTTTTGAGACCGAAGCTTTCACCGAAGCACTGGCTGTTGACCGCGAAGGCGTGGAGGCACTGTTGTCGGCCACGCTTGAAGAAGACTCTGCCGAGTCGGATGGTGAGACATCANCTGTCGAGGGACTCGGACCTCGGCTTGACGCTTTGTTGGAGAGTTGGCTTTCCCCTGATGGCCGCTTGCAGACCATTCAAGATGGCATCACCGATC
The DNA here is from genome assembly GCA_002168105.2 of Phycisphaera sp. TMED24. GTDB lineage: Bacteria > Planctomycetota > Phycisphaerae > Phycisphaerales > SM1A02 > UBA8653. The sequence continues at coordinate 13,195 of NHCD02000019.1, forward strand.
GGCTGCAACGCAACGATGATTCGATTGCCGCCCTTCAGACCCGGATCCAAGCGGAGCGGGAGCGATTGCTGCGAGAGTTCTATGTCATGGAACAAACACTGTCCCGCCTGCAAAGCCAATCAAACGCGTTGGCTGGACTGGTGGTGTTGCCCCAAGGTTCACCGGGATAATTTCTTCGATCGGCGAAGGCCAGCTTGGTCTCATGGAAGGTTCACGTTGGGACTGGTCTGAGGCCGATGGAAGAATGTGAACAATTCTGCAGCTCAACGACATTGGCTTCGAGAACGTGTGATGAATGCATCACCGATCGATCTTCGACTCATGTTGTTGGATGGGCTCATGCGCCGGATCGACGAAGCTGGCGTGGCGCTCCACGATTCTCAAATCGCAGTGGCGTTGGAAGCATTTGCCAAAGCTCGGGCCATTGCCGAAGAGCTCGAATCTGGCATCAGTGAGGACGGTGGTTCAGAGCTGGCCAGCCAGATGCGCCATCTGTATGCCTATCTCCATCGACTGTTGGTCGAAGCTCGCGTGGAGCGATGTCACACCAAGCTTGATGAGGCGCGACGTCTGGTCGAATTTGAGCACGAAACATGGAGCATGCTCAACCAAAAGCTTGTCGAGGGCGATGAGCAAGATGACGGCAGCCTCAGCCGCACCGCTTGATCAAGACAGGTGGGCTTGAACAAGTCAGAACCCTCGGGGAGCTTTACTGGTCGTGTCCGCTGGATTCTGGGAGTTTGTGCCCAGCATCTCGAAGNGTCTTTTCGCGTGATGCCAGTTCCAAATCGTGATCGACCATCATGCCGGCCAATTGTTCGACACTGGTTTCTGGTTCCCAGCCAAGTTGATTTTTCGCCTTGGTGGGATCGCCGAGAAGCTGCTCCACTTCGGCTGGTCGGAAGTACCGGGGATCAATTTCAACAAAGTCGGTGTAGTCCAAGCCAACGTGCTCGAAAGCCAGCTCGCAGAAGCGTCGAACGGGAATCATTTTCCCGGTGGCGACCACGTAATCGTCTGGTTGGTCTTGCTGAAGCATGCGCCACATGGCTTCGACGTAATCCCCGGCAAATCCCCAGTCCCGCTGCGCGTCGAGGTTGCCAAGGAACAATTTGTCCTGCAGGCCCAGCTTGATGCGTCCAACAGCCCGGGTAATTTTTCTTGTGACAAATGTTTCACCTCGTCGTGGGGACTCGTGGTTGAACAAGATGCCACATGAGGCGTGCATGTCATACGACTCGCGGTAATTGACGGTGATCCAGTGCCCAAACACTTTGGCGCAACCGTACGGAGAGCGCGGGTAGAAGGGGGTGCTTTCGCGTTGGGGGACTTCTTGCACCAGACCAAACATTTCAGATGAAGATGCTTGGTAGAAACGGATCTGCTCACCACTTTCGTCCTGGTACACACGGATGGCTTCCAGAAGTTTGATGGGTCCCATGGCCACGGTNTCCACGGTGTACACCGGCATATCAAATGACACGCGGACATGAGACTGGGCACCNAGGTTGTAGACCTCGCTGGGCTTGATGCGGGTCAAAAGGTTCTGCAAGTTGCCAGCGTCGGTTAGATCTCCATAGTGGAGGTGCAGCTTTTGGCCCTTGTGGTGGGGGTCTTGGTACACGTGATCGATACGGCCGGTGTTGAAGCTCGAAGCCCGACGGATCAGGCCGTGGACTTCATACCCCTTGCTCAGCAGAAGTTCGGCAAGGTAAGAACCATCTTGGCCGGTGATACCTGTGATGAATGCAATGCGATCGCTCATTTGGGGTCTTTCTGGGTGAACGGATGGTCNGTAGCATCAACCATCGACCAGATTGGGTCCAGACTTGGCACGGAAGTTTTCCAAATTTCTTTCGCCCGCAATGATCGATTTCTTGGGTTCCGAGAGAACCAAGCCCCGTGGCATGCCGATACAGAAACGATGTCTTTCGATTTGAAGAACAAACGCGTGGTGGTCACCGGGGGGGCCGGCTTCATGGGTCGCTTCGTCTGCGACAAAGTGGCTCAACGGGGTGCTGCAGAAGTGATTGTGCCGCGGAGAGCGGAATTTGATCTAACCACCGAATCCGCTGTGGAACGCTTGTACGCCACGGCAAAGCCAGATGTGGTCATTCATTTGGCTGCCGAAGTCGGGGGGATCGGGGCGAATCGGGACAATCCTGGACGGTATTTCTATGCCAACATGGCTATGGCCTTGCACCTCATTGAACATGCGCGTCGGATTGACCTCCCGAAGTTTGTTCAGGTCGGCACAATTTGCGCTTACCCCAAGCACACCCCTGTTCCTTTTAAAGAATCAGATCTTTGGGAGGGGTATCCAGAAGAAACCAACGCTCCATACGGGGTGGCCAAAAAAGCAGCCATGGTCATGCTGGATGCGTACCAAAGGCAATACGGACTTTCAGGGGCGTATTTGCTCCCGGTGAACTTGTATGGCCCTTGGGACAACTTTGATCTTCACACCAGCCACGTGATCCCGGCCTTGATCCGGAAGTGTGTGGAAGCTCGTGATTCGGGGCAAGATCACATTGAATGTTGGGGCACCGGGTCGGCTTCACGAGAATTTCTTTATGTCGAAGACGCGGCCGAGGGGGTGGTGCGGGCCACTGAGGTTCTCGATGAGCCAATTCCAGTGAACCTCGGCACCAACATGGAAATCACCATCAAGGATCTGGTCGAACTTATTGTCAAACTGACAAACTTCCAAGGGGAGATCCGCTGGGACAGCAGCAAACCAGACGGGCAACCCCGACGGTGTCTTGATGTCTCCCGCGCTCAGGAGCGGCTGGATTGGAAAGCCCAAGTCGGTTTTGAGGATGGATTGAAGCGCACGATTGCTTGGTACGAAGAGCATCGTGACGCCGTGGTTTCCGGTGGCGGTCGAGCATAAGGAGCGGTCGTTGCGCGTTTTGATGATCAATCAAGTCTTTTGCCCAGATGTTGCAGCGACAGCGCAGCATGCGCATGACTTGAGCCGTTCACTGGTGGCATCCGGACACGAGGTGTCGATCATCGCTTCTCGGGCACTGTATGGACAGAAGGGNGCCGCACTTCCCGCCTNTGAAGAGATTGACGGAATCAAGGTGCACCGCGTCGGTCGCAGCTTNTTCGGCAAGTCATCCATCGTGGCCCGGCTTTTTGATTTTGNTTATTTCTATTTTGCCGCAGCCGTGAAAGCTTTGATTCTCCGAAGGCACGACGTCTCAATTTGTTTCACCACGCCGCCATTTATTTCTCTATTGGGTTGGTTCCTACGTTGCGTTAAAGGGACGAAAATGGTGTACTGGGTTATGGACCTTTACCCCGATGTTCCGGTCGCATGTGGTGTCATGAACGAAGGATCTTTGGCGACCAAATTTTTCGAGTCAATCAATCGATTCTGCTTGCGAAAATCTGATGCGGTGGTGGCTCTCGGTCGTTGCATGCATGAGCGCATCTTGCGAAAGTCAATAGACCCAGAACGCGTCCACATCATTGGTGTTTGGACCGATTCTGAAGAAGTAAAGCCGGTTCCACGGTCAACCAATCGTTACCGAGAAGAATGGGGCATTGGCGATCGTCTGCTGGTGATGTACTCCGGGAATTTTGGACTGGGCCACGACGTTGAGACATTTCTTGCCGCGGCAGAGTGCCTGGCGGAGGACGACCGAATTCGATTTGCGTTTGTGGGTGGAGGGAAAAAGAAGAGCACTGTGGAGGCCTTCGTTCGTGACGCTGGTCTTGCCAATGCCGTTTTGGCGCCGTACCAGCCACGTGAACAACTGGATGAACTGCTCAGCGCGGGCGACTGCCACTTGATCAGTTTGTTGACCGGGGCCGAAGGGGTCATGGTCCCTTGCAAACTTTTTGGTGTCTTGGCGGCCGGGAGACCGGCTCTCTTTATTGGATCTTCTCAAAGTGAGATTGCCCGCGTTATTGACGAGGAAGGCTGCGGCGCCACCATCGACCAGGGGGATGTTGGGGCCTTGGTAGAGGCCATTCAATGTTATGCAGAGAATCCACAGTTGCTTCAGTCGCAAGGTAACGCGGGGCGAGATGCGTTGGTTCGTACTCACGCCGCTGTGCACAGGTGCGCGGCTTGGGAGCGCTTGCTTCACAGTGTTGTTAACGATTCAGAACAGAATGGGGCTGAATGATGGCAAGCAACAAGATGACACATACATCACGGGGCGTTGATCGCGGAGGTCATGCGAAAAGCAGTTTTCCGATGTCACAACGTCTCTCTCGGCAAGTCTGGAAAGTTTGTTCCATCTTGATCACGGTCTCACCGCGTCCATTCCACGCGTGGCGGCGATTTGTACTCAGATGCTTTGGGGCGAAGCTTCATTCGACCGCCAGGATTTACCCTGGGGTTCGTATTTGGCACCCGGCTCAACTGATTATGCACGCGAAGTCCTGCTTGGCAGAACGCGTTGAGGTTTACAACCCAGCAGTGGTGGAGATCGGTGAAGGCGCAACTATCAGCCAAGGCACCTGGCTTTGTACGGCCAGCCATGATTTTGATGATCCTGAGCACCCACTCGTTACCGCTCCCATCAATATTCATCGTGGAGCGTGGCTCGCGGGTGACGTATTTGTTGGTCCTGGGGTGACGGTAGGCGAAGAAGCCGTGGCTTTGGCCCGAGCTGTGTTGGTGAAAGACGTTGGACCTTCTGATGTGGTTGGTGGCAACCCTGCCAAAGTGCTGCGAAAGCGAGCTCTGCCATGAACGGGAACATCGACGTATTGATTATTGCGCACAACGAATCGCAGAACATCACGCACTGCTTGCAGAGCCTGCAGGGTTGGGTGCGCAAAATTTATGTGGTTGACTCAGGATCCACAGATGGAACCCAAGACATCGCTCAATCCTTGGGGGCAGAAGTTGTGCACCATGATTGGCCTGGTTATGCAAGGCAGCGAAACTGGGCCCTGTCTGAACTGGATTTTTCTGCGCCTTGGACCCTTATTCTCGACGCCGATGAGGTTGTTCCAGAAGATCTTCGAGCGGAACTGACGGCAATATCTGACCGCCCTCCCGATCAAGTTGAAGAATCAGGGTTCTACATCAACCGTCTGACTTGGTTTATTGGGAAACCCATTCGCCACTGTGGGTACTTCCCGTCGTATCACCTTCGACTCATGAAGAGTGGGCGAGGCCGTTATGAAGACCGGGAAGTCCACGAACATCTCGTATTGGATGGCAAGGTGGGGCGTATTGAAACCCCGATGCTTCATGATGATCGACGGGGCTTGGAGCACTATGCGGCGAAGCACAACCGATACTCCACTCTTGAGGCGTACGCGCTGTCCCGCGAGCTGTCCCAGTCCATCGCTGAGTCAGAGGTGGTTGAACCCTCCGCTCGAAGACGCCGCTGGGCCAAGAGGAATATTTTGGCTCGAGTCCCAGCACCAGGGATCCTTCGCTTCATCTACATGTATATCTTTCGATTGGGCTTCTTGGATGGCTTTGTTGGGTTCCATTTCTGCAGGTTCATTGGCGCGTACGACGATTTGGTGGCAATGAAACTTCATGCGATTCGGAATGGGCACGACCCTGCTCCGAAGCCAGCCAACCGTGACCAATAGACAGAAGATCACTGTCCTTCGTAAAGCCATTTGGATATGCTTTTCCTGTCAAGTTGCTTAGGGTTCAGCTGTTTTTCGAATCTCTTCAACGATGATCTTTGGACCTCACCAAGATGCTGAAGCTTCATAATTCGCTGAGCCGAACGGCCGAACCACTGGGCACGCGCAACCCATCCGGGCCCATCACCTTTTACACGTGTGGACCAACGGTCTACGACGTGGCCCACATCGGTAACTTCCGATCCTTTTTGAATGCAGACCTTCTCCGTCGCACACTGGAGTTCTTTGGCCATGAAGTCATCCACGTCATGAACATGACGGATGTCGGTCACATGACCGAAGACAGTTCGGCCGATGGGGGTGGTCAGGACAAGATGGAAGTTGCAGCCGTACGGCTGAAAGAAGCCAAGAAGTCAGGTGCACTCCCGGAGGGGGTGGAGGTTGACGCCAACGATCCGTACGCCATTGCCGACTATTTTGCCGGACGCTTCCTTGACGATGCCAGAGCGCTCGGCCTTCGGGTGGTTTTCGATGCCGAGGAATTCCCAGAAAGAATGCCGCGGCCTACAAAGTACATACCGCAGATGATTGCCTTCATTCAGCGGTTGATTGAAAGAAATCATGCTTATGTCGCTGAAGATGGCGTGGTGTACTTCGATACCCAATCTTTTCCCGACTACGGTCAGTTGTCTGGGAACACCCTTGACACGATTCGCTCCGGCGAAGGGGGCCGCGTCGATAGCCAGACCCAACAAGTGAAAAAGCACCCGGCTGATTTCATGCTTTGGAAGCCAGACCGTCAGCATTTGATGCGGTGGGATAGTCCTTGGGGGGAGGGGTATCCAGGTTGGCATATTGAGTGCAGCACCATGGCCATCGAATTGCTCGGTGAAGAAATTGATATTCACTCGGGAGGAGAAGACAACATCTTCCCCCATCACGAGTGCGAGATTGCTCAGTCACGATGCTTCACTGGTCGCGAGTACTTCGCCCGTCATTGGTTCCATACCCGGTTCTTGATGATTGAAGGTGCGAAGATGTCCAAGAGTGCTGGCACCTGTTACGTGCTCGAGGATCTTCTCGAACGCGGGGCGACTCCAGCGGCNGTCCGATTGGAGCTGCTGCGTACCCACTACCGCAGCAACGCCAACTTCACTTTTCAAGGTTTAAAAGATGCTCAACGCATGATTGAGCGCTGGAAGCGCATGGAAGCTTGGCTGATCAGTCACGCTTCAATGGAACGCCCGGGCCCTGGTCCCGTGGAGTTGGCCCTCGAAGCATTCTCAGAAGCCATAGGCCATGATCTCAACGTAGCTGGTGCGATTGCGGCGCTGAATGGCGCTTTGGCTGGCATCCCTTTCGAAGCTCAATTCACACCGGCCTCCTCTGGCGATGCGGAAGCTTCTGGAACTTGGGGAGATGACCTCAAAGCTTTGCACAAAATGAATGCTGTTCTGGGTGTCCTTGATCTGGGATGCGAACCCGCTCGCGCTGCGGGTGGTATGGATGAAGCGGCCATCGAAGAAAAACTGGTCGCCCGGGCTGAGGCCAAGGCCGGTCGCGATTTTGCGGCCGCTGATGCCATACGTGATGAACTGATCGCGGCCGGGATCGTGATCAAAGATGGTCNGGATGGGACCACATGGACCAGGAGTGTTGGCTGACTTGGCGCCGCCAGTCTTGGGACTGACCGGAGCCATCGCTGCTGGGAAATCTGCAGCCGGCGACCTTTTGGGTTCGTTGGGGTGTGTGGTCAGCCGCTCGGACGAGCATGCTCACGAAGTGTTGCGTGATTCTGAGGTCGTGGAGACCCTTGTGGGCTGGTGGGGGACTGAAATCTTGGACGCCGAAGGGGCGGTGTGTCGACCAGCGGTCGCCAGGCGTGTGTTTGGCGACCTTGGAGAACGAGATCGGCTTGAGGCTTTGGTTCATCCCCGAATCCATGTGCTCCGAGAGGCCTGTTTTACCCAGGCCACGCCGGCAACCAGGGCCTTGGTGATTGAAGCACCTTTGCTGTTTGAGGCGGAAATGGATGCGAATTGCGCCCAAACCATCTTTATTGATGCAGCGAGGCCTCTTCGGTTGGCCCGTGTCGTAGAGCGTGGCTGGGACAGCGACGAACTCGATCGGCGGGAGTCTGCTCAGTGGTCACTTGACGTGAAGCGACAGAAAGCAGATCATGTCATCCTGAACGAGGGCTCTCTTGATGAGTTGCGTTTGCAACTTGAGACCATCCTCCTTCACCTGATTGCATCCGAATAATGGTGTCTTCGATTTCGAAGCTCCTGCTCCGAGATGTCATTTTCTGTCCGTCTCTCTCGCCACTGGGAAAAAGTGGCTCCAGGACCCTGATCCATGTCAACCGAAGCGCCAAAGTCCGGCCAACGCCGCCGTCGTCGTCGTAAGAAGTCCAGTGGCGATCGCGCCGCCGCCGCCGCCGTAGCCACGGTGGAAATTCTGCCCGGAATGATCCCCGACGAGGACACCTTGGCCGAAGGTATTGAAGCACTTGAAGCAGCGCTGAAAAAGAAGAAGCAGCCCGAGCGCCCAGTGCTTGCGGCCTTGCAGGCGTTGAGCAGTCGGGATCTGATCGAACAGGCAAAGGCGCTGAGTATTGATGGTGCCAACACGATGCCGCGCGCGAAATTGGTTTTTGAACTGATGCGGTCTGCAGCCGGCAAAGATCGGTTTGCCAAAGTCAGTGGCATCTTGGACATCATGCCGGATGGCCACGGGTTCTTACGCTCCATCGCGTACTCGTTCTTGCCTTCTGCTGATGATGTTCATGTCTCGGCGGCATTCATCGAGGAGTTGGAACTTCGACGGGGCCAGGAAATTGAAGGTTGGGCACTCGCCCCGGAGGAGGACCAACAAGGTTGGTTCAGCCTGCTNCAAGTAGTGCACGTCAACGGTGCCGCGGCCGAGACAGCGGTGGAACTCCCGGTCTTTGAAAACTTGGTGCCATTGCACCCAGACCGCCGAATTGTGCTGGAAACCCAGCCTGACATTATTGAGACTCGAGTGGTCGATCTTGTTGCCCCCATGGGTTTCGGACAGCGCGCTCTCATCGTTGCTCCACCCCGGACGGGTAAAACGGTATTGCTGCAAAAGATGACTGCCGCGATTTGTGACAACCACGATGACGTGGACATCATGGTGATGCTGATCGATGAGCGTCCCGAAGAAGTCACAGATTTCCGNCGCAATACTCCTGGTCGGGTTGAAGTGGTGGCCAGTACTTTCGATGAAGACGCCAAGCGTCACATTCAGGTGGCCGAGTTGGTCATGGAGACCGCGCGTCGCCGCGTTGAATGTGGCCGGCACGTGGTGGTGCTCCTCGATTCCATCACCCGCCTCGCTCGTGGTTACAACAACGCAGGTGCTGGTTCTGGGAAAATTGGTACCGGTGGTGTCGACAGTGGCGCTTTGATTCGCCCGAAGAAGTTCTTTGGTTCGGCCCGAAACACCGAGGACGGTGGATCTCTCACCATCATTGGTACAGCCTTGGTGGAGACGGGTTCTAAAGCAGATGAAGTGATCTTTGAAGAGTTCAAGGGCACCGGTAACAGTGAACTGCACCTGACCCGGAAGTTGGTTGAGAAGCGGGTCTGGCCCGCGATCGATATTCCTGCGTCAGGCACCCGCCGTGAAGAGTTGCTGCTCGATCCACGTGAAATGGAATTGGTCGGGAAGCTGCGCAAGGTCGTCAGTGACCTCTCGGTGATCGAAGCCATGGAACTGCTTCGAAGCCGCTTGGCGAAGAGCAACTCCAATGCCGAATTCCTGGTCGGAATGGGCGTCGGTTAAGTGCACTTTTTTTAAGCTCCTTGAGGCTTACGGTATGCTCAAAATCATGGAACCTTGCATGTCACTCTCCGGTCGCCGGCCGNTCANTCGCGCTTTCACCATCGTTGAATTGCTCACGGTGATGGCGGTCATCGCCATTCTTTCTGCCATCTTGTTGCCGGTTCTAGGCGGCGTGCTGCGGAGCGGTGAGCAGGCTGAAAGTCTGAATCGCATGCGACAAATCGCGCAGTGGATGCAGCTTTACGCTCAGGATTCGAACGATGTGGTGCTGCCATCTCGATTTGACTACCGCGGACAACGGTTTGCGGGCAAAGTGGCTTCACTTCCCAACAACCGGTTTTCTGAGGTTGATGTTGAGCCATCCGCTGGCCGAGGCACTTGGGCCGACATTCTTTGGGTTCGAAATTGTCAAGCTGAAGCGGACTACGTGACCTCTCGCCGCGACTCGTTGGACCCTTCGGACCCACAACTTTTTCGGGTTCGAGCTCCAGACTCCATGGTGTGGAATGATCCCTCGGACGCGCAAGATCAAGGGTTTGGCACGTTACCGGACTGGGACGAAAATCCACTCCGTTCAAAATCAAACGACGTGAAGACCAGTCCAAATTCGGTGGGCCTGACTGCTCCAGTCCCGTACGGTGCCGGGGCGGGAATTCAGGATGTTGGGGCCCCGGGGTATTTCGCCGCCAATGATTGGTTCCGTTGGCTTCCCGATCCAGATTTGGATGGTGAACCTTGGGCGATTGCAGGTGCCATTGCCTCGGAATCGCATCAGGAATGGCAACGTTATTGGACGTTCAGCCAATTGGGAAACACCTCAAAAAGCATGTATTTGGTGGATTCGTGGCGGGGAGAGGTCATTGCGGACTCCTCATTGGCCTTTGACATGATGTCCAGCAACTTTTTCGCGGGCCAAGTGGATTTCCGCTACGAGCCAACGTGTCTCATGCTTTTTCTTGACGGTCATGCGGAAACCATCGCTCCTTTTGATGATATTGAGGAACTGGAGGGGGTTCGCGGTCAAGTCAACCCACCGGCCAACCCGAACGATTGGGATCTAGGNCGGGGGCTCTGGATCCGTCGCTTGGTTGAGGGGTATTGATTTTTTCAAGATGTTGCTAACGTCGCCTGACTTGGTACAATGACTCTTCGCCCTCACCTCGGTGGGGGCGGTTGTCACTGATGGGCCATTGGTCCAACACCGCCGCCGTAGCTCAGTGGTAGAGCGCTCCCTTGGTAAGGGCGAGGTCGTGGGTTCAAATCCCATCGGTGGCTTGTCATCGGGTTCGCAGGATGCGTCCCCCCACTCGAACGGATTCGTGAACGGGATTGCGGCTTTGGTGGCCGTTCCCGGTTCGAGATCTTCAAACCGGGTCCGAGTTGGACCCCTCACGATGGAGTCATCCCGGATATGGCTAAGGAAGAATTCAAGCGGGGTAAGCCGCACGTCAACATCGGAACCATTGGTCACATTGACCACGGTAAGACCACTCTCACTGCTGCGATCTGCTGTCGACAGGCGCATCGCTTCCCAGAAGAGTCAGATGCTCGCGCGTTCGATCAAATCGACAACGCGCCCGAAGAGAAAGCTCGTGGTATCACCATCGCGACTTCTCACCAGGAGTATGTGACCGAAAACCGTCACTACGCTCACGTCGACTGCCCTGGTCACGCTGACTATGTCAAGAACATGATCACCGGTGCGGCCCAGATGGACGGCGGCATTTTGGTGGTGGCTGCGACCGACGGTCCAATGCCACAAACCCGTGAGCACATCTTGCTTGCCAAGCAAGTTCAGGTGCCTGCCCTCGTGGTTTTCCTCAACAAGTGCGACATGGTCGACGACGAAGAGCTCTTGGAGCTCGTCGAAATGGAAGTTCGTGAACTGCTTTCCAGCTACGACTTCCCTGGCGACGATCTGCCCATGATTCGTGGTGCCGCTCGTCCTGCTTTGGACGACCCAACCAACGACGACAACAACAAGTGCATCGACGAACTGATGGCTGCTTGTGACGAGTACATTCCTGAGCCTCCACGTGAGACCGACAAAGACTTCCTCATGCCTGTGGAAGATGTCTTCTCCATTAAGGGCCGGGGTACTGTGGTGACCGGCCGTATCGAGCAGGGCATCGTCAACGTCGGTGACGAAATCGAAATCATCGGTCTCGGCGACGACAAGAAGACCACCGTCACTGGTGTCGAAATGTTCCAGAAGATCCTCGACGAGGGTCGTGCTGGNGACAACGTCGGCGCACTGCTTCGTGGTGTTGAAAAGGACGACGTCCAACGCGGTCAAGTTCTTTGCAAGCCAGGCACCATCAAGCCTCACACCAAGTTCAAGGCTGAGGTCTACGTGTTGACCAAAGAAGAAGGTGGTCGTCATACCCCATTCTTCTCCGGCTACGCACCCCAGTTCTACTTCCGCACCACCGACGTGACCGGAAAGCTGGACCTCATCGGTGCTGAAATGTGCATGCCTGGTGACAACGTCCAGATGGCCATTGACTTGGGCGACAAGCCCATCGCAATGGAAGCTGGTTTGACCTTCGCTATTCGTGAAGGTGGCCGAACCGTTGGTTCGGGCCGGATCACCGAGATCGTCGAGTGATCTTGAATTGACTTTTGCTGGGGATCGGCGACAGCCGATCCCCAGTCTTTTCCTTCCGTAAGACTGGAGTTCAACCTTGGCCAAAAAGATGGACCGTGAATATGTGTGGCTGCAGTGCACCGAAACTGGTGACCTCAACTATCGCACGCAGATCCGCGTCAAGGGTGGCATTGATGAGAAGGTCAAGGAGGGCTTTAAAAAGTTCTGTCCTCGTCTTCGCAAGCACACCCTCCACAAGATCAAGCGGAAATAACATTTTTGGGGCACTTGGGAGTGTCCTGTTCTGACAACCGCCGCCATGGTGGCGTACATACGCCAGTAGCTCAGTTGGCAGAGCGACGGATTCCAAATCCGTAGGTCGAGTGTTCGAGTCACTCCTGGCGTGCTCTCCAGACCGGAGTTAAGCCTATGCAAATCTACAAAGCTGAAGAAGGATTCTGGACCCGCGTGATGAGTGCCATTGCCTATGGGCTGGTCGTCGCCATGGGTGCAGTGTGGCTGTTTGGCGCATTGGCTTCTGGTCCTCGTATCGAAGGTGTGGAGCAGGTCTGGGTTCAGGCTGCTGGCAGCCTTCTGTTCTTGATCCCGCTCTCCCTCGTTGTTGCCCGTTACCTCGCCTTCCATCAGAAGTTTGTCGATTTCTTGATCGCAACTGAAGTGGAAATGCGAAAGGTCAACTGGTCCACCCGACGTGAAATCTTCGGTGCGACTCGAGTTGTGATCGGCCTCACTCTTTTGGTGGCCGCCATCACCTTCGTGGTCGACAAGGGGTTCCAATTCTTGTTCCAGCAAGTTGGTGTGCTCGAGAAGATCGCCTGATTTCTGGCTGAAAGATTCCCCATGACCGAAGAAGCAGACGCTGTCACCCCAGAAGAAGATCGTCCGTTCGATCCCGCCTCCGATTTGCCGGCGTATCGGGAGGGCATGGATTGGTTTGTTCTTCGGGTGGCTTCAAACAAAGAAAACTCTGTTCGTGAGACCCTTCTTCGGAAGGTTCAGATCGAAGAGAAAGAATCTTGGGTTGGTCGCATTATGGTGCCCACCGAAAAGAGCCAGACCTTGCAAAATGGCAAGCGTCGGGTGGTCGAGACCAAGCTGTATCCCGGCTATGTCTTCGTGGAAATGAAGTTGGAAGACGACGGTCGCATTCAGCAGGATGTTTTCTTCTTGATCAAAGAGACCACCGGCGTTGGCGATTTTGTTGGCACCGCGGGTCGACCCACTCCTATGACCCCCGAAGAAGTCGAAAAGATGCTTTTCGATTCACGGGTTCCTGACAGCGAAGCCGAAGTCAAACTCGAATTCGTAAAGGGCGACAACGTCACCATCAACGAGGGTCCTTTTGCCAGCTACGAAGGCACCGTCGACGAAGTGTTGCCTGAGCGTGGCATTGTCCGCGTGCTGGTCACCATCTTTGGTCGTCAGGCTCCAGTGGAACTGGAATACTGGCAAATTTCCAAAGTTGAGTCCTGAACCGCTGAAAATGAATCTTCGGTCTTCTGTGCTCTCCTAGAGTTGCATTGCATGCTCTCCGCGCTTCTTGTTTCTGTTCCGCCGGTTATTCCGTATGTTGCGGANCCTCCTGTCGTGGACGGATTNCGTGACGATTCGGCGTGGACTGAAGCGTTGGTCCTTGATGATCTTCGAGTGATCGAGCCCAANGTTGGNGCCGATCCCACGGATCCCATCGAAGTNCGTTTGGTGAAGGACCAAGAGGCACTTTGGGTTCTGTTTCGCTGTTGGGACAGTGCACCTGAAACCATCCGTGCCGTGCAGCGAGGGCGCGATCCAGATTTTTCTGGAGACGACTGTGTCTACATCGCGGTTGATCCCGTTGGCAGTCGCCGCGAAGGTCGGGTCTTCTCGGTTGGAGCCGGTGGCGGGATGGGCGATTCGCTGCTGAGTGCCAACGGNCGCCAACGGTCGGCATGGGACACNCCGTGGGAAGCAGCGGTTCAGATCGATGAGGAAGGGTGGACTGCTGAAATCAGATTGCCTTGGGAGGGGCTGCAAATTCAACCTGGGGTTGATGTGTGGCATTTCAATTTTGCTCGGCAACACCGGCGTCCGCGCGAACTTGTTCGCTGGCGGGTGATCGAACAAGGTCGATCCTGGACCGCCTTCGAAGATGACGCGGGCCTTGGTGGATTTGCCGATGTCAAAGTCCCGACCCAGTGGACTTTCCGTCCTTACGGGGTGGTTCGCCACCAAGACAACAACGGAGACCCCAAGAGCACCACTGGTGATGCAGGTTTTGATTTGTCTTTCGACCCGCTTCCCGGTTTGCGACTGACGGTCACGGCGAACACCGACTTTGCAGAAACCGAAGTNGACGATCGTCAGGTGAACTTGGGTCGCTTCCCATTGTTCTTTCCCGAGCGTCGAGACTTTTTTCTCGACGATTCCGACCTCTATGACTTCGGGGGGATCAATCGTGATCCTTTNCCGTTCTACAGTCGGCGGATCGGATTGGATGCCAGCGGCAATCGGCAGGATGTGGATTTGGGAGTGAAAGCCACCGGCCGGCTTGGTCAATACCGTTTGGGCTTTTTAAACACCAAAATGAACGGATCGGGTGACGTTGATGGTGAGAACCTTGGCGTCCTCCGCTTGCGTACCGACGTTCTTCGTGAATCAACGGCCGGGGTCATCATGACTTGGGGTGACCCTGCGGGTGGCCGGGCCACCACCGCCGGCGCNGATTTCAATTGGCGGCGAAGTGATCTCGAAGACGGGGGCACNGCAACGGGAAATGCGTGGGCCCAATTCACNGACAATGAAGACAGTTCGGGTGGTGCTTTTGGCGGCAAGCTGTCGTACTCGAGTGACACGTTCTCGATCCGAGGTGGGGTGGCGCGGCTGCTTGAAGGCTTTGATCCCAAGCTNGGCTTTGTTCGTGTGCCCGAGGCAGATGAGTGGTTCTACGGGATCTCCAGGGCCTGGCGCCCTTCGAACCCATTGATCCGGCGCGTAAAGGTTGGCATGTTTGGTTCGATCTACGACGAGATCCGTCCCAACGCCAGATTTGATCGCATGACGTTCGAACCGCTGGAACTTCAATCGGAACGCGGCGACAGCATCAATGTGAAGTTGGAGCGGTATCAAGAGCAATTGCCAGATGCCTTTAGTCCAATCGAAGGCGTCTCGGTTGACGCCGGTGAATACGACTACTGGCGTGGNAGTGTGTCGTGGTCAACGCCGAACCAAGAAGCCCTTTCGGGAAGCATCAACTTGGGCGGCGGCGAGTATTACGACGGCGATCGGTTGCAGTATTCAGGAAGTTTGGACTGGCGGGTGCAAACCGGGCTCGCAGCTGCGGTGGCCATGGAATGGAACAAGCTGACCTACGCCGGNCAAAGTGAACTCGTCCGAGTCATCAGAGCCCGAGTTGACGTCAGTCCGAGCGACGATGTCACTTTCAACATTCGATTGCAATACGACAATGCTTCTGACCTGCTTGGGCTGTCTGGTCGACTGCGTTGGGTGTTGGGCCCAGACCGTGACTTTTTTGTCGCGATCGATGAGGGNCTTCTTCGTGATGAAGAAGATTCCTTCCGCCCCGAGCGACGAGCAGTGGCGGCCAAATTGGGATGGTCGATCCGATTCTGACAATCTGATATCAACAGCTGAATGGGTTGTCCACATGCCCACAAAATGCAAAGCCCACGACCACTTCGGGACATGCACCGCATACAATATGTAATCATTATTTTGCCCCCGGAAGGGCTCGGGCCGGCGCTCTGCGCCGCCCGGGCCTCTTTTTATGGTGCTCATAACCCAGTTAGGCTGTAGCCATGGATTTTGCCGCGTTGTTGACCACCGAAGGCCTTCTGGCCCTTTTTACCCTCACCGCCATGGAAACAGTGCTGGGGATCGACAATGTCGTCTTCATTTCAGTGCTTTGTGACCGNTTGCCGGAGGCCCGCCGAGCCGCAGCACGAAGGCTGGGACTCATTGCCGCAATGGTCATGCGTGTGGTCCTGCTGTTCACCATCGGTTGGTTGACGGGTTTGACCGAGCCTTTGTTTGTCTTGGATCTCGCCGTGGTGCATTTTGAACCCTCGGTCCGTGACCTCATCATGCTGGTTGGTGGGTTGGTCCTCATGGCCAAGGCTGTCATGGAAATGCATGAGTTGGTGGAAGGCGATCATCATGATGACCAGTCATCCCGTGGCAAAACCGCCAGCTTCNGCGCTGTGCTGCTCCAAGTGATGTTGATGGACTTGGTATTCAGTTTGGACAGTGTGATCACTGCCGTTGGCATGGCCGACGCGCTCTCGGTCATGGTGGTGGCAGTGCTGATTTCTGTCGGCATCATGCTCGCGCTGGCCGAAGGGATCTCAGCGTTTGTGTCCAAGAACCCCACCGTGAAGACACTCGCTCTGGCGTTCTTGCTTCTCATTGGGGTCATGCTGACGGCTGAAGGCGTCCACTTCCACATCGAAAAGGGATACATCTACTTCGCAATGGGTTTTTCGATTTTTGTGGAGTTGATCAATCGTCAGGTGCGGAAGCGAGGGCGCCGGATCAACCCCTGGCGTCGCCCCAATTCTCTCCAACGATGATGATTGTCTGTTTGACGCAATGCATTCTGTGGTCTGTCGCGCTTGATAGGGAGCCGCGATTTGAGCGATCGATCTTTGATGCTCAAACCGGATTTGAAGTTCAACTTTGGTCTCATTGGGCTGGAACCGAAGTTGAAGAAGAAGGTTGTCGTGAACATCGCATTGTCATTTCAGGTAAAGACTTTCATTGTGAAGTCAAAAACATGGGTTCAATGCGGAGACAGTCTTCACCTCTGGACGAAGCGCCCATAGTGGTTGAAGGGGATCGCATGTTTTGGCCAAAGAGCCTTCAACTTGGAGGGCTCTATCTGGATCCTTTTGAGCCCGGGAAACTTGATCTTTTGGTGGGAGGTTTTGCTGGTTCATGGACTTACGGCCACGTTCAGCACTACAGCGAGACGGAATCTGGCGGAATTGCGATTTGGCAATTTGGGGGAACATCCACAACACGGTGGCATGAAAAAAAGCATTGGTGCAGTTTCAGCCCAAGAGAATTTTCCATTGTTCAGGATTACAGATCAGCACTCGGTCAGGGGTGCCGAGGCGGCAACAGTATCGTGGTCGAGTTTGTGCATGATGGGACAAGATCAGCAACAACGTCACCTTGGCGGCCCATCGTTCCTTCAGTGCCAGATCGATCCTATTTCGAACAAAAATTGAATCAGGCGGAATATGTGCACACCTCAGGATTTCCAGGTGCGGGAACTGGCTTTTCAGTTCGATACTTCGGGAACATTGTGCTTCCTGCTTTTGTTGGTGGAGACTTTGAATTGCTTAAAGATCTTGTTGAGTCATGTTCTCCGCCTCAGGGCGTGCTGAAAGAAAAAGTTATCCGAAGGACTTTGCTTGAGTTGCGTGATTCGTGTGTGGTGATTCATGGAGGCCGAGCTTGGCCACCTGGAGGGCAGCAGTTCATCCAAGAATGGTGGTCAGACCGCTACCCCAATGAATTGATGCCGGACGAGCCCGTTCCCACCAACCCAGAGTCAATGTCTCGAAGCCGCACGAAAAAGCGGTCAAAGAAGAATCCGGCGGGAAAGCCGACGCGGAAGAAGTCCCAAAACCATGGGTGTAAAATTCTCCTTTGTCTCACAGCTCAGGAAAAACATCGGCAGGCGTTGTGGAGGATGTCATGACTACCTTGATTGAAGCGCGGGGTTTGAGAAAAAAATTTGGACACATCCAAGCAGTGGACGGAATTGACCTGACCGTCTCTGCGGGAGAAGTGCTCGGGTTCCTCGGCCCCAATGGCGCTGGAAAAAGCACCACCATGCGTATGTTGACAGGATTCCTGGAAGCTGATGCTGGTTCTGTTCAGTTGGCTGGTGTTGCATTGGATGCTGATCCCCTCGAGGCTCGACGCAGAATGGGCTACCTGCCAGAGGGCGCACCGGCCTACCCCGATATGACGGTACGGAACTTTCTGATGTTTACCGCGCAAGCTCGAGGGTTCTTGGGTTCAGAGGCAAGCCGGCGGGTGGACGGGGCGATCGAAAGAGTTCATTTGCAGCAGGTCTTGGGTCAGACCATTGACACCTTGTCCAAAGGGTTCAAGCGTCGGGTGGGGTTGGCCCAAGCCATTTTGCATGACCCACCGGTTTTGATTTTGGATGAACCAACCGATGGGCTCGACCCCAATCAAAAGCACGAGGTCCGGAATTTGATTAAGGAAATGGGTGCCAGTCACGGCAAAGCCATTGTGTTGTCTACGCACATCTTGGAAGAAGTGGAAGCGGTTTGCACCCGAGCTGTCATCATCAATAAGGGGAAGGTGGTGGTTGATGAAACACCAGAGAGTTTGATGGCGAGAGCACCGGAAGGTGCCGGGAGTTCTGCTATGGATGTGGTGTTTCGCTCGGTGACGAGTGGTGACTTGGAGGAGGCAGGCCAGTGAGAAGGGTCAGTGTTGTGTTTCGCCGTGAATTTGCCAGCTATTTCGCCACGCCGTTGGCGGCGATCTTTTTGGTGGTGTTCTTGTTCTTGGCGAGCATGTTCGCCTTCAACATCGGTGGGTTCTTTGACCGCGGTCAAGCTGATTTGCGGCCGTTCTTTCAGTTTCACCCTTGGCTCTACCTCTTTCTGGTGCCTGCAATCTCCATGAGGTTGTGGGCGGAAGAGCGACGGACGGGCACCATTGAGTTGATCGCAACCCTGCCATTGACGATGCAGGACTTGGTGCTGGGCAAGTTTTTTGCGGCTTGGGCATTTACTGGTCTCGCGCTTATTCTCACAACCCCCATGTGGTGGACCGTGTCATTTCTTGGCGAGCCAGACCACGGCGTCATTTTGTGCTCGTATCTCGCGTCTTGGCTAACTGCCGGATCATTCTTGGCCATTGGCAGTGCCATCAGCAGCCTGACCAAAAATCAAGTGGTGGCTTTTGTGCTTTGTGCGGCGGCATGCTTTTTGCTGTTGCTCTCCGGTTTTTCGGTGGTTCTTGATTTCTTCCGAGGGTGGGCCCCCAACATGGTTGTGGAAGGTCTTTCGGCCATCGGGGTGCTGACACACTTTGAATCCATGGTGCGAGGGGTGATTGACCTTCGCGATGTGTTGTACTTCGCAAGTTTGATCGTGGCGTTCTTGGTGATCAACACGGCCGTGATCGATTGGCGAAAGGCGGCTTGAAATGAACAACAAATCCGCCCAAACCGCAATGCTTGGATCCGCATTTCTCCTCATCGCTGTCTTCACGTTGAATATTTTGATTTCAACTGGTCTGCCAGGCTTTCGCTTGGACCTGACCGAAGACAATTTGTACTCGCTCTCAGACGGGGTGAGCCCGCTCTTGCGCGAGCTTGACGAGCCTGTACGACTTGACTTTTATTACTCCAAAAAGAGCGCTGAAAACCTACCGAACTTTCGTACGTACGCGCAGCGTGTCCAAGAGTTCCTCGAGGAAATGGTTCAGGTCTCCAACGGCAAGCTCTCTCTCCGAATACTGGACCCCGAGCCATTTTCTGAAGCGGAGGATTTGGCACGAGCCGCGCAATTGTCCCGTATTCAGATCGATGGTGCGGGCCGCGAATTGACACTTGGCTTGGTGGCGGTGAACAGTGTCGACGAACAAAGCGTCATTCCGTATTTGGACCCAACCCAAGAGCGCTTTTTGGAATACGAGGTGATGCGATCGGTCATTTCTATTGGTCGCCTTGGCCGGCCCACGGTTGGTCTGGTGACATCGCTCGATATGGCACCAAGTCTGGACCAACAATTGATGCAAATGAGACCGGGTTGGCAAATCCTGTCCCAGGTTGAGCAGCTTTTCGATGTGGTGCCCATTGCCGAGACCGATACCGCATTGCCCGAGGATCTTGATCTGCTTTGGATCGTGCATCCCAGATCCATCTCTGCTGAATTGGCGGTGGCGATCGATACGTACGTGCTCCAAGAGAAGCCAGTGCTCTTGTGCCTGGATCCATGGTGTGAGGCCGATGCCCAAGAAGGCGAGGCGGCTTTTGGAATGCAGGGGCCACAACCGACAGCCAGTCAATTCGATGCATTTTTGTCCGCCTGGGGTTTGAATTGGAGTCGAGGCTACTTCGTGGCCGATCGTGACCTCGCACTTCAGGTTCAAGCCATGACGGATCGTGGTGTGGAGGTCATGGATTTCATTGCGTGGTGGAACGCTCGAAGTGAAAACCTCAATGCAGACGACCCCATCACCAAGGGCTTGACCAACCTGAATCTCGCGACAACGGGCGCCTTCTCCATTGAGGAAGACGCACCAACCCGTTTGATTCCGGTGGTCCGCTCCAGCAAAAACAGTCAAAGGATGATGACGGCCCAATTGGGCTTTCAGATTGATCCTGGCGCCTTGATTCAGAACTTTGAATCCAGTGGTGAGCATCAGATTGTGGCCGCGAGGTTCACTGGGACCGTCAACAGTGCATACCCGCCGGTCAAAGCCGAAGTTTCTGTTGATCCGGCGCTCGAAGAACTTTTGGACGGCTCACCAGATGTGCCAACCGGAGTGGCCAACATTCTGGTGCTGGGCGATGTTGATTTTCTATCGGACAGCAACTGGATTCGTGAAGAACGATTGGGGTCTATTAGTTTGGGGTACCGGACGTTTGCAGACAACGGTTCCTTCATGCTGAATGCCATTGAGACCATGGCGGGGGATCCCGTCCTCGCATCGTTGCGCGGTCGCGGTGAGTACACCCGTCCCTTCGTCCGGGTGGAGGCCCTTCGTCAAGCGGCTGAAGGCGAGTACTTGGCGGAGCAGAACCGTCTTGAGGCTGAAATTCAAGAGACCGAGCGTCGCCTTGGTCAACTTCAGCAAGCCCAAACAGGAACCCAAGCCACTTTGCTGCTTTCCCCGGAGCAAGAAGCGGAAGTGAAGCAGTTGCAAGACAAGATCATCGCGGCTCGGAAGCAACTCCGGTTGGTGCAACTCAACCTCCGTACGGATATTGAACAACTTGGCACCAATTTGATGTTGTTCAACAGCATTGTCTGGCCGCTGGCCGTCGCACTGTTGTCTGGATTCATCTTCCTGATGCGGAGAAAGGTGTCGTGAGCAAGAGAAAGAGCCTCATGCCGTTGGCTGCGATCACGACTGTCTTGTTTCTGGCCGTAATCACTCGGCCCAATTCCGAAGCGACAGCAAGGGATGGTTTGGGAACACCGATGATTCCAGACCTCAAGACCAACGCCGAAGCCATTGACGGCATCACGATTCGGGAGGGGGGCGTGGCCATCTCGCTTCAACGCGACGCCGAACAGTGGAAATGTTCGTCGGCGGCCGATTACCCCGTCGAACGGGACCGCATTCGACAACTTTTGGTGCAACTGGACCAGCTTGAGCGTTGGGAAGCCAAGACCCAAGATCCGGCGCGTCATGCCGCCGTCGATTTGGACGTGTCTGCTGAAGATGGGCGGGCCATCGAGATCGAACTTCTCGCCGAGTCTGATCTTGTAAGCCATGTGGTTTTGGGGAAGAAGCAGTGGTCCCCGAAAAGCACCTTTGCACGATTGGCAACTGAAGATCAAACTTTCAAATGCAAGGGTCACGTCGAGGTGGAAGTGAACCCAATTGGTTGGCTGAACACGACTTTTTGCGCGTTGGATCGATCTGGCATCACTGAAATAACCTTTGGATCCATGCGACTTGTCCGATCGAATACTTCACCAGAAAAAAGTGAGGGGACCTGGCAGCTTGCTGCGAACAACTCGGATTCAGTATCTGACAAGGCCTTGCAATTCGCCCGAGCCGATCTTCCAGGCTGGCCCACTCGACTTAATTTTGAGGATGTTCTGATCCGTGACGAGCACCAGTGGTCCAGTGACACCGTTGTCATGACGTACGCCGCGCAAGAGGGCCAACTCACCATTTCTATTGATCTTGGGGAGAAAGAGGGATCCGGCGCTTGGTGCGGATTGGATTTTCTTCCTTCGCAAGGGCAGAACATTCAGCTTGAATGGACCCGCTGGCCGCGGTGGCTGTACCGCCTCTCGGACTACCGTGTGGCGCCGATCCGTCAGATCCAACAGGCGATGCAGTCCAACGTCGATTTTTCGGATGAGGGGTCAACTTCAGGCCTCTAACTTCGAAGCACTTGGTCGCTGCTTTCTCTTCCGGAGTTGGTAGAGTCAAGCCTTGGGCTCGTGGCGGAATTGGCAGACGCAGCGGACTTAAAATCCGCGGCTCAAATTGAGCGTTGAGGGTTCGAGTCCCTCCGAGCCTATTGGTCCTCGGGCATTGCGTCCTTGAGGGACAATCTAAAAAGAAGAGCCCCGCCGCACATGCGACGGGGCCCGGATCGGGCTGGTGAGCCGAGTATCCAACCCGGTCCACCAGAAGTGGCGTGTTGGCAGCCAACTCCCCGCCAAATTGGTTGGCTTTTTTCAAAATGGAGCCGGTGACTCAAATTTCACCCATTCATCGGTATTGGGTCGCAAAAATGCCAATGTCTCGGCATGCAGGCACAGCCGAGGAGCCGTGGACTCCGAGCCATAGAGGGTGTCGCCAAGGATGGGCGTGCCCAATCCGCCTTCTGATGGTGGTGAGGCAAGGTGCACTCGAATTTGGTGGGTGCGGCCAGTTTCTGGCTGAAGTTCCAAACGCACCGTTCGTCCTTCGTGCTGCAAAGGCGTCTCGACTGGGCGGTCATTCACCCGCCAGATCGTGCGCGATGGGCGACCCGAATCGTGGCAAATCTTTTGGCGGGGCCAGCGGGTGGGCTCCGGGTCCTTGATCAGTGGGGCTTCAACAGCCCCCTGAAGTTCAGCCGGCGCACGCTCCACCAAGGCGATGTAACGCTTCCCAACGAGGCGTTTTTGGAACTGTTTGGACAAGTTGGATTGTGTGGGCGCATTCAACGCAAAGACCATGAGCCCGCTGGTCTCCATGTCCAGCCGGTGGACACTCATGGGGCCCTCAGCATTGGGAATCAGATGCCGCAGGCGAAGTTCGGCCGAATCGTGGGTGTTTTCCGGACGTCCCGGTGCTGATCGCATGCCCCAAGGTTTGTGAATGACTACAAAGTCCTCCGATTGGTGCAAGATCGTGAGCTCTTCGGAAGGAGAAAAGAGGCGTCCCATGACTCTGAGCGTACACTTGGTTGGTGATTTTCGATCTTCTCGTCGTGTTGCCGCTTGTCTGGTCCGATCCGCCTTTGGCCAAAGAGTCTCCTGCGCCTCCACCAGCGCTGATCGCCAATCCTCCCATCAATTTGGTGCAGAAATCTGAGAACGGTCGCCTGCTCCGCTGGCCCGAGCCTTCGCATGTTGCAGTGCAGAAGCTCAATCTTTCCCCAGCGGAACGGCAGAGGGTTCAAAACCTCATCGTGGTCCGGGACCAAGAGTTCGACCTTTACGTTGATGAACATTTGGATCGGCTGAAAGAAATGGTGCTGAAATCGAGCCGGGGCGGCGAAATCTCCTTTGGAGAAGCCATTGATGGCTGGGGTGTTGTGGCCAAGCGAAGTTCATTGGTCTATGAACTGAAAGACCTGATCACGCCTGATCAATCCAAAGTCGCGCTGGATGCAGTCCGTGAATATCGTGCAGTCTTGGAAAAAGAAGTGGCGGCCGATGCTGGCGTTGAGCTGCAGACGCGTGCAATCAAAATTCGGGCCACCATGGCGACGCGATCTGTACGTCTTCGCGAGTCACTGCTGCGTCGTCTGCCCAATATTCCAACTTTTGCAAAAGCACTTCAACGTTTGGATCTCACCCAGCCCCAGCAGCAACGCATGATGCAGCACTTGATGCCGGTATTAACGCCACAAGATGATCGGGATGCAAACCGCGAGCGGGAGGCTGTTTTGGCGTGCGTCGCGCTGTTGAGCGAAGAGCAAGTCTTTGAGGCCATTCGGATCAACCCGCTTTCTAAGCCGACACCGTCCGAGCCAAAACCCACTGATGTCAATACGAGGAGCACCCCATGATCTCTCTGGTTCTTCTGTTCGCCTTGCCTCACGTTGTTGATACTGAAGACCCGATCGCAGCCGGACAAGATCTTTTCAACCGTGTTGAACGGGATCTTGGGAAGGCCTTGGGGAAGTTTGAATCACACGAGTCACTTCCAGCAAAAAGTCCTTGGTGGGATGTCATCGGGGTGAAAGAGACCAAGATTTCAAATGATGACGCCATTGAAGATCTGCTCCGAGCGGTGACCATGGTTCTCGCCGGTGAAGGTGCGGGTGATCTGCGGGCTGAAGCCAAAGCCATTCAAAAAGCCATCCGCGATGCCAATTTTGATCAAGACGAGATGCGCCGGAAACGCGACACAGCTCCCGCCCAAGAGTCTCTTGGCAAAGCCAAAGACCTGATTGTCACGAGCCGTGAAGAGTACGACGAAATGATTTTGGACAGTCAGAACGAGCAAGAGGACCTCCGCTTGGCCTTGCTTGACGTGGAGCAGCAATTCATTGAGGCGCTGTCACGAACCGGTCTGAAGATCGAAGATCAAGCGGCTCGTTCGTTGTTGGGAACATTGGCGGGGGAGCGGTTCAGTGACTTGGCCATCACCATTGCGAATGTTCGCTTGGTCACAGAGCAGTTGCACCGACTGGCGGACGAAAGTGGAGAGGCCCCTGAACTGACCCGGAAGTACTACGGTCTCTATGTCTTGTTGGTCCGCCTGGTTGATGTCGCGCAGGACGATTATGTTCGGTGGGTTCGTGAGGTGGCCATCCCAAGGCTCGACTCCATTTTGAAAGACGCGGAGGCCCAGCGGGAAGAGGCGTTGGCGGGGAAAGCCGCTGACCCTGACCGAGCTGAAGCATTTCAACGGAACGTTGATCAATTGGAATTGACGCAGACCGCCGCCGTGCGCTACATCGAATACCTCAAAGTCCAAGCCGAGGGAGTGGAGCGGGGCAACTTGGAAGTGGAGAAGGACCTCCGTCTGGCGGCCAACACCTGGCGCACGGTTGACCTTTCTTTGGAGACCGCCGATTTGATCCGGCGTGGCTCTGAGGCTTTCGGGGCCCTGATGACTCTTGAACTTCCGCCACTTCGGGGTTTTGAAGGAACCGAACTCCGTGAGCGATTCCAAAGCCTCGAACGGCGGATGGCTGAGCCGCTTCAATAGGCGTGCATCTCCCTGGTCAGTCGTTGGCGTTCACTGGTGTCACGGTTCCATCCAGTTCAATGCGCCAAGCCAAGTCATCATCGGTTCGAGGTTTGCCATCAAAGCCAACTGAAGTCACGTACGCCAATGGGGCTTCCGATGCTTCGGTCCATGCTTCGCCAGACAGTTCGACCGTGAAAGGCTGCTCAAAGGCATCCAGAGCGTTGACGATCGCTTCTTGATTGAGCAGCGTTGCAGCCGCTTCGTTGGGTGCGGCCCCTTCTTCTGGCACCCAACCCTTGAGAAGTGCTTGCGCAATGGTCTCGACACCGGCCAGGCTATCACGCCGGCCGCGTTCATCACGATCGGCTTGCATTGGGTTGCGCCGGTCGTACGGAACCGTGATGGTCACCAAGCCGGTATTGATTTCACGGGGGAACACATCGTTTGCCCGGTCAGCATCCGCCAGATCTCGAGTGGGGTCAAAGCGGATCTGTTGAATAGGAGCAGGGCTGGCAATGACCTTGGTCACGACCGGCTCATTGTTGGACCAGATTTCAACCGGCAGTGGCAACAGTTCCGTGGTGCCATCGGCGTATGTCAACTGCAAGGGGACTGGCATCGGAATGCCGCCAACGTTGCGCAGCGTGATCTCATGGAAAATCCAGTTCTGTAAAAAAATGTCTCGCTGTGTGTCTTCCATACGGTCAAGCATGCTCGCCCACGCGCGTTTGTCTTCTGGGGTCACCATGAACCGATCCCGCCCTTCATAGAAATCAACGATCATCGGGTGTTGATCCACACGACGTGGGACGTTTAGTTCGTCGTTGCGTCTCTGGGCGGCGGATTTTCCACGTTCAGCATCCAAGCGTCGCGCTTCCTCCATTTCATCTCCAACTGCATTGGCCAAATCGAATCGACGCACATTTTCGATGGCGATGTCAACGTGATCGGTAGTCATGAACCATCCGCGCCAAAACCAATCCAAGTCGACGCCAGAGGCGTCTTCCAAACTGCGGAACAGGTCAGCAGGTTCAGGTCGGCGAAACGCCCAGCGGTGGCAGTATTCTCGAAACGCGAAGTCGAAGAGTTCGCGTCCGAGTACCGACTCACGAAGCACATTCAGAGCCGCACAAGGTTTGGCGTAGGCGTTGCTCCCAAACTGTCGAATGGATTCCGAGTTGGTCATGATTGGCACTTGTTTTTCACTGGTCATGAAGGGCACGATGTTTTCTGGGTCGCCCCGCCGAGGTGGGTACGTCCTTGACCATTCGGCTTCTGCAATTGACTGCACAAACGTATTTAGTCCTTCATCCATCCACGTCCACTGACGCTCGTCGGAGTTGATGATCATCGGGAACCAGTTGTGCCCCACTTCGTGAATCACCACGCCGATGAGTCGGTATTTCGTGCGTTCGGGATATGTGTCGTCTTCCTCCGGCCGTGGACCATTGAAGGTAATCATGGGGTACTCCATCCCGCCCACCGGACCATTGACACTCAATGAGGTTGGGTACGGGTAGGGGTAGTACCGAGAGTAAATTTCGATGGTGTGGGCAATGGCTTGGGTTGACCATCGACTCCAGATCGGTTCGCCTTCCTCGGGAAAATAGCTTTGGCACATGACGGTGCGTGTGGTGCCGGGCACAATGACGCCCCAGGAATCCATCAAAAATGCTGGGCTACTTGCCCAAGCGACGTCCCGCACGTTTTCTGCGAGGTACACCCATGTCCGTTCCCTTTGTGGAAGTGCAGATCGATTGGCCGCTGCTTCATCTTCGGTGACCACCATGACGGGCTCGGTTGAAGTCCTTGAAGCTTCCAGTCGTTCTTGTTGTTGGACGGTCAGAACTTCTTCAGGGTTTTGCAGCACGCCGGATGCCGCCACCACATGATTCTCGGGGACCGTGATGTGCAATTCATAGTTGCCGAACTCCAAAGTAAATTCGCCTCGGCCCACGAAATCTTTGTGTTGCCACCCTCGGGTGTCGGTGTAAGCGCACATCCGGGGGAACCATTGGGCCAGTTCGTACAAGCCCGTCCCATCATCCAGAATTTCGTACCCACTGCGAGATCGGATGGCATCTGGCGTGATTCGGTGGGACCATTTCACTTCAAACTGAAATGTCTCGCCACTGATCAGTGGTTCAGGGAGATCAATGCGCATCATTGAGCCGACGATGGCGAAGGATATGTCCTTCCCCTGGCCATCTTTGACGTGGTGGATCGTGGTGCCTCCGGGGTGGGCCAAGGTTTCGGCAAAACTCTCAAGCCAACCAATGGATTGGGGTTGATCCAAGTCCGGACCCCGCCGCGAGAGATTGCCACGCGAGGCTGGTGCGTGTCGATTTTGATCCAATTGCATCCAGAGGTAGCGCAGCGCGTCTGGACTTTCATTGTGGTACGTGATTTCTTCGGTGCCATCCACGCCGTGCACTTCAGGATCAAGTTTGACGTGAATGATGTGGTCGGCTCGGTTTTGCCAGTACAGATGACCGGGTGCACCACTGGCGGTCCGGTATGTGTTGGCAGTGGGCAGGTCGTATTCCAGCTGTCGGAACAGGTCCGGCTCACCAAACTTTTCTGGCCGCAGATAGGGACCGTCCGGCATGGGCGGCAGTGATCCCAAGTCGTGTTGATCGTGAAGGGCGAGGATGGTGAGCAAGAAGGTTGCGATCATGGTGTACAGATTAGGAATGAAACGGCCCGCGGCCCGGAAATCCGGGCCGCGGCTGAGGAGGAACATACTTTTTTGTGTTTAGGAACCAGAGAGGATCATCAACAGATCTCGAAAATCCACTTTGGAATCTCGGTTTTTGTCAGCCTTCAATCGACTGCCTCCGGTGGCCGAGGATTGACCGTATTCACTGAGCCATTCCAGGAGACTTTGGAAGCTGTAGCCCCCAGAGTCAGAGGCCCCATTGGAGAAGTCATTGCCTTTGTTGGTTCTGGATTTCCCGTTCGAGAAGTCGTTGCCTTTGGCGGTATCGGCAGGGTTGCCGACGCTGATTCCTGCGGTGGAGAAATCGTTGCCTTTGAGGACACTTGAAGCGCCGTTGGAGAAGTCATTGCCACGATCGGCGAAGGCCAGGGATGAGCAGGTCAGAGCGATGAGGAGTTGCGTTTTCATGGGAAGTAATCCTTATGTTTTGGGTTGTATTGGGCGTCAAACGCCCCTTCACCAAACATGGCGGGGGGAATTCAACGAACCCGCCAAAGAACCCCAAAAAAACCGGTAGGCTTCCGTTCATGGCAAGATTCATCCTCGAAGGTTCTACCGATCCATTCCTCCGTGTTGACCTCACCCAAGGAGACATGATTCACGCAGAATCAGGCGCCATGGCCAGCATGAGTTCTACGCTCGAACTGAAAGGAAAGGCTCGAGGGGGAATGCTGAGCGGATTGATGCGGAAGGCCTTGTCGGGAGAGTCTTTCTTTATGCAAGAAATTTCAGCCGAGCAGGGACCCGGTACTGTTCGATTGGCACCGTCGGTTCCAGGAGAGGTACGGGTCATCGACATGTCCAACGCATGTTGGTTTGTGGGTGACGGGGGATTTTTGGCCTGTGATGACGAGATTACCTTGGAGACTTCACGGCAGAAATTGGCTGGCGCGCTGTTGGGTGGGACCGGTGGTTTGTTCATTTTGAAAGCCACAGGCACTGGCTCGCTGGCAGTTTCAGCCTTTGGTGCCATTACTGAAGTCGAGCTGAATGGCCAAGATGAACTGATCGTGGACAACGGACACGTGGTGGCTTGGCAAGACACTCTGGACTACACCCCTTCGCTTTCGACGAAAAATTCTGGCGGGATGTTGTCCAAGATTGGCGGATCAATGAAGAGTGGTGAAGGGGTGGTAATGCGGTTCAGTGGTCAGGGACGCGTGTTGGTGTCTTCACGAAGCCGCCCAAGTTTTGTTTCATGGCTGGTTCCTCAGCTTCCCAGCCGAAAATGAGGGATATCTCCCAATTCAACTGACGTACATTAGGAACCATGTCAGTTCTGCTTTCGCTGCTTCTTGCCATAGAACCCTTTCCAAACTGGGAATCGGCTCCGGTTCACTCGGTCGCTCTTACAGATGCGGGTGAAGTGCTGGTATGCAACGTCGCTCAAGCGACTCTCGAGATCTTTTCGGCCACGACACCTCCCGTGTGGCTTGATGCGGTTTCCGTAGGCCTTGACCCAGTTTCCGTTCGAGTACGACCCGGGAGCCGAGAAGCCTGGGTGGTGAACCATGTGTCTGATTCGGTGTCGGTGATCGATCTGGATCGTCGGGTGACCACAGCGGTCTTGCCGGTGCTCGATGAGCCCGGAGATGTTGTCTTTGCGGGCAGCCCAGAACGAGCCTACGTCTCTTGCGCGACTGATGAGTGTTTGTTGGTATTTGATCCGAACAACCTCAATGCGGCCCCAGGCCGAATTGATCTTTTGGGTGAAGAGCCCAAAGCTTTGGCGGTGGATCCCACTGGGCAATTTGTGTACGCCGCTTTCTTGTGTTCGGGCAACCGGACGACGGTTCTCGCGGGCGGGGGAGATTTCAACGGAAGTTCGCCTCCCAATGTCGTATCCGATGCCGCAACACCGTATGGAGGTCAGAATCCTCCGCCCAATGCAGGCAACGGATTCATGCCTTCTCGGCCCGCGGGTCAACCCACTCCCCCCAGAGTTGGATTGATTGTCCGAGGGCTTTCAGATGGACGTTGGGTTGATGACAACGGCACCGATTGGTCTGACTTTGTGAGTGGCCCTCAATCATGGCGGAGTGGCCGGCCCGCCGGCTGGAATCTTCTGGATCACGATCTTGCTGTGGTAGACACCTTCAACAACAACGAGGTTTCTTATGTCGGCGGAGCGTTGTCGGTTGTCACTGGAGTGGCCGTGCATCCGAACAGCGGCGACCCGGTGGCCATTGGCATTGAATCTTTTAATGAAATTCGATTTGAGCCGGTCCTTGAAGGCGTCTTTGCTGAGGTTCGTTTGGCGCGATGGGGGTCGGAAGAGACGGTTGTGAATTTGAACCCCCATGCCGAGGGCGTTCACACTCTTCCTCCGGCCGAGCGGGCCAAGTCGGTCGGTGATCCCCGCGCGATTGCCTTCTCGTCAACTGGTGAGGAAGCTTGGATTGCGTCCAAGGGCTCCAACAACGTCTTGGTGGTGGACGCGTCCGGACAACGGATTGGCGATCCAATCCCGGTTGGTTTTGGGTCAACAGGTTTGGCGTTGACCGACGACGCCGTTTTTGTCCACAATCATTTTGAAGGCACGTTGGCGGTTGTGGACCGAACCGAGCGCAAGGTGGCGGCAGTCGTTTCACTTTTTGATCCAGTTCCTGATGAAGTCCAGCAGGGTCGTGCGCACATGTACGACACCCATCTGCACTCGGCCCGGGGTGAGGTCTCATGTGCGACATGCCATATTGATTCTCGGATGGATCGTTTGGCGTGGGACCTTGGCAACCCAGGCGGTTCCATGCAGCCCATCGACGTGAACTGCAACATGGGGGTGGAGCAGTTTGGGCCGGAATGCCCAGACTTTCATCCCATGAAGGGTCCGATGACCACGCAGACCATGCAGGATCTGATCGGAAAAGAACCGTTGCATTGGCGAGGTGATCGATTGTCCATCGAAGCCTTCGATGGCGCCTTTCATGAACTTCTTGGTGGGGATGAGCCTTTGAATCCCATCGACATGGGTGAGATGCGAACCTTCTTGTCCACCGTTCGGTTCCCGCCCAACCCCTTTCGAAACGTCGACAACACCTTGCCTACAGATTTGGAAATTCCATTCCCTGGTACAGGCCGTTACGCACCAGCGGGCTCGGCGATGCCCAACGGCAACGCCCTCCGCGGGCTCGAAATCTACACCTCAGAGATCACCGATGATCCGTTCAGTTGTGTGACGTGCCACGCTCTACCTACGGGTATGGGTCCTGACCGAGTGCTTCGCGTTTCGCCTCCTGGTGTCGATCCAATTCCACTGGGACCCAATCAAGAGCGCCACCACGCCGTGGTCAGTGTGGACGGCTCTACCCAAAGACACTTCAAAGTTCCGCAGCTGCGGAACATGTACAAGAAGACTGGGTTTGATTTGGAATCTTTGGAGAATACGTCTGGATTTGGGTACCTCCATGACGGATCTGTGGACACCTTGGCGCGGTTCTTTGCCGAGCCACTGTTTGATCTGGGTACTGCACAAAGGCTTTCGGATGTGTTGGCCATGATGTTTGCCTTTTCGGGTTCAGAGTTCCCGGGGTGGAACGCCGACAACCCGTTCGACAATGTGGTTGATCCTGGCTTGGACACCCATGCTGGTGTGGGCCGCCAAGTGTCGTGGTCGGGCGAAGCCTCATCAGAAGCGTTGGCCACGCTGAGTGCCCTCTCATCAGCGGCCGCCAACTCGGAACGAGTGGAATTGATGGCCACGATCGAAATCGATGGGCGAGCTCGGGGCGGTGTGCTTTCGGGTGAAACCATTTTGCTCGATGCCGCAGGTCAAACCATGACGGTTCCTGAGTTGTTGAATCGACCGGAGGGCACCACGGCGGTGGTCACCCTGGCCCCGGCCGGGCACGCGGTTCGATTGGTGATGGACCGTGACGGCGATGGTGTCCTCAATCACGACGAGTGGCTGGCGGGCAGTGATCCTCGAGATCCGACCAGTGTGCCCGTGCCATGTCCCACTGATTTGGATGGCGACGGCAATGTTGGTTTTTCCGAGGTTGTCCGGGTGCTGTCCAGTTGGGGAGCCTGCGATGCATGTCCCGAAGACCTGACGGGGGAGGGCACGGTCGACTTTGCCGATCTTCTCGAGGTCCTGTCCAGCTTTGGACCGTGCTGACACATTTTGTCAGAGACACCTTCTTTTTTGAATATCTGGTTCGACGCTTGAGGCGAGTGGTCATATAACGACCATCCATGCCGAGTCGTCTGCTCTCCATTGAAGAACATCCAATCCTGAAGGGATTGGCCGAACATCTGGTTGGAGGAGCAGAAGTTGTTCAAAGAGAAGTGAATCTGGAGTCGACGCTGGTCGTGTTGCCCACGAAGCGAGCGCGGCGACTGTTTGAGCACTTCTTACTTGATGCCGCCGAGCAGCAAGAGGTCTTGGTGGTCCCACCAGAAATCAGTACCCCAGGTCGGATGATCGATCAATTCATCCCACCGACTGGGCAACCAGCATCGTTGGTGGCGCTTGAGTTGATCGATCGGCAGGTCTGGCTGGATCTGGATCCGTCTCAAAGGGAGGTTGTGGAAGGTGGTAGCGCCACTGAGACTGGTCGAGAGGCCTTGATCCGGCGTATTGCTCAATTGCATGCGGACGCCTGCGAGGCCATGGTGGATTTTTCTTCCATCATGGAAATGGTTCCCGAGGGTGTTGCTGGTGGGGAGGAGCGTCGGCGCTGGGAAGCGCTCTTGTGTTGGCAAAAAGCACGAACTGAGAAGTTGGAAGAACTTGGCTTGCAGTGCCCCCACGCCCAACGGGTGCACTCCATTGGTAAAGATGAGATTGCGCCTGGGGTGTGCACCCGATTGGTGTTGGTTGACGGAGAACCAACACCGGTGCGAACCGCCCTTCTCGAGAGACTGGACAGTCTTGGACTGACCATCGAGCGCGTTGTCCCCGCGGGAGAATTCCCAGCAGCAATTGACCCCATTCGTGGCCCGGCACCTGAAGTGTGGGCCACCCCACCATTTGGTCTGCCTGATTCCAACATTCATGTCGCGGACGGACCGCAAGATGTGGGATCTCTGGTTGCGGGAATCATCACACAATCTGGAATCGAAAAGACCAGCGACGTGACGCTTGTTTGCCCAGATTCAAGTTTGGAAGCAAGCATGCAGTCCATCTTGCCCGAACTTGGAGTTCCAGCACGGGTCGCAAACGCTGGCGTGCTGCTGGACAGTGCTCTTGGCCAGCTCCTGCACGCGACTTTGGCAATCCTCGGAGGTGGTTGGTCCGAAGTCGAAGACGCGCTCCGGATACCTGGCTTTGCCAGTGCTGTTGACGTCGACGAACGCGTTCTTGAGGAAGTTGACAGCAGCCGCCGACTGTGTGTGGGCGTTTCCTTGGAAGACGAAAAAATGGGCGGACGCGAGGACACTCCACGGTCAGTGACCGCGCTCCGTGTACGTATCGAGCAGATGCTGCAGCCACTCCGGCGCTCCTTGGGATTTGCAGCCGCGGATGCAGTGGTCGATCTCGTCCGCCAATTTCTCGATCAAGGTCTCCCTGAGCGGGTTCGAGGGGAAAACAAGGAGGTCGCAACTTCGATACAACGTTTTCTTGAGGAGTTCCGAAGCGCTCCAGAGGTGTTGGTACAAGACGTTGAAGCAAACACCCTGATTCGAATGGTCCTGCGCTCCTTCAGCAGCGATACTTTGGCGCCTGAACCTGAGGATACTGCGGTTGAAATTGTTGGTTGGATGGAATCAGCGTTTGATCCAGCAGCGCTTCGAATTGTGGTTGGAATGAATGAGACCATGGTTCCGCAGATGCCAGCCCCGGAACCTCTGCTTCCTGATTCACTTCGGGACCAGTGTGGACTATCGAGTCAAAAGACACGAACGGCTCGGGACACCTGGCTGATGTGGCTGCTTGAATCGTCTCGATCTTCCGACGCTCAGATTGATTATGTGGTGGCGCGTGAATCTTCTGAGGGGGATCGCTTGTTGCCCAGTCGGTTGTTGCTTCCCGATCTTCCAGAAACGGTAGAGCGGCTACCCAGGTTGCTGTGTGACCGTTTGGATCAAAGTATTCGGGTTTCGACGGAGATGGTCCAGCACAACGACAGCACGCAAGACGTCAATTTCCCTTTGGTGCCATCCGTGCTCCCCAGAGTGGAACGTATGTCTGTGACTGAGTTTCGGTCCTGGCTAGACTCGCCACTGCGCTTCGTTTTGAAAAAACTCAGTCTGGGTCGGACTGTTGCCCCTTGGCGACCAGAGCTCGATGCAATTGAGTTTGGCAACTTGATTCATGGTGCTTTGGAACGCTGGGGTCGCGAAGAAATTGCCAACGGACCAACGAAGGATTCCAGCCGCATCTACGCCGGAATGAAATCCCACCTCTTGGCGTATGCAAACGACATGTTTGGGAAAAGGAGAACTCCCGCGCTGCAACTGCAGATTGAGATTGCAGAATCCCGGTTGAAGGCGTTTTCGGAGCATCAGCAAAAATTAGTCGGTGACGGTTGGCACATTGAGCATGTCGAGTTGCACTTTACGGATCGCAAAGTTGACGAACCAAATTCGCCGGAACCAATTGCCCCTTTGATTCGAGCGGTGGCCCCGGAGATCGTGGTGATAGGGAAAATTGACCGCGTTGATCGCCACAGCGACGGGCGGCGTCGCGCGTTTGACTACAAAACCGGGAATGACGGATCACTAACGGCGGCGAGTGCACACAGAAAGGTCAATGCCGGCGACGTTCAGTGGCTTGACCTGCAACTTCCTCTGTATCGACAGAGACTCCTTGAAGACGGTACGGGTGAAGTTGAAGCTGGGTACATCTTGCTTCCCCAGCACTTGAAGAAGACCAGGGTTGATCTTCTTGCATGGGGCCCGGACGACTTTGCCTCGGCCAATGGGTGTGCTGATGAGATTTTGATCCGTGTGCAGGCGCTTGAGGCGAACCCATTGTCTGAGGTCGAGCTGGAAGAGATATCAGCGTTCGATCGCGACCGGTTTGGTGTCTTGTGGGGTGAGGGAATTCGCACTGTGGACGCTAAGGAAGAGGAGTCTGCATGATGGAATTCCACCCTCAACAGTTCAGACCCCCCACCCAAAAAATGATCATTGCCAATGCGGGGAGTGGCAAGACATGGTCTCTTTCGTCGGAATTCGCACGTTGGTGCCTGGGCAATTTGTCCCGTACCGGTCGGGTCGACTCAGACCGCATCCTCGCATTGACATTCACCAGGAAAGCGGCGCGTGAGATTCTTGAAGCAATTGTCAATCGCCTTGTGACGGCGAAAAAGAACCCAAAGTCTGCTGAGTTCAAGGCTTTGGGCTCGCCTAGCAAAGACCACTTGGACTGTGTTGTGAAGGACATTGCCCGGAATATTTCTCGGCTTCAAGTCACCACCATTGACGGATTTGTGAACCGACTCGTTCGAGCGTATGGAAATGATCTTGGTTTTCCGGAAGGATGGCGTATTGGTGAGCTTGGAGAGGTGGCCGAGGCCCGGCTGGAAGCGCTGAACCGTGTCCTTGAGAACGCTGATCCTGAGTTGATCAAGAAGTTGGTTCAAGATGGCATGCCTAAATCTAGTGTCTTGAGCCAGCTCGAGGATGTTCTTTTGGGTCGGGCGGACAAAGACGACAGCAGTATTTTGAGTGAATACCGAATGGTGCAGTTGGGCAAAGGCCCAGAGGCATGGCGTGCTGGTGGTTCATACAGGTGCATTGCAAACGAACCCCTGTCTCAGCAAGAATTCTTGAGTCTGATCACAAAGATCGAGAATTTAACTATTCCTCTTAATAAAGATAAAAGCGAAAAGAAGGATTACAAAAAGGTCAAGTCGAAGTTGGTGGACTTTCTTGTTGGGGGGGATTGGCCATCATTTTTTGATGAAACCATCGTGAAAAATTTAACCGACCCGGAGGTGCCGTTTGATGAGCGCAAATATTCCAGAGCAGGTCCTAAAGACTGGATTCTGTTATTGGATCAAGCCAAGGATCACGCACTGGCAACCATTGAATTTGAGCAACGTGAACGGCTTCTGTTAACGGCCTCATTTCTGAAAAGCCTCGACGATGCTTGTTGGGAAGTTCAGGAAGAACGGGGTGTTTATACCTTCGCGGACCTCGTGCATCGTCTTGTCACACGCCAAGATTCTCACGATCAATCTTGGGACTGGTTGCAATACCGGCTTGATTGTCAGATCAACGACCTGGCTCTTGACGAATTTCAGGACACTTCCCTTGTTCAATATCGTCTTCTGTTCCGATTCATGTTCGAGATTCTGAACAGTCCGCCCGAGGAGTACCGAAATTTTTTCTTGGTGGGCGACCCCAAGCAATCCATCTACGGCTGGCGTGGCGGTGCGCCGGAGTTGATTCATGAGGTGGCTCAGGAGTTTCCTCAATTGGTACGGGAGTCTTTGGCCAAAAGTTATCGATCCTCCCCGGTGTTGATGGATTTTGTGAACAAAACGTTTGATGTACTTCAGGATCATGCGGAAGCCATTGATCCAGAACCAGTGGTTCCTGAGCTCCCTGCGCCATTCCCTACCACGCGGTGGCGAACGAAAGCGGGGTCGCCGGTTGTCCCGCAAGCGTCTGTGCGCTGGCGGGCGGGCTGGGAGCAAGATCATGATTCGGCCCATTCGGAGAAGCCTGGTTTGGTGACAGTTGCGATTGCAGATGAGGCAACGGGTTACCGTCGGACCGACCTGGCCCAGTGTGTTGTTGAACGCATCCTTGATCGACGCGCGCGGCGTCCAGAAGTCGAGATAGCAGTTCTGGCGTGTACAAATCCAGAGTTGGCTGAAGTTTTCTTGCTGTGCAGGGAGCATGGCATTGCCGCCAGTATGGAGGGCCGATCCTCACTGCTTGATGCTTTCTGTGTCCAGCAGATTCTTGCCTTGTTCCGGCTGGCTGATTACTCCGGAGACAGTATGGCCCATTACCTGATCACCCGGGGGAGCTTTCCAGAAGTCATGCGGTCAATATTGCCTGATCTGCAGATGGAACCCCCCGAACGTCTTTTGCCGGAGGAACGGCGAAAGATCAGGCGTTTGATTGCTTCTTCGGTCCGATCTCTTCTGGTGCGGCGCGGTGCGGACGGATTGGTTGCCGACCTTCGAGAAGCCCTGCTGGACCGTTCTCCTGAACTTTCTGTCGTCGACCGCTCCCGATTGTGCGATTTGGTGCAGTTGGCACGAACCTTTAAGGACTTGGCTTTGCCTCGACCGGTGAAGTTTGTTGAAGCCATCACTCGGCAGAAGCTTTCCAAGGCATCCTCGGCTCAGGTGAGGCTCATGACCATCCATGGCTCAAAAGGTCTTGGATTCGAGGAAGTGATATTGATGGGTGCGGATCGGTTTCCTCTGCAAGAGGAAGACCGGATGGCCAAATTCGTCGGGTACACCCCAAATGTCGCGCATGGTCCTCAGGTTGTGGTTCCAGGAGTGAACAAGGCCATTCGCGAAAGGTGGTTCCCTGCCATCCATCTGGCTGCCGCCGAGAAACGAGTGCGAGACTGTATTGACTGTATGTCAGAGGCTTATGTGGCCATGACACGATCGGTCTCCGCGCTCCACTGTGTCTTTAGTCCATGCGGTAAAACTCCACCGAAGAAGCAGAAGACTCTTGGCGGACTCCTGTCGCGAGCGTATGAGGCACTGGGGGATGTCTGGGCTGAGGGTGAGTTGCCTCCCGGTGCGGTGTGGGCTCTTGGAGACCAAGGGGAGTTCACCATTCACACGACTGATTCACCAGAAGACCAAGCGTCGACTTTGACAAGGACTTCGACCACGACTTCGAAGAAAAAACAAGAACTTGAAGTGGCCCTACTCATGAAGCCAAAGTTGACACGGACCGAACGCCGTGGACTCTCCAGTGCAGCAACGGCGAGCCAGCAAGATGAATGTTCCGACTGGTCAGCGATCTTGGAATCACGGCCGGTCGAAATCTTGGATCGAGGCACGGTGCTCCATGAACGGTTCCGTCTGGTGGAATGGGCCGATGATGTCGATCCAAGCGTTGAGCAACTTCGTCAGGCTCGGCGGACCGTCGAACGTGATCTTGGCCGCACCATTACCGACGCGACGTGGGCCGAAGCCAACTCAGCATTCTCACTCGCCATGAACCTCACCCAGATTCAGGACACTTTTCTTCCGACGGCACACGGTGCCGCCAAGGAAGATCTTGACGTCCGAAATGAGTTCCCAGTCCTCACCCGTGACGAACAGGGTCGCGTCGTACGGGGTCGGCTGGACCGCCTCGTGCTGCGCCGTGAAGGTGACGATGTGGTCGAGGCGTGGGTGATGGACCACAAGAGTGGGGCCACCACGTTGGATGATTCTGCGTTCCAGACCAGAATTGATCATTACACGCCCCAGCTCGAGGCGTATGCCAAAGTTGTTCAAGAGCGGTGGGGCTTGTCCCAAGCCAAAGTGCATTGTGTCCTGATTTTCTTTGAGCGTGGGCAGGTCCTCGAAGTTCCAAGGTCGGCCGAAAGTTCGTAATAATTCGAAAATCATGGAATACAAGAAGCTTCCCATTCGTATTTCATTGGGCCAATGAATGGAGTGCTCCACGTGCAGCGATGCCTTGCCATTTGGGTGTTGATGATTCTCGGGCTGGGCCTGACTGGATGCGGTACCACCAACACCGCGCTTGACGCCACCAGTCTCTACACTCTGGGCCAGAATCAACGTGCCCTCGAGGTGCTCTCTGAAGCCAAATCCAACAGCAAAAATCAGCAGTGGGCCACGCTGCAGGAAGTGACGGTGGCTCTGGACGCCACCCAGTTTGACCGCGCCGCCACTGCTGTCTCATCGGTTGAAGCACGCGATGAGGTGATTGACGAAAGAGCGTTGATTTCGGGGACTGAAGTCGAGGATGACCTGGGCTCCGCCCTCGTCGACGAACGAATACGCGAGTGGGTGCCAAGTTTGGGTGAACGCGTGATGTACGAATACGCGGCCCTGATGATCGATCTGCTTCGGGGCGATGCCGACCAGGCTCGTGTCTCCAGCATTCGTATCGCCCGGTCTCAAAGTTTGCTTGAAGAACGACGGAGCATGCCTTCGACCCAAGCTCTTCGCAGCAAGCGAGAGGGCGCCGAAGAGATGGTCAGTCAGATTGATCGAGAGGCTTCGTACCAGCGTGCGATTGAGGTGTACGCAGGTGCCGCGGAAGATGCTCGATGTGCGGCGGCCTCCCTTTTGGCGGGGTGGACCCGGCTTCAACTTGGTGATGCCGCTGCTCGCCCGCTTTTGGAAGAAGCGGCCGCCCTGGCTCCGGACCATGGTGTCGCCCACCATCTGCTGGGAATGAAGCCCGAATCACTCTCACAAAGTGTCTTGGTGCTTCAAGAAGACGGGTTGTGTCCCACGTTGCGTCCGTTCCGGTTCAACATTCACACATGGCAGACCGGTGTGGCTCGAGTGGCTTTGCCCATACCCGTACTCCGTGAGGCCCAAACAACTGGCCCCGTGGGCAGCGGTTCGGGCGAACTTTTTCAGACGGTGAGCAATGTGGACGCGTTGTATTTGGCCGAAGAGTTGATTCGGGCTCCAGCCCGGCTGCTTCGAACGGCGACCAGGTTGATCTCCCAAGAAGTTGCCACTCGGAGCGTGATGCGCGAAATGGACGATCAAGGTTCGCTGGCACGGGGTATGACCCGATTGAGTGCTTCGCTGCTTCGAACTGTTTTGGTCGACGCCGACGTCCGATCGTGGGATACGCGACCTTCGGTGATCCGGGCCGGTCTGCTCACAAAATCACCTGAGGGCACCATCGAACTTCAGCTGCCGGAAGGGTCCCAAACCCTGAAACTGTCACCGGGACCAAATTTTGTGAGAATTCGCACCCGATCGGGAATACCCACCGTGATCCAAACGTCTCCTTCCGGGCTCTTCGGGGCCCAACTTGAGCCAATGAACCCAGACCAAAAAGGAACAGACCCATGAATCTCAAAATGCCCCCTGTGCTGCTGGCCAGTTGCCTGGTCTTGCTGAACGCCTGCTCGACCACCCGCACCGGAGATCGATTGGTTTCGATGAATGAAGCCAAGACGCTGCAAGCCGATGAGTGGACCTCATTTGCCAATCAACTTCGGGACTCCATGTCACCTTCGGTCAATCGATTGGTCGGTCAAAACGACGACCAGCCCATCATCTTGACGCTCGGAAATTTTGTGAACAAAACGCCGCGTCGCGAGTTCAGCGACGCGCGGGATGTGATGTACAACGAAATTCGAAAGTCTCTGGTGAATACCGGATTGGTTCGTGTTTCGATGCTGGGCGCCGGGGGAAGCGATGATGTTGACACCGTCCTGGCCCAAATCAAAGAAGACACGCGGAATGACCCAGAGTTTTCAGGCGAAAGCAATGTGGACGCTCTCGGTCAGGCCAAGAAGCCCGAGTGGGTGCTCTTTGGTGAAATCGTTTCTATCGAATCTCGAGAAGGCCGCCGTACGCAATACGACTATGCGGTCAACCTGCGTCTTCTGAGTGTTCGAGACGGGGCGAGTGTCTGGGAAGATCAAATTGTCTTCACCAAGCAGTTCGAAAAAGGACTTTTTGGCGGGTGACTCTCACCTGTCATTGGCTCGACCGCCGCGTCCCCTGGGCGCGGCGGTTTTTTTATGCTTTAGGCCATGCTTGCTTTGGCTTTGTCGTTGTTTATTTCTTCTCCGCCCAATGTTGTCATCATCTTTTGTGATGATCTGGGGTACGGCGATCTCTCGTGTCAGGGGGAACAGCGTTGGCGTACGCCGCACCTTGACGCCATGGCCGCCGAGGGTGTCCGCTTCACGGACTTTTGCGTATCGCAACCCGTGTGCTCAGCCTCTCGGGCATCCTTGTTGACTGGCTGCTACGCCAACCGACTCTCCATTCACGGCGCGTTGGGTCCCCATGCGAAGCACGGCCTCTCAAGTGCAGAGACCACACTCGCTGAAATCTGCAAAGCTCAGGGCTACGCCACCGCCATTCACGGAAAGTGGCACTTGGGTCATCTGCCACCTTTTTTACCCACCCGACATGGTTTCGATGAGTTCTCGGGTATTCCTTACTCGAACGACATGTGGCCGAGCCACCCTGAAGCCAGAAAGGGCACCTATCCGCCGCTTCCTTTTTTTGAAAACGAAGAAGTGGTCCGCGTTCAGCCTGATCAAAAATTGTTCACCACTGGATTCACCGATCGGATCATGTCGTTCATCCGTCAAAGTCATGCCGCCAACATGCCCTTTTTTGCGTACTTGGCCCACCCCATGCCCCACGTCCCTCTGTTTGTCTCCGATGCCGGAGATGGTCAAAGCGGCGACGGTGTTTTGGGCGATGTGATTGCCGAAATAGATCGTGGCGTGGGACAGATTTTGGCGACGTTGAAAGAGTTGGGCATCGATGAGAACACGCTGGTGATGTTCACCAGTGACAATGGGCCCTGGCTTTCTTATGGCGACCACGCCGGAACTACCGCGGGGCTTCGAGAAGGGAAAGGGACCACTTTTGAAGGCGGCATTCGGGTGCCCTGTATCGTCCGGTGGCCTGGCACGGTTCCTGCCGGACGCGTCAGCGGTGTGCACTGGATGACCATCGATGTTCTGCCCACTGTTGCGGCATTGATCGAAGCTCCTCTGCCCGACCACCCCATTGATGGTCGCGATGCCACTGCGATCCTGTTTGACGAAGAGAACGCTGTCTCTCCGAGAGCCACTTCCGCGTTTTACTACCACACGGGCCATCTTGAAGCCGTGCGGAAAGGACGATGGAAACTTCACTTGCCGCATACCTACCGCACCATGCACGGGCAGCCTCAAGGTGGAGGTGGAACGCCTGGCCGGTATCGCTGGGATGCAAAAATTCAAGAGGCGTTGTTTGATCTTGAATCCGATCCCTACGAGCGTCAGGACGTCGCGACTGCCCACCCCGAAGTGGTGCGCGAACTTCAAGAGGTCGCAGAACACTGGCGAGCCCGACTTGGGGACGGGCTTACTGAGCGGGCGGGGTCCGAAGTTCGCCCCGCGGGCCAGATCGATCCGCCAGC
Source organism: Phycisphaera sp. TMED24 (assembly GCA_002168105.2). Classification (GTDB taxonomy): domain Bacteria; phylum Planctomycetota; class Phycisphaerae; order Phycisphaerales; family SM1A02; genus UBA8653. Next base: position 54,981 of record NHCD02000019.1, read on the forward strand.
CAACTAACAACACCAACAAAAAGCCACATCCCAGCCACGATGGCCCAAGCGCGTGTTGGTTCTGAAGGCAGTCGGTCGGCGGCCCAGTAGCCGGTGGTGGTGGAGAGGTTCTGCATGGCCATCAGCGCGGTGAAGCATGATGCGGCGAGCGCTGGTGGAGCGACACGCATGGCGAGAGTGAAGCTCCCGACGGTCACTGCCCCCGCGGCAGCGGATTGCACCACGAGCGTGAGGCTGACGACGTCTTTGTCGTGGAAGAGTTCTGGGCTCAAGGGGAAGATCAACATCGTGCCGGCATGCAGACCAGCAGCCAGAATGCCAATTTTCCCAGGCCCATACCAGCTGACCAAGAAGCCACCAGCCACGGCACCCACCAAACCAGCGATGACTCCTGGCCCACCGTTCAGGACGGCCCAACTGGTGGCGGTCCATCCATATTGTTCAATGAACAGGGTGTTGGCGAGTGGTGTTAAGAGCGCACTGGGAAGGCCGATCATCAAGCACAATGCAAGTGTCCACCAGAACGACCGCTTGTTCAGCAAATCGCCGAGGGTACTGATCCAGTGTGTGGTGGAGGACTGGGGCAATTGATCGGGTTTGGGTTCACGAAGAAACAAGGGAACCGCTCCGATCGCTCCAACCACACCCGCTTGGGCAAGTGTGCCGACCGACCAGTCAAACTGTTGAATGAGCAAGGCCAAGCCCGCCCCACCGAGGGCTGTACCTCCATATTTTGCACCGTACATGATGCCATTGGCTCGCCCCCGTTCACGTTCAGGCATGACGTCAACCGCCAATGCATCGGTAGCCACGTCCTGCAAGGCGGCAAAAATATTGTGAGCCAGCAGCCAAGCGGTGAGTTGATCAGGTGAACCAAGACCTCCCTGAGACAGGCCCAACAACGTTGCCACCATGCCCATCTGGGCAATCAGTATCCACGGTCGACGTCGCCCACCGGGAAGACGGATGCCATCCACCAATGGCCCTCCGACAAATTTGAAACTCCAAGGCAACACCACTGCCGCCAACATCTGTCCGATGGTGCCCGCATCCACGCCTTGCTCTGCGAGAAGTGCGGCAAGGGTGATGGTGGCAAAGCCCCAAGGGATACCTTGGGCGAGGTAGAGCGCGGCCACAACCACAAGCCTCCGAGTGGCACGGTCGGGCCCTTCTATTTCGTATCTCGGCAGATTCAGAGGGAAGCTCCCCATTGGGTGAAGATGGGGTCCAAGCTTGCATTGGTTTGTTCTGGAGCACCCGAAGCATTCTTAGTCGTAAATGGCATTGGCTTGGACCATTTGGACCATGCAAGGTTTTCGTCTCGGTATCTCACCCGCCAGAACAGATGTTGGTTGGCGGGGAGCGCGTCGTCGAAAGTTGTGCGCGTGACATCAGCGTCTTTTACGGTGTCGACGCTGTACCACGTGGCTTCTTTGTCAGGTGAGCGCCACAGATTTCTGTACCGGCGCCACGCCTCCTGAATCGGTTTCTGAAAGTCTTCGGTCCGACTTCCCGAGGCGACTTGCCATTGGCTTTCGTGGGCGAAGTTCCGACCATCCCGGGCATCAGGATCTTCAAAGGGGCTTCCTTGGAACACTGCTCCCGAGGTAGGTACTGAGCCGCTGTCATGGTTGGGAGACAAACCCTTCGGTGCTTTCGGTGCCACCGGAAACCGCTTCAGGATGAAGAGGTCTGATTCTTCGTTGTCTTTTTTGACAAACTCGTTTCCTCGGCTGAGGCGTCGCAGTGTCATGGTGGGATCATCTCCTGCGGTGGTCTCGACGTGGCAAAAGCCCCAGTCGGGCGTGGAGATTTCAAATTCTTCGTAATCCGCTTGGGGGTATTCCCACCAGTAATCAGGATTGCCCATCCCGCTGGCCACGTTCACCATGCCATGCATGTGATCGCGGTGCTGGCCACGTGAATACGAATGAGTGTGTCCAAAGAAGTGCACGGATGGCTTGCCAGTATCTCGGGAAAAGTGAACCATCTTCTCGACCACCTCGCTGGAAAATGTCGTTTCACCAGGGGTCCAAGATTCTGAGCGGTGGGGGTGGTGGAATTGGGCGAAGACAAAATCGATGTGTTCTGCCTTTGCGGCAGATTGCAGTACCCCATCAAGCCAGGTCAGTTGATCTTCAACCCGGTATCCATCGTTGGTGTCGAGCCCAATGACCCGGCAGTTGCCTTGGTCGGTCCAGTACCAGTGTTCTTCAAACTTTGGCGTCCCGTTGTCGGGCACATCCACGTATTGAAAGTACAGGGGATGATTTTGCTCGTGATTCCCCGGAGTGGCGTAGAAAGGCACCGAGTGAAAGAGCTTTGCCGCTTGGCCAAAGAAGTCCCTTGTCCAGTGGGTGTGGTTGCCTCCGGTAGAGACCAAATCACCTGGGATCAAAATGAAATCCAGCGCGGCATCTAGTTCAGATCCAGCGTGTTGCGTCGACCAAGGCACGATGCCTTCGTCGACCATTTCTTGATGCTTTACGGGGTTGGCCTCGTCCAGTTGCATGTCCGAATAGGCGACGAATCGTTGCCGACCTTCATCACTGGCCACGGCGGGGGTGCGGAAAACATGAACCCCGTGTGCAGCGTCTCCGGTTCTGACTCGGTACCACACTCGGGTGTCCGCGGGGAGGTTGTTCAATTTGACGTGGTGGACCAAGTGCCCTTCAACCGTGGTCTGTGATGTCCCGCTTTCGGACAGACCAAGCGTCTCGGTGGTGCCGTACTCCACGATGCATTCGGTACTGTCGCCTTTGGTTTCCCACGCGACAACGATGGAAGTTGGGGTTGCGTTTTGCAGATACGGGGAGACAACGATTGCGTCAGGGGAGATCCCCAAGAATCCAAGAGCGAAGATCATGGCCTCAACCTACTGGATGCTATGCACCTCGACCACCGATCTCTTTGGCTTTCGCCGTTCCAAGCTGTTTGGCGGCCGCATCGGTGATGGCCTCAAACGCGGTCGGCCGATCGCCTGCGACCGCCTGCTCGCCAACGTGCAGTGTTTGGGTTGGGAAGGCAAATTCAACGCCAAGTCCTTGGGCCAAGCGCAGAATGTCCAGCATCAATTCGTGTCTTCCACGCAACTCATCGGCCCAAGTCTCGCAGTCAAAAAACATATACAACAGCACGTTCAAGCTGGAGTCACCAAAAGTGTTGAGTTCGACGTAGCACACATCCTTGCGTGTGTCGCCACGATCCATAACCAGTGCTTTTACCCCACTGCAAAAAGCTTCGATTTGTTCAGGGGTTGACTCGTAACGTAGGCCAAGATTCGCTTTGAACCTTCGATAGTTCCGCTCGCCGTAGTTGTCGACGATGGCGGTGGTCAATTTTGCGTTCGGAATGCTGACCAAAGAGTTGTAGAAGGTTCGAACGCGCGTGGAACGAAGCCCAACTTCTTCGACGGATCCATCCACACCATCAATCTGGATCCAATCGCCCACAGAAAACGGGCGGTCCAAAACGACCGTGACCGATCCGAACAAGTTCTCCAGAGTGTTTTGCGCCGCAAATGCAAAGCCGATACCGCCTACTCCAAGTGCGCCTAGCAACGGAGTGATATGCAAACCGAGGAGCGGCGCAAGGTTGACGGCTCCCATGGCGATCACCAAGACCTTGAGGGTCTTGCGGCCAAGGGGGACCAAGATGTCATCAAGTGAGCTTTCAGTCGCCCCTGCTTTTTTGGTCGCCCATGCGCCCAATGCGTCGACGCCCCGGAACCCCGCCAGTGTTCCTGCAAGGACCATGAACACACGTGCCCCACCTTCAAAAACTTGAAGAACTGTCCCCTCAAATGACAAGAACGGCAAGAGCCGGCTCCAGACAAATCCGGCGACGGCCAGGCCAACAGCACTGATCAGTTTTCGTTGAATCTCAACTTCACCCCCAAGCAGTTTGCCAAGCACGCGGCCCAGCACAGATTTGATCAGCAACTGTGCCACCAGCCCCAAGAAGATGACCAAAGCGAGGCCAACCCATTGCCATGCGGCAACATTCAAGAAGGTGGTGTCAGGAAGCCAACTCAACCAATCCTGGAGAAAGGCAAAAGAGAAGGCTTCATCAGCGGTTGGGGCAGGGATGTCCGAAGTTTGATCGGTGCTTTGCATCCCCAGATTCTACGGGTGAAGGGGCCTTATTCGTCAGAACTGCTCACGGTGAGCTGGATTCCTTCTTCCGAGAGTGAGTCGGAATCCCAATTTCCGGGCCAGAACTTCGCGTCTGCTTCGGTGAGGGGTTCGAGCTCGTCAAACCATGAGGCCGTCGCGCTGTATTTGGCAAAGAAAGGCCGCCGAACCATTTCAGGGTTCCGGCACTGCAAGTACTCCAAAGCAAGTGCTTTGCCGCCGGCGAGGTCTACTGGGCCCAAGACATGCACTTTTCCGGGGAACGCGCTCATGGACGGTCCGCGGACGGTCCGGCAGATTCCAGACAGGTTTCTGTAAGCCTCTCGGAAGATGTTCCAGACATCCACCAGTGGGAGTTCAAACCACTTCTTTGGCCCCGTATCTCGTTCCACAAACATGTAGTACGGGATGAGTCCTTGGTCGGCCCCTTCCCGCCACATGTCTTTCCAGATGGCCGCGTCGTCATTGACGTGCCGAATGACGGGACTTTGCATTCGAATATTGGCTCCGGTGTTTCGGATGCGGCGAATGGCTTCACGCGAGACGTCGGTCTTCAGTTCCACCCCGTGGGAATAGTGGCCCATGATGCCGAGCGTGCGTCCACTCTTGACCACATCTTCAAAGAGACGCAGGACGTCATCGGCGTCGGCGTCACTGACATAGCGCTGCGGCCAGTAGGCCACGCTCTTGGTGCCAATGCGGATGGTTCGAATGTGTTCCAATTCTGGGTCTTCCAAAATGGGACGGATGTACCGCTCAAGAACCTTGGCCTTCATCACCATGGGGTCGCCGCCCGTAAACAACACGTCGCTGACCTCTGGGTGTTGTCGCAAGTAACGAACCAGTTGATCCACTTCCTTGTTGGCGAATTTGAGGTCATCGTCACCGATGAACTGGGCCCAGCGGAAGCAGAAGGTGCAATAGGCGTGGCAGGTTTGTCCGTGCGCGGGGAAGAAGAGAACGGTCTCTCGGTATTTGTGTTGCAGCCCGGGAATCGGTTCGCCGTCGACGTGGGGCACATTGTGGGTCATTTGCCCGGCGGGGTGAGGGTTGAGTCGGTTGCGGATGCGTTCGACCGCCGCATTGATCTCTGGCTTCCCGGCTTCGCTACGCACCAAATCGCGAACTTCGTTGAACTCGTCTTCTTCCAGCATTCCTGAGCGGGGGAAGACCAAGTTAAAGATGGGGTCATTTGGCAAGTTGTTCCAGTCGATCAACTCGTCCATCACGTATTTGTTGGTTCGGAAGGGCAGCACCAGTGAAAGCACCTCAATGCCTTCACGAAGTTCAGGGTCTAAGCTTGCCCACTGGTGGGTTTTCTCCACGTTGGAGCGAATGACGGCTTGGAATTTTGGTGCTGGATCTTGGGTCGATTGGATCATGTTCGTGGGAGCGTGCTGCACAAAGGGGCCGCGAAGGACACGGTCCGCTCAGCTGGATCTTCAAAGGTGCATCACAGGACCGCCCTGGACACATGTTGGACCCTATTGGCCCAAAGAGACCGGGCAAAACCCCGAAAAGGGAACACCGGCCAGGACGGCCGAGTGTAGTCGAATCAGTGAAATTTCGTTACTAACGAACAGGGATTCTTGTTTTACGTTAAAAACGGTCCGGCTTGCTTTCGGTCTAACCTCGATCAGGTCAGTGCGAGCACACCGATTGCATTCAAGAAGATGGCCACAATGGCCACGGGTGCCAACACCTTGACCAAAAAGCGGAATGGCCCCAAGAGCCATGGGGCACTTTGGAACGCTTCATCCAACACTTCGCGGCGTAGGCGGTACCCGACAAACAGAGCCACACCAAGGCCGCCCAGCGGCAAGATCCAGTTGGACACGATGTAGTCCACGTCGTCCAGCCAACCTTCAAACCGAGGGATTCCCGTTGGATCTTCTCCAATGGCTGCCGGAAGACCAAGAAGCAAAATAAACAGGCCCGCCGCGATGGTGGCACTGATGCGCTGCCACCCCAGCTCATCAATCAAAAAGGCACACGGCACTTCAAGCAAAGAGATTGCACTGGTTAGGGCAGCAAAGAACAACAGGCCGAAGAACAGGACGCCCCAAATAGCGCCTCCAGGCAACTGTTCCAAGGCAATAGGAACGTTGGCAAATACCAGGCCGGGACCTCCGGCGGGATCAAGACCAAAGCTGAAGGTGATCGGGAAGACCATCAAGCAGGCCATGATGGCAATCAGCGTGTCGGCTCCAGCAATAAAGATGGATGTCCCCACGACGTCTTCTTTCTTCGACAGGTACGAGCCGTACGTCAACATGGTGCCGATGCCAATCCCCACGCTAAAGAAAGCGTGTCCAAGTGCCTCAAGCATGCCGCTGGCGGTGAGCTCATCGAATCGGGGCGCAAACACGAACGACAGCGCCTCCCCGAATCCATCCAACATGACGCCTCGGCCAATGATCAACACCATGACCAAAGCCAAGACGGGCATCAGTACTTTGGCCGCACGCTCGATACCGCTTCGAACACCACCGATGACCAAGGCAATACAGCACAGCATGAACACGCCATGCCAACCTCCAGAGGTGGTAGCGCTGGTGGCGGTTTTGCCGATCACTCCGGCAATTTCTTCAGAGCCTTCTGGCATGCCACCACTGATGTACAGCCAGGCGTAATGGATGGTCCAGCCACCAATGACCGCGTAGTACGACAGAAGCACCGTAGCGCCGATGAGACCCAAAATACCCACCGAACTCCAGGCGGTGCCGCGTCCGGCCAAAGCAGGAAACGCCCCAACCGCTCCTTTTTGACTGGCTCGACCAATCAAAATCTCGGCGATCAGAATTGGCGCGGCGATCAACAGAATGCAGAGCAAGTACACCAGCACAAAGGCCCCGCCCCCGTTCTCGCCAGTGATGTAAGGGAATTTCCAAATATTGCCGAGCCCAATCGAACTTCCTGCGGCCGCGGCAATAAAGCCAAGTCGGCCACTCCATTGTCCGCGAGAGGATTGGGATGCGTTTGGGGTATTGGTGGTCATGCAAACTCCTGGAAACGGTTGGACCCTAACCGCCCGTAGACTCTGCCGCCATGTGCGGCATCGTCGGATTCATTACACGTCCCGAGAAGGGTCCAGACCTGGCGGCCGCGATGCATCGTCCACTTCTTGCCATGGCCCCTCGGGGTCCGGACGATGAAGGTGTTTGGATTGATCCCATGGCGGGCGTTGCGTTGGGCGCAAGACGCTTGGCGGTGACTGATCTGTCGAACGATGCCCAGCAGCCCATGGTCAGCGCCAACGGACGTTGGCATGTGGTGTTCAATGGCCACATTGCGGGTCATCAGGCTCTGCGAAAAAGATTCTTGGCTGCCCAACCCATGCCGTCACACGGCGACACCGCCACGCTGGTTGCCTTGATCAGCGAATTGGGCTTTGCCGAAGTCCTCCCACTGTTGGAAGGCCAGTTCGCGATTGCCGCTTGGGACGCGTACACCGAGACGTTGCATCTCGCCCGAGACCGTTTTGGCGTGCGTCCTCTGGTGTACGGATCGACCACTCAGGGCTTCGGTTTTGCATCGACGGTCCGAGCTTGGTCTTTGTTGCCAGGCGTTGATCTTCGTTTGGACCCGCGTGCCATAGATATTTTTTCCAGCTTTGGCTGGGTGCCAGCACCCATGACCATCTATGGACAAGCCCGATCGGTATTGCCAGGGGAGCGTCTGGAAGTTCGAGGCAATGGTCAGGTCGAACAGGAGATGTGGTGGAGCGAGTCCGCGGCCGTTGAATTGGCCAAAGACCAATCGACCGGTGCCGATGCGATCGAAGCCATCATCGATGCCAGCATTCGCGAACAACTTGAAGCGGAACGGGGGGTAGGCTTGTTCCTCTCCGGTGGGATTGATTCGTCGATCATCGCTTCGTCTCCCGCCGTTCGAGAAGCAGCACTCCCGGCTTTTGTGGCGACCTTTCCAGATGCGGAATGCTTCGATGAATCGAATCACGCCCAAGGCGTGGCTGACGCATGCGGTTTGCCTCTGACCAAGATCGACATGACCGATGATCGGATTCAAGAAGCAGCCAGTCGGCTTGGAGCTGCATACGACGAACCATTCGCAGATGCTTCGGCATTGCCCACCCTCGCGTTGACCAAAGAAGTTGCCCAGTACTGCACGGTGGCGCTGTCGGGCGATGGCGGTGATGAATTGTTCGGCGGGTACCGCCGCCATTCGGTATTGACACTGCGCGCCGCTTTGCCGAGTCCCTTGAGGTTCCTGGGCGGATTCTTGGGTGGCCGATTGGGTGAGGCCCTCCGATCACCCACCGATCACGAAGCATGGGCGACTTTGGTTCGCATGCATCCGGGTTTGGATGGCATGGATGATCCCATTGGGGATGTGGGCGGCTTGGCGGGTGCGTTGCGCCGCGACACACGCTTGGCGTTGCCCGGTGATTTGTTGGTCAAGATGGATCGGGCGGCCATGGATTCGGCCTTGGAAGTGCGCACCCCGTTCTTGACCGAAGCGGTCCACGCCGCCGCGTGGTCTTTGCCCGATGGACAAAGAAAACCGCCGACCACGGGTGCGGGCAAACCGATGTTGCGTCAGTTGTTGAAAACGCGAGTTCCGGGGATCGCTTTTGACCGACGAAAGCAAGGCTTTGCAGCACCACTTGGTGACTGGCTTCGAGGTCCACTTCGACAGTGGGTTCAAAGTCTCCCGCTGGAGCCCATTGCTCACTTGGGAGATCCCAATGAGCATTTGCAATCTGTTTGGTCGGGTGACGATCAGAAGCTGCCCCAGTTGTGGTTGTGCATCACTTTTGCCGCGTGGAGCGCTCACAACAGATCCATGTCTTGATTCTCGAGATTCGGTCACGTCAGGATCGGGCGAACACTGGCATACTGATGGAATGGAATCTCTTGAAAACCCTGTTTATGGCTCCGAGCCTCCACGGCGAACAACCAACGGCTTTGGCCTGACCTCCATGCTCCTCGGTTTTTTCAATATCGCTTTGCTTTTGATTGCGCTGGTCTCATTCATTGGAATGATGTCTGCAGTGAACTCGGCGAATGGGGTCACTTTTCAGGACTACGAGGTCTTGGGAGAAGAAGAAATTGAGGCGATGTTCAGCGAAGATGCAGAGGCCGAGGCACCAGTGGCGTCCATGGCCGCTGGTTTGGCGGGGTGTTTGTCCGTGCCTGTCATGCTGATTGGATCCATCTTGGGTTTCATTGGGCTCATGCAATCCAACGCGCCAAAGATGGGATCGATTCTGGGACTGGTCCTCAATTTGCCACTGTTGTTGATTTGTGGCTGTGGCATGTTCATGGCAATCATGCTTCCCAGCATCCTGATGTAGGCCCGACCGCCCCCGAACTTTGGTGCCACGAAGCGGGAGGGCCGAGACAGGTGTCGGCCCACGCCGAGATTCAGTGCCCGGCGTTCGAGAGATCTGCTGGGTCTCGACCAATAGCCTTGAGCGCCCCTGGGATATTCACGTGACAGGCTCGACCGGTCTTGGCAATGTAATCTTGGTGGTAATCCTCGGCCGCCCAGAAGGTCTTGGCCGCTTCCAGTTCTGTCACGATTTGCCGACCAGAGAAATCCTCTGAGGCTTGCACTTCACTGAGCACTTGTCGAGCGATGTTGAGCTGCTTTTCACCGACGGTGTAAATACCAGACCGGTATTGGGTGCCACGGTCTGGTCCCTGTCGGTTGAGTTGCGTTGGGTCATGCAGATACATGAAGTACTTGCACAGGGTGCCGAAGTCGATCACGTCTGGGTCAAAAACCACCTTGACACTTTCGGCGTGTCCAGTGGTGCCAGCGCATACGGCTTTGTACTCAGGCCGATCAACCGTGCCCTGTTGGTACCCGCTAACCACGTCCAGAACACCAGGGAGCAAAGAGAGGCCATGCTCCACGCCCCAGAAGCATCCCCCGGCGAAGTAGCCGATCTCGGCGTCTGGTCTGGCTCCTTCTGGAAGATCGTCGCCTTCTTCGTAAAATTCGAGAGCTTCACTGTTGAGGCAGTACCGTCGACCCGTTGGCGGTGGGCCGTCTGGGAAGACGTGACCCAGATGAGCCCCGCAGCGTCCACAGCGAATTTCGGTCCGCACCATGCCATGCGATTTGTCCTCAATCTCCACGATGTGACCTTCGGCAAGCGCACGATAAAACGACGGCCAGCCGGTTCCACTGGTGAACTTACTTGTGGACTCGAATAGAGGAAGACGGCACACCACGCAGCAATACATGCCGTCTTTTTTATTGTCGAGCAGGGTTCCGCAGAAAGGTCGTTCGGTTCCCGAAGCTTGTGTGATTCGAATTTGCTCCTCGGTCAGTTCTTGGCAACGGTCTTCAATTTGGGACTTGGTCCACGGAGTGAGATCAAACCCCGCACTGGAAAATTTGGAATCTCCAGCGTCGGAATTGATGGCGGGGGTCGGGGTGCTCATGGGACGCTCCTCGTTGAAACTGAACAGGGCCAGCGACAAGATGGTGCCAGCCGTGAAAACGCCAAAAATAGGCAAAGAACTCATGCCATAAGTCTACGCCTGAACACCACCCCATCGTTCAGGAAAGAAAGGCACAATGTGGGAATGATTCCACTCCTTTTTGCGGCGTTGACCGGTATCGAACTCCCAGCCATATTCAGCGATCACATGGTCTTGCAGCGTGATCAAGCCATTCCCGTTTGGGGGAGAGCCACGCCCGGAGAAGTGGTCACCGTACGGCTGGAGGGCTCTCCAGCCCGTCGGGATCGGGCCGATACCGATGGCCATTGGCGTGTTGATTTGCCCGCAGAACCAGCATCCACCAACCCGCGTGTTCTCCGAATCGAAGGCCGTTCGGTGCAGACCTTCAAAGACGTCTTGGTGGGTGAGGTTTGGATCTGCTCGGGCCAGTCCAACATGGAATGGAGCATCTTGCAATCCAAGGATGCCCAACTTGAGATCGAAGCCTCGGAGGATCCATGGTTGCGGCATATCAAAGTGAATCGAGCCACCGCCACAGAAGGCCAATTCACTTTTGCAGGCGCATGGGAACTTTCGTCTCCGAAAGTGGCTGGCAACTGGACTGCCGTGGGCACGCACTTTGGGCGCAAACTACGCAGGGAGTTGGGCGTCCCCGTTGGTTTGATTAACACCACTTGGGGGGGGACACGAATTGAGCCTTGGTGTGACCCAAGCGCGCTCGCTCAGAAGCCCACATTTGCGGAACTCGTCGAATCGCGGCGGGCGGATCCCCAAGCCCCGGGCGCCCTGTTTGATGCCATGGTGCATCCACTGATTCCCTACGGAATGCGCGGCGCGGTGTGGTACCAGGGTGAGTCGAACGCGGGCGAGCCTGAGCGCTACCGTGAGTTGCTGCCTCTGATGATTCGATCGTGGCGCGAAGCTTGGGGCCAAGGTGACTTCCCGTTTGGAGTGGTCCAGTTGGCACCCTTCGAGTCAAATGGTCGATGGGCGGAGCTTCGTGAGGCGCAGGACTTCGGTGCCCGAGCCGCGGGCAACGCTGGGTTGGTCGTACTTCTTGATGTTGGGAACCCCACAGACATTCACCCCGCCGACAAACAAACCGTGGGGCAACGTCTGGGTCGCTGGGCTTTGGCCGAGACGTACGGGCGCAACATTTTGCCCAGTGGTCCCAAGGTGAGATCAGTCACGTTTACCGAGTCTTCCTGTGTGGTGCAACTGGACCACGCGGTCGGTTTGGGCACCAGGGACGGCACTGCCCCCGGTGAGTTTGAAGTGTCCATCGACAAGCGTTCTTGGCAGGCGGCCGAAGCCACCATTGCTGGGAATCAGATCACCATTTCGGGGAATGGCATTGTTGCCGTTCGCTACGCGTGGTCGGACGTGCCCGTAGACGCGAACGTCGTGAATGCTGATGGTTTGCCGATGGCACCATTTCGGCGGGCCAAATTTGAATGGTGAATTGATCCACGTGATCGCCAGAAATTGACGATCATTGGATTGTGAGTTTGCTGCCCCCAGTGACGGAAGGCTTCCATCGGCTGGCCCGAGCCCTTGGTGTCAATGGACCTCCGCCTCGCGGGGAGATGCTGCTTCCAGTCGGCTCGGCCCGTCTCCGCATCAAAATGTCTGAAGCCGAAAAGGGCCGCCCCGGAAAATTGTTGTTGGAGTGTGCGATTGCCCGTGAAGCGATTCACCAGGACCAGGCGCTTCGGGCGTGTGTTCTGCGCAATATGTCGACGGCACTGACCCGGTGGGTATACCTCAACCAGCGTCAAACCATTGTTCTTCGGGCGTCGATTCCGGTGCCTTCCCATCGCGATCTGGTGTGGTCTGTTCCGTTGGCCGCAACCGCCGCAACTTTGATGGCTCGTGAGGCTGCAACAGAAGGTGCGGCAGTCGCTCAGGACGCGGGTGGTTTGTCATCGACGCCCTATGACCCCACGGGAACCTTGCCCAAGTTGGCCTCATTGCTGGCCAACGCACCATGGGAGCCCAACACGAGGACACTGCAAAGATGGTCGGAAGGGCTTCACGCTCTTTCGGTGGCACCCTCGGAGCATGGCCTGTCTGCGGAATATCCTTTCGCGCCGATTTCTTCTTCCGTGAAGACGCAACTTCATGGATTGACGGCCACGCCTGGTGTGGCCAACATTCGTTTGGCAATTCATGCCACCCACCCTCTGGCTGGACCTGGCGTTCTGGTCGTATCTACGGTGCCCGTTCACCATGAACACAAAGTCTTGGCGGCCCGCATCCTGAATGAACTCAATCGCCTTGAATGCAAGCGATCGGTCAAGACCATCAGCGCGGGGGCGTGGTGCCTTGAGCCGCAAGAGAAGAGGTTTGCCCATGTCAGCTTCTGGCCTGCCGCTCGCGTGGATTCGTCGGTGGTTCCAGACCTTTTGTCGAGAGAAGAGTCAAGGATCCGTTGGGTGCACAGGATGTTGGTGGCGATGGCTGGTTGAACCCTCCGGTTAGACTGAACGAATGCTAAATTTGCTTTTGCTCTCTTTGTGTCTGGTCGCCGCTCCCGAGTGGGAGGCTTTTTCTTCTTCGGCCACCCCGGGAGGGCGAAGCATTGGTTGTCAACTCCTTCGTCCCTCCGATGCAACTGAGCCAAAGCCTTTGTTGGTGATTTTGCATGGCTCGGGGGAGCGCGGGTATGACAACAAACTGCAGTTGAAATTTTTGCCCCAACTGATGGCGTCTCCAAAGCGCCGTGCGGACTTCCCGTGCTACGTATTGGTCCCCCAGTGTCCACCCAACGAAATGTGGAGTGTGCTTTCTCGTACTCGAGGCATTGCCGCTCCCTTTGGTGATGCGGCCGAGGACAGCATGCGCTCTGTCGAATCTGCCATTCTTCATTTGCTCGAAACGGAAAACATTGATGCCTCTCGTATGTATGTGTGCGGACTCTCCATGGGAGGATTTGGCACGTGGGACCTGATTTGGCGGAGGCCCGAATGGTTTGCTGCGGCAGGACCCATCTGCGGTGGCGCCAATCCGCAACATGCTCCCAAATACGTTGGCCGATCCATCTGGAATTGGCACGGTGATGCGGACAATGCAGTGTCCGTGGAGCTGTCGGACCAGATTCTTTCCGCCATTCGAAACTGGGGAGGGTCGCCCAAAGAAACCCGTTTGCCAGGGGTAGGGCACAACTCATGGAATCAGGCCCACGCCGATGGTCAACTTGTGGACTGGCTCTTCACCCATCGGTTTGACCCACTCGACTCTGCGCGAGGTGGGGAGTTGATGTTGAAGACGGTCCTGGATCGACTGCCACCCGAAAAGAAGATCACCATCGTCGACAAAGCAGGCTCCTTGATGAGGCCAGTCCTGAAGCGTCTTGGTGCGTATGACAAGATTGACGTTGTGGACCGGGCCCCCGCGTCAGGGGATGTGGTTCTGCTGGCTCCGAGGGGAAACCTGCAAGACCTTCCAAGGGTTCGCAGTGAAATGGCAAACGCAAATATCCAGTTGATGTTGGTTACTGCTCCAAGGTTTACGAGCGAACCGGAAACGTACGAGCAGCGCTACTGGACTATGAAACAGCTTGCCCGGATGCAAGTAATTCCATTTGCCGACGTCCGACGGTCGGCTGACAGTGCTGCACCTGTGTGGAGTCGAATGGGTCATGACATTGTGGCCAATGGGGTTCTTACGGAAGCGGGAGCGTCGCTGGCGTTCCGCACGGTGGCCGAAAAATTGGCTGAAGTGTTGAAAAAGTGACCGACGAAAAGATTCCATTCCGTCGCAGCAAGCCGCCTCAGCGCATCCAAACCACGACGCTTTGGGAATATCCCTCTCAACATTATTTGGCTGACAAGCCGGGCTACCAGGGACGCCGTGACGAGCAAGGGGACAAAGAATACGAAGGGGCAACGCCCAGTTGGGTCATCTGGCAATTGCTGCAGCGTTACACCCGGACCGGTGATGTCGTGGTTGACCCTATGTGCGGAGGAGGAACCACTCTTGACGTGTGCCATGATTTGGAACGCGAAGGTGTGGGCTTTGATCTTGGTCCAACTCGGCCCGATATCACCGCGGCCGACGCACGCCGTCTTCCGATGCCTGATGCTTCGGCGGACTTCGTTTTTATGGATCCTCCCTATTCAACGCACATCCGTTACACAGAACAACCAGAATGCATTGGGACTCTGGATGCGGCTGGCGAAGATGGGGGCGAGGCGTATTACGAGTCCATGACTCAGGTCATTTCCGAGAGTGCTCGCATTCTTCGCAACCGCCGGTACATGGCGTTGTATGTCAGCGACTCATGGCGGAAGCGCAAAGGTGCCAAGGGAGGCGGCAATGGCACATTCATGCCAATTGGCTTTGAGTTGTTTGCCATCATGACTCGGTTTTTCAAGCCAGTGGACATCATCGCCGTCGCTCGTGGCAATCGAAAATTGGGACGAGGCAACTGGCACAAGTCGGCCGAAGAGGGGAACTACTTCCTCCGCGGCTTCAACTATCTCTTCATCATGAAGAAACACATTGATGATGCACGGCGCTGATCGGACTGCAGATCAGTCGGCCAAAATGTCCCGACCCTTGATGCCTTGTGTGGTCAACACATGGAAGCTGGTGTCGGCGAAGTCATAACCAGCACCAATGTTGTATCCATCAAGGCCCCAAGGGGTGGATCGACACCACAAGCCAACTCCGCTTTGGGCTTGAACCCGGCCATCGGCCCGCTCGGCCTTGCGTGTGCCTACGGTTTCGGTGTGGCCGTCATAGAACAATGTCGCGGGATTCGACTCCCAGCAGTGGTTGAAGTAGTACGGCTCGCACCCGCCATAGGTGCCGCTGGTGTAACTCGGGTTGCATTCGGCCCGTCGGGCTTGGAGCCAGTGGTGTTCGAGCATGTGCGTTTTCAGCGCGGGGTATTTGGCTTGCCCCAGTGAGGGTGAACGGAAGGACCCTGGTCCGCCGGTTGTCCAAGGATCACGCCAAGAGCCATCTTTGGGAAAGACGTTTGGTGCGAACATTGCTGCGGGACTCATCACATAGCTCGTCCAGTAGGGGATCGCTCCGTACGGCGGGATAGGGGGATTCTGGCAGTACTCCCCTGGATCTTTGAAGCACCCGGTCCCTTCGACGATGTCCAGTACCACGGTGTCTTTGGGTGCGTAGAAAGTAGGGTCATAAAACTTGCCGCCAACGTACTGCGCGAAAAGGTTGCAGTTTGAGATACGCCAAGACCCAAAATAGGGGATGGGGTACCCGAAGCAGATGGGTTGGATCATGGCGTAATTGCCACCGAATTGACTGTTGGGTTCCTGGAAGTACCGGAACATCCGGTAGGTGCCGTTCAAACTGCCATCGCTGTTGCGTTCGTATCCAAACCCAAGCGTCACCGGGGGGTGGTTGCTTGGGGAATCCCGCCCGCCGGGGAGTGAGCCGTGGGCTTGGTAGTACCCAACGATGGCCGCGGCGACGTTGTTGCCGTACTGGGAAATGTTGTCATCGATGTAGGTGAGTTGACGGTCGTTCCATTCCGCTGCATACGCGGCATGGGCTTTCCCCAACTGAGACAGGTTGGTCAGAGATTGAGTGAGTTTGGCTTGGTCTCTCGCTTTGCCAATCGCCGGTAGCAAAATGGAGACCAGAAGGGCAATGATGGCAATCACAACCAGCAACTCAACAATGGTGAATCCACGCTTCCGGGACATGCCATCCTCCTCTTGATTGACACTGTCACCGTAAGGACGGCGTGCGTATTTGCCAACCCCTAAATCATCAATGCGACAGCCCTTGGCCATCATTCAGTTGGCCAGAGACGCTCAAGATTGCAAAAGATCCTTGTTTGGATCCAGGTTGGGAAAGCGTGGGCCTTCGGTCAGTCGAGTGCGATGCGGCCGAAGAAGAAGCCAATGGCTCCGACAACCAACGCTCCACCGGCAATTCCGCCCGCTACAACCACGCCACCAGCTTCGGCGATCGAAGTCACCAAGCCAGGAGTGATTCCCGTGACGGAAGCGACAGCAATCCAAAGCACCACACCCAAGGCCAGCAGCACGACCACGGAAATGCCGATCGCCAGTCCAGACCCGCCACCATCCTGAACTTCAGGTTCTGCCGAGGCAAGAGGTGTTGCCATTGGGGCTGCGGCGACGACCGGGGCGACGGAACTTGCGGCATCAAACAGGCCAGTGGCTCCAGCCGGCATGTCAGCATCGTTGTCGTCGTTGAAGGCTTCATCCAGCAGTTCCGCACCGAGGGCAGTGTCGTCTGAGTCTGCAGTCAGGTCCAACAGGCCGGAACCGGATCCAACGGCTTCGAGCGAAAGGTCATCGCCAATCGCATCACCAATTTGGGTGGCTTCCGGGTCGTCGTCTACCCAGTCTTCCAGACTGGCACCAGTTCCACCGGCAGTCCCACCTGCGGGCGCCGCTGTATCGAACATTGAAACGCCGGTGCTTTCCGAAGTGTCGGACAGTCCAAGTCCTGTGCCGGTGTCGGCCAGTCCCAAACCAAAGCCCGATTGCCCTGAAGTGTCGTCCAGACCAAGACCCCCGAGGGCATCATCGAGATCACCAACGTTGTCGTTGCTTCCGGCCAACACGTCAATATCGGCTGCGGCAAATTTCAGGTCTTCACCGTCCCGGATTTCTTCCAGTTGCCCCGAGGCAACGAGGGCTTTGACTTCCTCCTCGGTCTTGCCGAGTTTGGAGCAGGCTTCTTGGAGGCTGTAGAACATGTCGGCCATGGTGAAAATCTCCTGACGGTGCCGTTCGAATGGAACAGAATACCACTCCCCGGGACAATTGCCCTGTTCTGACGGCTGAAAATCACGCTCTTGAGGCGACCAAAAGAGGGCCGCCTCCGGGAATGCGGTCAAATCTGACCGTCCAGGAGGGGGGAGGAAACTGGGCGATCCACCAGTCTCGCCTCACGGGCTGAATCAAATGGGTGTCGCGATGCACCACAGGGCTTGCCGGCCCGCCTCGGTGAAATTTGAATTCGATGGCGAGCGTTTGATCTTTGAGGGTGGCCATGGCCCGTCGCATCCACCATTGTCCGTCTGCGGCCCGCCACCTGGTCCAAATGGCCCTAGGGGCGTCCATGGTGTCAGGGTCTGGGCCGAGCTCGATCGCCAGGGTGCCACCCTGGGTTACTCGAGATTGCAGGGCCATGACAGCCTGCTGACGTGCCTCATCATCCAAGACGTACTGAAGCGCGGCGAAAAGCGCCAAAACCGATTGGAAAGACCCGGCTGGAGGTTCGGCGAAGGTGCCGATCAGGTACCGAAGCCCGGGTTGTGATCGTTGGGCGGCATGCTTTACCAATCCCGAATCGTGGTCAAACCCTGTCCGTTCGATTTCGCGTGGCCATGCCGCAAGAACCGCACCCGTGCCGCAGCCGGCATCCAGAACCTGCGCAGGTTCACCCAGGCATTGGTCCAAGTGCTTGGCGATGGTGGTTGGGCACCGGCCTTTGGCCAGATACAACCCATCGGACAACTCAGCCCATGTGGCATGCGCAGACAGTTGTTTGCTCATGGGAGTATCGTCGCAGGTCATGACCCTTCGTGTGGCTGTTGTGACTTCTTCTCGGGCGGATTGGAGCCATCTCCGTCGTCCGGTCGCCGCTTTTCATGCTCATCCAGAATTGGATCCCATTTTGGTGGCCACGGCCGCAATGGTGGACCATGAATACGGCGCGGCCATCGCCGAAGTTGAAGGAGAAGGCTTCGAGGTGCCACATCGCATTCCTTGCTTGGGTGGGGACCGCGATGTGGACATGGCGGCTTCCGGCGGCCGTGCCCAACTGGGCTTCGCGCAGTGCTTCGCCAAAATGCGCCCCGACGTTGCCTTGGTCACGGCCGATCGTTTTGAAATGCTTGCGCCCGCCATTGCGGCCATGACCATGCGTATCCCCATTGCTCATGTTGAAGGCGGCGAAGCGAGTTTGGGAGTGATCGATCACGCGATTCGCAACGCGTTGACTCAGCTTGCTTCAATCCACATGGTCACCACGACCGAAGCGGCCCATCGGTTGCGTCGGATGGGCGAAGAACCGTGGCGGATCCATAAAGTGGGCGCGGCGTCCTTGGATACGTTTGTGCACGATCCGGACGTCGGAGACGAAGCGGTTTTTCAGGCGGTGGGGCAGCCTGTCGACGCGTCGACCATCTTGGTGGCCGTGCACCCGGTCACCTTGGATGAGGATCCCATCGCCCAGGGACGTGCGGTGTTCACCGCGCTGGAAAATATTGACGCACCGATGGTGGTGTGCTTCCCCAACGCCGATGCAGGAGGGCGTGCTTTGCGTGAAGTCGGGGCTTCGTTCTGTGCGGAACGTCCCAACGCCACCCAAGTCGTCAACCTTCCCCCAAGAATCTGGTGGGGTTGCCTGCGCCGCGCTTCGGTTTTGGTGGGCAACTCCAGCAGTGGCGTTATGGAAAGCACCACCGCCGGACTTCCCGCCATCGACATTGGCGACCGACAGGAGGGTCGAGAACGCGGAGCCAACGTCTTGTCTGTTCCGGCAGATCCTTCGGCCATCCGGACCGCCTTGTCAACAGCTCAATCAGACTCTTTCAGAGCGTTCTCAAAAGAAGCGAAAAGTCTGTACGGCGATGGCACTGCCGCCATGAAGATGGCCCAGATTCTGGCGGATCTTCCGGATCGCAACACGCTCTTGAAAAAGCCCGTGATCCCTTTGTTGGACGAAGTTGGCGACGTTTTTAATCCGACCGTCGGCGGCGATTGAGCGAAGCCTCTTCGGTTGGGGTTGCCGCGGCCCCTTGGCGAACCATGCCACCTTGAATGCGTTCCCAAGCGCTTTTGGCATTGACAGCTGAGTGTTCAATACCAATCGAACGTCTTCCCCATGCTTTGGCCACCGTGCAAGTTCCCCCACTGCCCAAGAAGGGGTCCAAAACCAGGTCGCCCTCATTGGAGCAGGCCAAAATCACGCGTTCCAAATAGACCTCAGGAATTTGGTTGTGATGCTGGTGCCGGCGTTCCTTGTTGTTTCCCTGAATGCGCCCCCAGTACTTCCCGTACCAGACGTCCATCGGAAGGCGAAGGCCCTTGTTCTGATCTTTGGCCATTGTCCTGGGATCGGCATACACACTTGCACGGTCTGAAAGTTCCATGATGTGCTCGGGATTCCAAATGCGCTGGTCTGGATCTTTGGCGAAATACAGCGCGTGCACTTTGCTCATGATGAACGAGGAGTCTCGATTTTGACCAAACCGAAAGTGCCAAACGCACCAGTTGATCATGGTGAGGCCGCGACGCTTGAGATGCAACACAATCTCGGCCGCCGTGTCGTCCGGAATATTGACCCACAAGGAGCCGGTGGGCGAGAGCGCTTCGATGCAGCCGTCGAGCCAATCAAACGTGAAGCGTTCGTACTCTGCGCGGCTCATGCCATCGCGCCATGATTCGTACGGGACATCCCAGTTGAACGGTGGATCCGCAAAAATCAAATCTACTTCGCCACGTTCTGGAAGTTTGGCCAATACGTCGCGGCAATCACCCACGTACACCCGTGTGTTGGGGTTTCGCGCCGAGTGTGTTGCCTTGAGGCGACCTTTGGTGGGTTCATGGGGTTTGGCGGCGTCCCCCAGCAGATGGATATCAGCTTGTTCCAACTCGCGCTTGGCACGTCGTTGGGCTTGCAAGGCCCCAGTCGGGAGGGCATACCCGCCTGGGCGATTTGGCTCCGTGGGAGAGGACATCAGTTGCGGATTGTAGCGCGTGTGGGCTTCAGGTGAGCTTGAGGAGCAAGCCAGGCAGACCATCGCTCCTGCGGAGCGGACCCAATGGGTTTTCCACACGATCTTCCAGCGCGGACGAGCCCAGCAGGATCCATCGGTGCAGGGTGGGAGGTTCTTCGTCTCGGAATTCACGCAGCCGTACTGCATGCTGCACCACTTCGATCACTTGATCGAAGATGTCGGGCCACCGCTCGGCCATCAGCCCGGCATCTGGCCAAAGCACCACTTGCCAGCGACAGTCGTCGACCGCACGGAGATGCTGATGAATGCTTTGCATGATCGCGCTGTACTCACTTCCGAGAGCCAGACGTTCGTTGCTGGGGTCGCATTTTTTCTCCAACATCGTGTTCGGATGTGTTTGCTTGGACAAACTGTGTCGCAGGCGCATCAAGATGGCTTCGGGGCGGTGATCACGTGAAGGCGCAACGCGGATAGACCGGCAAGATTCAAAACCATCAAGCCGCCGAAGCACGGCCGAGCCAAACTGCGTTCGGCTTTTCGCGCTTCCTGCGACCACTGCCAAGTGGGCGTGCGCGAGGTGATCGAGGGCGGCGTCGGCAAGCGAGTCGGCATGGGCTGGCCCGAGGCGAATCATGCATGCAACGTACTCCCGGGTTGGTGCTGGTCCATCGAATTCTGGTGCCGACACCGTCTTCACTTCATGCGTAGCATGGGTGCCACGTGTTAGATGCCATACCGGACATTCTGGAAGATCTTCGAGCTGGCAAGATCATCATCTTGGTCGACGACGAGGACCGAGAAAATGAGGGTGACTTTGTCTGTGCGGCTGAAAATATGACGCCAGAGATTGTGAACTTCCTCATGCGGGTTGGCGCGGGATATCTCTGCGTTGCCATGCGCCCCGAAGATTGCGACCGTCTGGACCTGACCGACCAAGCCAAACGAAATACCAGTGTTTGGGGCACGCCATTCACGGTTTCGGTGGACGGTCACCCTCGACATGGTGTTGGGACCGGGGTGAGTTCTTCGGACCGATCCCAAACCATCAAACTTTTGGCTGACCCGACCGCATCCTCGGAGGACTTTGTTCGGCCCGGTCATATCAACCCGTTGCGGGCCCGAGAAGGTGGGGTTCTGGTTCGCACCGGACAGACCGAAGGTTCGGTTGACTTGTGTCGATTGGCTGGGCTCCGCCCCGCCGCGGCCATCATCGAGATTGTGAATGAAGACGGCTCCATGGCCCGCATGCCAGACTTGCGCAAGCTGGCGGACGCCCATGGCATTCGTATGTGCTCAGTGGAGCAGATCATTGAATACCGGCTGGGCCGAGAAACATTGGTTTCCACAATTCCTGAGCTCACCGGAACGGTGGTCGACACTCCGGAAGGGCCTTTTGATTTGGTCGCCTTCCGAAGTGCGATTGACCCGTTGCCCCATTTGGCTCTCACAATGGGCGGGATTGGTTTGCCCGATGCCAATGGTGACATTCCGCAAATCGACGATCCGGTCCTGGTTCGAATGCATCGCCGAGACGTGTTGGGAGATGTGTTTGGCGCGATCGGCCGTCCGGGACAGGATGCCGTCCGGTCGGCGCTGCGTGCGATTCGTGAAGAAGGGCGTGGTGCGTTGGTGTATCTCCGTCCCGAGTCCATGGGAGGGGGCATTGGCGACCTGTTGCATGGCATCCAGCGAGAGGCTGATGACGATCCGAATGCACCGGACCTCACCCGCACCGACGGGGTGGGTGCGCGAGCTCAACCGCCCGCCCAGAGAGACTTCGGCATCGGAGGACAGATCCTGCGCGCCATGGGGCTCACCCAACTTCGTTTGCTGGCCAGCAGTACCCCGGATCTACCGGGGCTTCAAGCCTTTGGCCTCACCATCACGGGCACGGTCCCGTTTGCGGACGACGAGACCGAAGACTGAATCAGGCGTCCGTACCGGGGATGGGCATGCTGTCAAGCACGCGGTCCACGATGCCGTAGTCCAACATCTCGCCCGCGTCGAGCCAAGTGTTGCGTTCGCACGTTGCCGCAATCTCTTCGGTCGTTTTGCCAGAAGCTTCGGAGTAGATCCCGTACAACGCTTCTCGCATTCGAAGCATTTCACGAGCCTCGATCTCCAGATCGGTGGCTTGGCCTTCCATGACGCCCATCAGCAATGGTTGGTGCATCAGGTTCCGAGAGTGTTGCAAGGTGAATCTCTTCCCCTTGGTTCCCGAGCATGCGATCAAGGAGCCCATGGAGGCCGCTTGGCCAATGATGTACGTGCACACGTCGTTGGGTAAAAACTTCATCGTGTCGATGATGCCCAGGCCGGCGGTGACTGAACCTCCGGGTGAGTTCACATACAAGTGAATGTCGGCTTCAGAGTCTTCGTTGGCCAAGAACAAGAGTTGGGCCACGATGAGGTTGGCCATTTGATCGCCAACCCCTTCGCCTACAAAGACAATTCGGTCTTTCAGAAGGCGTGAGTAGATGTCGTAGGCGCGTTCGCCACGACCGGAAGACTCGACCACAATAGGAACCAGGGAGTTGTTGGCGCTCACTTCTTGTTCTCCGGGACTTGGAAGACTTCATCGATCAGGCCGTAGGCCTTTGCCTCATCAGCACTGAAGAACTTGTCGCGTTCTCCATCGGAAGAAACCGTCTCAACATCTTGACCTGTGTGCTTGGCGAGGATCTCGTTCAGCACGCGTTTGGATTTCAAGATTTGTTCGGCTTGAATTTGGATATCGGTGGTTTGTCCGGTGACGCCGCCGTGAGGTTGGTGGATCATCACTTTGGCGTGAGGCAGGATGTAGCGTTTGCCTTCATCGCCAGCGGCCAACAGCACGGCCGCACCGGAGTACGCTCGCCCGATGCAATAGGTGGCCACTTCAGACGAAATGAACCGCATGGTGTCGTAGATCGCCAGCGTGTCGTCTACCGCGCCACCGAAGCAGTTGATGTAGAAGTTGATGGGTTGGCCCTTTTTCTGGTCTTCCAGATAGAGCATTTGCATCATCACTCGCGTGGCCGACGCGTAATTGATCTCACCGGTGAGGAAGACCACTCGGTTCTCGAGCAGGATCTCATCAATGGTCATTTCGCGGGTACGGCGGTAGTCCACGGAAGCTTGGGGCTCCACGAGGGCAACTGGGGGCATCTTGGGTTCGAATTCCATGGTGGTTCCTTCGATCCCCATATCGGTCCATCTTGGACCCGCCTGAAGCCGAAACTAGACCGCAACTGGCGCTTTGATGTGGGGGTGCGGATCGTAGCCCTCAAGTTCAAAATCATCCTCCGTGAAGTCCTCAAGGCGGGTGATTTCGGGGTTGAGGTGCATGGTGGGCAGCGGGCGGGGCGATCGGGAGAGTTGCTCTTGGGCCTGTTCAAGGTGGTTTTCGTACAAGTGGGCATCGCCGAAGGTGTGCACAAAATCTCCTGCTTTGAGCCCAGTGACTTGGGCCAGCATCATGGTCAGGAGGGCATAAGACGCAATATTGAAGGGTACGCCCAAGAACAGATCGGCCGACCGTTGGTACAGCTGGCACGACAGCCGGTCGTCTTGCACATGGAATTGAAACAAAGCGTGGCATGGTGGAAGGGCCATGTCCGCAACCTGACCGGGATTCCAAGCACAAACCATATGACGCCTGGAGTGTGGAGACTTCCTTAGATTCGCCACCAATTGGGCAATTTGGTCGACCGTTCCGCCGTTTGGGTTGGGGAAAGCCCGCCACTGCTGCCCATACACCGGGCCAAGGTTGCCATCTTCATCGGCCCATTCATTCCAAATGCGGACCCCGCGTTCCTGCAGCCATTTCACATTGGTGTCGCCTCTGAGGAACCAGAGCAGCTCCACAATCACCGACTTCAGGTGGATCTTTTTGGTGGTCACCAGCGGGAACCCCTCGGACAGATCAAATCGAATCTGACGTCCGAAGACCCCACGGGTGCCAACACCAGTGCGGTCCTCGCGGATGGCCCCATGATCCAGGACCTCTTGCAGCAAATTCAGATAAGCGTCCATCGAACGAGGAGTGTCTTCGCTCAGCGCCGTGTCGTCAAACTCCTCGCATCGCCAAGCACCACCTCCACAAGAAGCGTTTCTTGGGTGCTGGGCCGAAAAATTTCGACGGTGATCGATTCGCCCGGCTTGGCTGATCCCAGCCGGCCTCTGACCTCATCCCCATTTTGGGTGACCCGTCCATCGAGTGAGAGGATCAAATCGCCAGCGCGAATCCCAGCCTGAGCGGCTGGTCCATTGGGTATGACCCGTTCCAGAGGGGCGGCGGGCCGGTCCAAGCCAACTTGCTCCAAGAACGCCGCCTGATCGGCCCGAACTCGGAAGGGAAACTGGACGCCCAACATCGCGTGGGCGGTCCGTCCGTAGGCGATGAGATCCGGCACCACCCGTTCAATCAACTCGATGGGAATGGCCAGACCCACGCCCGGCCCGGTGTCTTGGTCCGCCACCGCGGTGCTCATACCGACCACTCGGCCCAAGGTGTCGGTGACGGGTCCACCGGAGTTGCCGGGGTTGATTGGGGCATCGATCTGCAGGAAGTCTTCAAACATTGGGGTGGTACCGCTTCGAATTCCCGCCGTACGCCCCAAGCCACTCACAATGCCACTGGAGACGCTGAACTTCAATTCCAGCGGTGAGCCGAACGCAAAAATCGTTGTTCCGGCTGGGGGCGCTTCAGCAGCCCGTTCTGCTGGAAGCAGTCGACTGCCGTCCAAAGACAAGACGGCAATATCGGTGGCCGGATCAACGCCCTGGATCGCGGCTCTTCGAATGTCACCGGTCTCCAGTTGAACTTCAATAGATTTGGCCCCACGAATGACATGTTCGTTGGTGATGATGTGCCCGTCTTCGTCCCAGACCCAGCCGGATCCATTGGAGACTTCTTCTCGTCGTCCTGTACGCCCTCGCCCATCAACAAACGGCGCTTCGACGATCGCGGTGATGTGCACCACCGAGGGAGACACTTGTTGGGTGAGGAGCACGCCGGCATCACTGGCCATTTTGAGCGGCGTGTCTGCGGGCCCATCGCGAAGCGCTTCTACCTTGGCTTTGGTCCGTGCGTATTCCACTTTGGCGGCAAAATCCGGCCCGAGCCACAGCACCAATCCAGTGATCCCAAGCGTGAGGTACGCCGGTCGGACGCGGAGGGTGCCACCCATCGTCAGCGTCCACCGTCGCTGGTTTGGTAATTCCCGCCCGCTTGTCGATCGGCCACAGTTTGGATCCATGTTTGCGCCATGGTCGCCAGTGGCGAAATCCCATCAACCATGGGGGGGGCAAAGCTGGGCTGCTTCGGGGTGAGTCCAAGCAGGTCGGCGGTGACCACAATTTGTCCGTCGCAGTCGGGGCCGGCGCCGCAACCGATCAACGGCAACGTTGTGTTCTCGCGAATGGCCCGGGCGGCTTCTGGGGTGGCGGCTTCGAGAAGCAGCATCACGGCCCCGGCGTCTTCCATATTTTTTGCGGACGCTGCGAGTTGTTGCCGATCGTTCGCGGTCTTTCCCGCCACGCGGTAGCCGCCGGCGCGCTTCACATGTTGTGGGCGACACCCCAGGTGCGGCACCGTGGCGATCCCGGCATCGGCCATGGTTTTGATCCAACCGGTTCGGCTGTCATCCATTTCAATTTTGACCGCATCAGCGCCACCTTCGGTGACAAATCGAGCCGCTGCGCGCAACGCGTCTTCTTCGGTCAGCGCGGCCAAGAATGGAAGATCCGCCATCACGAAAACTCCCGGAGCGCCACGACGCACCGCGGCGGTCAAGGCCACCATGATGTCCAGTGGCACGTGAGTCGTATCGGGGTAGCCCAAGGCAACCTGGGCCAATGAGTCGCCCACCAACAACAACGGGATACCTGCGGCAGCGAGGTGACCTGCCGTCAACGCGTCAAATGCCGTCAGGCAGGCAAATGGCGCTTCGTCAGGTTGCCGTCTCCGGAAGCTGCGAAGGCTGGGGCGTGGAGCTTGTTCGGCCGTACTCATACGTTCATGGTACGAAGGAACGCTTAGCCTTCCGACACCAAGACTCCAACTTCTGAAAGTTGCATCGGAGTCAACAGGTCCCGAAGACCACGGAGGGCCCGCTGGTTGGCCTCGGTTCGGCGGAACCGAATGGTGTCCAATTCTCGCTGTTGTTCCATGCGTCGAACCCAGCCGGACCGGCCTTCTGCAGGCCCTTCCGATTCATGGCGGTCCATGGCATCTGACATTTCCAGCGAGGTTGGACTCCAGACATTTCGCCACGTCTCCAAAAGATCAGCAACTTGCTCCCGAACCCCGGGGGAAAGGTCTTTCAGTGAGGAGGCTCGGAGCAGAGCAGACTCTGGTGAGTCCTTGTCAATCCAGACCTCGGGGCGAGTGAGTTTGGCCAAATCACGCCGCAAGCTTTCGGCCGCCTCCGGCGCCATGGATTTGGTGACGGAACGAATGATGTCTTCGTTTTGTTCTCGAACAGTCTCGTCGTATTCCCGCAGGTCACTGACTTTGGTGCGAGAGACTTCGTTCAGAGCTGACCCAATGGACTCCCACACTCTGCGGTCTGCAGGGTCGCCCACTTCCGTCAAGACGTTGGCAATGGCCCTTTGCCCAGCATCCACCGCTTCGAGTTTGGATTCCCAGCGCCTTTGGAAAGTGTTGGTGAGTTCTTCACCAAAAGTAGCTTCCGCCACAGCTGCTGATTCCGGTTGCCGCACCACAAGCATGGCGATGGCATCGGAAGGATTCGCTTTGGGAAGATCCAGACCAGACAAAATGCGGTCTGTGCCAGACGCCGTCAGACCGCGGGCGGCCAAGCGTTGTCGGTTTCGGATCCCGCGAAGGACGGCAAAGCGTGTTCGTTCCTCGTCGGTTTCTACCACGACCGCGTTCAGAAGGTCAAACAAGTCATTGTCGAGGCGGCTTTGAACTTCAGCCAAAGTACGGCGGCCATCCGAGAGTTCGCCAATTTCTGATGCGCTTGGCCCTTCAAGACCGCGTTCCCGATCCCAGTTCCACTGGGTAGCTCGGGTCTCTACGATTTGCTTGAGCTCCTCAGTGACCTCTGCGTTCCAGTCCAACTGATAGGACTCATGAAAGGTGCGGACGGTGTTGAACGTGTCCTCATCTGCCACGGGACGCACAAATCTGATGCCGTCCACCAATGCGGTGAGGCCCATTGGTCCAGCCAAGAAACCATCTGGGCCTTCGGCGGGAATGGCCATGTCAAACAACAGGGTCATCGGGGTTGGCCCAGCCTTGACCCTGAGGGTTGCTTTGGGTTCTGGGGCTTGCATGCGTGGGCCGCCACGTCGGCGTCCGTCTGCTTTTTGATTTCGGCCGTTGATTTTTTCGTACCGGGCTTCACCAATCAGCATGGTCAATTCTTCGATGGCACGCTCAGCAATCTCCTCTTGCTTTTCTTCAAGAGTGTCAGGTATGCCGCCACCACCGCGGCCGCGACCAAAGCTCATCAGCGAAGCTTCAGCACGGGTTGCATCCACTGCGTCAAGCATGGGCCTCGCCGCAGAGCGAAGTTGCTCGCGCCAATCTGCCCAGGTTGCTTCGACCAAACTTCGGGTTTCGGCGTCAAGATCCGAGAGCTGCAATGCGGACAAGAATCGGCGCCGGACTCGATTTTCTTCTCGAGCCACCTCTTGGTAACACGCATCAAGCCAACCAGCGCGGAGCTCATCGCCGGCGTCTTGGCCGAGAGCTGATTCAAGTTGAGGCAAGGCTTCACGGTGCAAGCCTGAAATGGAAGTGGCCTGTCGAACCACTGGCAGTGAAGCGTCTGCCATGACGGTTTGCATTTCTTGGAACATTGCTCGCCGATCGTCGGTGGACTCCCGAAGATCGGCCATGGTGTCGGCAAATGTGTTGAATGCTGTCTTTGCCGCCCGCTCGAGCCGTTCAAATCGGTCGGCCAATTCGGTTTCGTATTCGTTGAGGATTGGTCCGACGGTTGGATCAGAAAGGCGGGAGACTGGAACCAATGCTGAGAGGTCGGCCAAGCCTGCGGGGTTGGCAAATCGAAGCAACGCCAGTGGGCCACCAGCGCGACGCACTCGGTCGCGCCGGGCGGCGACTCGGTCGAGGGTGGGCACTTGATTGGCCGAGAGCAGTGGACGAATTTGCTCGATGAAGTTCTCATCGACGTCTTCAATTTCATCCCGGAGCTGGTCGATGTCACGGAACATGGCGTTGACATCACCGCCGCCGAAAATCGCGCCGAAGATGCCACCACGTCCTGCCACATCTTCGATCTCGTCCCCGCGAACGTCCTCGAATTCTTCCAAGTACACGGCGTGCAGTTGGTCAACCGCTTGGCGTTGAGGTTGGCTGAGATCCATTTCAGAGAACCACCGCTCCAGCATCGCGCCAGTGATGGGGTCGGAGGCGGTGCCAAAGGTGGCTTGCCCGTGGGCCCCGGAGAGCGCAAACAGGGTGAAAAGAACGGCGGTGATCTGGCGTCGCATGGACGATTCCTCCTCGAAGACAGACAATCCTACGAGCCAAAAGAGGGGGAGATCGTTCAATCGGCTAATATTTGACTTATGTCTCGTTGTCCTGTCCAACCGTCACTGTTCCGCCGCCTCATGGCCGCTGGTTTCGTGTTTTTCTTGGTCAAAGGGCTGGTTTGGCTTGGTATCGGTGCGGCTGCGTATTTCGGGTTTGCCGCTTCGGGCGGTTGATCGCCTGAGTTCGATCGTCACCGCTTCCCCCTTCGTGACCTCTACCCGCCCAGCCAACGGTTGTTGATGGCTCTGGCGCGGGCGGCGGTGAGTGTGCCATGGACGAACACCCTTCCATCTGAGAAGACGGTCAGCCCGATCGGCTTTCCCTCTTCATCAAATTCTTCTTCGAGTGTGCCGCGGAGGAGAAACGTCTGGCGTTCAAACAACCCGTGCGCCGAGAGCCGTTGGTGCAACGCGTCCAAATCGGTTGGCTTGGGTTCAGGCGGAAGCAACTGGATCAACTCTCGCCCGCAAATGGTGGTTGCTTGGTTGCCGTTGGCGTTCTCGAGTGCTTCAAATTGACCCTGGATGCAGGTGGAACAGTCTTCACGTCTGGACCCACTGATGTCGAGTTGATGCATCCGCATCGCACGGGCATCAAAGCGGGTGAGGACATGGGGAAGGGGATGTTCGCCCCTTGCGAGATATTGAATCAACGCTGCGGCCTGGAGACCGGCCACCACGGCGATGACTGGAGCCAGTACTCCAGCGGTGTCACAGGTTGGTGTGTGATGGGCTGGTGGCGCCTCGGGCACCAGGCAGCGAAGGCATGGCCCGGATTCTTGTTCCGAGATTTCTCGTGTGATCAGATGCTTGCGGTGATGGGGCGAAGGCCTTAGGAATGCGGCGGTTCCTTCGTACCCAACCGCACCGCCGTAGGCGTAAGGCAGCCCATACTTCACTGACAAGTCATTCAGCAGAAATCGCGTGGCAAAGTTGTCAAGCCCATCCGCAATGCCATCGCAGCCGTCAACCATGTCGTTGGCCACCGTGGGACGAAGGTCATCCACCACGGCCTCCAATTGCACTTCGTGATTGATCGCTTGGAGTCGATTTGCAGCGGCGGCGGCTTTGGGCGATCCCAGATCATCTTCGGCAAACAAGCATTGCCGTTGGAGGTTGGTTGGTTCCACGAGATCTCGATCGATCAGTCGAAGATGACCGATGCCGGCACGGACCAAATGATCGGCCACTGCACAGCCCAATGCGCCCACCCCAGCCACCAGCACCGAAGCGGACCGGAGTCGTTCTTGGCCTTCATTCCCAATGCCCTCGAGCAGTGTTTGGCGGTGGTACCGATGCACGGTCATGGGCAGGAGCCTAAGCGATGGGGGGTGAAACAAAGCCCGGGACGCCAAAGGCGTCCCGGGAGGAGTTCAAGATGTCGTTCGCTTGGAGCACTTTCCCGTTTAGCGGGCAAAGTGGGCGAACGCTCGGTTGGCTTCGGCCATTCGGTGGGTCTGCTCACGCACGCTGACGGCCTTGCCTTCATTGCGGGCGGCATCCCAGAACTCTTTGGCGAGCCGTTGGGCCATGGGACGACCCTTCTCGGAGCGGGCTGCTTGAATGAGCCAGCGGAAGGCCAAGGCTTGACGTCGGCGTTGGGTCACCGGGACGGGAACCTGGTAGTTCGCACCGCCGACCCGCTTCGAACGGACTTCGACGTTGGGCTTGACATTTTCAAGGGCTTGGTGGAAGACACCGATGGCATCCGCAGGGAGGCCTTCTGGGCGTTCTTTTTGCAAGCGACCATCGATCATGTCGAAGGCGCCGTAGAGGCAGCCTTCGGCCGCGGTCTTGCGACCACCGAGCATGATGCAGTTCACGAATTTCGAAATGACCTTGTCGCCGTAGCGTGGGTCGGGACGAAGTTGATCTTCACTTTTGGTAATACGTCCAGCCATTGGAGTCCTCCGGGCCTGCTTTTAAAGTCGTTCACCGCCGCATGTGGCGATTACTGGCCCCAGTTTGTGTTTGAAGGGAAAGAAATAAAGATGGGTTGATTACTTGGTCTTCGGCTTCTTCGCGCCGTACTTGGAGCGGCCGTTGCGTCGGGCATCGACACCCAAGGTGTCGAGTGCTCCGCGAACCACGTGGTATCGCACACCAGGAAGGTCACGAACCCGGCCGCCTCGCACCAACACGATGGAGTGTTCTTGCAAGTTGTGGCCTTCGCCACCGATATATGCCGTCACTTCATTGCCGTTGGAAAGACGAACCCGGCACACCTTCCGGAGCGCGGAGTTTGGCTTCTTGGGGGTCACGGTCCGCACTTGGAGGCAGACACCTCGACGCTGCGGACAGTTCTTCAAGTCGCGTGACTTGGAAGTGGAGTACTGCTGCTCGCGGGGACGGCGAATGAGTTGGTTGGTGGTTGGCATAAAAAATCTCGGGAGCTGCCCCGACATGGGGCGAGTCGCCAAGTTTAGCGGGTCCCGAGCGATGGGGCAAGGACTTCATCGTCCGCCACAACCGCTGCCGATTGCATCCAATACCCCTCAACAGGCTGATTTCCGTCACTTTGCGGGGTTGTCCCAAGGAGTTCGAGGGTCACGGTGTGGATACCGGGGGTCAATTCAGGCAAGGGAAGGATCCTGGGCTCCACTTTTTGGCCGGGGACCCAGCCCGATCGATCCAAATCGGAGGCGAGGAGGCCTGGATTTGTTGGATCTGGCCGACCAGCGGACGGATTCAGCCGCCTTGTGGTGCCCCCATCCTCCCGCCAGGGTCGAAATCGGGCCACTTCTTGGCCATCCACACGGACCACATGGGTCAACGACACAAACTCGTGGTAGGCCGAGCCGGTGGCGGAATGACCGGTGGAACGCAAAATGATTCGGGGGGCCCGAACGCCATCGGGGATGGTGACGGTTTTGGAAATGGTGCTGCTGGGACGCATCACTTCTTCGAGCCACAGCGGCTGGCAGAAGTCAGGATTTCGGTGGCCCGCGCCTTCCTCCTCGGTGACCAACTGGACCCGCAGCGACCAGGTGGGCACTTTGGGATATCCGGCCAGGGCCGCTTTGAGCTTGCAACGGTGGCCAAGGGCCGGGCCAAACGGTGTGATGTCTTGGACAAAGCGTCCGCCAGCGCCGTAGCCCGTCATTGCACGAATCAGTTCCAAATCGCCTGAGGGTGTCTCGGCCACAACTCGGGCGGGGCGGGTCCAGTTGTCCACCGGCAACCCGTCCTCACCAAGGACTGGGATGGCATCCAGCACCACCAGCAAACGACCGCCGGGAGGTGGCTTGGGGATATCCAAGGTGGTTTGGATTTCGTGCCCCGCCCCAAAAACCACAAATTGGTCCTTGGGGGTGTCCTCGGGTCGAAACGCCACGGTGCCTTCCATGCGGTGTGTCACGGGTGGACTGTCTGGAGGGCCTTGCCCAGACGCGCCTCCCCAGAGCAACGTCACGAGTGAGGCTCCAGCAACCCACAAATGAAAGGACATCAACACGTTTCTCCACGGGTCCGAAGCTGCTCAATAGCTTCCACGGCCAATTGATCGCAACGTTCATTGTGGGTATTGCCGGCATGCCCGCGCGTCCATTCCGCGATGAGCTGGTGCCGTTCGCGCTGAGTTTGTAAGCGTTGCCACAGGTCCTGATTGGCCACGGGTTTCCGTGACGCATTGCGCCAACCGTTTCGAATCCAGCCATCCATCCATTCATTCAGCCCCTGGACCACGTACTTGCTGTCGGAGATCAAGCGCACGTTGGCAGGTTCCGTCAGAGACTCCAATCCCTCCGCGGCCGCTTCCAGCTCCATCCGTTGGTTGGTGGTCGAAGCGGCGGCGCCGCTGGCTTCCTGCTGGCTCTCCCCTTCCAAGCGAACCCACGCCCAGCCTCCAGGGCCTGGGTTTCCAGAGCAAGCACCATCGGTGTAGATCAGTACTTCTTGCATGGTGACCCAGTGTACGTCGCGCCAAAGATCTGTTTGATTTCGTAGGATTCTTGATTCTTCGAGGAGCCCCCATGCCCCAAGTGCATCGCGTTGAAGTTCGATCGCTCCAACCAGATCAAGATCCACGTGCTCGACACGTGCGGTCCGAAGCAGAAGCGCTTGGTTTGCCCGTCCCCGAGCAAGTCGAGGTGGCGTCGGTGTATCTCTTGGAAGGGGATCTTGATCAACCTGCTCTGGACCGGCTGATTGAAGAATTGTTGTGCGATCCCGTGACCGAAAACGCCGTGGTTGGTGTTGCCCCGGTCGCGGGGACAGTCATCGAAGTGCATCCTCGTCCCGGCGTCACCGATCCCGAAGCTGAAGCCGTTGAATTTGCCGCGCAGCGACTTTTGGGTTCTTCGCCAAACGTACGAACTGGCACACGCTATGACTTTGCCGCCCATGAGCCAGAAGCGGCTGCAGACTTGGCCCGTCGGGCCTTGGCGAATGAGGTCATTCAAGAGGTTCACGCGGCGCCACACCATCCGGAAGCGTTCCGAGTGGCGCCTCCCCGCGAATTTGAAGTCCGCGAAGTGGCGCTGATTGGTCTTGATGACACCGCGTTGATGCAGCTTTCGCGTGAAGCCCACTTGTTCCTGTCGTTGGAAGAGATGCGAGAAATTCGTGATCGGTACCAACAGCTTGGTCGCAACCCCCGGGAAATTGAGTTGGAGACCCTGGCCCAAACTTGGAGCGAGCACTGCGTTCACAAGACGCTGAAGAGTCGAGTGCGGTACGAAGGCGAAATGCCCGCGGGTGAT
This sequence comes from Phycisphaera sp. TMED24, assembly GCA_002168105.2. Classification (GTDB taxonomy): domain Bacteria; phylum Planctomycetota; class Phycisphaerae; order Phycisphaerales; family SM1A02; genus UBA8653. The sequence continues at coordinate 88,459 of NHCD02000019.1, forward strand.
CGTGAAGGTGTTACCCCGAACGAAGATGGTTCGCACACCATCGAAAATCTGTTGGCCAATCTTGTGGCGGCACCCACAAATCAAATGATCAGCGATGGTGCCGATTGGTTGCTTTCGGTGTTTGTGGATAACTCAGGCGTGGTGGCTTTTGACGATGACCACGCGGTGTGTTTCAAAGTCGAAACCCACAACCACCCCAGCGCGATCGAGCCGTATGGCGGTGCGGCCACGGGAATCGGCGGTTGTATCCGCGATGTCATTGGTACCGGCCTTGGGGCGAAGCCCATTGCCGCCACGGACGTCTTCTGCGTGGCGGCCCCTGATTTGGCCGACGTGCCTTCCGGCTGCTTGCCGCCACGCCGTATTTTGCAACAGGTGGTCGCTGGGGTACGCGACTACGGCAACCGCATGGGTATCCCCACGTTGAACGGTGGGGTGTGGTTTGATGATCGGCACGTCGGAAACCCGCTCGTGTTCTGCGGGGTGGTTGGGGTGATGCCTCGTGCTTTTGTGCATGGTGATCCCAAGCCTGGCGATCGCATCATTGCAGTTGGCGGCCGCACCGGACGAGATGGCATCCACGGGGCAACTTTCTCTTCGGCGGAGTTGTCAGACACCCATGCGGATGAGTTCAGTCATGCCGTACAAATTGGAAACCCCATTGTCGAAAAGAAATTCCTCGACGCTTTGCTGGAAGCGCGGGATCACGACGCGGGATGTTTGTTCCGGGCCATGACCGATTGTGGTGCGGGCGGATTCTCCAGTGCTATCGGCGAGATGGGTGAAGAGCTTGGTGCCGAAGTTCAGTTGGAACGGGCTCCCCTGAAATACGATGGCTTGACCCCAACCGAAATCTGGATCAGTGAAGCCCAAGAGCGCATGGTCTTGGCGGTTCCAGAAGAAAACATCGAAGCATTCGCTGAGATTTGCACTCGGCATGATGTGGAGTGGTGCGACCTTGGTGTCTTCGGCACCCAAGATCGTGAACTGATCTTGCGTCACCACGAGGTGGAGGTTGGGCGTCTTCCCATGTCCTTCTTGCACGACGGCATTCCGCGTGTGGAGCGTGAAGCCACCTTTACGGCTCCGCCTTCACCCGTAACACTGGCCCACGAACCCGATGCCGCGGGTTTACTTTCCGAATTGGTGGGGCATCCAAACTTGGCCTCCAAACACTGGATCATCCGGCAGTACGACCATGAAGTACAGGGGGGCTCGGTGGCCAAACCCTTGGTGGGTCCCTATGCCGATGGTCCGGGCAATGCCGCCGTGGTTCGTCCGGTCCCCGGCTCCGAACGTGGTTTGGCGATTGCCAATGGGTTGGCCACCGCTTGGTGTGCGGACCCGTATCGCATGGGTCTGGCGGCGATCGATGAGTGTGTTCGGAATTTGGTCTGCACTGGTGCTGATCCGGAGCGGATCGCCATCTTGGACAACTTTTGTTGGCCAGGCTGTGACGACGAAGTTCGAATGGGTGAATTGGTCCGTGCTTCGCTGGCGTGTTACGACGGGGCCACCGCCTACGGCGCGCCTTTTATTTCCGGCAAAGATTCCCTGAACAATCAGTTCCGGACAGAAGAAGGTGATGTGATTCGCATTCCTCCCACGCTGTTGATCAGTGGATTCGCGCCAGTCGAAGAAGAGCGTTGGGTGACATCCATGGACGCGAAATCAGCCGGGAACGTGTTAATGCTGGTGGGAAACACCACCACAGATCTTGGTGGAGCTCATGTGACTGAACTGGCTGGCGGTATTTTGCCTGGCGGCTCGGGAGAGATTCCACTGCTTGATCTTCAGGCTGGCCCCAAAAATGCCAAGGCTGTGGCTCGGGCCATTCGCACTGGTGGCGTGTGTTCCGCTCATGATTTGAGCGAAGGTGGCCTTCTTGTGGCTGCTGCAGAAATGGGCTTTGCTGGTCGTTTGGGGATCGAGCTCGACCTCGATGCAGTCCCGGGCGCCGAAGAGAACCCCATGGTGACTGGCTTTGCAGAAACCCCTTCTCGGTACTTGTTGGAGGTTGCCCCGGAGCACGTCGATGCCGTGGTTGCGGCATTGGGTGATGCCCCCCAAGCCGTGGTTGGTCGCATCAGCGAAGACGGTGCCCTGCGTGTGTCTGCGTTGGGCTTGGAAGAGAGTTTGGATGCACTGCGGCAGCGTTGGCTCGCACCGCTGGATTGGTAAGGAGGCCTGTTGATGCAAGCCATGGTGATTGTGACTTCAGGGACCAACTGCGATCTCGAACTTGCGCAAGCATTCGAAGACGCGGGGGCCTCTTGCCAAACGGTGCAGTTGCACAGCATCTTGGATGCGCCCGAGACCCTTGATAGCGCGGAACTCGTGGGGCTTCCCGGTGGTTTTGCGTATGGCGATGCGGTTGCGGCGGGCCGAATCAAAGCCGCGCTGATGCGTGAGCGTGTTGTTCCGGTGTTGTCCGGTTTGCTTGAACGGGGCGTCCCAATGATTGCCCCGTGCAACGGATTTCAAACTGCCGTGCAGTGCGGCTTGCTTCCTGGACCGGCTCCATCCCGTCCCGAAGTTGCCCTCGCCCCGAATGTTTCAGGCCGCTTCGAAGACCGATGGACGGGGGTGGATTTCCCCGACAGTCGGTGCATTTGGACGCAGGGTCTCGCTGGTGAGGCCGGGCACGAATTGCCCAGCGCTCATGGTGAAGGCCGCTTCGTCGCCCGTGGAGAGACGGTGTCTCGCTTGGCGGACGAACGGCAGATTGCGGTGCGCTACCAGGACAATTTCAACGGCTCAGACGATGCCATTGCGGGGATCTGCGATCCAAGTGGATTGTTGCTGGGGTTGATGCCTCACCCGGAACGATGGACTCGGCATTCACAGCACCCTTCTTGGACCCGACATTCCGCATCATCCACCACCACGGGGCAGCGCATGTTCCGCGCGGCGGTGGAGCATGCCCAAGCTGCGTTGCGCTGAACTTCACGGTCGTGAAGACACGGCTTGTGGGTGTTGGTGCCTACGTTTTCGACGAACCTCACCCCAAAAAAGAACGAGGTACCGCTCCACCTGCGGTACCCCGTTGCGAAAGGAGTCGGAGAGCGCGGAAGCCTACCGACAATTACCAACGTTCACACGCTGGCTTGAGGAGAAAAGACAAAGTTCTTCGGTGCAAATGGCGCGCCGCGCAAGAATCAACGGCCCCAGCCTGGGCCAGGTGCTGGTGGTCCACGTTTGGGCTCTGGTGGCATGGCCGGTGCAGCCTCAGGGATGAAGCCGTGTCCCACCACGAAGATCTCGACGGAATCGCCCCGGCTGGCGGCTGGTTTGTAGGGCTTGGCCTTTTCAAAGCAGTCGCGTGTTTTTTGAAGCAGCTCTGGCGACCGTTCCCCTTCGAAGATTTTGTACACCAGATTCCCGCCTTCCCGGAGCAAAGCGGGCAAAGTGGCCAAGAGTCGTTCCACTATGCTCGCGGAAGCATGGTGGTCGGTGCCTTGCGAGCCCGTCGTGAACGCCATCATGTCCGACAGAACCACATCAAACCGAGTTGGTCCTCGACGGTGACTCTCAATCCCCTCGAGCAGTGATTCCGCGGATGCTTGCAGAAAATCACCTTCAATCAAACGCAAGTTGGGAGGGGCTCCTCGCCACTCCACCGTCTGGAGATCAATGCCCACCACGGCCCCCTCCGGTCCAACTCTTTGCAGGGCGACTTCACACCAAGACCCTGGCGCGCAGCCAGCATCAAGCACGCGGTCGCCTTTGCGAATGACTTTTCGTTTGTCATCGATGTCGATCAGTTTGAATGCGGCCCTTGAGCGATAGCCCTGGGCTTGGGCTTTGCGGTACCAGTGGTCCCAGACTTCGCGGTCACTGCTCACGGGGTGTCAAAGTGAAACGCAGTGAATTCTGGGTTTGGGATGGCGTGGAAGCTTGCGTCGGCTTCGGTGGCACGAACAGTGATCATCCACGTGCCTTCGTTCATGACCCCTTTGAACCGGCTGGCGGTGGTCCCCGGCAGTATTTTGAGGCCTGCTCCCATGACGCGGCTTCTGGCCTCGCCTCCCATGGCTTCCAAGTCCACCATGGCTTCGGTCTCACCTCGCACGGCCACCAGTGCCGATCCGCGGTTGGAAATCGCGGTCACGTCACCTTGCAAAGGCCGGTGAGAGCGCACCAGCACGTTGCCTTCGTTGGTTTGGGCATCGATGGGACCGACGCAGCCTCTGACTTCGATGTGGCCGAAGCCGGAACGAACGCGTACCCCACTGGGCTCGGGCAACTCAATGATGAGGTCGGTTTGCATCTGCTCGGCATCAGGGTGGCCGCTGTTCGCCTTGATGACCAAGACTGGTCCGTCGGGCCCTGATTCGACTCTGGCCTTGATCTGGACATCGTCGAGGGCCAAAAAGCCATCTTCGGATCGACCGGCACCAAAATCTGCCCGGCGGGTCGTGATCAATCTTGGCGACTCAAGACCTTCCGCCCGGCGCACCAAAACATCTCCACGGAAGATGTCTACGTCCAGGTTCACCGGTCCGGTGATGGGTAAAGATTCGGCAGGATCCTCCGCGAAGGCTTCGAAGAGGGGGTCAACCAGCTCTTTTGGCGACATGGGGTCACTGCCATCAACACGGGCAATCCCTCCACATCCCACCAAGAGCAATCCAGCCAATCGGGCAAAGCGCATGGACATCTATCGTCGAGGTGCGCCCCATCCCTATACTTCTTCTGCACGCACGGGGCGCGGTTTGTTCCGCTGAGAAGAACCCGTTGCACCTGATCCGGGTCGTGCCGGCGGAGGGATGCGTGCCCTTCGTCCCATCGGCTCGTCCTCTGTTTGCGTCAAAGGACCACCATGGACCTCACCAACCCGCCTCTTATTGGAGCCACCGACCCCGCCACCGTCCCCACCGGGACCACCCCAGGATGTTTTGCGAATCCTCCTCAGGTGGGTGGCCCTCGAACCTATTCCAGTCCGGACACTCCAGGCATGCCAGAACCGTCGGACAAGACGGCCTGGGATTTCCTTCCTGATGGCTGGTCGATTGAGTCTCATCCCGAAGGTTGTCTGGGACATGGCCGGGGAACGGATCCGATTCGTGGGATTGCCCCGGAAGGCTTTGTCCCGATCACACAACTGGAACATGCTCGCCTTGGCACCGTGACCTCCGAAATGCGCCGAGTCTCCGAACGAGAGCCTCATCTGACGCCCGAACAAGTTCGTGACGAAGTGGCGTCTGGGCGTTTGGTGATTCCCGCCAACCGCAACCACCTCACTCAAAAGTTGGATCCCATGGCAATTGGTCGTGCGACCCGCACCAAAGTCAATGCGAACATGGGCGCTTCTCCAGTCTCCTCTGGAACAGAGGAAGAGGTTGACAAGTTGAAGTGGGCCGAGCGATGGACAGCAGACACGGTGATGGACTTGTCAACCGGCGGCGATCTTGATGCATGTCGAGAGGCGATCTTGGCTGAAAGCACGGTTCCAATCGGGACAGTTCCGATTTACTCCATGATCATTGGCCGAAAGATTGAAGACCTCAGTCGAGAAATCATTCTGGATACCTGCAGAAGTCAGGCAGAACAAGGGGTTGATTATTTCACAATCCACGCCGGAGTACTTCAGGAACATATTCCTTTGGTACGTGATCGGGTGATTGGAATTGTGTCGCGAGGTGGCTCACTTTTGGCCAAGTGGATGATTCATCATGGGCGTCAAAACATCATGAATGAATGTTGGGATGACATCTGCGAAATTTGTCGTGAACATGACGTGACCTTCTCGGTTGGTGATGGGTTGCGACCTGGCGGTTTGGCAGATGCCTCAGACGCGGCACAGATTGGTGAACTTTCGGCCATTGGCCATCTTGTGGAGCGTGCGTGGCGGCACGGTGTGCAGGCCATGGTGGAAGGTCCAGGCCACGTCCCCGTAGATCAAATTGAATGGAATATGAAATTGCAGCGTCGACTGTGCCATGGCGCCCCGTTCTACGTGCTTGGCCCATTGGTCACCGACATGTTCCCCGGTTATGACCACATCACGAGCGCGATCGGCGCCACCATGGCGGCGTATCACGGCGCGTCCATGTTGTGTTATGTGACACCAAAAGAGCACCTTGGTTTGCCCAAGCGGGACGATGTGAAGCAGGGGTGTGTGGCCTATCGCATTGCTGCCCACTCGGCTGATATTGCTCTTGGTATTCCTGGAAGCCGTGACAATGACGATGAGTTGACAAAGGCCCGAGCGGCCCTCAATTGGCAGCGGCACTTTGACTTGTCATTCGATCCAGATTTGGCCCGGGCATATCACGACGAGGATTTGGATGTTGACACCGACTTCTGTGCCATGTGTGGGCATGACTGGTGCAGCGTTCGGATCTCCAAAGAAATCCAAGAATTTGCCAGCGGTAAGACAGAAGAAAACGCTTGGGAAAGATCCAAACGCAGTGCGGCATTGAATGATGAGCAGCGAAAAATTCTCGAACAGCGTGGTGTTCTTTCTCCAGAAGAGATCCATAAACTGTCCGCCAAGAAAAAGGGCAAAGGCGACACCAAGGACCAAGACACGAAGGCGGCCTGCCACTCCGATTATGTTGATGAGGAAGAAGCTCGGAAAATCCAGCTTGCTCCCGGTGAAACCTTGGTCGAGCTTCGCACCGAGGAAGCCCACAATCTTCCCAAACACGATCCGGTGATCTGATGGCGGATTCGAAAGAGCTGTCCGAACGTGTTGCTCGCTTGGAGTCTCGATTGCTTCAGCTTGAGGAGTCTCTGGCTTTTTTGCAGCACACCCAAGATCAACTCAATACTGAATTGACTCGCGTGGCCACCCAGACCGATCGGATCGAGCCCAAGTTGGGTGAATTGCACGGCACGCTGCAGGCGATTGACGAACGAACCAAGTCGAATCAAGCCACGGACGAAGCTGTGGACCATCGGCCTCCCCACTGGGATGGTCGTTCGCGTTAAAGCCAACTTCAACTGGCAATTGAATTGTTTTGTTTCGTGAAATGTTCATCCCTGGGTGAGACCCGCGGGGGTGGAGGTGTGCCCGCGGGTCTCAAGTACCAGGTTGAAATCATGCCCGTGGAGTCGGTCGGGCATGGCAAGGGGGGATCTTGGGAGGGGATCTATTGGTCGTACCACTGACCAGTGATGGTGTCGTAGAGCACCGCCACACCAGCGGGACTCTGAAGATCGGGCTCGACTTGGACGCCAATGTCCAGATGGGTCATGCCCCGTTCGGTTTCCATCGGTCGGATTCGAATCCGGCCGCTCGCGTTGAGCAGACGATCCGCCATGTCCTCGGGAGGACGTGACATCTCTGCATCGGTCCCCAAATAGCGTTGGGCGTATCGCATCAAAGCGTCTGACATGCATTCCAAAGCGTCTTGCCGTTCACGGGCTTCGAGAATGATTGACGGCCCGCTTTGTTGAAGCACCCGCTGGACTCTCGGTTCAGCCGACAACAATCCAAGATGACGCTGAAGAACGGTTCGAAAGAACAGCACATCCGAGACATCGACAGGGCCCGAGACGTCAACCAGAACCACTTGCTTGAGGTCGGCCACGCGAACAAAATCAGCCATAGCGCGGGTGGGGATGATGGCCCCATCGGCAAGAGCTCGACCGGGGAGTCCCGTGACCGCGAGGATCCGCGCCGGCGACGCCTGATCGCTTTGCGAGCGAGGTAACACCAAAGTTTGTGGACCAGCAAGATTCATCCAGGCACGGGCCGCAGACAAATCATCCCAAGGGTCCAATTGAAAGACCACATTGTCGTTCGTGGTCTTTAAAGATGCCGCGAGCGCGGAGAGCATGCCCGCGAGAGGACTTCCTTGTTGCCGAGGTGGGCTGGAGAATGACACAGAGCTGTTCAAAAAGTCTGCAGGACTCATGCGGCACCTCCCGAGGGACTGTCACCACGGCCTCGACGGAGGCAAGGATGGGCGACAACGGCGGATGGGGCGACGATTTTGGCAAGCATGGTGATGGTCATGGTGGGATTCCTATTTGGGGTTGAAGAAAAAGGGGGAAATGAAAAAAGGCCCCGCGAGTTGCGGGGCCTTCAAGAGTCGTGCGATGAACTCGCGTGTGCTCTAGGAGACCCCTCGCTCAAGGACATGGAGCATGAGGGTGGAAATGCAGATGGAAACCAGAGTGGTGACCACGCAAAGGGCGACCAGGGCGGAATACGCCTTCGGAGACCGGCGAGCATCGTGGGAATTGTTCATTGGGAGGGCGACCGCTTTGCTACGCGCACGGACAGGCAAGCCCTTTTGGGCGGCTTGGTGGACGTGTTCGGAAGAAAAGTTTCGCATTCCAGATCGACCTTACGCCCCAAACCTGAATTTGGTCGCACAATGTTCAATGAATGACAAGAAAAAATGCCAATGCTGAAGACTTCGTCGCTCTTGGGGTGGAAACCGTTCTGGTGAACAACCTCGGCGCGGCCGGCGCTACCGAGCCCAGACCCATTCAAGCCGCCGCGATTCCGCCAGCACTTGACGGAAAAGATGTCATCGGTATTGCGCAAACTGGTCGGGGCAAGACGTTCGCTTACTTGGTGCCCATGATTCAACGCATCGTGGAAGAAGCACAGATTCCGAAAGGCCGGCTTCACGGACGAAAGCCCAAGAACCCCTTGGCCAAAGGGGCCGCTCGGTTGAGAGGTCTGGTGCTGGTGCCGACACGTGAGTTGGCCTTTCAGGTGGCCCAAGAAGCAGAGTTGCTCACCAAGCGTCTGAGGTTTACGGTCGCCGTTGCGGTGGGGAAATCACCGATCGGGCCCCAGACCAAAGCCATCTCTGATGGTGCCGAACTCTTGGTGGCCACGCCAGGTCGCGTCCTGGAGTTGGGTGGAAAAGGCATTTTTGATTGGTGCAATCTTTCGGTCGCCGCCATCGACGAAGCAGATCGAATGATGGACATGGGCTTTTTGCCGCAAATCGAATCGCTGTTGTCCGAACTTCCCGCGGGCCGGCAGCACCTCTTTTTCAGTGCCACCATGCCCAAGCAGGTCGAGCGTTTGTCGGCACGATTTTTGGCGGACCCGGTCCGGCTCGAAGTGGATCCAGAAGGCTCGACGGCGGCGAACCTGAAACATCGCCCCATCTTCGTTCCTGGATTACGCAAGATTCCACTGTTGCTGGAGAAGATTCTTCCCAACCGAAAAGGAGTGTTGGTGTTTTGCCGCACCCGCCGCCGGGTGGATTTTGTCGCCAAAGCCCTTCGAGAAGCTGGGATCGCATGCGATTCCATCCATGGCGACCGCTCGCAATCGGCCCGGAGACAGGCGTTGTCTGATTTCACCGAAGGTCATGTGGAGGTGTTGATCTCGACCGATGTGGCGGCTCGAGGCTTGCACATTGAACGGGTCAAAACCGTGGTGCATTACGACATTCCTTTGGAACCAGATGGGTACGTGCATCGTTCTGGTCGCGCTGGACACGGTGGAGGACGAGGCACCGCGGTGGCCTTGGTGATGCCGACCGAACGCAACTTGTGGCAAAAGCTGGCCAAGGCGTGTGACATCAATGAGCCGCTTGAAGCGGTTGATGGCTACGAGCCTCACGTCAAGAAGCCTTCGGGCACCCGGCCACCAAAATCCCATCGGGTCCGTCACGAGACCGTGCGCCGAAAAGGGCGTTCGCGGGCCTCGAAGCCGATCGCCAAAGGTGAAAAGCCAGGTTCGGGCGTCAAACGCCGGCCGAGTTCCTAGAGCTCCACCTGAACCATGACTTTGACGTTCCAAGCGCTGCGGACCAGTCGAGCGGTGTCGTATTCCTGATCGGCATTGATGCGAAGCGACAAGCCTTGATCTGGGTCGAGCATGTAGTTCCAGTCGATGTTGGTGAACGTTCGGTAATCCTCGAGTCCATCCAGATCGGGATACAGGAACAATGAGCCTTTGAGAGTCTGGCGTTCGGACGGTTCCATGGAGCCCCGGAAACCGATATTGCCTTCAGGCACAAATTCGTCCGCGGTTGGATCCGTCAGTCCGCTGTCCAGTCGGAATCCGCCCCCGAATACCGCGTCCAGGTTCCATTTCTTTTCGCCTTGGTTCTCGTAGATCTGATACGTCCCGCCCAAGGATTCGGTGAGCCGGGTGTCAAAGTTTTGGAATTCATCGATTCGATATCGCGTGTCACTGAACAGGCCCCATCGCTCTTCGCCGCATTTCCAGTCCCCCCGGAAACGGGCTTCCACGTCGTTTCGGATCCGTTCGCCTTCGCTTTCGCCGTATTGAATACGAAGCAAAGTCTCGTAGGTGTGCTCTTCAGTTTTCTGGTCACCTTCGATATCCACTCGGAAATTGGTGACAGTTTGGGCATCTCCAGAGGCGTCGAAGCCCAAAGACAGTTTGAAGTTCCAGTCGTCATCGGCGGCCAAGAGGGCCAAGGTCGCGAGGGTCGTGATCATTCGTGGTCGTACTCAGTGTGGGTTGGGAGGTTGGCGGAAGGAGGAAACACGATGCTGGGTGGCGTCGCGGGACATCAAAGTGGCCGATACGTCGGCCGCATGATCGAGGATCACATCCTGATCGGAACCCTCGAAATGGTTCAAATACCGTTTGGTTGTTCGCAGCGCAGTGGGATCCGCGCCAAGGAGTTGATCGGCCAAACGGTCGGTGGATTCTGAAAGTTCTTCCTCGGGCACCAGATCGGTCAGCAATCCCAAGCGGGCCGCTTCTGTGCCCGTGGTGGTGCCTCCCCGGAGCATGAAGGCCCGAGCAGGTGAGGGTCCAATTTTCTGCACCAGCCATGGCGTCATGAGCGCTGGTGAGAGCCCCAGTTCGATGGGGGGATAGCCCACTTTCGTATTTGGGGTGCCAATGGCAAAGTCGCAAGCACACAAAAGGCCAAATCCACCGCCAATAGCAGCGCCCTGAACTGGCGCAACTGTGATAGCCGGCACACGCCGAACCGCTCGCATCAGTTGGGAAAGCAAACGGAGCAGGCGAAAGCAGGTTTCCGAACTTTCAAGCACTTCGTCGAGGTCGATCCCCGCACAGAAATGTGGGCCTTCCCCTCGAATCACCAAAACACTGCGGTCACTGCCCAAACCTTGAATCAAGCGAATGGCTTCTTCGAGCAAGCCAATTGATGTGGCGTTGCGTCGTTCGGGGTGGGCCAAGACCAAGTCCGCGCGACCATCTTTGGGGTGTTCCAATCGGGCAAGAGGCATGCTTCCTCTCATCGGCCGCATGGGCGGAAAATCACGAACCAGAAAGCAGGGTCCGCAGTGCGGCCCCAGGGTCAGGTTGCCGCATCAGGTGCTCACCAATCAGGCCATTCCGGATTCCTGCTCGTTGCATGCGGGCGAGGTCGGCCGGTTCTCGCAAACCAGACTCGGCGACCACTTTGCTTGGGTCAGGAAGTTGGGGCAACAGGGCCTCAATGTGTCCGAGGTCGGTCGTCATGGTGCGGAGGTTGCGGTTGTTGATGCCCAGGCGGACATGGCTTGGGTGTTGTTCTGCCCAGGCCTGAGCCCGAGGCAACTCTTCACCGTCGTGGATTTCCAACAACACATCGAGCCCCAGAGCCAATGCTTCACCCGCAAGGTCGTCCAAAGCTTGACCGGGGAGGCACTCGGCGATCAATAAGACCGCATCGGCCCCGGCCCCACGCGCTTCGAGCAATTGTCGGCGGTCCACCACGAAATCCTTCCGGAGCACGGGGATCTCAACCGAGGCCTTCACGGCCTTCAAATCCTCGAGTGTGCCACCAAAATAGGTTTGGTTGGTCAGGCAGGAAATGGCCGCGGCCCCGGCAGTCTCGTAGGCCGAGACCACCTCTTGAGGGGTAGAGCCCGGGCGAATTTCCCCTCCAGAAGGGGATTTTCGTTTGAACTCCGCGATGACGCGGAAGTGGCCTGGGGCATCCAGAGCTTGGATCAACGATCGGGGGGGTGGGAGATCCCCAGCGGCTCCGGCCGCGAGTGCATCGCGGTCGAGGGCCGATTCCAATGTAACGCGGGTCTCTGAGACGATTTCATCCAAGATGGTCATGACAGTGTTCGATGGCATCCTGATTGGGGCGGCGGCGGTCGTGGTCCTGCACGGCCGCTCGGCTAGATGGTACGCCCTGCCCGACAGCGCGAGCACCACCAATCGATACCCGGCGGAAGGATTCTTCGTGTTTGCCGGCTTGATGCTTCTGGGACTCCTGGGCCAAGGTGTGGTGGCTCCGATTCAGTCTGCGTACCCGGTCACCGAATTGGAAGTGCACACCTTGGGCCTGATGCTCGGTTTGCCATTGCAGTTGGTGCTGCTGGCGACCGTGACCCGATTTTTCCCCACCCTGCCTGTACCCCATCGAATCTCGGGCAAAGCGGCCATCTGGCTGGGGGTTCGTCGGTTCCTCCCCGTGTGGTTGATGGTGGTGGGTGTGGCCACGGCTTCATCGCTGATTCGTCAGATTGTTGCCGGTGAACCGTCCGATCCCGTTGGCCATGCTTCTTTGGCGATGTTGATCGAGAGTTCGGGTTGGGTGGTGCCGACTTTTGTGCTGATGGTCACGCTGGTGGTGCCATGGCTGGAAGAGGTCGCGTTTCGCGGTTTTCTGCAGCCGGCCCTGTCCCGTCTGCTGGGGTCCGCTCGATGGGGCGTGGTCCTGACCGCGGGTCTTTTTGCGGCCGCGCATCTTGGGGCAGTGCAATGGGATGGTTTGCCAGGGCTCTTCGTGTTGGGTCTTGGTTTGGGGATCTTGCGGGACCAGGCCGGTCGAATTGAGAGTGCGGTGGTGGTTCACGTGCTTTTCAATCTTCTCAACATTGTCTTGACGTGGATCTCGACCTCGGCTTCCGTATGATGACCCTTTCCCCCTTTTTGAAGGATGATTCGTCATGACGCAACGTCGAATGCTTACCGGTGATACTCCGACGGGACAACTCCACCTTGGCCACTGGGTCGGTTCGGTTCGTCGACGCGTTGAATTGCAAAGCCAAGCCGAATGCTTCGTATTGATTGCCAATATGCACGCGTTCACCACCCGAAGTGAAAAGCCTGATGAGATCCGCCGGGACACGTTGCAGATTGTGCGTGACTATTTGGCCATGGGACTCGATCCCGAGAAGACGGCGATCTTCCTGCAGACGGAAGTTCCGGCGATTTCTGAACTCACCTATTTGTTTGCCATGTTGTTGCCGTACAACCGTGTCATGCGCAATCCGACCTTGAAGGATGAAATCAAGGTCAAGAATCTGGGCGACAACTACTCCTTTGGCTTCCCGCTCTACGCCGTGGGGCAAACCGCGGACATCCTGGCATTTCGCGCCCACGCCGTGCCGGTGGGTGAAGATCAAATTCCCCACATCGAGTTGACTCGCGAAGTGGCGCGGCGATTCAACCAGCTCTACTGCGGGGTGGACCCCAAGACCGAAGATGCGGATCATGCCGCCGCGGGGGGCGTTTTCCCCATCCCGGAAGCGGATGTGGGCAAGGTGGCGCGCCTTCCGGGCACCGATGGTGTCAACAAGATGAGCAAGAGTTTGGGCAACGCGATCTTCCTCACCGACGAGCTCAAGCAGATCAAAAAGAAGCTCGGCAAGCTGTACACCGGTCGACAGTCCCCGGATGAGCCAGGTGACATCGAAAATGCCCTGTTCCAGTACGTTCGCACCTTCATCAGTGACGCCGATCGCGTGGCCGAATTGGAACGGCGGTACGCCGCGGGCGATGACATTGGCGATGGCCACATCAAAATCGAGGTCGCCCAAGCCATTGATGCCCTGATCGCCCCCATGCGAGAACGCCGGGCCGCCTGGGACGACCGGGACGATGATCTCATCGATATTTTGCGTGAGGGCAGCCGCCGGGCCAATGCCCTGGCGGAAGAAACCCTCGCCATGGCCAAAGAAGCCGCAGGATTGGGCTTCTGGAAGCGATCCCTCTCTTTGGACTGAGGTACAGGAGGGGCCCCGAAGAGCCGATACCACTGCATGCGTCCTCTTGGTCAAGAACTCGATTCGGCCAAGGCTTCCGAAAATCGGGAAGCCATGGAAGCCGCGTGCGCGGAACTGGCCGCCCGCCGGTCGGCCGTTTTAGAGGGCGGCGGGTCGAAGGCCCGGGACAAACACACCGCCCGCGGCAAGCTGTTTGTCCGAGACCGCATTCAGCAGTTGATTGATCCCGGGAGCATGTTCCTGGAAGTGGCGCCTTTCGCCGCCGACGGGGTGTACGACTCCCCGGTACCGAGTGCTGGCATGGTGTGTGGCGTCGGCGACATCGCACGGCGTCCCTGCATGATCGTGGCCAACGATGCCACGGTGAAAGGCGGCACGTATTTCCCGCTGACCGTCAAGAAGCATTTGCGCGCGCAAGAGATTGCGGCCGAAAATGGTTTGCCTTGTGTGTACTTGGTCGACTCGGGCGGCGCGTTTTTGCCCTTGCAGTCCGAAGTGTTCCCAGATCGGGATCATTTTGGCCGCATCTTCTACAACCAAGCACAGTTGTCGGCCCAAGGCATTCCCCAAATCGCAGCCGTCATGGGTTCGTGCACGGCCGGAGGTGCGTATGTGCCATCGATGTGCGACGAGTCCATCATCGTTCGTGGGACGGGCACGATTTACTTGGCCGGCCCACCTTTGGTCAAAGCAGCCATCGGCGAAGATGTTGATGATCAAACGCTCGGCGGGGCCGAGACCCACGGCAAGCACAGCGGGGTGGTGGATCACATTGCCGAGAACGACGAAGAGTGCCTCCAACTGGTCCGATCCATCGTGGCCAATCTGGGGGTGCCACATCTGCAACCCATTCCTCGAGCCCTCCCCGAAGCGCCCAAGTTTTCATCGGAGGATTTGCTGGGTCTGATTCCCGCGGACGCTCGCGTGCAATCGGATGTTCGCGAAGTCATTGCTCGTTTGGTTGACGCCAGTGAATTCCACGAGTTCAAACGAGAGTACGGCACTTCTTTGGTCACCGGATTTGCCCGAATCGATGGCTGGAGCGTCGGGATTGTCGCCAACAACGGCGTCCTCTTTTCGGAGTCGTCTCTCAAAGGTGCTCACTTCGTCGAGTTGTGTTCGCAGCGTGGCATTCCTTTGGTGTTCTTGCAGAACATCACGGGCTTCATGGTGGGTTCCAAGGTCGAAGCTGGGGGTATTGCCAAAGACGGCGCGAAGTTGGTGGCGGCCGTGTCCAATGCCAACGTTCCGAAATTCACCGTCGTCATCGGGGGATCCTTCGGTGCCGGCAACTACGGCATGTGCGGACGGGCGTTTGGTCCTCGCATGATGTGGATGTGGCCCAACGCTCGTATTTCAGTGATGGGTGGTCCTCAAGCGGCCGGGGTCTTGCGCACCGTCAAGGACGCGCAGCGGGAAGCGGCCGGTGAGCCGCGATTGTCCGAAGAAGAAGCGCGTGAGATCACCGATCCAGTGTTGCAAAAGTACGAAACCGAAGGCAGCGCTTGGTTTGCCTCCGCGAGGCTGTGGGATGACGGGGTGATTGACCCCAGAGAAACCCGTGCGGTGCTTGCCCGGGCGATCGAAGTATCTCGTTATCAACCATGGCCAGACCGATCCCATTCGGTGTTCCGGATGTGAACGAATGACCAAGTTGACGATCAAAGACGAAGGTGATGTGCGACGGATCCGTTTGAGCAATCCCGAACGTCACAACGCGTTTGATGATGGATTGGTTTCCGATTTGCACGACGCTTTCCAAGACGTTGGCGAAGCTGACGCCATCCGGGTGGTGGTGTTGGCTTCCGAAGGTCCTTCGTTCAGTGCGGGCGCGGATTTGGCGTGGATGCGACGGATGGCCGACGCCGGTCGTGATGAAAATATTGCCGACGCCCAAGCATTGTCCGCCATGTTGTCGGCGGTGCGCGATTGTCCCAAGCCGGTAATTGCTCGCGTGCAGGGGGCTGCCTACGGAGGCGGCGTTGGGCTGGTGGCCGCGTGTGATTTGGCGTACGCCTTGCCTTCGGCCCGCTTCGCCCTCACGGAAGTTCGTTTGGGTCTTCTTCCTGCGGTGATCGCGCCCTTCCTCTTGGGCAAGATGGGTCCTGGGTCCGTTCGTGCCTTGGGCATCACGGGTGCCAGCATCGACGCCGCTCGAGCTTCGGATTTGGGGCTGGTGCATTCGGTGGTTGATGAAGATGGCTTGGATTTGGCCATCAACGCCACGATTGATCGCATCCGCCGTGCAGCTCCGGGCGCGATCGCGGCTTGGAAAGCCTTGCTGCAGCAGCTTCCCGGTCACGACGATCCAGCCACGTTGACTGCGGAAGCGATTGCGGACCGTCGAGCCAGTGCCGAAGGCGTGGCGGGGATGCAAGCATTCTTTGAACGAACACCGCCACCGTGGAGCCCTCCTCGTGACTGAACCGGTGACGGTGGTTGAAGTGGGCCCCCGCGACGGTCTTCAGAACGAATGTGCGGTGTTGTCGACCGAAGTCAAACTCGCGTTCGTTCGAGCACTGGCATCGGCGGGGCTTTCTCGCATTGAGGTCGCGGCGTTTGTTCGGCCCGATCGCGTTCCGGCGATGGCCGACGCTGCCGAAGTGGCCGCGGTCGCCAAAGATGTCGTGACCCATGCCTCCGCTTTGGTGCCCAACCGACGGGGCCTCGATGGTGCCCTCGCGGCAGGGTTGTCCTCGGTCGCGGTTTTTGCGTCGGTCACCGAAGGCTTTGCCCAAGCCAATTTGGGGCAGTCCGTCGATGGATCACTGGCCACGTTTGCTGAAGTCGTCACCCAAGCCAAGCAAGCCAACCTCCATGTTCGGGGATACGTCTCTTGTGCTTTTGATTGTCCGTACGACGGCTCGGTTGACCCTGGCCAGGTGAGCGGATTGGTGGAGCGTTTGCTTGAAATGGGTTGCGACGAGATCGCCATCTCCGACACGATTGGTTCGGCGGTGCCGGCCAAAGTCAACGCTGTCCTTTCGGCGTGCGCAAGCAGTTTGCCGATCTCCGCAACCGCTTTGCATCTCCATGACACCCGTGGTGCGGCTCTGTCGTGTGTTGAAGCCGGCTTGGCGGCAGGGGTTCGAACATTCGATGCGTCGGCAGGGGGATTCGGCGGGTGTCCGTTCGCACCAGGGGCCGGGGGGAATTTGGCGACGGAAGATCTGGTGGACTTCTTGGTGAACAAAGGCTTCGACCCTGGCGTCGATTTGGCCAAGTTGGCCCGGGCGACCGATGTGGTGGCCACGGCGCTCGAACGTGATCCGCCCTCGAAGGTATGGAAGCGTTTGCGGGGCACCTCGTGCTGATTGAAACGCTCGACCAAATCGACTCCACCAATGAAGAAGCCAAACGCCGATTGGAAGCAGGGGCGGAAGGAGAGCATTGGCTGCGAGCATCCATGCAAACGGCGGGCCGGGGCACGCATGGACGGGCTTGGGATTCACCCGATGGTGCCGGTCTGTATCTCACCCGCTACGCGCGGCATGAGGAACCGTTGTCGCCTGATGGTTTGACGCCAATGGTGGGCATTGCTTTGGCGGAAGCCATTCGCGCTGCGACTGGCGTACCGGTGTGTGTGAAGCCCATCAACGATTTGGTGTGTGATGGTTTCAAACTCGGCGGCATTTTGGTGGAAGGCACCCGAACCCCAAATGGCATGGCCACATCCATCATTGGCATTGGTTTGAACGTCGGGTCGGGTCCGCGCCGAGTGCGGGCCGATGGATGGCCGTCGGCTTCGTTGCAAGATGTGCTGCCGGCCGGTCAGCCCATTCCTGAGGTTTCCGAACTGGCCCGCCTGGTGGCATCACGCGTCGAGGATCGCTTGGCGGATCTGCATCGCGGTGGCCCGACCGAACTTCATGCCGCGTGGTCGAGGGTGGTGCTCGATGGCGCACCTTGGCCCCAAAAAGAACCCGGCGGCCGCTGAGCGACCGCCGGGGAAAGGTAATGAGAAATAAGGAAGTGTCCGGACGTGCCGGTCACCCATCCCGTCGGCAGGTGATCGCTCTGCGGGGGGCACGGTTCCGGTGTGGGGTTTGATTGTTCATGCTGGATCACCTCCTTGAAGAAGAATTATGGCCAGCCGTCGCAGCCCCAAGCCGCCGCCGGCCGAAATTTTCCCTTCAGCGTCCCGAAGGGCACATCGCCCGATCTCTCCAAAGAAGGTATCGGTCGTCAAGGATTTCCTCGTTTGTCGCCGTCGGGTTCTCCGCCGGTTGCAAACGAAATCTTCCTTGATGGTTCTTACTTCGGAGATTCTAGGCGTGCAGCATGAGACCAACGAAAAAGTGGCCCTTTGAACGATTAATCCTCTTCTTCGGACTCCCAGTCTTCTCCGTCGAGGTCTTCTTCGCCTTCGCCGTGGTATTCCGCCAGCATGCTTGACCGGTCTTTGGCTTGCATGAGCTTCTTCATGTCTTCCCAAGCGGGCGCGTCGAGCAAGACAGTGCTGGCCACACCAGGACCCATGGCTTCCCCAACGATGCCAGCTTGTCGCATTTGTTCCACCATGCGGCTGGCTCGAGTATCACCCATGCCAAAGCGCGTCTTAAGCAGGGTGATCGATCCTCTTTTACGTTCGATCAGCAACCGAACCGCTTTGTCGAATTCCGGGTCTTCCAAAGCCTTTTTCAAAACGTCATATGGGTCGGCTTCGTCGCTTCCATCAATTTCATCAATTTCATCAAGCCGAACCAGATCGCGCTCGAATTGCGGCTTTGCGACATCTTCAAGGAAGCCTGCAGTGTGGACGATTTCTTCGGTGGAGACAAAGGCCCCTTGGCCGCGGACAAGCTTCGGGCCGTCCTTGATCAACATGTCACCATTGCCCAGCAACACTTCAGCGCCACTGACATCAAGCATGATGCGGCTGTCAAGAGCAGAGTTCACCCGGCAAGCAACCCGGAACGGCACATTGGACTTGATCAATCCGGTCACCACATTGCGCTCTGGTCGTTGTGTGGCCAAGATCAAATGGATGCCGACGGCCCGCGCCTTCTGAGCAATTTTGACAATCGGGACCTCGACGTCCTTCCCTTCCTCAAGGATCAAGTCTGCAAGTTCGTCAACCACAATCACAATAAAAGGCAACTTCTTCGGCGTGAGCTTCATCTCGCGCTCATCCGTAATCCCCATTTTTTTACACAGTTTCTCGGGGTCCTCGCCGAGTTTGTTGTATTCGGCGAGGTTACGCACCTTGGCATTTTTTAACAGGCGGTACCGGCTTTCCATTTGCTGAACCGCCCAATCCAATACACGTTTCGCCCTGTTGGTTTCGGTGACCACTTTGTACGCCAAGTGCGGGATGGCTTTATACGTGTCGAACTCAACCTGCTTCGGATCCACCAGCACGAGTTTCACATCATCTGGTCGTTTGGTGAACAGCCAACTCATCAAGATGGTGTTGATGCATACCGATTTGCCGGAACCTGTGGTTCCCGCAATCAACATGTGCGGCATCTTGGTGAGGTCGTAGACCATTGGTTCCCCAGACGCATTTTTTCCGAGGTACATGGGCAAGGCCATATTGGCCCCTCGCCCTGATTCCAAGATTTCCCGAATCCGTACGAGTTCTGGGGTCGGGTTTGGCACTTCAATACCGATTCGACCCTGGCCGATGTTTGGGTCAATCCGCAAGCTTGGCACATCCATAGCGCGCGCCAAGTCTTCGCTCAAGCCGCGGATGGATCCAACCTTGGTGCCCCTGGCCAATTTGACCGCAAACAAGGTGATGGTCGGGCCAGCATCGATGTCTTGAATCTCTCCATCAATCCCGAATTCACTGAAGGCTTCTAGGAGTTGTTCGGCTTGATCCGAGATGGTCAAGCTGCGATGGGCTTCGTCGACAGGTTCGCTTTCTTCCAGAAGATCCATCTGGGGAAACTTCCACTTGCCGTCGTATTGCACCTGCGGAGGCAGTGAGGCATTTTCATTTCGTTCGCTCAGTCGCTCGCGGATTTTTTCCAGAGCTGCCGATTTTGCCGCGGCGAGCGATTCATCTTCATCCTCTTCGTTTTCCTCTTCCTCTTCCCAATCCTCGTCCTCTTCCTCCCAATCTTCTTCGTCTGCGTCCGTCAGCTCGTACTCGTCTTCGTCCTCTTCCTCATCTTCTTCCCAGTCTTCCTCTTCGGCGTCCTCAGGCTCAAGCACTGCCACGGTGGCCGTCGGCTTGGCTTTCTTTGACTTGCGTCCACCGGCTCGAGCCCCACCAGCCGTCGCCGGTTCGGGCTGCACCAGGTTGATCACCACCGTGATGGACTCTCGGCAGTACTGCAGGAGTTTGGCAAAGGGGAGTCGAGCCAAGATGGGAGAGAGCATGCGGTCGGCCGCACACCACAAACCGATGGTCAATCCCGTGCCGCAGATGATCGGGGTGCCCAGCCAGCCGAAGCGCGGGCCCAGTTCTCCCACAATCCACGCGCCCACGGCGCCGCCGTTCCCGTCCGGCAGAATCCCGAACCCACTCGCGAATTCAGCCCACAGTGCGGCCAAGGCCAAGGTGCTCATGACGACGCCACCGGCCCGAACCCAAAGGTGGTCGGTTTGGTGTCCTCTGATGGATTGGATCAACAGCATGATGGCGCCAATCACCGCCAACCACACGCCCGTGCCGAAGGTGCCGAACAGCCGAGCGGCCAACAGCGCCCCCAGGCTGCCCATGGCATTTTGGATGTTTTCACCCTCATTGGCAGGGGCCACGAATTCTGAAGGGGCATCGGCCGCGTCATAGGTCAGCAAGGCCAACGCACAGAAGATGGCTGCAAACAAGAGCCCAGGTCCGAACAGCGGCATCAGCGCGGTTTTGAGCTGGTTGAATCGATCGATAGTGAACAACGACTCGCCTTTTTTGGACGAGGACTTCTTTTTTCGTGGCATGACATCCATATCGGCCGAGCTGGCTGTTTTGGCCCTGAGATTGAAGCTTTGGCAAGAACTTTTTACCTTTGGGGTCCAGTCCGCACGGTCGTACGGGCTGGGGTAGGCTTCCGCTATGCCTGAGGCAGAATCACCCCCTCTTATGGATCTCCCAGAACGTTACCGGACTTTGCACGATCGAATTGAAGCTGCTGCGGCCAAAGACGGCCGCGCGGGCAGCGATGTCCGATTGGTGGCGGTGACCAAGTTTGCCACCGACGACCAAATCCGGGAACTGCTGGACCTGGGACACCGCGATTTGGGCGAAAACCGACTGCAAGTCATGGAGGCCCATGCCGAAACGGTGGCCGACTGGCAAGAGCGTCACGCTTTGATTGGTGCCGGCGAGGAAACTGTCCGCTGGCACTTCATTGGCGGTTTGCAACGCAACAAGATCAAGTCGGTGTGCCGATCGTGCCGGTTGATTCATTCGGTCGACAACCTCCGCTTGGCCGAGGAGATCGACAAGGCTTCGGCCAACTTGGGTCGTTCCGAGCCTATGGAAGTGTTGATTCAGGTCAACATTGCGGGCGAAAAGCAAAAGGGTGGGTGCCCTCCGGGGGCCGAGGGCCCATTGATTGAAGTCATCACCGACGAGTACCCCGATATTCGGATCCGGGGCCTGATGTGCATGGCGCCGCTTTCGGACAATCCAGAAGACGCTCGTCCTGTGTTTGAACAGGCCCGCGAAATGTTCGAAACCATCCGACGGCTGGGTACAGGTGGCCCATCTTTTGACATTCTGTCTATGGGTATGACCAACGACTTTGAAGTCGCCGTCGAATGTGGCTCCAACTTGATTCGTGTGGGCAGCGCGCTCTTTCCACCCCCAACCGACGCATGAGCCGCATCGACCAGATGTTCAGTGAGCGAGGCCCGACCGCTTCGTTCGAATTCTTTCCGCCCAAAGATGGGGAAGCTTGGGACGCGTTGTTCGCGGGGATTAGCGCGTTCGAGCAGTTGCAACCGTCTTTTGTCTCGGTGACCTATGGCGCGGGCGGAAGCACGCGGGCGCGTACCCACGACTTGGTGGTGCGGCTGCGAAGCGAGACGTCTTTGTTGCCCATGCCTCACTTGACCGGCCGTGGGCATACCAAGGCCGAAATTGAATCCATCTTGGAGCGTTTCGCTGAGAGCGGTGTCGACAATATTTTGGCCCTCCGTGGCGATCCCCCCAAAGATGGCGACCTCGGACCTGGTGATTTCCCCCATGCCATCGATTTGGTTCGATTCATTCAATCTTTTAACGAGTCGGGGGGCCATCCCAACGGGGGCTTTGCCATTGGCATTGCCGGATATCCCGAAGGGCACCACGAAACCCCCAACCTTCTGACCGAAATGGATCACTTCCGGGCCAAGGTGGATGCGGGGGCCGATTTTGCCATCTCGCAATTGTTCTTTGACAACCGACGGTTCTTGGATTGGCGGGACCGTTGCTCCATGGCGGGCATTCAGATTCCACTGGTGGCGGGGCTGATGCCAATCACCAGTGCCGGTGGTATGCGACGTATGGCGGAGTTGGCGGCCGGCACGTTGATCCCGGCCCGACTGCTTCGGGGCGTCTTGGACCGTGAAGCCGATCCAGAAATGGTGGAAGCCTTTGGGGTGCTCTGGGCCACCGAACAATCACGCGACTTGTTGGACCATGGTGTTGCCGGTTTGCATTACTACACCCTGAATCGTTCTCGAGCCGCTCGGCGGGTCTACGAGACCTTGGGCATCCGGGACAGCCGTTCTTTCCTCTCGGGTTCGTGAATGGCTTCGGCCCCGGTATGCTGCGTCTTATGTTCTCATCTGCTGCTGTTGCCGCCTTTCTTGCCCAAGCGGGTCCGCCGGAGGCGGTGGTCTCGGGCACGCCTTCGCCATTGCTCGCTTTTCTTCTGATGGCGATCCTTGGTGCGGCCGTGGTCTTGATCAACCTTTGGTCCAGCAAGCGGAGCCACCGGGAGTGAGCTCGCTCGGTCGATCGCTGTTGGCGGTCAACTTGGTGTTGCTGTCGGCGTTGTTCATCTTCCAATTGGAATCACCCGCCCGTGGTGGTGCCGTGGACCCACGACCTCGTGGTTCCTATTTGATGGTGACCAGCACCATGGAAGCCGGAAACTCCGAAGTTCTCTACTTGATCGATGACGCGAATCGCGAAATGGTTGCGTTGCGCTGGGATCAAGTCAGCCAAGCGTTTATCGGTTTGGGATACCGGGACATTGACCGAGACACCAAACAGTTGGCGCCCAAGGCTTCGGAGGTGGGGCGATGAAGCACGAGTGGCCTCTGTTGGCTTCGAGTTTGGTCTTGGTGGGCCTGTTGGTAGCGGGACCACTGTCCGCGGGGCCAACTCCCAGTTCTTTGGCCGCCGCCGCCTTGGCCGGTGACAGCGTTGTGCATGACGATTTCAGCGTCACGACGTACCGCCCCGGCACCTCCGCCGGTGAGACGTTCGTGGTGGTTTTGGACCACCGCACCGAAACCATTCATGCGTACCGGGTGCGTCCGGGTGCTCGTCCCGAGCTTGAGCGCTTGAGTGTGGATCGGTTGTCCGAGGTCTTTGCCCGAGCGGCTGGCGACCGTTGATTGTGCTTCGTTCGGAGTAGAGAGCGTTCGATTCAAGGGGTGTTGATGCAACCGCAGGATGAATGGCTGCTGACCGATGGACTTGGTGGATTCGCCATGGGTACTCGTGATGGCGTGCCGCGCCGCCGGTACCACGGTTTGTGCATCGCCAGTATGGCGCCACCCTTGCGGCGCCGAACCATTCTCCGTGCCGCGATGGCCGAAGTGGTGGAGCCTGGCGACAAAACACCACTGTGGCAAGCCACTTTTGCCCCGCATGGTGTCTTGTCGCCGCCAATGCATGTGCCCAACCACACGACACACGAACCAAACTGCGTTCGTACCGAGTGGACCTCAAGCACGGTTGAGTTGGTTCGCACCCTCACCATGAACCGAGGTACGCCTGGTGTGGTGCTGCGGTGGCGGGGCTTTGTTCCTCCGAATGCCATTCTTCGGGTGCATCTGCTCGCGCCACTGGTTGATTTCCATGCCTTTGATCGCGGACAGGAATCGCCCTCGATCGAAATGATCTCGAACGGTGTCTTGCTGCAGCGTGGTGAAGTCCGGGCTGGATTTGAAATCAGTGGTGGCTCCTTTGTTGCCGCCCCAGACCATTGGCATGGTTTGCGGTTCGCGGAGGAGCACACGCGTGGATACGACGCGGAAGAAACATGTTTCACGCCGGGTCATGTCGATGCCGTCGCTGACGATCAAGGTCGGGTCGACGTCACCATCAACGTGCGGCCCCGAGTGCCGCAGTACTCCGTGCCCCCGGTTACCGATTCTGACATTCCGTTGGCGCAGGCCGCCGCCGATTTTTTGGTGGCGCGCGGCCATCCGCAAGGACCGTCGGTGATCGCGGGATGGCCTTGGTTTGCCGATTGGGGTCGTGACACATTGCTGTCGATTCCAGGTCTGTTGTTGGTCGATGGCCGAACGGATGAAGCCGAAGCCATGCTGGAGACTTGGGGTGCCACCATTTCGGATGGTCGGATTCCCAATCGATTCCTCGATGAAGACGAGGGGCGCGATCTTGGTTCAGCCGATGCCGCCCTGTGGTACTTGCATGTTGTTGGTCTCTGGCTCGAAGCAACGGACCAGCCCTTTGCCCACGGCCCCATTGCCACCGCTTGCCGATCGATCGTGGAAGCATGGCTTGATGGCGCCTCTCCAGGAACCCAAATCGACAGCGATGGGTTGGTGCTGGCTGAAGAACCTGGCCGCGCTCTCACTTGGATGGACGCCGTGGTCGATGGCATTCCCATTACCCCACGGATGGGCAAACCGGTTGAACTTTCGGCGTTGTGGTGCCACAGCCTGCGGGTGTTGGCCGAGCGCGCGGCGGATGATGCCGAAGGGGGGCGGTTGCGGCGCATCGCCGAGCGCACCGCCGCGTCTTTTGGTGCGTTCTACTGCGATCAGACCGGCGGATTGGTTGATCGAGTGCGGTCAACTGAAGAAGGGGGAGGCGTGGACCGTTCGATTCGGCCCAACATGGTCATCGCTGCTGCTTTGCGGGCCGCGCCTCTGGATCGAGCGCGTCGCCAGAGGATTGTTGACCTCTGTCGAACGCATTTGCTGACGCCGTACGGATTGCGAACCCTCGCCCCCTCCGACCCGGAGTACCAGGCGCGGTACGAAGGGACGATTCCCAATCGGGATCGGGCGTACCACCAAGGCACCGTCTGGCCATGGCTTCTTGGGTTCTTGGTTGAGGCACATCTGCGTTCGTCAGAACACGACCCGGCGTCGCGGACGACCGCTCGCACTTGGTTGCAGCCTCTTGCGGGTGAACTGGATTCGGCGGGATTGGGCCAACTGTCCGAGGTGTATGACGGGGATCTGCCTCACCGTCCCAACGGGTGCCCGGCCCAAGCGTGGAGTGTGTCCGAGTGGCGCCGCGCGACAGCCATGGTCGAACGAGGCCCCAAGTGGTGGATGTCTTCTCAGGCCGCCGCGACCTTCGGTTGATCACACACCAAATACGTTTTCCAGCAGCCTGGTGATCCATGGTTTGCTGGAGGCCCTCCGGAGTTCACCTTCTGAATGCTGTGTGACCTCAAGGTCATGCAACTGGGTGGAATACACGGTGTTCAGTTGGCTGACATCTTCGGCACGGCATCGTCCCCGAACCACAATGGCGCTTCGTTCGCCGTCGACCTCGGTGACCGATCGGGCTTCGAGGATGAGGTTGCCGTTGGGAAGGACCTGCGCGACCTCCGCCATGACTCGTGCGGTAAAGGAATCTTCTCGCTCGAATTCACCTTCGGTTTCGTGTCGGTTTTGAATGGTCCCGGCGATGGTGGGCAGCCCTTGAGCTTGGGTGTAGTTCGGGCTGAGTTGTTCGTTGAGCAAAGCGCGGAAGTTGGGCCACTGGTTGATCCCGGCATTCAGATCGGCTCGTCGCTGCGTGGAGAGTTCCGCCGTGCGTTCGCTGCGACTGTTTTCACGGACCAAAACTTCAATCAGATCATGTTCGTGGAACATTCGTGGCTTGTGCTCACCTGGGGTATGGGCCACTTGCAGGTGACTGGTGTCCCAAGGATCCAAAGGAGCCGTTGTTTGCGACGGCTTTGGCTTGGCGGCATCAGGACGCACTTGCACGCTGGGCAACGCTCCTGGAGTGATGGATGGGGCAGGTGGCACCCGGACCGAGGCCGGTCCCGCGCACGCGGTCAATGAAAGAAGACCAAGACACACCAGTCGGTTCATGACGAACCCTCCATCAGTTCCACCACGCCGTCCGAACGGACGGTCCCATGTCGTATCACTCCATCATCCAGCCGCACTTGGACTTTTTCGCCCGCTTTGGCCGACCCCATCACCCGACCGCTCGTTCGGGCCAGGAACCCTCCCAAGCGCCGTTCAACCGAGACTTGGTTGCCACGCTTGATCAAATCGGGTGCCGTTGCACGGCCGGATTGGGATCGCGGATTGAATTGCCAGCTGGCGTGCCATTGACCTTCCTCGTCGGCAATCTCCAATGTGAAGGCATGGTCTGTTTCACCAAGCCTCGCGCGTACGGTTCGGACCGTCGGGTGGGTTCGGAGGGTCCAGTCGCCTTCTTCGAGCTCGGTTCCATCGAGACTGCGTACTCGCAGTTGATCCGGGTTCAATCGCAATCGCTGGGCAATAATCGCGCGGAGCGATTGGGGACCAGGGTTGGGTGCGGCGGTTGGCGCTGGTTCTTCGATCGATGGAAGGCTGGTGCGTTCGATGGCCGTCACGCTTCCTCGGAATTCCCATCGGAAGACCGGTGCGGCACAGTGGTCGAGCAAATCGATCACGAAGGCGAGATCGACGGGATCGTCGGGCTGCTGCTGGGGGATCTCGAGCGCGTGATAGCGACAGGCCTCGCCTTCGAGTTTGGCCAGTTCGCCCAGCGTGAGAGGGGCGTCTCCCTCCAGCCACACCTCGTGCTGCAAGGTGACGCGGCTCGAAGCCAAAGCCGTCATCAGGACGAAGGCATCAACCACGGCGAAGGTTTGCCACTTCGCGGAGGAGTTCGTCGGCCGCTTGGATGGATTGACTGTTCATCTCGAACAACCGTTGGGTTCGGATCAAATCGATGAGTTCTTTGGTGGGGTCCACGTTGGAAGCTTCCAAGAAGCCCTGAAGAATGTTCCCGGCACCGTTTTCAGTCGGCGTGGTGTTGATGGCTTGACCACTGGCGGTGGTTTCCACGAACAGATTTTCGCCCACGGGCTGCAGGCCAGAGGTGTTGGGGAACATGGTCAGTTCCAACTGTCCCGCCTCTTGGGTTTGTCCGTTCTGAATAAACGACACGATGCCATCGGCGGTCACGGTGATGTTCTCTTCGGGTACATCCTCAGGAATCGTGATGGCCGGCACCAAGCGGCGACCATTGGAGTTGGCCACGACCAATTCTCGGTTGGCATTCAAAGCGAAATTGCCTGCCCTGGTGTAGGCGAGTCCGTTCACGCCAAGTCCATCTTCGACTTGGACGGCGAAGAAACCGCTGCCTTGGATGGTGAAGTCAAGGGTGCGCCCGGTGGGTTCCATCCCACCTTGCCGGAAGTCAAGTTGCGTGCCGGACACTTTGGTGCCCAGGCCCACAAAGACGCCGGTGGGTCGAATGTCGCCATTCACGTTCTGCGTTCCCGGCTGCTCACGTTCTTGGTACATCAAGTCCTCGAACATCACGCGACTGCCTTTGAACCCTTGGGTTCCGGCGTTGGCGATGTTGTTGGCAATGACTTCGAGCTTGGTGTCCAGGGCGGACAATCCAGAAGAAGCGCTGTGCAGGGAAAGAATGGCCATCAGTCAGACTCCAGAAAATCAAACAGGTCGAGCCAGCGTGTTCCACGCCAGATCAAGGGTTGTGTCGTGCATGCGCAACAGTTCCAAGTTGGCTTGGGCCGCGCGGTTGGTTTCGATCAGGTCGGTCATCGCCCGAATGGGGTTCACGCTGGAACCTTCGAGCATGCCTTGGTGGATGTGACTGGTGGCGGCCGAAGCCTGTCCTTGCACCAGCCGTACCAAGCCGCCGCCGATTTTTTGCAGACCTTCTGCGGGCAGCAGGTCCACACCAAGTTTGGCAACAGGCAGACCATTTTCCAAGATGGTGCCATCCGCTTGAATGACCGGGATGGCGTTGGGGTCCATCGTGATCATGGCGCCACCATCATCCAGCATGGGTTGCCCGCTGGCGGCGTGGACCAAGCGTCCTTCGGCATCAACCAACAACCGGCCATCCCGGGTGTATTCCGTCGATCCGGTCTCGCCTTCGACGCGGAGCCAGCCATTGCCTTCAAGGGCAATGTGGAAGGGGTCTTCGGTGCGTTCCATGGGGCCGGGGCGAACATCAACCCGGTTGGGGGCTGTGAAGAGTCCACCACCGAGCCGAGCCAGGAGGGCGTTGGGGCCAAGATCAGGCGCATCGGCGGCCGCGCTGGGGGCCGGTCGCTGCATGGCCAAGGCAAAATCCGCCTGGAAGCCAGGGGTCTCGGCGTTGGCCAGATTGTTGGAGAGGGTGTCCAACCGGTGCAATGCGGCGAGGGTGCCCGAAGCCGAGACTGACATGCCGTAATTCATTGCGAGCGCCTCCTGCGTCCAGTTGGCCGCGGTCCTCCATGACCCACGGCGTAGAGAGAACTGTGCAAACCCCATGCCGGTGGCTTTCTGCGCAATATGTGCGCATTGCAATGGCCCTGCATCACAAAGATTGAAGGAAATTGCGTTCTGCCGCGAAGTTGGGGGGCGTCCGTGTCGATTTGAAGTTGATGGCTTTGGGCATGTCAGCGCGGACTCCGGTCGATGCCTTCCTGCACTGGATGCAGGTGGAGGCCGGCGCTTCTCCACGGACCCTTGAGGCCTACCAACGTGATCTGCGGGGGTTGACAGGATTCCTCAAGCGGCGGGGAATCCAAGACCCCAACGCTGCTTCTCCAGAAGACATCGAGGCGTGGGCCCGATGGCTGGCCAAGCGCGGACTTGCCGCAACGACCCGCCGCCGACACATGGCGGCCGCGCGATCCTTTTACAAGCATCAGCGGGCGGAAGGACGTTTGTCGAACGATCCCCTGCGCAGGCTCGATCCGCCGAAGCGCCCGCAACGCTTGCCACGGGTGGCGACCGCCAAGGAGGTGGCCGCGATGTTGCGGGCGGCGGCCGAGGGCAGCATGCCGGTTCGAGACGTGGCCTTGTTGGAAGTGTTGTACGGCACGGGCATTCGGGCCAGTGAAGCTGCTGGATTACGCTTGCGCGACCAAATCCCAGCCCAACGGGCGCTGCGGGTGATGGGGAAGGGGCGAAAAGAACGCATTGTGTTGTTGGGTCAGCCTGCAGTTCGGGCTTTGGATGCTTGGCTTCAAGAACGTGCGATCCGCGTCTCGGGCAAGGATGAAGGACGTTTGTTCTTGTCGCGGACGGGTCGACCCATGGACCGCAAAGCGCTGTGGAAGCGTCTGAGAATCCTGGCCGACGCGGCGGGGGTTCGCACCATGCATCCCCACCGGTTGCGTCATGCGTTTGCCACCGACCTGCTTCGTGGGGGGGCGGATCTGCGGGTGATTCAAGAGCTCTTGGGGCACGCTCGGCTCGAGACGACTCGGATCTACACCCACTTGGCGTCCTCAAAATTGGCCGAAACGATCGCTCAGCACCACCCCAGGGCCTAACACCCAAAAGAACCGAACCCACTCGTTCTTTGGCGGCATACCATGGATTCCTATGCGCGCGTCCTTTGTTCTTGCTTTGTTGTGTTGCTCCTTCGCCTTGGCCGATCGTCTGGTTCCAGAATTGGACCCGGGTCGCTTTGGGATGTTGGAGCGTGAATTGCAACTCAACCGAGACCAAACTGGCATGTTGCGTGCCGCACGTTTGGCCTATGTCTCTGAGCTTGATTTGATTCGAGATGAGCGGGCCGCAGCACTGTCGGCAGCGGGACAAGATCGCATCGAAGCAGCCCTTCGGGGTGAGTTGATTCTGGATCGAACCGAACGACGATTGCTCCAAGCGGCAGTTCGCCAAGCGGAAGCCCCATTCCGACGGCGGGCGGCCCAAGAACTGGACACCCTGATTTTGACCGCCGCCATCACGTTGCCTGAAGATGGGAAAGAGGCCGCCGAAGAAGCGTTTCGGGCCCTTCGCCGCGAAGCCTGGCTGCAGACATGGGGGCTGGGCACCAAAGGTCGAGCCGGGGGCGGCGAAGGCGTGGACCTGCTGCGTCTTTTGGACGATGCGCTTCGACCCGGTGGCGCTTTGGCCGGTGGATTGCGTGAGGACTGGGCCCCTTTTCTTTCTGACTGGTCCGCCGAGATCGACCAATATCTAAACGGGCCGGCTCTTGATTTGGCCGACGCCTTTGATCGTCACGCCATCGCCAAATTGCAAGCCGTTGGCATTGCCGAAGCCGAGGCCTCCCTGGCCAGCCAGTTGGCCACGTTGGAAGGCATTCATCGTCGGCACGCTGAAGCGTTGGCCCAGATCATCGAAGCTTCGGTGGACCAAGCCGCTGGTTTCCGTTGGATGCAGTCGGTGTACGACGCGACGTGGCCTTGGATGGGCATCGGCACGGTGCGGCGTGAAGCGCTGTGGATTGCCAGCACCATCCAAGACCAAGCGGTGGTTGATTCGGCCCTGAGTTCGCTGGCGCTGTCTGAAAAAGCGTTGCAGCCGCTGGTTCAATCGGTGGTTGATGAGGCACGTTCCCGCCGGGATTCTGAGGGCCAAGTGTTGAACCCGCTCTTGCCTCCAGTGAATGGCATCCCGAGCCCCGCTCGTATCGCGTTGCTGTCCAAAACCGGCGCGATTGGAGAGGTGGCGAACGAAACCAGCCACAGTCTTCGCATGCTGCTCACCAAAAATCAGCGATTGCAGATGGAATCTGATCTTCTGGTGGGCGATCGCCGCCGCCGTTGACCAAATTTCGCTGTCGGGTGGATACCATTTTTGCCCCTGCCTTTTGGGGACCGGAGCCCGACCATGCATTCTGAATTTGAAATCGAAGCCATCCATGCCCGTCAAATCCTCGACAGCCGGGGGAACCCAACTCTCGAATGCGAAGTACAACTGGCCGGTGGTGCGGTCGGCGATGCTGCGGTGCCCAGTGGCGCCAGCACCGGCGAGCACGAAGCCGTGGAGCTTCGTGATGGGAACCCCGATTACTACCTCGGCAAGAGTGTCGAGCAAGCCGTTGACAATGTGAACACCACCATTGCCGGTGAGTTGCTGGGCCTTGATGCTCGGGAGCAAGGCATGGTGGACATGCTCATGCTTGAAGCAGACGGAACTCCGAACAAATCAAACTTCGGTGCGAACGCCACACTTGCGGTTTCGTTGGCCACGGCCCAAGCGGCCGCGATGCAGCACGGCATGCCTCTGTGGCGCTACGTTGGTGGCGCTCGGTCCAATGTGCTCCCCGTGCCAATGTTCAATATTCTGAATGGTGGCAAGCACGCGGACAACACCGTGGACTTCCAAGAGTTCATGGTGCAACCGTGGGGCTTCGACACGTTCGAAGAAGGCCTTCGCTGCGGCGTCGAGATTTACCATCACCTCAAGAAGGTCTTGAAAGAGGCCGGGCTTTCCACCGCCGTGGGCGATGAGGGTGGCTTTGCCCCCAACTTGGCCAAAGCCGAAGACGCTCTGGAACTGATCGCCAAGGCCACCGAAAGCGCTGGGTACAGCTTGGGCGAGCAAGTGTTTATCGCTTTGGACCCAGCCACCAGTGAAATGGTGGGCGAAGCCAAGAAGCAAGGCAAAGAAGGCTACTGCTTCTTCAAGAGTGACCCGTCACGGGTGGCGTCCACCGACGAGATGATCGATCTCTGGGCTGGGTGGTGTGAGCGTTGGCCCATCCGATCCATTGAAGATGGTCTCGATGAAAACGACTGGGAAGGCTGGCGGAAGCTCACCGAACGTCTCGGTGACCAGGTTCAGTTGGTTGGCGATGACCTGTTCGTGACCAATCCCAACTTCCTTGGCCGCGGTATTGAAGAAGGTTGTGCCAACGCCATCTTGGTGAAGGTCAACCAAATTGGAACCCTGACCGAAACTTTGCAAGCGGTCGCCATGGGCGCTCGACATGGTTACGCCGCGGTCCTGTCTCACCGTTCCGGTGAAACCGAAGATTCAGTGATCGCAGATCTGGCGGTCGCCACGAATTGCGGGCAAATCAAGACTGGTGCGCCGTGTCGTTCCGATCGGACCGCGAAATACAACCAGCTGCTTCGCATCGCCGAGCAGCTTGGTGACGACGCGGAATACGGAAGCGTCACCTGGACCCGTTGATCGCAACTTGACCAACAAAAAAAGCGGGGCCCATAGGG
>NHCD02000020.1 GCA_002168105.2 Phycisphaera sp. TMED24
CTGGTGCGACGGAATTTGCTGAAGACTTCCGGAAGCTCGCGAGACACCTCGTGGGGGTCGTCGAATTCAAACAAGGTTTCGGGAGGCATCCGCTCGAAGACGCACTCGTCAGGCAGGGCCTTGGCGACCGCCCGCTCGATGGTCCGCTCTTCGGTACCTGGTTCTTCGATGGTTCGAACGGTGCCCACTTCAAGGTGTTGGGCCAGTTCGGCCAAGACGGTCTCGGGTTCGCCCACCCGCACGATCAGTTCGCTGCCCAGCGTCCGCAACCGGGAACGCAGGTCGGCCACGCTCTCCAATAGGAATCGAAGTCGGTGCGTGCCACAACGGGGGAAGCCAGCGGGGTCGGCGGCCAAGATCTCACGGGGATCGAGAATCCACACCCCAACCGCCGCTTCATCGACCCGGAACAGGGGTTGGTCGTGCACACGAAGATTTCGTCGGAACCAGAGGAGCGATCGCATGTACCTTTTTAGGCTTCATGCCCGCGCTTCTCACCGCCCGCCATCTTGAAAAAGCATTTCCCGCTCGCCCTCTCTTTGCGGACGTGACGATCCACGTCGAGGTTGGAGACCGAATTGGATTGATTGGCCCCAATGGTGCGGGCAAGTCCACCTTGTTGAAAGTGCTCGCCGGGCTCGATGACGCGGACGCGGGAGAGATCCTCGTGCCACGCGGCACCCGAACCGTCTATGTCGGTCAGATGGACGACCACCCCATGGAGGCGTCGCCCATCGAGATCGTCGGTGCGGCCATGGCCAACGACGACGCCTCAGATCGCACCGATCCCGAGCACCGGGCTCGTATTGCGCTCTCGAAGTTGGGGTTCACCGATGCGATGCAAGAAACCACGTTCGGCGTGCTCTCGGGGGGATGGCGCAAACGCGTGTCGTTGGCGTCGGGGATCGCACGCGAACCCGACCTGCTGTTCCTGGATGAACCCACCAACCACCTCGACCTCGAAGGTGTGGAGTGGTTGGAGCAATGGATGCGCCGGGCAGAGTGTGCGATGGTTTTCATCACCCACGACCGGACCTTCCTCGAGGAGACCGCCAAGCGGATCGTCGAACTGTCGGCGGTCTACCCCGGGGGCACCTTCAAAGTCGAAGGCAACTACACCGAGTTCCTGCGCCGCAAAGAAGAATTCTTGGACGCCCAAGCCGCCGAACAGTCGGCCTTGGCCAACAAGGTTCGTCGGGACACCGCTTGGCTGCGGCAGGGCATCAAGGCCCGCGCGACCCGGCGCAAGAACACGGTGGAAGACACCAAAGATCGCAAGGCGGATCTCAAAGCCACCACCGCCCGCAATGAGGCGAAAGACAAAACCACCCAAATTGATTTCGAAGCCACCGAACGGAAAACCAAGCGTTTGCTGGCGCTGCATTCGGTTGCCAAGGCGATGGGGGGCAAGCCACTCTTCAACAATTTCGATTTGATCCTCACGCCTGGTCAACGTGTAGGTTTGTTGGGTCCCAATGGTTCCGGCAAGACCACGCTGTTGCGGTTGATGACGGGGGCCTTGGAACCCGATGCGGGAACCGTCAAGCGGGCGGTGGACCTGCGGGTGGTCACCTTCAGCCAGCACCGGGGCACGTTGGATCCCAACGATCAACTGTCGGCGGCCCTTGGGGCCAAAGACGACATGGTCGATTACCGCGGAAAGATGATTCATGTGGCCGGATGGGCGAAGCGGTTCCTGTTCGAGCCGGATCAACTGTCCACAAAAGTGAAATTGCTTTCCGGTGGGGAGCAGGCTCGGGTGTTGATCGCCAACCTGATGCTGCAGCCAGCGGATGTGTTGCTGCTTGATGAACCCACCAATGATCTGGACATCCCTTCGCTGGAGGTTCTGGAAGACGCGCTTCTGGAATTCCCTGGGGCGTTGGTGTTGGTGACCCACGACCGGTTCCTCTTGGATCGGGTTTCAACGGAGTTTGTGGCCTTCTTGGGCGATGGCAGTGCCAAACCCTTTGCGTCCATGGAGCAGTGGCGGGCGGCCAAGCGTCAAGTCGATGCCCCCAGCGAAACGGTGACCAAACCCAAGGTCGCGGCCAAACCCAAACAACGCACCAAGAAGCTTTCGTACAACGAACAACGCGAGTTTGACGGCATGGAAGAAGCCATCTTGGTGGCAGAGGAAAACGTCGAGGCGCTTCAGGCCGAATCCAACGACCCTAATTTGGCGAACAACCACGATCGCATGACCACGGTGTGGGCCGACTTGGCGGCCGCGCAATCTGAGGTGGAGCGTTTGTACGCCCGGTGGAGCGAGCTTGAAGGCAAGCAGGGCTGATCAATCTTCGTTGTCGGTGCCCGATGGCAAGCTTGGCGCAATAGAAACTTGATCGGGGGTGCTGTGCTCGCCTTCGGAGACCCCAAGTTCACTGAGCTTGCGTGAGGTGACCAGCAATCGGCTGTCCAAAGAAGACACCGACTTGTTGTACGCGTCGGTCGCGCTTTTGAGTTCTTTGCCCACTTTGCCCAAGTGCCCCACAAACGTCCCGATTCGGTCGTGCAGTTCTTTGCCCAAGTCGGCAATCTTCTTGGCGTTGTCAGCCAGAGCTTCTTGTCGCCATCCATAGGCCGCGGTACGGAGCAACCCGATCAATAGCGTGGGAGTGGCAATCAACACTTTGTTTTCGAGTGCGTCGGCGTGCATGGTTGGTTTGCGTTCCATGGCAGCCGTGAGTGCGGACTCCACCGGGATGAACATCACCACGACTTCGGGAGAGTGGTCGAGGCTGTCCCAGTACGCTTTTTTGGCCAATTCCTTCCACCGGTCTTGGACCGCTTTGACGTGGCGATCGAGCAATTCTTCACGCTGATCGTCATTCTCCATCGCATCCAAATACGAGGAAAGAGGAACTTTCGAGTCCACCGCAATCGATCCCCCACCGGGCAAGTGCACCACCATGTCCGGACGGTGTGCTCCCGATTCGGTTTCGGTATGGGTTTGGGTGCTGAAGTCGCAGTGTTCGGTCATGCCCGCCATTTCCACGATGCGCTGCAACTGCACCTCTCCCCAGCGGCCGCGTTGATCGGGACGTTTCAAAGCGCTTTCGAGTTGCTTGGTTTCGTTTTGCAATGCGGTGTTGGAGGCCAGCACGGTTTTCATGAGTTCGCCAATTTCACCAAATTGCTTCGTTCGCTCTTTGGCGAGAGATTGCACCAATTCTTCCTGTTTTGTGAGTTGTTCCCGAAGGGGCTTCATGCGTTCTTCAGCTTGCTCGTTGAAGATCTTGTTGTTGTCCTGCAGAGCTTTCCGACTGGCGGCATCGAAGCTTTCGTGCAATTTGGTTTGCATTTCTTCCAGCAGGGCTTTCTGCTCGGCAAATTTCTCTTGCAGTCCACGCTCCCGTTCGGTGAGCGTGGCCAATTCTTTTCGCGCTTCGTCCAGATCAGCACGTTCGGCCTTGAGCTCCTCTTTGGCCGTCCTCAGTTCGGTGCGAAGCACATCAACTCCGCCATCGCTGACTGGCCCAGGGGCGGTGGATTGTTTTGGTTTGGTCAGATGCACCACCCCCGCGCCCAGTGCGACGCCGACGACAATTCCAACAATCAAGCTCACGGGTTCCATGGGATGGAGTGTACGGCCCCCCCGAACGGGCTAGGCTTTCCTTTCCTTCAGGAGACATGCCATGCCCCCAAAATCTTCACAGATGGTGCCCCTCGGCACACCCGCCCCAGACTTCACCCTTCCGGATGGATCGGGGACGGAGCACACGCTTGCTGGTGTCCAAGGTTCAAAAGGAACCCTGGTTATTTTCATGTGCAACCACTGCCCGTTCGTCGTGCACATTGCTGAGGAACTCGCCCGGCTGGGACAGGACTATCCCGGCCAAGGGATTGGCATCGTTGGGATCAGCGCGAACGACGTGGTGAATTATCCCGATGACGGGCCGGACAAGATGGTGGAGACCGCGAAGGCTTGGGGGCTTTCTTTCCCGTACCTCTATGACGATTCGCAGGAGGTGGCCAAAGCGTACGGGGCCGAGTGCACTCCGGACTTCTTTGTCTTCGATACCACCAACGCTTTGGTCTACCGCGGACAACTTGATGCCAGCAGGCCGGACTCTGGTACGAAAGCCGACGGCGCGGATCTTCGGGCGGCCCTGGATGCGTTGATTGCCGGCCGTCCGGTGCCGCAAGACCAAGTGCCCAGCATCGGCTGTGGCATCAAATGGAAGGCCTGATGGCATGATCCCTTCTTGTGATTTGTGGCTGGCGCCGTTGACCCGCTTGCGGGCCGATCTTCCCGGCAATGTGCCCGGTCCCCACGCCGCCGACTATTACGCGCAGCGTTCGGGGCCAGAAGGCNCAGGTGTGTTGCTGACCGAAGCCACCCCGGTCTGTCCAGAGGGGCATGGGTACTACCGAACCCCCGGCCTTCATACCGAAGAGCAAGCGGAAGCCTGGAAGCCCGTCACCCAAGCGGTGCACGACGCGGGCTCGCAGATCTTCTGTCAACTGTGGCACGTGGGCCGCATGAGTCATGTGGATTTGCAACCGGAAGGTGGTGCACCGGTTTCTTCCACCAACACCGCGGCACCGCGGCACGTGGTGGTTGGTCCTGACTACAAGCGGGTCAAGTGTTCACCACCCCGTGCTTTGGCCACGGATCAAATTCCTGGCGTGGTGGCTTCGTATCGAAGAGCGTGCGAGCTGGCCGAGGTGGCCGGTTTTGATGGCGTCCAAATTCACGGGGCCAATGGGTATTTGGTGGAACAATTTCTTCGCTCGGGCATCAACGACCGCACCGATGCTTACGGCGGATCCCTGGAGAACCGCATGCGGTTTGCGCTGGAAGTGACCGATGCGGCCATCTCGGTTTTGGGCGCCGACCGGGTGGGGTTCCGGGTGTCTCCGATCTACGCCGACGTCAACGAAGACCGGGGNGAGCCTGATGTCATGGGCNCCTACGGGGCCCTGGCGGATGCCCTGGCGGAACGGAACCTGCACCACCTCGATGTGGTGGAAAGCTTTGTGGTCGGCGAGCGGGAGCCGGGACTCGATGCCATCTGCGCNCGANTNCGGCAGGCTTTTGATGGTCAAGACGGCCAGCGCCGGTACGTGGCGGGGGGAGGCATGACGGTGGAGGACGCCAAAGCGGCGTACGCCTCGGGCCGTTGCGATGCGGTCATGTTTGGTCGGCTGCTGATTGCCAACCCCGATTTGGGACGACGGATCCGAGAAGATCTGCCTCTGGCGGAACCCGACGAATCCACCTTTTATGGCGGCGGTTCTGAGGGATACACCGACTACGCCCGGTACGCAGACGCGTAACATAGGGCCATGCCCACTTACGTCTACCAGTGCATTGAGGATGATGGCTCCGAGGGAGAGATCTTCGAAGTCGTGCAGCCGATGAGCGCCGATCCTCTGACGGAGCATCCGGAAACCGGACAGGCGTGCCGCCGCATCCCTGCTCGACCCACCATCTTGGGCGACTGGTCCGACCACGCCACGGCGCAGAAGCTTTCGGACAAGAACCTCGACCGACTTGGTTTCACCAAGTACCAAAAGGCGGGGGATGGTTTGTACGAGAAGAAAGCGGGCAAAGGGCCCAACCAAATCATCAACGAGTGAACCACGCTTCGTAGCGTTGGCCACGACCGGAGCGATCGGTGCGAACCGCGCCCAACTGCTCGTAACTGATGGTGATGGGCTTGGGTGCAGCTGCTTCATCNCCTGATTTCTGCTGCTCGGTGTTGATTCCAGCAAACTGGCCAACGGTGCGCAAAGTCGCATCCATGTCTTGCACCATGGATTCGTAGGAGACTTCGAGCCACTGTTCCTTGGGCATTTGCTTTGACCAATGGGACATCAAGTCGTTGTGCAATGCCGCGTATTGAGAGAGCCGCGCGGGGGAGGTGGTCCACGGGTGCAACCGTGCGGGCAGTGGCTCGGCGAAGCACGACAACAACGTGTCGGCTTGATCCCGTCGCAAATGGATGAAGCGGGCGTTGGGCAACACCTGCAGGATGAAGGGCAGCACCAGGTGGTTGAAGAGATTTTTGTCCACGAAGGTGGTGGTATCACCTGGTTCGGACCACCATCCCTCTGGACGAGCTGCCTTTTGAAGTTGTGCGGCACCTTTGGGCCAACCTCCGGGCAGGCCATGCGCCGCTCGCAGCAGGCTCGAATCTTCACCAAGGGCGGTGACACCACGTCGCGAAGCAANTTTGGATTCCAACAGCGTGGAACCGCAGCGGGGGAGCCCAACCACAAAGACCGGGGTGGCCACGCACGGTGTTGGTCCGGGGTCCACGGGGATGGCTTTGATGGCTTCGAACGTGCGTCTTGTTTTTTCTGGATCCCAAGATGGCTCCAGCAGCGCGTTGGCGTTGGTCCACGCCGACCACGCGCCTTCATGATCACCCGCAGCGTCGAGGATCCTCCCGATGCGAAACCACAGTCGCTTTTGCACAACGGGTTGGGTGGTGTGCGGCAGAGCCTCTTGAAGAACGTTCAGGGCGCGTTTGGTTTGCCCGGCTCGATCCAGTGCCACCGAAGCGGCGTACGCAAATTGCCCGTCGTGCAGCAAATCGGTGTGCGCTTCCACCACCGCCACCGCTTCGTCGAGTCGGCCACTGCGCTCGAGGGCGGAGAGAGCTCCGAGTTGACTTCGAATGCTGGGNGGAGCGCTTTGAAAGAGATTCAGTGCGGCAGAGAAATCACCTTGGTCCAAACGAAGTTCACCCAAACCACACGTGGCTTCCGGGCAACNCGGAACGTGCTGCAGCGCTTGCTTCCAGTGTTGTTCCGATTCGTCGTGTCTTCCCAGCCGGGCCAAGCAGTGCCCGGCAAGTCGAAGCAGCACGGGATCCTCAGGTCGTGCGGCAAGCAAAGGCCGAATCAAGGAAAGAGCCCCTGCGAAGTCGCCCCGGGCCAAGGTTTCGTTCAGGGTCAACGGAACAGCTCCAGCCGTTCGCCCCATTTTTGGCCGGCTTGGTTGGCCGAAGCATGCATGGGCTGCTGCACTTGTGCGTAGGAACTGGTGGTGGTGCCACGACCTTTTGGCTTGTGGAAGGATGCGCACTCTGGATCCCAGTCCAGACCCAACTGTTCAATGAGTTCGCGCTGGGCTGCTTCGCCTCCACCCACGAACGCTTCGTACTGCATGTCGATCATCCGCAGCGGTGCGGTATTGAGCCAGTGGTTGCACAACCGGGTTTGGGCTTGCAGCGCGCGGCGAATGTGATCGGGTTGACTCGACCAAGGGAAGCCAGCGGTGGAAAGATCTTGCACAAAGCATGACAGTCCGCAGGGGATGGGATCGCGTTGGCATACCAGCGCGGTAGCCCCAGGGAGAAGTTGTCCCAACAAGCCAATCCGGGCCAAGTTGGTGAGGTTTTTGTCCACCCGCTTCTTGACGTTGGGTGACAACTCACGCAGTGGCGAGAGGTACAGGTCACGCAGTTTGGTTTGGACCGCGGCACTCAGGTTGTGGGCTCGGCTGGACCATGGTTTTTGACCATCGGAGGGAAGGTGCTGAAGCAATTCTCCTCCCAATGAAATTTCGCCAAGTCCCTGGGCATCGGGGTGGGCGTCCAGAATCCGCTCCAGCAAACTGGATCCGGTTCTGGGGGAACCCACAATGAGAACCACGTCTTCGGCCAACGGTTCTCGGTCTCCATCGGGCGCGGAAGGTGAAGCCGCAATGATTTGATTGACGTACTCGTCGTAGGCATCTGGATTGAACGGCCGGGCGCCAATTCGGTTGGCGGCGACGTACGCATTCCACGCCAGATCCAGTTGGTCTTGGGCTTCCAAAGCGCGAGCGCGAACAAAGGCCGCCCTTCGGTGCACGATCGTCGGCACTGCGGTATCGCGCAGCAACGCCTCTGCTCCAGCCTGTGCGACCTGCGCATGCCCAGCCGACAGCGCGACTCGCGCTGCTTCAGCGCGGATGCCCGGATCTTCGTGTTCACGCAGAGGTTCCAGCCGCTGCCAGGCATCTTCGGGGTGGCCTTCACGTTCGGCCAATTCTGCTCGGGCCCGGGTGAGGTGCGGGTCGCCGGGGTGGTCCACCAGTGCTTGATCGAGGGTGGATCGAGCGTCGTCAAAGCGGCCTTGGTGCAACTGGGCCGTGCCCAATCTGGCTTTGGGCAAGGGCTGTTCTGGCATGCAGTGTTCCCAGGCCGCGCACGCGTTCTCGGCGGTTCCGAAATCACCTCGCCGCATGGCCACCATGGCCTCGGCCTGCAAGACTTCAGNGGCGTCGGGTTGCCCTTGACGGAGTTGTTTCAGTTTGAGGGCGGCTTCGCGGAGTCGTCCACCCTCCATGAGACGAAGAGCGGCCAGAACATCGGGGGAAGTCATGGCGAAAGCGTACGGGAAACGAAAAAGCGGGACGCCGAAGCGTCCCGCAAAATTCTAGGTTGTTCAGAAGATCAGCCGCCCAAGGTGTAGCGGACGAAGGTCTTGACGGTGGCGCCGCCAAGCACTTCTTTGATCTTCTTGGATTCGTCCAGCACGTATTTCTGATGGATGAGGGTGTTCTCTTCCAAGTACTTGCGAACTTTGCCTTCGCTCATTTTTTGGGCGATTTCGGTGGGCTTGCCAGATTCTTCCGCTTCTTGGATGGCGGCGGCCCGGATCTCTTCGATCTTGTCGGCGGAGACGGAGGTCTCGTCGATGCCAATCGGATCGTGGAAAGTGATGTGCTGGCAGATGCCCTTGGCAGAGTCAGCATCAAGATCGCCATCAAACTGAAGGATGACAGCACGCTTGGCGTCGTGGTGGATGTACACCCCGAAGTTGCCGCCTTCCAATTTGATGCCACGGGAGAAGCTCATGTTCTCGCCGGTCACGATTCGCATGTCATCGATCGTCTTGGTCATCTCGTCGGTTGCGGTGATGCAGCCAGCGGGACTGTTCATTGCATGATCGGCGACTTTGTCGACCATGGCGACAAAATCATCGTTGCGGGCGGTGAAGTCGGTTTCGGTGATGACTTCGATCATGGCGGCCCAGTTGTCACCGGTGCGGACGGCAATGCGTCCTTCACCAGCGGCACGCTCGGTCCGCTCGTCCATCTTGCCCTTGCGTTGCTCGCGCAGCCATTCTTCGGCGGCGGCAGCGTCACCGTTGTNTTCGGTGAGGGCTTTTTTGCAGTCCATCATGCCCAGGCCGGTTTTTTCCCGGAGGGCTTTCACGTCAGCGGCAGTGAAACTCACAGTTGGATTCCTTGGTGTGGATACGTGGGGTGTTCGAGGAACGAATGGGGTTCGTGTTCAGCCTTCGGTGGCTGGGGCTTCGGCCGCAGGAGCGCTGCCGTCGTCGGACCGGAAGCTGGAGCGATTGGAACGACGTCGTCGGGTTGGTGCGGCATCATCGTCGCCCGCGGTCGCGGCGGCTGTGTCATCACCCTCGGCTTGGGCGGTTCGTTGCCCCTTGCCACGGCTGATGGAAGCGCAGAGCTCGCGAAGGATGGCTTCGACCGCACGGATCGAATCATCGTTGCCCGGGATGGCAATGTCGACCAAATCGGGATCGCCGTCGGTATCGACCAAGCCGATGGTTGGGATGCCCAAAGATTTTGCTTCACGCAACGCGTTGGTCTCGCGGCTGACATCAACCACCATCAGGACACCAGGCATTTTCTCCATGGTGCGAATGCCATCAAGGTTGCGGGTGATCTTGCGACGCTCCCGCATCAATTGGCTGGCCATCTTCTTGGAGTAGGTGTCGATTTCGCCGGATTCCACCAAGCGGTCGAGTTCTTCCAGGCGACCCAAGCGATCACGAATGGTGCGGAAATTGGTGAGGATGCCACCGAGCCATCGTTCGTTCACGAAGGGCATGCCGACTTCGGTGGCGTACTTGGCGATGGAGTCCTTGGCTTGACGCTTGGTGCCAACAAAGCAGACATCCTTGCCCGAGGCCACAACTTGCTCGATGAAGCGTTGGGCGAGGAGCAGACCTTTCAGGGTCTCTCGGATATCGATGATGTGAATTTTGTTGCGCTCGCCAAAGATGAAGCGAGCCATTTTCGGATTCCAGTTGGTACGGCGTTGGCCGAAGTGAATTCCGGAATCAACAAGGGTTTGAACAGTCGACATTGGCATCAAGCCTTTCTCGTGCAGCGACACCGGCGGGGCATGGTGGTGAATCCTCGTTGGAGGCATGTCCGCCCAAGGGCGCTTCAGGGGTGCCCGGGAGGGCGGTTGGAAGTGGCATCCCCAAAAGTCACCACGACCGTTGGGGAATCCGAAATGATAGCGAAATCAGGCGTCCAATGAAAGTCGGAAACGAACACGGCCGCCCCAAAGGACGGCCGTGGATTCAGCATGGGAAGGCTGGTCTTAGTCCTTCTTGGAGAAGGGGCAGCCACCGCATTCGGCCTTGGAGGCGCAGGATGCGGGTTCGGCAGCCGCAGGGGCAGCCATTTTCATTTTGTCGCAAGAGGACGAGCACTCGGAAGCGCAGGAGGCTGGCTCAGCAGCAGCTGGGGCAGCCATCTTGTCGCAAGCGGTCTTGCANGAGTCNGAGCAGCTGCTGGAGCAGGCTTCGACAGCGCCTGGTGCAGCGCCGCCGCACTTGCCGCAGCATTCGGCTTCCGCAGCGCCGCCGCACNTGCCNCAGCATTCGGCTTCCATGGCACCATGGGAGTGGCCGTGGTCGCCGCAGGANCCGCAGCAGCTTTGGCCAGATTGGCAGCCGGCGAGGAAGCCCATGGCCGCGAGAGCGATGATGGAGAAGATCTTCATAGGGTTTATCCTTGATCCGAAATCGGAAGAGCGAAACATGAGCCCACGACGGGCTGAGATTAGAACTATATGCGAATCTGAGGCAAGGAGAGACTGAAACCCGTTCTTTCTGCCGCTAGAGTCGAATAATGCCCCCTTCTGAACCCCAAAAAGAGGCTTGGGACGTGCGTCGCAGTCGTCTTTCGGCCTTGGCGAAGGCCTTCCCCGAGCAGCCTGGGGTGTATTTGATGAAGGATGTGGATGGGCGTGTNCTTTATGTGGGCAAGGCCGGAAGCCTCAAAAATCGTGTCTCGTCGTACTTCGTGCCGTCGGCGGAATTGGGNCCCAAGAAGCAGCCGATGCTGGCCAAAATCGATTCCATCGACACCATTGAATGTGACGGGGAGTGGGAAGCCCTTCTGATGGAATCGCGTTTGATCAAGGACACGCGTCCCCCGTTCAACACGCGATTGGTTGACGACAAGACTTTTCCGTATTTGGTGGTGACGATGCGGGATGATTTCCCGGGGGTGTTCATCACCCGAGAACCCGCCCATGAGGATTACCGGGGCGCGAAAATTTTCGGTCCGTTTGCGTCGGCCGGGGCGCTGCGAGAAGCGGTCCAACTGTTGCAACGGGTTTTTCGGTACCGCACCTGTCACCTGGATATCGAAGACGGTGATCCAAAAAATCGACGCTTTCGGCCCTGCTTGTTGCACTCCATTGGGCAGTGCACCGCCCCCTGTGCGGATCGAATTTCAAAGGCTTCGTATCGGCGTGATGTTGATGCGTTCGTTCGTTTCTTGGGCTCAAAGCGATCCACCATGTTGCGGGAGCTTCGTGAAGAGATGGCCCAAGCCTCCGCGGATTTGCGATTTGAAGAAGCCGCCAAGTTGCGTGATCAAATCGGCGCCATCGAAAAATTGGACGACCGTGAAAAGCGGGCCAAGGACGGCGTGCAATGGCAGCCGGAAGTGACGGTGTTCAGCGGAGATCCCGCGCCTGCGCTCAAATCGTTGCAGCGCACTTTGGGCTTGACGTTGCCCATCCGTTCCATGGAGGCCATCGATATCGCCCACCTGCAAGGCGGAGAAACCGTGGGTTCCAAAGTGTGTTTTGTGGACGGGCGACCTTTCAAAGATTTGTACCGTCGGTTCAAGATCCGCACTGTGGACAACGACGATTACGCGGCCATTCGTGAAGTGGTGTCACGTCGTTATCGAGATGCGGGGGTGGGCGAAGAGCTGTATCCCGATCTAATTTTGATTGATGGTGGATTGGGGCAATTGCATGCCGCCATGGAGGCCTTTTCCGACCTCTCGGTCAAGCCGCCGATGGTGATCAGCCTGGCCAAGAAGGATGAACGCATTTATGTCCAAGAGAAGACCGAACCGATTCGATTGGGGCGGGAAAACTTGGGGTTGAAGTTGTGCCAGGCGATCCGAGATGAAGCCCACCGGTTCGCCCAGCATTACCATCACATTTTGCGTCGGAAGAAAATAACTGGGGAGTAAGACTCAGGCGGGGCTGGG
This sequence comes from Phycisphaera sp. TMED24, assembly GCA_002168105.2. Lineage (GTDB taxonomy): Bacteria > Planctomycetota > Phycisphaerae > Phycisphaerales > SM1A02 > UBA8653. Next base: position 12,224 of record NHCD02000020.1, read on the forward strand.
CAACGCACCGTCATCCGGAAGATCGCCTTCATCTTCAGCGGTTGGTGCGTTGGGGCTTTCCTGAGGCTTCGGTGCTTCCATTTCGGCCCGCAACATGTCCGCCACAGTGGGACGGTCGATTTGGCCGCCCTTCATCAAGGTTTCGATGTCGTCGGAGTTCAATGTCTCGTGTCGCAGGAGCGCTTGCGCCACCGCTTCCACCTTGTCCCAGTTCTCGTCCAAGATGCGCTGGGCTTCGGCGTAGGCGTGGTCGACCAAACGCTTGATTTCCTCATCGATGATGCGGGCGGTGTCGTCGGAATATTCCTGTCCGGCAAGCAACGATTCACGCTGTTCGTCGGGGGAGTACTTCACAAAGCCCAACCGATCGGACATGCCCCACTCGAGCACCATGGCCCGGGAGAAATCGGTGGCCATGCGAATGTCCATCGAAGCGCCACTGGAGATGTCGCTGGTATGTCGCTGCTCGGCGATTCGGCCACCGCACAGCACCCGCAGGGTAGCTTCGATGTATTTCCGTCCGTAGCCGTAGCGGTCTTTTTCGGGCAGCGAGAACGTCGCCCCCATCGCTTGGCCGCGGGGAATGATGGTGACCTTGTGGACCGGGTCGGCATCTTCAAGAAGCCACTGGATGACGGTGTGTCCTGCCTCGTGGTAGGCGGTGGCTTCGCGTTCTTGCTCTTCAATCCGTCGGCTTCGACGGGCTCGTCCATAGCGGATCTTGTCCCGGGCCTCTTCGAGATCTTGCAGCTCCACGAACTCTTTTCCAGACAACGTCGCGATGATGGCGGCTTCGTTGATCAGTGCGGCCAACTCAGCGCCCGAGAACATTGGAGTGCCGCGAGCGACACGTTCCATGTCGACATCAGGGGACATGCGAACTTTGCCAGCGTGCACCCCGAGGATTTGCCGTCGTCCCTCAATGTCAGGCAGCATCACTTGCACGGTGCGGTCGAAACGCCCTGGACGCGTCAACGCCGGGTCGAGCACGTCGGACCGGTTGGTGGCCGCGATCACAATGACTTGGTCTTGCATCTCGAAGCCATCCATTTCAACCAGGATGGCGTTCAGTGTTTGTTCGCGTTCGTCGTGGCCGCCGCTTGAGAAGCCACTGCCGCGCTTGCGACCCACGGCATCGATTTCATCCAAGAAGATGATGCACGGGCTGCTTTCTTTGGCTTGCTTGAAGAGGTCGCGCACCCGGCTCGCACCGACACCCACAAACATTTCCACAAAGTCAGAGCCGCTGATCGAGAAGAACGGGACGTCCGCTTCCCCGGCGATGGCCTTGGCCAACAAGGTCTTACCGCAACCGGGAGGCCCCGCGAGCAACACGCCGCGGGGGATGCGTCCGCCAAGACGGGCAAACTTCTCGGGGCTCTTCAAGAACTCCACGATCTCGTGCACTTCGTCTTTGGCTTCGTCGATGCCGGCCACGTCGGCGAAGGTCACGCTGACGGTTTCTTTGGTTGACAGTCGGTGTTTGGATTTGCCGAAGCTGCCCAACATCCCACCAGGTCCACCGCCCGCACCACGCATGCCCCGAATAAAGAGGAACCAAATGGCCGCGATCAAGATGATCAATGGCAACACGCCGGCGAGGAGGCTCATCCAGACGCTGGTGCCTGCTTCGTCGGTGTAGTCGATATTGCGTTCGTTCAGTTGTTCGACGTAAATGCCGGGTTGGCTGATCTCAAAGAAAATCCGGTGGGGCCGTCCGTTTGGGGTTTCGCCCAGTCCGCCGGTTCCCGAGCGGATGTTGGCAACCAGCCGGTTGTTTTCCACCGAAATCGGGCCTTCGAGGCCACCCGATTGGATGGGTGCTGTGGCCAAGAAGTTTGGAATGATGGCTTGGCCCAGCGGATCCCTCTGCACCAGTCCACCATCGTCAAGCACCTGCCCCAGTTCGTTGACCTTGACGCTCTTGGTGGCGAGGACGGGGGTCATCTCGGTGGGTTTGCCTTCCAAGGGCTGGCCATTGCGACCAAGGATGGCATTTTCCTCGTCCCGCAGCCAACCTGCTTCGTCTCGGTAGGCCACTTGACCGTTGGAAGTGAGGAATGCCCCTTCGGTGTCCGAAGAGGGGACGGTCACTTGTTGGTTGTTGCCTTCGACGTAGGCCAGGAATGTCTCCCAGCTCTTGATCTCAACGCCGCCACCGGGTTGGTTGGCGATGGAGAACACGATGGCCACGATGGAAAAGGCCAGAAGCCATCCCAAAAAACCGCCTCGGCGGGCTGGTGGTTGCGTTTGTTCGTCGTTGTTTTGGTCGGGAGACGGTGGTTGTTGGGTCATTCGGGAGCTTCTGGGAGCAGGAGGAAAAGAAGGTCCCCCACCATAGGAGGGAACTTAGCCCAGCATCGGACGATCACCAGTCCGACTGCAGTGCATCCACGACAGTTCGGGCGGTACGCCGGAACAATTGTTGCCGTGCGACGGTTTCTCGTTCTCCGCCTGGGGCAACGCCCGCCCCGCCCGGGGCGTAATCCGCCGCGATTCGGACATTCCGCAGCGATTTCAGCACGGTACCGCTGGCCAAATCCACCCACTCCACGTTGAGCGTGATCTCAAGTCGAAGGGCTGAGGGGAGTCCAGATTCCGTGGAGCGTCCCAGGAGGCGGCGAGACGCCGACCGAATCTCACCTCGAAGCAGGGTGTCGGCGGTGGGTCGGTTGGTCACCGTGTGGTTGGTCCGGCGAAGCAGCTCCGCCGCCACCGCTTCACGCAGTGGCAGGGCCAATCCTTCGATTTCGCCACCGCCCACAAAGGGTTCGATCGCGACCCGGCGGGCGGGACCATCGTTCATGAAAGTCAGACCCGTTCGGGCATCGTTGGCACAGCCAAGCAGCGCCAAACACAACATGAGCTTCAACCACCGGCTCATGGCAATTCATCCACCAGCGAACGCAGAGGGATGGGAATCAGCGGCCGAACTTTTTCGGTGGCCCAGGCTTTGATTTTTGGCCACAGCGTGGTGTCCGCGTACCGGTCGGCCAGGCGGCTGACTTCGTACGCCGCACTGACGGGATCTCCGGAGCGAAGGTACCACTGCGCGGTTGACCACTCGGACTGCACCAGATCCTCTTGGACCTCTTGCAACTGCTGTGCACTGTCGATGCGTTGGGCGGCGACAGGATCCTCGGCAATGAAATAACTCAAGATGGATGAGGCCTCTTCAAGGCCCGAGAGATCATTCTCTGGCCCGTTCCACAAGCGTCGGTTGGCATCAACGATGCGTCGTCGGGCGAGATCGGCTTGTGGGGTGGTGGGATGGTTTTCCAGAACAATGGCCGCCATGTCGGCGGTGAGTCGGTAATTTTCCTCGCGGAAATAAAACTCCATCAAGGCAAAGCCCGCCCGTTCCGCCAAGATGCTCCCAGGAACCCGTTCTTGCACGCGGATCAGGAGTTCTTCCACCTCTTCGGTCCAGTCCGAGACGGGAAAAATACCCAGCAGAAATTCGGGTTCTTGTTTGGACCAAATGACTGCGATTTCGTAACACCGTTCGACGGCATCAAGCCAAGCTGGAGAGTCTGGATAGGAGCGGGCCACTGTTTCGTATTCGACGGCGGCGGGGTACAGCTCTCCTCGTGCTCGCAGGGCATCGCCGAGCAACAACCGGACCTCGCCGACCAGAGGAGATTGGGCTTGTTCCACCTCGACCACGGGCACGTCCTGATCTCCGAGGAGGGGTCGGATGCGGGCGGTGGAGGTGAAACGGGTCAGCCAATCGCGGCAAATGGTCTCCGCTTGATCCCAAGCTTCTCTTGCGATGGCCCGCCTCGCGTTCCGCAGTCCTTCTTCGGCCGATCCTGCGGCTGGTTCAGGCAACGGGGACCACCCGTCTTCATCGTTCAGGCGGAAGGCCTGTCCCGAAGCAATATTGCTCGTGCCTACCAGAATCAACATGAACAACAGGGTCCGCATTGCCGGTACTGTAATTAACCCAAGGAGTGAACAAATGATCTTCACGCACCGGTTCTCAATGTTCCTGGCCATCTTTTTGCTTTCGGCCGCCAGCAGTGGCGAAACCGTACGAATTCGCATGGTTGAGAGCGTTCCCACCCTGCAAGGGGCCGATGGGGCCTCGTTGAAGTGTCGCGAAGGCAGCCTTTTTCCGGTGGGGGGTGTCTTGAAGACCGAAGCCGAGGGGCGGGCCTGCTTGGAATGGCGTTGGGATGGTGTTCAATCGGGCCAGACCGATGTGATGTTGCTTGGGTTCAACACCACCATCAAGCGGCTGGAAGATCAAGAGGGCAAGTTTGTCTTCGAACTTCAGAAAGGATTGGTGCGGCTGACGCAACGTCACCCAGACCGAGAATCTGAAGATGTCTTGGTGTTCCAGGGGTCTCCTCTGACCTGTAAAGCCGCAGACGTGATTGTTGAATCACTTCCTCGAACAGACGACGACTCCCCTTTGTCCGGCGGCACCATCATGAGCAATGGCAACCAGGGCAAAGTGGTTTGGTTGTACGGCAAGCGACGAGTGGGCTTCAGTGGCCCCGGGATGCGTGAAATTCGCCCGGAGGGTCGAGTGGGCGGGGTTGTTCCACTGACCAACATGGCTTGGACCGATGCCTTGGGCCGAACCAATGTCATTGGCTTCAACATGTCTGAGGGCGACGAGACGGTGACTTTCCAAGGACAGGATGACAAGCCCATCACCCCGGCGACTCCGGAGGTCGATGAGCAAGAAGAGGCCGCGCTCAATCCCGTCCTGGTGCGATTTGAAACCAATCTTGGCCCGTTCGTGGTCAAGATCGATCCGGAGAATTACCCCATCACTTGCCGGAACTTTCTGGCCTATGTCGATGCTGGATTTTACGAAGACACCTTGTTCCACCGTGTGATCTCTAACTTCATGGTGCAAGGTGGCGGCTTCGATACAGAGATGCGACGCAAGAAAACCCGAAGCGCCATCAAAAATGAAGCGGGACTGGGCCCCATCCGCAACACCCGGGGCACCATCGCCATGGCAAGAACTTCTGCGGTGGATTCGGCCACCAGCCAGTTCTACATCAACCACAAAGACAACCCCTTTTTGGACGATGGCCCGTACTGTGCTTTTGGCCGGGTGGTTGAAGGCATGAGTACCATCGATGCCATTGCCAAGGAACGCACGACAGTTCGTCGCGGGATGCGTGACGTACCCGAAGAGCAAGTCGTCATTCGTTCGGCCAAACGAGTCGAGGCTTCCCCCTGAATTCGCGTCGCATTGGCATCCTGTTGAACCCCCGAGCGGGACGCGGCTTGGCCCCGGCGTACGCCGAAGCCATCGGTAGCGCCCTTCGAGACCGGGGCTTCGAACCTGCGTTCCGAGAGACGGAAAAAGACGCGATCCGGCTGCCCGACGAGATCGAACGGGCCATTGTGGTTGGCGGTGATGGCACCCTTCGTCGTGCGGCGGCCTCACTCGGGGAAGTGGGTATTCCCTTTCTGCAGGCTCCATTGGGTACAGAGAATCTGTTTGCCCGCATGTTGAGTTTGCCCCGAGAACCCGAGGACATCGCTGAATTGGCCGTCCGAGGCGAGACACAAAAAATTGATGCGGGGCGAACGCCGTATGGCCCATTCACCCTCATGGTCTCGGTTGGATTTGATGCCGAAGTGATTCATGATCTGCACGCGCGTCGCCGTGGGCCCATCCGACATGCTTCGTACATCGGCCCCATTTTTCGCACCGCTCTGAAGCGTAAGTGGCCGAAGGTCAGTGTCGAGGTGGACGGACAACAGGTGGTTGAGCAACGCCGTGGCTTGGCCATCGTGGCCAATTTTTCTGGATACGCGTTCGGCATGGATCCCGCCCGTGATGCAAAGCCAGACGACGGGCTGTTGGATGTTGTCTTTTTGCCCACCTCATCCATCACCCGGACGCTGTTGTGGGCGTGGCGTTCTCGCAAGGGGGTTGCGGTGGATCACTCGGCCGCGGTGGTGGCCCGTGGTGCTCAGGTCACGCTCTCGGGACCCGAAAAAATGGCCCTCCAGCTGGACGGTGACGATGCAGGATTGCAGGACAGGGTGGATATCACGCTTCTTCCTCAGGGGTACGAAGTGATCGTGCCCTCGTCTTCCATGTCGGTCAGCTCCGCATAACCCGCACCAGCCGCACAACCCTCACAGACCGAACCTCTCGGGTCCACGAACCCCTCCGAAATCTTTCAACCGGGTTGAAGTTGGGTGGTTCACTTCCCGATGGCCATGCAAGAGTCTTTCTTTTGTAGCCCTCGTGGAGTGTCCCATGGATCTTTCAACTGTTCTTGGTGTTGCCCTGGCTTGGCTGTTTGTCGGCACCGCGATTTATCTGGGTGCCGATGGCAAGGCGGCCGCGTTGATCGATCCGACCTCCTTTCTGGTCGTGATGGGTGGTTGTATTGCCGCCACGATGGCGGCATTTCCATTCTCCGATCTGAAACGGCTGCCCAAGGTTCTGATGAAGACCGTCTTCTGGAAGTCGGTTGATATGCAAGAAGTCATTGATCAAGCCATTGAGCTCAACACCATCTCTCGCAAGGGTGGTGTGAAGGATGTGGAAGACGCGTGCAAGCGGCCCGAGATGTACCCCTTTCTCTCGGAGTGCGTCGTGTTTGCCGCGAACGAAACCGAATCCTCGACCGTCGAAGCTCAACTGAATCGTCGACTGGATGCCATCACCATCCGGCATGAAACAGGAAAGTCGATGGTGGAATCGATGGCCAAAAGTGCTCCGGCCTTTGGCATGATCGGGACCTTGATTGGTTTGGTGTTCATGATGATCTCCATGAATCCACAGGACCCCAACTCCTTCTCGAGTGTGGGGTCGGGTATGGCCGTCGCCCTGTTGACGACGTTGTATGGCGCGATGTTCGCCAACATGATCTGCAATCCACTGGCCGACAAACTGGGGCGCCGCAGTGCGGAAGAACAGTTTTGCAACGCGATCGCCATGCAAGCAGCTTTGATGATCTTGGAAGGCGTCCGTCCTTCGGAATTTTCCGATCGTCTTTTGGCTTGGACGCCAAATCAAGATCAAGAAAAGAAGGCGGCGTGAACCATGCGTGTCCGCAAGGCCCGTTCCGCCCCTGAAGGCGCTCCAGACTGGGTGGTCACCTTTGGTGACATGATGAGTTTGTTGTTGTGCTTTTTCGTCCTGCTTTGGATGATCAGCGCTGCCACCACTGAAGAAGAAAAAGCCCGCATGATTGAAGGCTTCCAGCAGGGCCTGTTGCCGTCTTCAAGCCAGGCGACCAACTTTGACCCCGACCGAACCGGTGGAGAAGCACGTTTTTTGCCGGGCCGAGAGAACATTCCCGGAAGCGGGGCGGTGTTGATCGATGGCAATTCCGTTCAGCGGGTCCAAGAACAAGGCATCCAGATTGCATTGGCCGGTCCGGAAGCGTTTGATGTGGGCTCATGGACATTGTTGCCCGCCGCGGAGGTTTCTCTTCGGGTCTTTGCCGACCAGCACTTGCACAACCGTCTGGGCGTGCGTTTGACCGGATTTGCCGAACCCGGCGAAGCTGAAGCGACCCAATTGTCTGATGACGATGAACTGGGATATCGGCGGGCAAAATCTGTGGAAGCCTTTTTGCGGGCATACACCGGCAGCGACGGCCGGTGGGCTCTTGAAGCGGAACGGATCCACATCGCCACTCGAGGGTCTCGCGTGGTCCAAGGGGCCATCGGCCCCGAAATGCGTCGCGTCGAACTTCGGTTGATTGAAACCACGTCCAACTTGCCTTGAGGTATCTGTAATGTCGAATCAAGAAAATGAAACCGCTGTCCCCGAAAAATCATCACGAAGCAGCCGCACTCTGTTGCTGATCTTGGGACTCATGGTCTTTGAAGCGGCGGGGATTTTTGGCGTGATCGAATGGATGCGTCCTGGCGATGTTCAGGCCGATGGAATCGCCCAAGACGTCACCTTTGCTCCCGATGAACTGGTCGAGGTCGTGGTGTACGAGGAAGCCAATCAGCGCAAGGGGGACACGACCTGGTCGGTCAAAGTGGTGGCCTTGGTGCCCGCACCCTTCGTGGCGGAGTTCACCGCTGTGGTCGAGCCATTTCAACACCGGATCGAGAGTAATTTTGTGCGGTGTTGGAGATCCGCCTCCAGGGAGGAAGTCCAAGCTCTGGAGCCGGTGGTCTTCACAGAAGCCGTCGGATCTTCATTTGAGAAGCTGTTCAGCTTTATTCACGGTCCTGAGCAGCCTCAAGTGGTGTACGCCTGGCAAGTGATCATTGATCAGAGCAACCGCTGAGAAATTCAAGTCTGCAGCGGAAGACTGCCGATAGATGATGATGCGCACGTGTGTGCCCACTGGAGGATCCAGTGTTTGCCCAGTCGGAGAATCAAGGGAGCCAGGAAGGCGTGACCGACCCACAAGAACAATCAAACCTCCCCAGTGACCCGCCTGCGTCAGAAGTTTCTGAAGCACATGGGGTTACGGAGGAATCGCCCCCGTCCTTGGATTCGGCGGCGGAGTCGGCCCCGGCCGGGGCCGTCGATCCAGTGGCGGCCATGGATGGTGTGGCAGAAGCTGCGGAAGCGCTGAAGTCCGAATTTTTTGCGGGTGATTCTGCTCTGGATCGCCTGAATGATGTCCAGCTTGACGTGAGAGTCGAGCTTGGTCGCAGTCGAATGTTGGTGGATGACGTCCTGCGTCTGGGTTCTGGGTCGGTGGTTGAATTGGACCGGCCTTCAGGCGATCCCGTCGACATTTTCGTCAACAACGGCTTGGTGGCTCGGGGCGAAGTGGTGGTGTTGGACGAGAGATTTTGTGTTCGGATCACGGAAATTTTGGGTCGGGCCGCGGAGGGAATCTGAGAGAACTTTGGGCAGCGTGGGGGGAATGGAGAGCAGGTTGAGTGACGCGGAGGCGTCATTTTGAGATTGAAGGATGGCCAGGATGGCATGGATCAAACAAGCAAGTGTTCTCGTGGCCTCTGTCCTGATGGTGAATGCTGCCTGGGCTGAAGAAGCAAGGGCCAATCGTCCCATCACCTTTGTTCTGCCTGAGCCTGTGGTGTCGGTGGAGCCGCTGATTTCGAAATCAATCGCGCCAACCATTGAGGACACCGTTCCGCTGGAGTCTGGGGTTGAGTCTGGAGCGATTTCAGAGGGGACCGTGGCCGCAGATGGGTCCCAAATCATCAATCTTCCCGAAGTCCCGGCTTTGCCGCCAGCGTTCAATGTTCCGACGTTGCCAGCCCGTACCGGTCCGGCATTGGAGAGCGAGACGATGTCCTTGGCCAATTCCGCCTTGGTGCGTCTTGCTGCCGCAACCGCAGGGGTGCTTCTTTTGGCGGTCTTGGTGCTTTCGAGGTTGCCGAAGAAAGTTCGGCAGCGTGCTTCTGCAGGTCCGTCAGGTGTGGTGGAAATTGTGGCCCGCTGGCCCGTTGCCAAGGGTGAGCGGTTGATATTGGTGAAATTTGACCGTCGCATGCTGTTGTGCCATGACGCTGGCCAGGGATGGAACCGACTGTGTGAAGTCGAAGATTTGACCGCACTGGCCCGAATTACCGAGGCCATTGAAGGCAAGCCAGACCGTGATGCCTTCCGTCAAACCCTCGAAGCCGTGGCCACCCAAGGAGATTCTGCGCGAGCCCGTCGTCCTCGTCCGGCCGCACTGGTGGAGACCACGTCTCCGCCGGCTGAACGATCGACCCGCCCCAAGCGTGGTGTGGTGGTTGATCTGACCAAGGGGCGAAGGGTACGGATTACCGCGTGAAACTCGGGCTGTTCATCCTGTGTTGCTTGATCCCAGTGACCGGGGCGTTTGGTCAGTCGGTCGTCGACAATCCTTTGGGTGATCCAAGCAATCCTTTGGTGGCTTTGGAGGAGGCTTCGGCGGCTCTGATGGGTGAGGGGGCCGAAGGTCGAAGCCGACTGCTGAATATCTTGCTGATGCTCACCGTCCTCACGCTCGTTCCGAGCGTGCTGCTGATGTGCACCTGCTTCACTCGGGTGGTGATCATCTTGGGTTTGTTGCGGCAAGCTATTGGTACCCAAGGTTTGCCTCCAGGTCAGGTACTCACGGGGCTCGCGTTGTTCTTGTCGATGTATGCGATGGCGCCGACGTTGGAACGGGTCTGGTCCGATGGAGTTCAGCCGTTTGTGAGCGATGAACAGCCGGACTATCGCGTCGCATGGGCCAATTGTGAACGCCCGATGCGTGACTTCATGTTTGCCCAGATCGATGCCACGGGCGGCTGGAGTGCGCTCTACGCGTTGCTGGAGCATCGTGGCATGGATCTCACCGATCCGACCATCATCGCCTACGACGATGTCCCCACCTTGACGTTGGTGCCGGCCTTCATGTTGAGTGAATTGAGAGCGGCCTTCATTGTGGGGTTCAAGATTGCATTGCCGTTCTTGGTGATTGATCTCGTGGTGTCCAGCATTCTGATCTCGATGGGCATGATGATGCTGCCGCCCGTCTTGGTGTCGCTGCCGTTCAAACTCTTGCTGTTTGTGTTGGTAGACGGCTGGACCTTGCTTTCGGTGGGCATTCTTGGGCAGGTGGCGGATCCTCTGACGTCCATGGCGGGTGGCTTTGGATGACCGGCGTGCTGTTGGATCCGGCTCGTGGAGCGTTGATGGAAACGCTCTTGTTGTTGGCGCCAATCCTTGGGATTGGTCTGATCGTGGGTTTGATCGTCAGTATTGGTCAAGCGGTGACCAGCGTGCAAGAACAGTCGCTGTCCTTCCTCCCCAAACTGGTCGCCATGATTGTGGTCGCGGTGTTGCTGTTGGGCTGGATGGTCGCTCGTCTTGGTGACTTCACCCGCTCCATGTTCGCACCGGACATCTTCGGATGAGCACTTTTGCCGAGTACGCCGGTGCGGTTCCAGGACTGATGTTGGCAGGCTGTCGCGGCGCTGGGTTGCTGTTTGTCGCGCCTGGCGTCTCGAGCCCATTGGTCCCGGGTGTGGTGCGGGTACTGCTCGGAGTGATGTTGGGCGTGGTGGCGTTTGGTTCAGTTGATACGCTGGGACCGAACCCCAACACGTTGCTTGAACTTGGCGTGCTCTCGGGGTTTGAACTGGTCTTTGGGGCGGCACTCGGTCTGTTGGCTTTGATTCCGATCGCGGCGTTGCAGGGCGTGGGTTTGTTGTCTGGGCAGCAGATTGGCTTGGGGTTTGCGACGTTGTACGACCCCAACATTGGCGAAGAGGTGGACACCACCGGCCGATTCATGGCCGGTCTCGCCCTTGGCCTCTTTGTGGTCCTTGGTGTCCCTGAGGCTCTCTTCCTGGCCGTACGTGAGGGTATGACTCGCTTCCCACCCGGTGTGATGTTGGACATGGGATTGATGACCGAGGCCATCCCAGCCTTGCTCGATGGCGCTTTTGAAATGTTGCTTCGGTGTTCCCTCCCCGTGCTGACGATTGTGCTGGCCCAAACGATCTTGATGGGTTTTCTCGGCCGATCGGTTCCCCAAATCAACATTCTGAGTGTGGGCTTCTTGGTTCGGATTCCTATCGGGTTGTTGGTCTTTGTGTTGGTTTTGCCGGCGATCGCTGGCCCTTGGCAATCGTTCGCGGGTGACATGCTCGACACCGTTCGCATTCTGGCGGGAGCGGACTGATGGCAGAAGAGCTTGGAGAAAAAACCGAGGAGCCGACGCCACACCGTATGAACAAGGCCCGAGATGAAGGGCAAGTGGCATGGAGCAAAGATTTTGCTTCCTTTGTTGTTTTGTGCTCGGGCACGATTGCGTTGATGCTCTTGGCCATGTTTGGGACAGGCCTCTTGAAAGATTGGCTGGCCTTCGGTTTGAATCGTGCCACGGGGGGGTTCGATGATGGTTTGCGCAGCTTCCGGGATGCCGGCCTTGGGTTTGCGATGGTGGTCTTTCCGGTCGCTGGATTGGTCACCCTGTTGGCGGCCGCGGGAGGTTTTTTGCAGGTTGGCTTCCGGCCGACGACCAAAACAATTGGGTTCAAGCCTGAGAAGTTAAACCCCGTGAAGGGCTTTCAGAGAATTTTGGGGCCTGAAGGATTCGTGCGAGGTGCTCTTGATTCCGGAAAAGTGCTGTTGTTGCTGCTGGTGGCAGGGGCGCACTTGGCTTGGCGGCAGGATGCGATTCGCTCGGTCTTGCAGTTGGAAATCAAGCCGGGCATGGTGTTGGCCTTTCAACTTTTGATAGAAACCGCGGGGGCCATGTTGCTCATGCTGGTGCTGTTGGCCGGGGTTGATTTTGTGTGGCAAAGAAAACAACACCGCAAGAAGTTACGCATGACCAAAAAAGAAGTGCGTGACGAATCCAAGGAGCTGCAGGGTGACGCGCAAATGAAATCACGCCGCCAACAGTTTCACCGCCAATTGGCCCGTCAACGGATTGAATCGGAAGTGCCACTGGCCGACGTTGTGGTCACCAACCCCACCCACTTCTCGGTGGCTTTGCGTTACGAGCCCGGGCGAACTGATGTTCCGGTGGTGTGTGCCAAAGGCGCTGATGATTTGGCGTTCCGCATTCGTCGTTTGGCCTTGGAGCACGATGTGCCAGTGTTGGAACGGCCGCCTCTGGCCCGAGCCCTTTGGCGTGAGGTGGCGGTTGGCGATCCCGTACCGATGACCCACTTTGAGGCCGTGGCGGAAGTGCTGGCGTACGTCTGGAAACTGCAGGGTCGCGACCTGACTGGCGTTCGGGGCGCGGAGGCGCGATGATGTCCCTGACGGCAAGGAGGCCGTAAACCATGCCAACGGATTGGCTCAGTCAGACTGCACGCAAGATCGGCGACGCCTTTGGGGCGCGGCGTGACTTGCTGCTGCCTGCCGCCGTACTTGGTCTGCTGGTCGTCCTGGTCGTGCCTATGCCGGCGGCCATCCTTGATTTGTTGCTGGTGGCCAACATTGCCATTGCCTCGTTGATGCTGATCAATGCCATCACCCAGCGCAAGGCTCTGGAGTTTTCGTCCTTCCCTGCGTTGTTGCTGGGCACCACTCTTCTGCGTCTGGTGCTCAATATCGCGTCAACCCGATTGATCTTGGGCGCCGATGCCAGCTCTCCCGCAGCTGTGGGAGAAGTGGCTGGGGCGGTGATTTCTGGTTTTGGTGGGTTTGTGGCCGGGGGCTCGTTGATCGTT
>NHCD02000021.1 GCA_002168105.2 Phycisphaera sp. TMED24
ATGTTGATGTGGTTGATGTCATCACATGGTCATAGCGCGACGTACAGCGCCTTACAGCGCGTTCAACGTTTCGGGCGACTCAAGACTCGTCTAAATCTGGAAGCGCTTAGAGAGGTTTCTACAGGCCTTTACGAGCAAGGCGAAACAACGTCTTGTTGGTAATTCTCTCTTGCCCAAAAGTTGGGTAAAGGAGGTAGGAACCTAGGCTTGAGAAGCGTTTAAGAGAATGATTTTATTACTCATATTTCTTCTCCACCAAGGTTGAGAAAGAACAATATGGAAGGTTGCTAGTAACCCTAGGTATACCTTGGCTTCCCTTAAGTTGGGCATAAAGGGATAAGGGTTAAGAAGCGGTAACCAATATGAATTATCAATATTGATCTCCCTCTTAGAAGAGGTTTGAGAAAGAACAATATGGATTGGTGCTAGTGACCCTTGGTCCCCCGGCCAACCTCCCTAATGTTAGAGAGGGAGTTGTGTGTGGTAAAACTTTTCGACCTAGGAATCTTTGAGAGCCCTAGTAGATACCAAGGAATACCTTGGTCCCCCCTACCCCCCACTTTGGATTCATGACCTTGGGTCTACAGATCACCCCCCGGAGGGGACCTAGGCTCAGCCTGGGTTACCCTGAGTTGTAAGAACAGTTGGAGGTTGACCCTCAGCCTCTGCAATACCCCCACCCATGAGCACCCCGAGCAGGACTCGAACCTGCAACCTGCGGATTAGAAGTCCGCTGCTCTGTCCAGTTGAGCTATCGGGGCAACGAGCACATCGTACCCCGCAATTGGTCTGGGTCAGCAACCGCCCCAGGACGCCAACACACGAATCAAATCGCCGTTGTCCACGCTGCCATTGCCGTCGGTGTCGGCGCTGCAGCCGGGGCAACTGCCCCAGTCGGTCAAGACCGCGATGAGGTCGAGGAATCCAACCTCACCGTCGCCGTCCACATCTTCATTGCAAATGGTGTCGCTGGTCACCGCGAGCTCGCCGGACTCCACCATCACATCGAAGAACGTGAAGGCGTAATCCGTCACCATCTCGTTGACCAGCGTGATGGGCTGGGTCGAAAGGGGCTCGGCGTCGGCAGGTACCCGAACATTCACGTGAATGATGGGCAGATCGCCACCAAAGATCTGGTCTTGGGGCAAGACGCAGAATGCCGACACCCAGCACTGGGCACCTGGCGATGCGTCAAAGCCTTCCCACGTGGTGTTCTCAAAGATCACGCCGTCGTAGGACACCGACTCCACCACCCAGTCGCCTGCATCCACCACAAACTCAAAACCACCCACGATGTCGGGGGTGGACAGTTGCAACTCAACCGGGACCAAGCCGCCGGGCGCGGCCGCGTTCGAAATCACACGCAACGTGGCGGTCTCGGCTGAGGCCATGGCGGAAAGGGCAAAGATCGAAAGGGCGGCGGTACGCATGAGAAGCATCTCCTGTGAGGTCTATGTTGACCGATTCGCAGTCGATTGCAAGGTGTTCCCGAACTTNCGAAGGTTCTTATGCTGTTTTTATGGTCCNNNANGCNGTTGCNCTGNTTTTTTTCNCNCTCNTCCTCAANCTCATGGGANGCNTTTTCNCAANACGCCGANGCCNANCANGGNGACNTNGGACGCCGAGCGGCNGCGTTNTTGCAAGANCACGCNCCAAGNTACGACCAAGANTTGCCGNCCGAACTGCTNATNGAAAANCTNGANCTNGCGNTGCAAGCNCGNTCCACCTTNGNNTGGGCCNAANANNTTTCNGANNAGCGNTTCTTGAACGACGTCNTGCCNTANGCCGTCTTCGATGAACGCCGNGANCCTTGGCGGGCCGANCTGCTNGANCGCTGCGCGCCNCTGGTGGCCGACGTGCACCACNGCNGCCGAAGCCGCGCAAACCTTGAACCGNGAATTCTTCAACNTGGTCAACGTGCACTACAACACCAAACGCCGGGCCACCAACCAANGCCCCAGCGAATCCATCGANCAAGGCATGGCCACCTGCACNGGCTTGTCCATTTTGCTCGTCGATGCCTGCCGCAGTGTCGGCGTCCCCGCGCGGGCGGCGGGCGTGGCCAATTGGCACGACCAACGGGGCAACCACACTTGGGTGGAAATCCACGATGGTGAAGGTTGGCGATTCCTTGGCGCGGATGAGTACGACGCCAAGGGCCTTGACCGTGGTTGGTTCACCGGAGCGGCGAGCAAAGCGGTCTCGGGCGATCCGGTCTTCGGCGTGTGGGCCACCAGTTGGAAGCCCATCGATGGCCACTTCACCATGGCCTGGAACCCCGAAAGCCGAGCGGTCGGCGGCGAAGACGTCACCCCGCGGTATGCCCCTACTCAGGAAGAAGCCACCAAGAGTGGATCCTTTGTTTCCGTTCGGGTGCGCGAAAAGGCCGGTGGCCAACGCATGGCGCTTCCCGTCACGGTGGCCGATGCGTTCCAGAACTACGGCAGCCAGCGCACCCGCGCGGGGCGATCGGACATGAACGACATGCCCCGCTTTGAAGTCGACCCTGAAGCCTTGCTGACCATCACGGTGGGGAAAGGGCAAAACNCCCGCACCGCCTCGCGGCGGGCCGCCGTGTCGGGTGAACTGTTGGTGGATCTGGTGTGGGATGAAATGCGTCTCACCCAAGACCAAGCCAAGCGTCTTACCCAACAGTTGGTGCGACAACGCAAGAACGCGTTGGCCAAAGAACGAGCACCTGAACTGAAAGAAGAAGCCTTCATCGTGGGCGACCACACCCTCAAGTACCTGCGACGTGACTTTGGGCAAGCCCCCGAAGGACAAAAGAGTTTGTGGATCTCGATGCACGGCGGCGGTGGCGCACCAGCCCGAGTCAACGACCAGCAATGGCGCAATCAAATCAAGNTGTACACCCTCGAAGAGGGCATCTACATCGCACCCCGCGCCCCCACCGACACGTGGAACCTTTGGCACCAAGGTCACATTGATGATTTGTTCGACCGCTTGATCGAGACGTTCGTCGCCACCGAAGGGGTCGACCCCAACCGCGTCTACCTCCTGGGTTATTCCGCGGGCGGCGACGGGGTGTACCAGTTGGCCCCGCGCATGGCCGACCGCTTTGCGGCCGCGTCCATGATGGCCGGACACCCCAACAACGCCAATCCCACCTCACTGCGCAACCTGCCCTTCGCCATCTTCATGGGCGGCGACGACGGCGCGTACAACCGCAACACCGTGGCCCAAGACTGGGGCGATCGATTGAAAAAGCTGCAAGCGAGCGACCCCGAGGGCTACCCCCACCGCTGCACCATCTACGAAGGACTCGGACACTGGATGGATGGGCGTGACGCCGAAGGCCTGCCTTGGATGGCGCAGTACACCCGCGACCCGTGGCCCAGCAAAGTGGTGTGGCACCAGTCCGGCCGAACGCACAGCCGCTTCGCGTGGCTGTCGACCGAATCGCCGAAGGTCACCAAGGGCAAAACCATCACCGCGGAAGTGGATGGCCAAACGATTCGCATCACCAAAGACCCNCTGGTCCCGTANACCGTGCGGCTTTCGGATGCGTTGGTGGACCTCGACCAGCCCATCGAGATCGTGGTCAATGGCACCCCCTTCCTGCAAGGCCAGGTGCACCGGACGGAGGCGGCCATCCGCCAATCGCTCGCTGAGCGATTTGATCCCGCTTCGGTGGCCACGGTTCTGGTGGATCTCCCCTACTGAGCCGGGACTTTTTACAATCCCCGGTCTATGGCCAACTCCCCCCGAATCATTTACACCATCACCGACGAAGCCCCCGCGCTCGCCACCGTCTCGTTCCTGCCCATCCTCCGCCGCTTTGCCGCCGCGGCCGGTGTCGATGTAGAAACCCGAGACATCTCGCTGGCCGCCCGCATCTTGTGCAAGTTCCCGGAACGCATGAGCGACGACCAACGCGTGGCCGACGACCTTGCGGAACTTGGGGCCATGTGCCTGACGCCCGAAGCCAACATCATCAAGCTGCCCAACATCAGCGCTTCGATGCCCCAGCTGAAAGCTGCGATCGCCGAGTTGCAGAACCAAGGCTTCGACCTCCCCGACTATCCCGACCACCCCGCCACCGATGAAGAGCGCGACTTTAAAGGCCGCTACGACTCGGTGAAAGGCAGTGCGGTAAACCCCGTGCTCCGGGAAGGCAACTCCGACCGTCGCGCGCCCAGCAGCGTGAAGGCCTACGCCCGCGCGAACCCGCACCGCATGGGCAAATGGTCGACCGACTCCGACAGTCACGTGTCCAGCATGACCAAGGGCGATTTCTTCAGCCACGAACAATCGGTCACGATGACCGAAGCCGGGCAAGTGCACATCACCTTCACCGACGAGTCTGGAAACACCACGGAGCTTCGTGCACCAGTTGCGGTGGAAGCCGGTGAAGTGGTGGACTCCTCCTTCATGTGCAAGGCTTCCTTGGCTTCGTTCTTGCAAAAGCAAGTCGACTGCGCCAAAGACAACGGTGTGCTCTTCTCGCTGCACATGAAAGCCACCATGATGAAGGTCTCGGACCCGATCATTTTTGGTCATGGTGTTCGTGCGTGGTTTGCCCCCCTCTTCGAGAAGTACGGCGAAACTTTTGCCGCGTTGGGCGTGAACCCCAACAATGGATTTGGCGACGNCATCAGCAAGATGCAAGGCCACGCCGACGAGGCCGCCTTCACCGCCGACGTGGCCGAGTACCTGAACGGCATCGCCATGGTCGACTCGGACCGGGGCATCACCAACCTGCACGTCCCCAGCGATGTCATCATCGACGCCTCGATGCCCGCCATGCTGCGAGATTCTGGATGCATGTGGAANACAAAAGGNGAGCGTCAAGCGGCGAAGGCCGTCATTCCCGACCGCACCTACGCCGGCGTGTACGCGGCGGTGGTCGAAGACTGCAAAGCCAATGGCGCCTACGACCCCACCACCATGGGCAGCGTGCCCAACGTTGGCTTGATGGCCAAGAAGGCCGAAGAGTACGGTTCACACGACAAGACTTTTGAAATGTCTGAATCGGGCAAGGTGCAGGTGGCGACCGCCGACGGCACGGTNCTGATGGAGCACGCCGTCCGGGAAGGAGACATCTGGCGGATGTGCCAAACCAAAGACGCACCCATTCANGACTGGGTTCAACTGGCCCTCCGCCGCGCCAAAGCCACGGGGTCACCCGCAGTGTTCTGGCTCGACCGGAACCGCGCGCACGACGCAGAACTNCTGAAGAAGGTCGAACCTTTGCTCGCCGAGTTGGGCACCGACGGCCTCGANATTCACATTTTGGCNCCGGCCGATGCCTGCCGGTTCAGCATCGAACGCATTCGCCGCGGCGAAGACACCATCTCCGTCACTGGCAACGTGCTTCGGGATTACCTCACCGATTTGTTCCCCATTCTCGAAGTGGGCACCAGCGCGAAGATGCTGTCCATCGTTCCACTGATGAATGGCGGNGGGCTCTTTGAAACTGGAGCCGGTGGATCGGCCCCCAAACACGTGCAGCAAGTGGAAAAAGAAAATCACCTGCGCTGGGATTCCCTGGGTGAGTTCATGGCCTTGGGCGCTTCATTCGAGCACTTGGCCAACGCCACGAACAACNCCAAAGCCAAAGTCCTCGGTACCACCATCGACGCCGCCACCGAGCGGTACCTCATGGAAAACCGAGCGCCCAGTCGAAAAGCGGGCGAACTCGACAACCGTGGCACGCACGTGTACGTCGCTGCGTTCTGGGCGCAGGCCTTGGCCGAGCAAACCGAAGATGGCGAGCTGGCCGCCCATTTCGCACCGCTCGCTGAAACCATGAACACCGAATTGGACAACGTGATCCACGCCNTAAACGAAGCTCAAGGCAACGCCGTGGATTTGGGCGGGTACTTCCGACCCGACTCTGCCAAGGCGGACGCGGTCATGCGTCCGGTGGCGATGTTCAACGAATTGCTGGAAGCCGCTGGCGTCTAAATTCAGGCGTTGATCGGCTGACGGCCAACCGAATGCAGCACGAAGCCTTCGTTTCGTGCGGTCGACATTTTGTAGAGGTTTCGTCCGTCAAAGATCACCGGCGTTTGCAGGGCTTCTTTCATACGCGGGAAATCCGGGCGTTTGAATTCATCCCAATCGGTTGAGACCACCACCGCATCGGCCCCGGCCAAGGTGTTGTACATGTCGTCCGAAAGTTCACACAAACCAGGATGCTGCGCGGCGCAGTTCTCGGCCGCCACTGGGTCGAACGCCACGCANGTGGCTCCCGCGGCTTTGCAGTGTTCCATCAGCGTGATGGCTGGTGCCTCCCGGATGTCGTCGGTGTTGGGCTTGAAAGCGATCCCCCAGAACGCGAACTTGCGNCCACTGAGATCCGAACCAAACTGGTTGGTGATTTTGGCGAAGAAGCGATCTCGCTGCATCAAGTTGA
Organism: Phycisphaera sp. TMED24; assembly: GCA_002168105.2. Taxonomy (GTDB): domain Bacteria; phylum Planctomycetota; class Phycisphaerae; order Phycisphaerales; family SM1A02; genus UBA8653. The sequence goes on from NHCD02000021.1 coordinate 6,380, forward strand.
CGTCGTTGACGGCTTGCGACAACGGGGTGTCCACACTCTTGGCTTGCCCCATGGCAATGCAAGCCCGGGTGTCTTTGGGGAAGCACGAGCCNCCGTAACCAAGACCTGGGTACAAGAATTTGTTGCCAATGCGTTCATCAGCGCTCATCCCCTTGCGGACCAATTCAATGTCCGCGCCGTACGCCTCGGCCAAANCGGCCATCTCGTTGATGAAGGAAATTTTCGTCGCCAAGAAGTTGTTGGATGCGTATTTCACCATCTCGGCTGAAGGCACATCCATCACCATAATGGGGTTGCCCGAACGAACGAACGGCTCGTACAACTCGGTGAGTCGCTCGCCAGTTTGGGCGTCGTCCACCCCAAGGACCACACGGTCGGGGTAATTGAAGTCGCGGACCGCAGCGCCCTCCTTCAAGAATTCAGGATTGTCGGCCACCGAGAACGGGATACTTGGACCTACCACTTCCCGAATGGCATCACGCACCAAATGGGTGGTGCCCACGGGGACGGTGGACTTCACCACAATGATCTTCGGCGACTGATCTTCTCCCAAACTTTTGATGGCTTCGCCGATATCACGAGCCGCATTCAAGACGTACTGAAGATCAGCACTGCCATCTTCACCAGTGGGTGTGCCCACGCAGATAAAGACAATCTCGGCATCTTGGTAAGCCTGCCCCTTGTCGAGGGTGAAGCGCAATCGACCTTCTTGGAAGTTTTTGTCCAACAACTCTGGTAGACCAGGTTCGTAGATCGGACAGCCCCCGTTGTTCAAAAGGTCGATCTTCCTCGGATCAACATCCAAGCAAGTCACGGTGTTGCCCGTGTTTGCAAAACAGGTGCCTGTCACCAGGCCCACGTAACCGGTACCAACCATTGTCAAATTCATAGCAGCCTCATACTAGGACATCAAAATTCGGGTTGAGCCGCACCAAGACAGCGGATTCGGCCGCTCAATAGTTTGGCGTGGGAGCTCGATACTTCGTTTGATCGATCGATTTGAACCATTCAATTGTTTTGAGCAGCCCATCACGCAGATGCACCTTGGGCTCCCAATTCAACGCGGACTTCGCCAGAGTGATATCAGGCCGACGCTGAAGCGGATCGTCTGCAGGAAGGGGCTTGTGTGAAATCTTGCACTTGACCTCAGACAATTCAAGAACCAGTTCCGCCAATTCCATAATGGTGAACTCTGTGGGATTTCCAATGTTCACCGGGCCGACAACCTGGTCTTGGTTCATCAGCTTCATCATTCCGTCGATGAGGTCGTCTCGGTAACAGAACGATCGGGTCTGAGAACCATCACCAAACATGGTCAACTCATCTTTGTGCAAAGCCTGCATGATGAAATTCGAAACGACTCGGCCGTCGAACGGGTGCATTTGCGGGCCGTAGGTGTTGAAAATTCGAATGATTCGAACATCAACCCCGTGCATGCGGTGGTAATCCATGAAAAGCGTTTCTGCCGCACGTTTGCCTTCGTCATAACACGCCCGGGGGCCCAGCGTGTTCACCGACCCTCGGTAGGACTCGGGCTGAGGGTGAACGTCAGGATCGCCATACACCTCGCTGGTGGAGGCCTGCAGGATGCGAGCTCGACAACGCTTGGCGAGCCCCAGCATGTTGATGGCTCCCAAGACCGAAGTCTTCATGGTTTTTACTGGGTTGAACTGGTAATGGCCAGGTGCTGCTGGGCAAGCCAGGTTGTAAATCTGATCGACCTCCAGCCAAATGGGCTGGGTGACGTCGTGCCGGATGAATTCGAAATTCCCAGCACCCAACAAAGGTGTGATGTTGTCTTTCTGACTGGTGAAAAGATTGTCAAGACAAACAACGTCATGACCCTCTTGCACCAAGTTCTCACACAGTTTTGATCCCAAAAACCCAGAGCCGCCAGTGACAAGAATTCGATGCTTCATGCTTCACCTATGGTACGCCCCGAAGGGCCAAGACTCTGAACAAATGGCACGCCNACGCAGTGAACGGTCAAAGCGGGATGCTTAAGTACCATCGGAATTCTGAGCGGCCAATTTCTCCAAAATCCGAAGACGGATTTGAAAAAAGTAATGGAATTTCAACAGGCAGAACACGAGCCCGCGACGCCCGTCCAAAAATCCAAGCTTGTAGACATACGAATATGCAAAATAGGCTGGAGCGAGCCACCATTTGGTCAGATGGCGGTACTTCACCTTTTGCCGACCCGTGTGCCACTGCTGGGCATCTGATCCCGGGGCGTTCAAAGCGACATAGCGGTTTGCTTCCCACTCTGCGTAGGCGTCGTGCTTCGCCAAATATGAACCAATGCCCTTGTAATCTTTGTGGAAAATCGGGGTTGTGATGTGACCCACTGGTCCATCCAGCACCGGATGCTCGTGCACTTCCATATCCAAATGGGACCAAGAACACTCGTCGATCCGTTCGTACTCCCCCGATCCAATCCGAAACAGGGCGAGCTTGCGCATGGACTCACCGAATCGAAGCTTGCCTGACAAGAAGAAGTTGTTGTAATTCAGCCAGTACCCCACCTTTTGTGGGTCGCTTACGGCCTGTTCCACCTCGGAAACAAACTCTGGATTCAAAAACTCGTCGGCATCAAGAAAGAGGACCCACTCGTTTTGGAACGTATGGTTGCGAAGCGTCCAGTTCCTTTTCTTGGGGAACTCTCCATTCCAGCGAAACTGCAACACTTCCACGCCGTGCGCTTCGCAAATTTCCAGGGTGCGGTCGGTTGATCCTGAATCAACAACAAGGACCTCTGAAAAGCGTCCCAAGTGGCTGAAGCATTCCGGCAGGTTCTTTTCTTCGTTCTTGACTGGGATGACAACGGTCACCTTGACAGATTCAGTACTCATACCAATCTCCAAGCCATTTGCCCCAAGAACCAAGAAAGGACACACGGTAAACCCATATTCTGGGTCACCAAGACAGAATTAAATATCGGCTCAGNTAGACCTCAAAGTGAACTCTGGGAGCGCCTTTGTGGGAAGTACCGCCTGAAAAGCACTTCAAAAGAGAAAAATGGAGCCGGGGGGATTCGAACCCCCGTGCCGAGGCGGATCAGTCAGCCGCATCTCCGTGTGCAGTCGCTTCTTTCATCTTGGGCGTCCGGGCTGCAAGCGACAGCATTCCGGAGTTCCACGCGACAGAATTTTCTCACCCTCCCCCCTGTCGTACAGGTTTGGGCCAGCCTCCTAATTGTCAGTCACCACCTCAGAAGGCATCGGGTGGTGACCGTCACGGCTTAGGCCGCGAGGGAGTACTGCGAATTAGCAGATAAGGGTTTTGCACACTTGTTAACGCGGGTGTGTGCGCCGCGACACGCAACGAGAAGACCTCAACCGTCCGGTCAAAACCAGTCGGCCCCTGATGTCAAAGAACAGCAACAGTTTACCCCCGCTGGGGTCAGAGGCAACTTTGAAGTCAGCCGGCCACGGCTCCCTCAGCGGCAGCAAGTCCCAATATGCTCAGCAAAAAGGTGACAAATGCGGCGAAACCCATCATGGCCAAAATGAACAGGATCACCGCCGCAACAGCCATAATGACCGAAATCATCGACAGCACTTTTCCAGTGCGGGTCATCGACAATCCGGATGGATCCATGATCCCAGAATGCATGGCTTTGAGATCGCTTCCGCCAAAAATCCATCCCAAAATCCCGAGGATCAGGGCGATGAGGCCGAGTGGGAACGGGATGAGTGCCCATGAACAACAGCCAATAACGTTGATGATGAGCGATGAGAGGCCCAGACCAAAGACGAGGCCCGCCCGATGCTGTGCCATGTGATGGGGTGGTGGCGAAGAGGTCATGATGCGGGATTCCTTGGCCCAACCGAGCGTTTGCTTCACTCGACCTTACACTAGATACCGTGAGTGAATCAGACCCACACCCTACGGTCGAGGACATCGAACGTACGTTTGACCATCCACTGGTCAAAGGCACGCGTCCCATTGCCCAAGGTGGCCTCATGTTGCTGCAGTGGGCCCTCCAATTTGGTTGGACCTGCGAGGGTTTGGGCCGACTTCGGGCCATCGATGGGCCATTCATCTTGGCCGCCAACCACACCAGCCATGCCGATACCCAAGCCATTCTGTCGGTGTTGCCCTCCCGCATCCGAGACCGGACGTGCGTGGCCGCAGCCCAAGATACTTTTGGCGCGGCGAGTGAAATCCATTCACTGAAGGACATTCAAAAGACGGCGGTGGAATTTGCAGTGGCCAGCGCTTTCCGCGCGTTTGCGTTCGATCGCCGCGGCTCTCCGCTTCGCTCGCTTCGGACCGCAATCGAACTCGTTGATCACGGATGGAATCTTCTGATTTACCCCGAAGGCACACGAAGCCGCACTGGCACCCCTGGTGAGTTCAAACCGGGCATCGGCCTGCTGGCCAAAAAGACCGGGGTCCCTGTGGTTCCAGTTCGGGTGACGGGCAGCAACGAAATCCTCCCCCTTGGAAGCACGGTGCCGCGCCCCGAAACCGCGCACGTGGCTTTTGGCGCACCGCTGAAGTTGGAAGATGGCGAAGACACGCGCGAGTTCCCGGGGCGACTCCGGGAAGCGGTGCTTTCGCTTCGTACCGAGCCCAGACCTCGTCCTGATCGTTTCCGCATTTTGGCCCGGCACGTGTACCGTTCGGTCGCGCAGCGGATTTCGGAGTTCGACTCGTGAGCGATCCTTTTGCTTTGCTTCAATTGCCAAGCACTTTCACCCTTTCTTCTGATGCACTCGATCTGGCTTGGATGCGCGCCAGTGCCACGGCGCATCCCGATGCCGGAGGAAGCGTGGATCACGCCGCCCAGCTCAACGAGGCGCGCGAACTCTTGGCCAATTCCGAAAGCAGAGCGAACCTGCGACTGAACATGCTGGGGGGACCCGGCGCGGATCAAGACCAACGGTTGCCCGATGGATTCCTCATGGAGATGTTGGAGCTCCGCGAACGCATTGATGCCGAAATTGAGTCTGAAGGCAAACCTGCCACCGAACGGTGGCAAGCCTGGGTGGACACGGAGTGCACCAAGTCCTACGACACAATCACCCCCGTGCTTGATGCCGAAACAGCTTCAGAAGAAGACCGCACCGGAGTCCGGCTGGTTTTGAATCAAGTTCGGTACCTCGAACGACTCCGTGAGCAACTGTGATGTGGGTCGATCTGCTCCCCCTGATCTTCACTTTGCCTTTGCTGGGTCTGTCTGGATTTTTTTCAGGCTCCGAAACCATGCTGTTTGGATTGTCAGCCGCCGATCGAGCTGAACTTCGGGGCCGTCACCCGGCGGTTTCCAAACGCATTGAACTTCTGACCAGGGATGAGCCACGACTGCTGGTCTCCATCTTGATGGGCAACACCATCATCAACTGTTTGTTCTTTGTCATCACCTCGGCCATCCTGCTGCAAGCCGAGCTTGGTGCGGCATGGTCCGCCGGTGTTGCCACCGGCTTGCTGCTGCTCTTGGTGGTCGTGGGAGAAATCATCCCCAAAGCGCTGTGCGATGCTGGTCGAGTCTCCGCGGCAGTGCTCCTGTCGGGACCCTTGTTGGTTTGGACCAAGCTGGCCGGACCCGTGGCCGCGACCATCGAACGAACCGTCGTGGATCCATTGGCCCGTCTCTCAGGTTCCGAAGCAGAACAAGACCCTGATGCCGGTCGTCGCGCCCTGCGGACCATCGTGGAACAAGCGGCCGCCGATCGGGTGCTGCAAAGCGGTGAAGCCGAAATGTTGTCCGAACTCATGTCCATGCCCGCCCGTCGCGTGCGGGATGCCATGACTCCTCGCCTTCGCATGCCCATGCTGTCCCACGACGCCACCCGAGCCGAAGCCGCTCGGCTCTTGTCGCAGCAGCAGACACCTTTGGTCACCGTGATTGGTGAGGGGCCCGATGACGTGATCGGTTTTTTGCACGCCAAACGGTTCTTGCACCGAGAGCTCCCCACGGTCGGACACCCCTCCGCCTTGCAGCCGGTTCGAGCCATTCCCGAAACCGCCACCCTTGAAGATGCACTTCAAGCATTCAAACGCACCGGGTCTCGAGCGTTGATTGTGGTTGATGAGTTTGGAGGGACCGAGGGGGTTCTTACCATCGAAGACGTGGCTGAAGAATTGGTGGGCGACCTTCGGCACCACCGACCGGCCGACTTGGCGCCGGCCGCCACTGACGATGGATCCTGGTCTGTTCCCGGCGGATGCTCAATCCGGGACTTGGCGGACCAGTTCAACTTGGTGCTGCAAGAAACCGAATCGGCCACCGTGGGCGGGTACGTGGTGGAACACTTGGGCCGGGTTCCCCAAGCCGGTGAAGCTTTTGTGATCGACAACATCAGAGTCACCATCACCAAAGCCAACCAGCGTCGTATTCGGGAAATCAATCTCGTCTTGGAGGTCACCGATGGCGAGTGATCTTCCCTTGATTTTGTCGGGCAGTGCCCTCGCCTTGGGCCTGGTCGGAAGCGCTCTGGCTTCTGGTTTGGAAACTGGCTTCTATGTGTTGGACCCGGTGCAACTTCGTCACCGCGCTCTTGGTGGCGATGCCGCCGCGCGCCGAGTAGAACAAGAACGCCGACAACCCGGTCGACTGCTGGCCCTCTTGCTGCTGCTCACCAACAGCATGAATTATCTGGCCACCTTTGGCTTGGGCGGATTGCTCGCCCATCTGGCCACCAACGAAGGCTTGGCCATTGCCATCGAAGCACTGGTGATCACACCCCTGGTGTTTGTGTTGGGTGAATCACTGCCCAAAGAAATCTTCCGTCGTCACGCCGATCGATTGGTCTACACCCTCTCCGCACCGCTGCCCATCCTGCGCTGGGCCATGACCATTGTCCTGTTGCTTCCCTTTGTCCAAACGATGCAAGTCATCGCCAGCCGCCTCTCGGGAAAGCGATCCGGTCGAACCGAAAATGCCCGCGGTCGAATTGCTCGCCTCCTCAAGGAAGGCGCACGACAGGGCGTCATTGGTGATCAACACACCGAACTGATCGATCGGATCCTGGCCCTTCGGGTGCGCCGGGTCCGAACCCGCATGGTGCCGTGGTCGCGAGTCACCACCATTTCTCGATCCCTCGATCCCGAATCCAGACGCCGCGTACTCAAGCGCAGTCGCTTCACCCGTCTGCCGGTGGTCGACAACGATGGCCGACTGGTGGGCGTGTTGAACACGGTTCGGGCCCTGTCTGACCCCGATCGGGCCACGGTTGATCTGATGCGTCAGCCCTTGCTGCTGGATGCCAACGACTCCATGCTCGAGGCCATTGACCGACTTCGGTCCGAAGGTCGCGGCATGGGCATCGTGGTGAAGGCAGGAACGTTGACCCCGCTGGGTGTCGTCACCGTCAAAGATCTCGTGGAACCGCTGACGGGTGAGCTGGCCGCGTGGTAATAACCCGTTCAGCCCGCAGGCTTGAGCCGAATGGTTCGCAGCGCCGGTCCTGACCGCATCGACGTGGGCTTGCCCTTGATCCAAGCGTTGTGCCCCTTGCGGTACTGGTCCGAACGAGGATCACCGGATTGCCCCCCAGGCATGTGGTAGATAGCGGCGGCGTGGTTCGAGGGAGAAATCACCATGCGCAGCGACGCGCCAAATCCCGGCCGAATGACCTTGACCGCATCCATGCTTCCGGATTGAGGGGGGTCGGGCAATCGGACCAATCCATCAAACAATGGTGGCAACTGATTCGCAATGGGATGCGCCACCCGGGGGCTATTTTTTTCACCCCAACGTTTGGCCAGAGCATTGGGCCCGCCCTTTTGAATCAGGACTTGGATTGTTTTCTCGGCACAGTCGCTGAGGAACGCTTCCCATGAGGCATGGGGCAGAGGCAGCAAATGGAGTGGGCGCGTTCGCAGAATGGCTTCCACCGCTTCTTCTCGGGCGGGGAATTTGCTTTGGTACACGTCCATGGCTTCGGCCACTGGGGCCACCAAGGGTGACAACAGGGCATCCTCAACGACTTCGCGAAACGCTTGCACCATCACGTAGGAACGCGAATCGGAAGCCGCCGTCCCGTTCCAATCTTTGCTGAGGTTGCGGGCCCGACCGGCATTCCCACCATCGAGCGATTGCAGGGCTTCGGTGAACCTCTGATACCACGCATCCATCATCTCCACCCGGGTATCCAAAGCAATGGCCAACAAAGACTCTTCATCGTGCTCTTGCTTCTGGGCCAACAAGTCTCGAATGCGTGAGGCCCGGTAGCCCGGATCCCAGTTTTCACCGATGGCCGGGGCGTATTCCCACCCCGCGACTCGGTTGTTGGCGGTGAACAGGACGCCAGACTCAGGATCCACCAATGAAGGTCGGGGCGCCTGCGCCCCCCAATCCCACCGGCAGTCCGCAGACCACTCCACCGGCTTGCTGCCATCGAAGCCCAGGCGTTTGGGAATGAAACCGCTGATGGTCCAACCAATACGACCCGATGCGTCGGCCATCACCACATTCTGTGATGGGCCAAACCAAGTGCTGGTGACCGCCACCCCTTCGTCAACGTTTTTGGCCTCGAGCAATTGCAACTGGGTGAGGTTGGCCGACTCCGGACGCAAAGCCGTCCAGACCGCAAATCGAACCGTGGCTTCTTCCTCTTCTTGGGAGACCACTTCCACCAACGGGCCAAGGGAGCTCCGAAGTCCGACCAAGGCTTCACCGTCAATGGGCGCGCCGCGAAGACGCTCTTTGGGCCCAAACGTGTCAAACCACCAGCCATCTTCGTCACGTTGCAGTTTGATTTCGGCGTAGTCCAGGAAGTTTCCGCCAGTGTTGGTCAAACCCCAAGACAAATGATCGGTGCCACCAACCGTGGCGCCCGGAAGGCCAGGTTGTGAAGCGCCCATGGCGTTCGTGCCTGGCCAATGCAAATCGGCTCGATACCAATATCCCGGTGCACTCAAAGGCAAATGAGGATCGTTGGCCATGATGGCGTACCCCGTCGCCGATCTTTCTTTGCTCACGGCCCAGTTGTTGGATCCCAACATCGCCATCACGGGTTGCACCAAACCTCGGGTTTCAGAACGTTCGAGATCGTCTCGCAAGTTCACCGCTTCCGGCGAAGGGATCACCGGAAGCTGGGGTGGCTCATTGGCAAAGGTCTCAACGGGAGCATCCCAGTGGGATCGACCTCGGGCAAGAAAATCGAAAAGCTCTGGTCCCAAATCAGACACCACACCACGGACCAATTCCATGCGGCGTTCAATCGACAGCGCAGCCCACATGGTGTGCAGCACACAAATGGAATCTCGAGGTTGCCAAGGTTCGAAATTGTTTTGGAGGATGGTATGTTCGAGTGTTTTGGGATGGGCTTTGGCTCCCGCGTTCACACCATCGGCATAGACCATCAAGAGTTGGCGTTGGTCCTCGGGGAGTGCGGCGTAAATCTCATCGGCCGCCTCCAACATCCGAAATTTTCGGAACCGGTCATCTTCGGCACGCGCTTGGGGACCCGCCAAGCCTTCCAAACGTGCAGAGCTCACTCGCCGCAAACCATCCATTTGAAACAAGCGGTCGCGCGCGTGCATCCAGCCCTGAACCCGGACCACATCGGCACGGTGTTCCCCGGTGATCTTGGGGACCCCGCGGTCATCGATCGTGACCACAACTTCATCCAAGAGACCAGGAATGGCGTGGGTTTCATCAATCGAAACCAGAAGCAGCGACAACAACAATTCACTCAGCATGGGTCACTCTCGGCAATCAACGCCATATCTTTGACTTCCAATTCTGCGGTCACCGAACCTCGGAACCGATTTTCACGGGGGACTCCGAGCACTTGCACGCGTCGACCCCGCGCCAACCTCGGCAACCAATCCCCCGCATTGAACCATATCGCACGCAGCGACGTGCCTTCCGCGCGAAGACGGATGGCCACGTGGCTTCCAGTCCGTCCAATGGGATCCACTTGGTCCAAAGTGGCGTCGATCCGAAGCAGGGGTTCGGGATTGCTCCGCCCGAAGGGTTCCAGCTGCTGCAACCACTGGATCAAATCCACACTGATTTCCTGGAGGGTGGCATCAGCGCCCACCTGCAGTGCTGGGGTCAGATCTTCAGGATTGATGCACTGGGCGTGTTGTAAAACCGCATCGGTAAATGCTTCAAATTGATCGGCCGCCAAACTCAACCCCGCCGCCATGTCATGCCCGCCAAATTTGTGCACATGCGCTTTGGCAGACTCAATGCCAGCATGAATGGAATAGCCGTCAATCGAACGGGCGGAGCCTCGCAACATGTTGTCTTCTCGAGACAACAAGATCGCCGGGCGGCCAAACCGTTCCACCATGCGGCTCGCCACAATCCCCACCACGCCGGGGTGCCAGTCGTCTCCACACAAGATGACACAGCGTCGGTCGTCCTGATCAAACCCGTTGGCCACCGCCATGGCTTCAGCTTCTTGGGCCATGCGTTTGGTCAACTCTTGGCGTTCTCGGTTGACTTCATCGAGCGCGACGGCCAGAGACTCGGCACGGTTGCGGTCGGACGTGCACAACAATTCCACCGCCGCATCGGCTTTGCCCAGTCGTCCCACCGCATTCAAGCGAGGCCCCAGACGAAAGCCCACTTCCATCGCCGTCAATTGACGTTTGTTCTCCAGATTGGCCACCCGCAGCAAAGCTTCCACGCCCGGGATGCGGCACTGCGCGATATGACGAAGCCCCCAAGCCGCAATCATTCGATTTTCATCTTCCAGGGGGACGACGTCGGCGATGGTTCCAATGGCGGCCAACGATGTCAGATCGGCCAAGAGACTTCGGAGATGGCTGGGCAGGCGGCCCTCTTCATCGCCAGCGGCCAATCGGGCACACATCCAAGCCAACTTCCACGCCACCACCGCCCCGCAAATCCCATCAAATGGGTACCCACCAATTCCAGGGTGGACGATGGGCACACCGGGCAAACAGAGTTCTCCGGATTCGTCTTGAAGCGGCTTGTGGTGATCGGTCACCAAAAGAGTCAGTCCCAACTCTTCGGCTCGGGTGGCCGCTTCCAAAGCCGTGATTCCACAGTCCACGCTCACCACCATGCGGTCCCCCGCGGCCGCGATGGCCTCGAGTTTGGCCACCGAGATGCCGTAGCCCTCGGTCATCCGATCCGGAACGTGGATCTGGACCGAGGCTTCCGGCCGGAGTTGCCTCAGCATGCGGGCCAAGATGGTGGATCCGGTGATTCCGTCGGCGTCGTAATCTCCGTGGATCCAAAGGGTGCGTCCCTCCTTGTTGTCCAACTCCGCAAGGATGGCTTGGGCTACTTCCGTGATGTTGGGCAACAACTCTGGATCGTGCACCCCGGTCAGGGGAGCCTGAAGAAAATGGTCCGCAGCCGCTTGATCTTGAATGCCCCGCTGGGCGAGCAATCGCCCCACAAGTGGTGGCCCATCCCAATCCGCTGGCATCCCTGATGCACTCGGCTCAATCCAGCGACATCGAAGCCCGCGACCCATGACTCGAGAGTATCCGGGATTGAAAGTCAGGAAACACTGAAGTCGTCGCAGAATCAAGCCGAACTGACGAAAGTCGTCAGACTAGGATGTTCAAAAGGCCAATGAGCAGTCGATTCCACGCCATACTCCTGTTTGGATACCCCGGTGCCGGCAAAGGCACTCAGGGCGATCGATTGGGCTCGCGGAAGGGCTTCTTTCATCTGGCCACGGGTGATGTCTTTCGCTCGTTGGACCCCGATTCTGAACATGGTCGTGAGTTCCAGTACTACGCCGCCAAGGGTCTTCTGGTCCCCGACAGCCTGACCATGGCCATCTTCCGCAGCTACCTGTACAACCAAATCGCCGCCGAACGCTACCAACCCGAAAAAGAGATGTTGCTGCTTGATGGCATCCCCCGATCGGTCGAGCAAGCTCGCATCCTGCAGGATCTGGTGGAAGTCTCCGCGGTGCTGCACCTCAAAGCCAGCGACCTCGACGTACTGGCCGATCGAATTGTGAAGCGGGCGGTCGAATCCAAGCGTGAAGACGACGCGGACACCGAAGTGATCCACCGTCGATTCCGGGTGTACGAAGAACAGTCCATGCCGGTGTTGGCCTGCTACGACAGCACCAAAATCCATGAACTTGATGCTTTGCTTCCGATGGACGAAGTCACCGATCGGATCAACGGCATTGTCGACCCGATTCGCTACCGCATTTTCCCCATGCACTGAAGCATGAAGGTGTTTGGTGCGTGGTCGGTTAGACCAAGTACAGCAGTGGGAACAGGAAAATCCAGATCAGGTCGACCACGTGCCAGTACAGGCCGCCCAGATCAACTGGCGTGAAGTACTTCGCGCTGAAATCACCACGCATGCCACGTAGGAAGAGCCATGCGATCACGATCATGCCAATGATGACGTGGGCCCCGTGCAAGCCGGTCATGGTGTAGTAGATACCGAAGTAGAGGTGGGCGTTGGCGGGACGCTCGGGATCCACGCGGGGATTCGGGTGGTGGGCGTGGTCGTCATGCCCCCCGTGATCCGCATCATGTCCATGGTCTCCATGGGCATGGTCTTCGTGATCACCATGATCATCATGATCATCATGGTGGTCGTCATCATGAGGTTCGGCTTGCTCGGCATCGAGCAGTGCCAAACCGCCGGCCGACAACCCGCCAGGGCCCGCTGGAGCTTCCGCGACCGCGGAGAGGTTTTCGGGTTGAGGGGCAGGAAGATCGAAGCGGGTTTCGACCATCACACCGTCATCAGCCACTGCTTCTTCGGTCATGGTTAAGTCGTGGGTCACGCCCTCGACTTCTTCGTACAACGCGGTACCCCAGTAGATGTTGTCCTTGAACTTGCTGGTGTACTCCATGTACTTGATGCCCAAGAAACCAACGCCGCCGAAGAAAGTGATGAACAGCAAACCATTCATCAGCTTCACCTGTCCACGCTGGGCCGCTGTGACCGCCCACGCCATGGTGAACGACGAGGCAATCAGCACGACGGTGTTGGTGGCTCCCAGCTTCCAGTCGAGAAATTTTGCGCCGTACTCAAAGAGTTCGGGGTGATTGGAGCGGTACACGGCGTATGCACAGAAGAGACCCGCGAACAACAGGAATTCAGTGGCCAAGAACAGCCACATCCCCAACTTGCCAGCTTCGAATTGCTGACCTGAGTTGTTCCAGTGGTGTTGGAGCCAAGGCTCGTCGGCGTGGTCATCGTGATGGTCAATGGCGCTCATGCATGGCTCCTCGCGGGCAGATGAACCACAAAGTATACGGCAGCTGGGAGCAAAAACCGCGTCCTCATTGGGCCCCGGGATGATTCAGCGCGCTGGCGAACATGGAAGCAAAGCTCGAATGCCCCGGGGTCCAACCCAACGCTTGCAATCGGCTCGAATCGGCCATGACGGAATCGGCATCACCGGGTCGTCGATCGCCCAAAATGACCGGTATGGGGTGGCTGGAGGCTTGCCGAGCGGCCTCCACGGCTTCTTGGACGCTGGTGCCTTTTCCCGTCCCGACGTGATATCGGCAAAGTTGACCCGGCTCCAGACGATCACCCACGACCGCATGGGCCGCCACCACGTCATCCACGTGGATGTAATCCCGAACACATGTTCCATCGGGGGTGGGGTAATCCGTCCCAAAAATCGTGAAGTGCTCCCGCCGCCCCTGCACCACATCGAGAAGAACTTGGCTGAGGCGAACGTCATGGCCTGAACCCGCGATGGGCTCACCAAAAGGTCCCGCCCCCGCCCCACAGACATTGAAGTACCTCAAGATCGCGGCCGAAAATGGTGCGTCAGCCATAGCCGCCGCGGAGACTGTTTCTTCGAGCAGACGCTCACAAGCGGCCTTGGTGGAGCCATAAGGGCTCATGGGGCAGATGGGGTCATCTTCGCGGACAAAGGCGGTGCCGGAATCACCCAAGACCGCGCACGTGGAGGAGAACACAAACTTGGGCACGCCGGCCCGGCGCACCGCCGAAAGCAACCGAGTGGTGGTGCCCACGTTGTTCTCCCAAGTCGGAATGGGCTCACGCACCGAAGCGCTGACATGCACATCCGCAGCAAAATGCTGGACGCAGTCGAAAGATTCGTCTCGCAGAAGGGCGAACACGGCCTCCTCATCCCCGGCATCAAGTACATGGAAGGGCACGCCCAAATGCTCGGGGGCATCGGGGCGGCCGGCCCGGAAATCATCCAGCCCATGCACTTCGTGTCCTTGCGTCTTGAGTCCCGCAACGGCGTGTGATCCGATGTAGCCCGCAGCCCCTGTGATCAAAATTCGCATGCCGGTGTATCGGACCGCCGATAGGCTCCACGCCATGAACCATCCGGTCAAACTTCGATGGACCCGGTTGCGACCGGACGCCTCGCTTCCTCAGCCTGCCACCGCCCAAGCGGCAGGACTGGATCTCAGTGCAGCCATGGATTCGGCCGTTCGTCTTGAGCCTGGAGCCATCGCCGCCATTCCCTGTGGGTTTGCCATGGCGTTGCCCGCGGGCTACGAAGCCCAGGTTCGCCCGCGTTCGGGGTTGGCCCTCAAGCATGGCATTTCCATGCCCAACGCACCCGGCACCATCGATGCGGATTACCGGGGAGAAGTCAAAGTACCCTTGATCAATCTTGGGCCCGAAGCCTTTGTGGTGGAACCCGGGATGCGGATCGCCCAAATGGTGATTGCCGCGGTACCCATGGTGGAAATCATCGAAACTGAAGCGCTCGATGAAACAGACCGCGGGCAGGGTGGCTTCGGTTCCACTGGACTTCAGACGCCGTAACGAAGCTGCAAGGATCGGATGGTTGCGGCACACCCCTGTCGCAACTGCAACGCCGGCAATTCCAAACCACGTTCATCCAAGAGACTGGCTTCGATGGCATACCGAATCACGTAATCCAAATCTGCGCGGCGCTCCGCGAATGGATCAGGGACCAACTCTAAGGCATCACGCACAAAAGCCTGCAAAGCGTCGGATTCCAATTCAGGATGCGCTTTCGCCAAGCGAACTGTCAGATCCACCAACGGCGCGCGAGCAAGAACCACATCTCTCTGCTCATCGGTCTGCAGCATCGCAGCGGGAAGTTCTTTCTGCAACAACTGCAACTCTGTCTTGAGCAAAGAACGGGGAACGCAATGTCCGTGAGGCAACTGTTGATCGGCCTGAAGCAGAGCTTCAATCAACTGGAGCACCTCGAACGGCCGAAGATCCCCCGCGTCACCATCTCCTTGCAGCACCGATTTCCACCACCGATCACGGGCGTCCGCAAGTTGCTCTTGGAGGGCACTGTGGGTTCGGGAAAGCCAGGGCACCTCCGACAACTCGGACTCCAGGGCCTTGGGATACAACGCCTTGGAACGGTCCAAAAACAACTCAATCCACTTCAGCGAGTCATCACCCAGCACCGGATCGGTTGCACCAGCCAGCGCGGCTTGAAGCACCGTCTCCAACCGCTCGCGATCTTGGGGGAAGATCTCACACCAACGCATGCACCACTCTTCGAGCGACTGGGCATAACCAAGCAGGTTGGAGCGCGTACGAAATCGTTCGTAAACCGCCAGACGGCCCGGATCCAGAAGGACTTCGCGTCCTCCCAAGATCTCTGGCAAACGAGACAACATCTCACGATCGGCCGAGCGAATTTGAATCCGAAGCTCGGGAAAAAGCCGACGGAACAGTCGACCACCTTGGTCTGGATCCATTTCCGTTCGCTTGACAAATTGATCGACCACCACGGCAAGTCGATCGACGCCGCTGGTGTCCAAAAGCGATGCGGAAGCTGTTCGAAGCAACGATGCCCGAAGTTGCTCGACACCCTGGAGCAGCACTTCGGATTCCCGGGAACCAACTCGACCCAAAAGATCCACAACCGGATGTAACACGTCGTAGACCCTGGCTTCATGCCATGCTTGAGCACGAGTGGCCGGATTCAACAAACGAATTCGAGTGTCGCGAATGTCACTGCGCCACTGCAGACCCAGCTCACCCGAGGGGAAGCCGGATGCGTTCAGAAAAGCCTGCGTTTGGATGGCACTTTCACAGCAATTTCGAACACTGGGAAGATCAAACCGTTGTCGAAGATCTTGAGCGAACGGCTTCCAACGCGGATCAATCCCCAGATCTGATTGAAGAATCTGAATGGCCGGTTCTGAAGATCTCGTGGACTTCGCAAGCAGGGCGCGACACACAGAAACCAAGTGACCCGGAGTTGGCTCGGTCACGCCAAGTTGCATCCACAGTGCTAGATCCCCCTCAGCGATCTTGTGGTCCACCTGAGAGGTGAGACTGTGCATGCGAACCGCCCGAGCAAACAAACGGTCCCCAGCGGGGTCTTGGTCGGCGGCTTCGAGGTGCGACAAAATCAGTTGACGCCAACCTTGTCGAGCGCGAGTTGGCCAGTCATCTGGGTCACCCAACGATTGACACTCAGATTCAATGGTCTCACGCAACACCATCTGGTAGGTGGGCTCGGCCAAAGTGGGTCGAACATCATCCGCGGCCAATCCAAAGGTTTGACCCAGCAACAACACCACCGCTTCAAGCCAACAGCTTGGCATACAGCGTCTCCAAGGCATCCACCATGGCATCCACGGTAAATTCGGTTCGAACCAAAGCTTCGGCCTCTTCGGCCCATTGCTGAGACCGTTGCGGTTGGTCGAAGTGATCCTGGAGGGCGGATTGCAACGCCTCAACATCACCGACGGGCACCAGCCGCCCCGTCTTCTTGGGAACACAGACTTCCCGGGTGCCATCCGCATCGGTGGCCACCACCGGAACCCGAGCGAGCATGGCTTGAACCACCACCCGCGGCAAACCTTCTCGATACGAAGGGTGCACCAGCAGGTCGCAGGATTGGATCAACGAGGGGATCTCCGACGAAGGCACCATCCCCGTCACCGCAATCCGATCGGCGATGCCAAGCTTCCGAGCCAACGCCATGCGAGCCTCTCTTCTCCAGCCATCTCCCACCCACAGCAACCGAAGACGTTCGTCTCGTTGCATCAATGGCGCCACCGCATGCAACAGATCGTCATGGCCCTTCAGGTCGGCAATTCGGGATACCGTTCCGATGACCATGTGATCCGCATGGAAGCCGTACGCTGCGCGAGTGGCAATGGGATCGTTTGAAGTTCGAAAAGCCTCGACATCCATACCACTTCGTACCAAGTGGTACTGGTCGGGCGTACCCACTCCGGCCTCAAGCATCTGATCACGCATGCTCCAAGACACCACCGGCAATGCGTGGCAACGTTTGGCAGCGTGCCGTTCGAGGGTGATGTACAGCTTGCGCAGCGGCCAAGCTTGGTGGCGATGGAACGGCATGCCATGCACCGTGTGCACGACGGCGGGGACCCGCTCTTTCCAAGCGGCACGCCGACCCAGGATGCCCGCCTTCGAAGAGTGCGTATGCACCACATCGGGCTTCCAATCGCGAATCAATTTCCGCAACTCACGTTCGCAGCGCCATTCGCGAAGCGGTGCCGGATCGCGAACCAAATGCGATGACTCCATCCTTTCAATTCCGGCGGGCACGTCATGCGCCATAGATCCTTCGGGCCCATGAATCGGGCCGTGGACCAATGCCACATGGTGCCCACGATCTCGTTGACCCCGACACGTCAGCAGCGTGTTCTCTTGTGATCCGCCTCGAATCAGCCGGGTAGAGATGTGCATGATGCGGAGACTCATGGTGCCTCAGCTGTCCAGTGCCATCGTTCGTCAGGGTAGCGCAACCACTCAAGGCAAAGTCCTTGGGCCGGTGCGGTTGGACCAGACTGGCTGCGATCCAATGAATCCAAAGCCGCGCGCACCCATTCAACCTCTCGGTGGCCGCGTCCCACTTCCACCAGGGTGCCCGAGATGATGCGAACCATGTTGTACAAAAAGCCCGATCCTTCAACCACGATGCGCAGGCGATGCTCGTCGATGCGCTCAACGTCACAGCGGTGAATGGTGCGGACCGTGGTTTCTCGACCGTGATCAATCTTTGTGAACGCCAAGAAGTCATGGGTGCCCACCAAGCACCGGGCCGCTTCGTGCATCGGTTCTGGGTTCAAGGCGTAGGCAGAAAAGGCCACAAAATGTCGATCAAAAAGCGGACGAAGGACCCCGTGCTTCCCACCGTGGGCCCAGGTGTAGGAGTACTGCTTGGTCACGGCCTCACACGATGGGGTGAAGTCTTCGGGCGCCGGAGCCGCATCGACAATGAGAACATCTTCTGGGAGGCGGCTGTTGATGGCGGCCGCCAAACGCTCGACCGGCACTTGTCCGCGATAGTCAAAGCAGGCCACCTGACCCTTGGCATGGACCCCGGCGTCGGTGCGTGAAGCGCCATGCACCACCACTGGCTCGCCAACCACCCGGGAGACCACTTCCTCCAGCGTGGCCTGAACCGTCCGAATCACTTCTCCGGTGGGTGGGTCTTGGCGTTGCCATCCGCTGTATGCGGACCCGTCGTAGGCCACAGTCAAACGGAAGCGGGGCACAATCAGTTCCCGAACAGGTTCTTGGTCCCGAACATTCCTTTGGCTTCAAACCACGCAAGTGCTTCATCCACCGAAGCAAAGATCCGGGTTGCGGTCTCGGTAATAAAGGGGCTTGGGCTCTTGGCCGGTTTCCACACCACATACACCTCTTTGGTGTGCTCCCAAGCGTGCTGCAATTCACGTTCAACCCCACTGGACAGGCCTGGAACACCACCGGGCAGTTCTGGCACCAGCGACACAATCATGTCCGATTGATCGATCAGCTTGAAGTCTCGCATGTAGATCTGACCATCGATGTCTCCGGCGATGTCAAGGATCTCGCGAACCGGAATACGGAGGTCCTCGGTTTGATCAAAACCACCACCAAACTCGTGGGGCTCCACTTCTACAAAATCTTTGCCTTCTTTGGCAGCGGCGATCGCACGGTCCAGCAAGAGTTTCTCGTCGACATCGGCAGGGTCAAACGTGATGAAGTGCTCAGCCAAAGCCGCGCGGAACTTGGCGATTTCAGCCAAGACATCTGGCATGTCAACCACGTGGCTCATGGGGAACGATGGATACACCTTCCGCATCGCGGGACGGGTCACCAACCGTCGACAAGTCTCGTAGGTGGCGTTGTGACGCCCCCGGCTCAAGATGTAAAAATCGTTGGGGCAACCCATGGCTTGGGCCAACAGTTCGGTAGCCAAGATTTCTTCCTCGCGCCAAACCATGCAGTCCTTGAGCGTGGCATCAATCTCATGTTCTTTGTGCAGACGGGCATGCACCATCTCGATGTTGTCCACCAAGCATATGAACATGTTGGGCTGCAGAGCTTGCATCTGATCAAAATCGAATGCACTGAACAAACCATGTCGCCAGCGGAATGTGGCGTGGGTGTTGACGATCAAGTCGGGGTGATCTTCAAGGGGATGGCTTCGATTGATGATGTCTTTGAAGGCCGCCCGCCGAAGCGATGCCAATCGAGAGATGGGCAGATCAAGGATCCGACCATCTCGGATGTCAGGGCCCTCTTCGTACATCATCTTCCCCACGTGGAAAGAATCGATGCGATCTCCCCCTTGCCCGGCCAAGTCCACAACTTGGCGAAGGTAGTCGGCTTTGTCCATACCAATCTGTCCGGTCACAACTGCTCGCATGGCGACAGTTTAACCGGCACAGCACTCAGAACATCACACCAAGAACCGTTCTCCCGCCCCTAATTTTTCCGGGAGTTCACACAACGCCAGATCTGCTGGACACGTTGCGGTGGAGCTTCGAATTTCGAGTTGGGCCGCCGGCTGTCCTTCGGCACCCTGGGCGAACTGCACACCGGACTGGGCCAACCATTTGGCCGCTCGGGCCGATTGGGCCAATTGACTCGTCTGTACAGAATCCGATCCCTCGGCATTCTTGATTGGGGCAAATTCTTCGGCCCGGTCCGCCTCCACCACCAAGGGACGGGTCGCCAATGGCAACGCATCAAAAATGAACGTCTCATATTTGACGGCATTCGGAGCCGACGGCTGCTGAACCGTTCCAGTCGAATCGTCAAAGAATGGCACTTTCTTGACGGCACGATGGAATGGCAATCCCGTCCCATTCGTCAGACGGTCCAAAAATTCTAGGCCAAACACGTGCACCGCCATGTTCCCCGCTCGGAACATCAACTTTCCATCGTCATCGGTGGCTTCGCACACCTCTTGGTCAAGATCTGAATATTCCAAGACCGTCAATTGACCATCTTGAACCCCGAAGACACCAACCTTTTCGTCGGCGGATCGTTTGGCCACCGCCTTGCTGGTCACTTCACCACTCGAAACAGAGTCCTCAATATGCAGTCCCAAGAAGACTGGGTCTAGCGCTCGGACCATGGGATTGTCGACCTGGAAGTAAGACAGGTGTTCGATGCCTTGGCTGCGCAAAGTGGACAACAAGCCCGAACGGGACAAAGCACGAAGCGTGCCACCGTGTCCATCAGGATTAAACGCAATGGCATCGGCGGCGGCCAGCAACACTTCACCTGATTCGCGATCAACCGAAGGCATCACGCCTTGGGTGAAAAAATGAACCGTGCTCGGGTCCAGACCAAAGTGGTGATGCTCCTCGAAAAAAGCCACTGTTGATCCGTGATTCAATGGACTCGTCATGATGCACCAAGGCACGGTTTGGCCGTAACGTTTGGTTTCACGTTCGATTTGACCCGCGAACTGTGCGAACAGCGAATCGCCGGTGATGGGGCCGGAGGGGAACGTACCTTTCGGGCCATCCCAGCCCAGACGAGAGCCCTGACCACCCGCCACCGTCAGACAAGCGACCTTGCCCTCGGCCAGCAAGGCTTGACCTCTGGACAGCGCTTCAGTGCGTACGGCACGATCGGTCAACTCAACCAAAGTTGGTGGCTCAGGGGCCGTCTGAACTTCACCTTGGTCTTCTGCGCTCCACAAACGCTGCATGCAGGAAAGATCCAACTGGGCAAGATCACGCTGAAAGCGATCGGCCTGTTCACCACAAAGTTGATCCAACCGACGAAGAAGATGGGACTGGCCCGCCGCAGCGAACACTTCAGAATCAAATGAACACATGGTGGCCCGAACCTTTACGCTGGATCAGTCGGTGAGGTCCAACCATCAGGCAGATGACGAACCGTTTTTCCCGTTCGTAAATAAATGACCTGCTCGGCGATGTTGGTCGAATGGTCGGCGACACGTTCCAACTGTGCGACGGTAGAACGCAAGCGGAAGGCGTAACGGACTGGCATTTCGGACGCGGCAACTTTTTGTTCGGCCGAGAGCAAAATTTCGTTTCGGAATCGGTCGACAGTGTCATCAAAAGCCAGGACCTGACCGGCCAAGTCTTCATTGAGGTCGGCAAAGGAACGCACGGCGTCACGGGTCATCCCAACCACACTGTTGGCCATCACGCGAAATGCGGGATCCGGGGCACGATCAAGATCATCTCGATGGTGCAGCACAATCTCGGCAATGTTCACGCCACAGTCGGCGATCCGTTCCAACTCGTTGTTGAGTTTGACCACCGTCAAGATGGAGCGAATGCGTGCGTGGTCGGTCTCTCCCATGGCCAGAAGTGGCACCGAGGCACGTTCAATTTCAACGTCAATCCGATCGATCTCATCGTCCGCCAGCACCGCAGCATTGGCTTTGTCCTCATCGAGGTCGAACCAAGCCTCTACGGCCGAGAGCAAGAGGCTCTGAACCCGCTCACCTTGGCGGACAAGGTCCGATCGAATCGCAGCGTGGGCATCTTCAAAGGGCATGATGTGAATCTATCGGCACAGTTGGTGGCGGAACGTTGATTCGGGCCCTACGCTCACCAACGTGATTCAGCTTGGTGTCAACATCGACCATGTGGCCACCGTCCGCCAGGCCCGGCGGACGTGGGAGCCCGATCCCGTCTGGGCGGCGGCCGAGGCCCATCTTGGGGGGGCCGATGGCATCACCGTCCATCTGCGCGAAGATCGACGGCACATCCAGGATGAAGACGTTCGGCGACTTCGCGAACTGGTGCACATCAAACTGAACTTGGAGATGGCGGCAACACCAGAGATGGTCAAGATCGCCATCGCCACCCAGCCCCACACCGTGATGCTGGTGCCCGAAGGTCGCGAAGAAGTCACCACCGAAGGTGGCCTTGATCTGGTCTCCGGTCGGTCACGGCTCCAACCACTGGTGGATCAATTGCATGACGCCGGACTGACGACCAGCGCGTTCATCGACGCCCTACCGGGTCAGATTGATACCGCCGCTGAAATGGGATTCTCCATCTGCGAGGTCCACACCGGACCGTACGCCCATGCTTTCCACGAGCATGGTCGAGATGCCGAAGCGCCCGAGGTCACAGCGCTCCTGCAGCAACTCTCGGATGCCGGAAAACGTATTCAAGCCGCCGGAATGCGTTTCAACGCTGGGCACGCTTTGAATTACTACAACGTTCAACCCGTGGCCGCGCTGCAAGGTGTACGCGAACTGCACATTGGACACTCCATTGTTTCCCGGTCCGTTCTCATCGGAATGCGTGATGCCGTGCGAGAAATGAAATCATTGATCAGAGAGATGGCCCGATGAGTACCCCCCCCGTTGATCACGCCGGCGTGCCGTACCGCATCGCGGTCCTGGTTCACCTCACCGACGGACAAGGCCGCAGGCTCTTGCTCCACCGCACCAAAGAGCCCAATGCCGGTATGCACTCCCCGGTCGGCGGCAAGCTCGAAGTTGAAGATGGTGAATCACCGCACACCTGTGCAGTGCGCGAGGTTCATGAAGAAACCGGCATCGTCCTGAATGAAAACGAAGTTCACTTGCTGGGGATGGTGAGCGAACGGTCCTACGAGAACACCAACCACTGGTTGATCTTTGTTTACGAGGCCACTCGAACCATTGATCCAGGTGAAATCACCTCAATGGTCATGGATGAAGGCGAACTGAAGTGGGTGCGCGATGAGGACGTTGAACACATCGGGATTCCCGATACCGACCGTGAAATCCTCTGGCCGCAAGTCAAAGCCCACTCCCCAGGTGGATTCTTTGTGGTGCACATCGAATGCGGCGGCAACACGCTGAACTCCACGCTGCACCAATCGCATTCGGCCTCATAAATTCGATTACAAATTGGCCGCCTGCGTCACACGTGCGACCAACGCTTCTGCCTGTTCCTTGGTGTCGGCTTCGGCAATCACCCGAACGATGGGCTCGGTGTTGGACGGACGAACGTGCACCCAGCCTTCCGCCAAATCGACCCGAACCCCGTCGAGGTCGTTGATGTGACCATCGGCGAACGTCGAGCGAACCGCCGCCAGCACTTCGGGGACGGCCGCGCGACCGCCGATGGACGACAAATCGCGCTTTTCTTTGACCATGGCCAGCGCGGGAAGATCTGCGACCAATGCAGACAACGGTCGCCCCTCTTCGGCCAACAAATCCAACACCATCGCCATGCCCGTGATGGAATCCCGAACTTTGACCACTTCTGGGTCAATCACGCCGCCATTGCCTTCGCCACCCAGAATGGCGTTTGACTGCTCCATGGCATCCACCACATTGGCTTCGCCAACCGCCGAACGCACCACACTGGCCCCTGGAAATCCTTCGGCAATGCGGTCAATCATGCGGCTGGTCGACAAATTGGCCACCAACACACCGGAACCACGATGCCGCAACACCCAGGTGGCGGCCAAAGCCAAGGTGCACTCTTCGTGAATCGGGACACCGCGCTCATCCACCAGGACCAACCGGTCGGCATCAGGATCTTGGGCAAAACCAACCACCGCTTCGGAGTCGCGAACCCGATCACACAAATCACCGAGGTGGGCAGGAATGGGTTCGGCCGGTCGGGCAAACACACCATGCGGTTCGCCGTACAAGTGCTCATAGGGGACGCCCAGAGAGGCAAAGAGTTGTCGTCCCCCTTCACATCCAGCACCATTCACCGAATCGAGGACAACCGAACCAGGCACGCCCCGAACCGGAACGACTGCCAGCGCGCGTTCGACGTGCTGCCTGGTCAATGAATCATCGGACATGCTCTGAGCTGATCCGCCGGTCTGCACATCGTTGTTCTGGAACCGAGCAATCACCTGCTCGGCGACCGCAGGCGGCGGTGCCACCCCTCGGTGATCGAGACACTTGATGCCATTCCATTCGATGGGATTGTGGCTCGCCGTGACCATCAATCCGCCCGCGGCCCCAAATTGCCCAACCGCAAACCCCACGGTTGGCGTTGCCGCAATGCCCAGATCGACGACATCGCATCCCGAAGCCTGCAGACCCCTGCGAGCCGCCGCCACCAAGTCGGCCCCCGACGGACGGGGATCGCGGCCCAGCACAACCCGCACATCACCTGTGCTCTGCGAACCCAGATAGGTCCCCCATGCGGCGGCGTAGCGTTCGGCGACCGCTGGGGTCATGGTGACACCAACAATGCCCCGGGCACCAGAAACAGAAAGCATTAACGGTGCATCAGTCATGACAGGAACGCTAGCATCGTTGCGTGCCTTTTGAATTGCGTATTGAACGAACTTTTTCGGCCGCCCATGCCATTGTGACCCAAGGCGAGCGGGAACCCTTGCACGGCCACGATTGGCGAGTTCTCGTGGCAGTGCGTGGCCCCCAGCTTGACCAAGAAGAACTGCTGTGTGACTTTCATGCCATTGAGCAGCAAGTCGATGGCGTGATCGCGCCATTCCACAATGCCAATCTCAACGAAACCACCCCTTTTGACCAGCGCAATCCCACCGCCGAAGCCATTGCCGAACACCTGCACCAAACTTTGATGGATCGCATGCCGCGGGGAGCAAGTCTGCATCGTGTCGAAATCGGAGAAGCGCCGGGTTGCACCGCGGTCTACGGCGTCAAACTCGATTAACGATCCCGAGGATCGACCGTCTTGTCATGCGAACGCTGGTTCTCGAGCGCTCGACCATTTTTGCCGCACAACGTCGCGCGGATGGAATCCACGATGCTTTGGATGGTCTCGCTGCCCGAGAACTGCTCCAAGAGGACCGCGCAGGTCGACTCTTGATCACCACTCGGCTCTCGGTAGAGTATTCGGTACGACTCCAAGACCGCGTGAATGTCTTCTTCGGTCATCTGCGCTCGCTGCATACCCACCCGATTGCAACCCCGAACTTCAGCCGGAGCGCCATCGACCATCATCCAAGGCGGAACGTCTTTGATCACCCGGGCCAAGCCAGCCAAGAACGCCCCCGAGCCAATGGTGGTGAAGTGATGGACCCCAGCCCCCCCACCCAAGTTGGCGCGATCGCCCACCACCACATGGCCGCCCAACATCACGTTGTTGGCAATGATGCACAGCGATCCAATGTGGCAGTCGTGCCCAACATGACTCCCCGCCATGATGAGATTTCGATTCCCTAAGGTTGTTAACCCTCCGCCTTGCACGGTGCCGCGGTGCACACTGCTGTGCTCTCGGAAGCTGTTGTCATCTCCACACTCAAGGCTGACCTGCTCACCCTTCCACTTGAGGTCCTGCGGATCGCCACCAACCACGGCGAAAGGATGCACCGTGCAACGGTGTCCAAGCGTGGTGTCCGGCCCCACAACCGCGTGAGAACGAAGAACACAATCTGGTCCGAGATGACTGCGCGGACCAACCACCGCAAATGGGCCAATCTCACAGCCATCAGCAAGGTGAGCCGTGGCGTCGACTTCAGCAGTTGGGTGAATGGTCATGCGTGTTACGCGTCAATCGACGCTGTCCTCCTCGATGAGCATGAAGCGAATTCTCGCTTCCGCCGCGAGGGTTCCCGCGACGGTTGCTCGACATCGGACCGAGATGATTCGGGCCCGAACTTGGATCGTCTCTGCTTCCAAGACCAACTGGTCACCTGGGGTGACCGGCTTCCGAATCTTGACCCCATCCAAACTCAACAAGACCGGGGTCTTCCCAGTGTTGTCCACCGTGTTGGAAACCAGCAGTCCCCCCAACTGGGCCATGGCTTCAACGATAAGGACGCCAGGCATGATGGGGACATTGGGGTAGTGCCCTTGAAAGAACGGCTCGTTGATGCTGACATTCTTGATGCCAATGGCTTTCTGATCTCCATCCAGTTCCAGAACCCGATCCACCAAAAGCATGGGGTAGCGGTGCGGGAGGGCACGCTGAATGGACCGAATGTCCATGGCGCGACCTTCGCGAAGGAGTTTTGGATCGACCGGAAGATCATGCACCAACGAAAGCGCCAGTCGGCGATTGAGTTCATGTCCCGATCGGGCCGCAAAGAGCCGGCCTTGAATGCGGCGACCGGTCAAAGCCAGATCGCCAATCAAATCCAAGATCTTGTGCCGGGCAGGTTCTTCCGGGAAGCGAAGTTCGGTGCCAATCGGACCATCCGCCCCAAAGACCAGCATGTCCCCTTCCCGATGATGTCGCCCCAAACCAGCCTGCCGAAGCGCTTCTGCTTCTTCTTCAAGGCAGAAGGTTCGAGCGGGTGCAATCTCCGTGGCAAAAATCTCTGGCGTCAGCGCCAAAGACACGGACTGACGCTGAATGCGGCCGTCGTCCAAACCATCGTCACGGCTGTAATCCAAGTCGTACATGACTTCAAGGCCACCGGCTTTGGCCGGCGCCAATCCAACCAAAGCTTGCTCTTCGGATTCTGCCGTCAGATTCTCGGGATGAAGCACCGCCGCGGGTTCATCCTGCTCCACGATGCCGACTTCCAGAATGGCTTCAACGAACACTTGGGCTGACCCATCAAAGCCTGGAGGCTCGGTCGAATCCAGTTCAATTCGTACGTTGTCGATCTCAAGCCCCGCCAGTGCAGCCAAGAGATGCTCGACGGTTTGGACACGTACTTCTCCGAGCTCCAAGATGGTGCGTCGCTCGGCTCGGCGAGCAAACTTCACCAACGCAGGAATCTGCACCGCCGGCTCCAAATCGGTACGAACAAACACCCGACCAGTACCAGGCTCCGCGGGAAGCAAGCGCAAGCGGCAGTGTTCACCGGTGAGAAGTCCGGCGCCTTCCAGTTCGATGACCGCCGCCACCGTTCGCTGGGACACAATTGACTGCGGGTTGGATGAAGAGGACGCGTTCATGAGGAATGCCCAGGTTTCGACCGTGCCAGCCTATTGATGAGGGCGACCGATCGCAAGAATTGTCGGTGCGGGCGGGCAGGAGATCCAGACCAGACCTCACCGGCCGGAACGTCCGAGATAACGCAGGAATCCATCCCAATGGTGGCACCTTGGTGCACGGTCACGTGATCTTTCACGATGGCCGCACCTGCCAGGACCACGTCATCCTCCAGGACCGACGAACCAGCGACGCCAGACATGCCGCTCATGCGAACTCGATCGCCCACTGTGGCGTTGTGTCCCACTTGGCACAAGTTGTCGATTTTGACGTCGTGGCCGATGGAGGTGTTCGTCAACAGACCACGGTCCACACAGGACTGCACTCCGAGCTCAAATCGATCGCCGATGCAAACCGCCCCCAAATGAGGCAGACGGTGAGCTGGTCGGCCGGGGGCATAATCAAAGCCAAAGCCTTCTCCCCCCACCACCGCGTGTTCGTGCAACGTCCCGTCTTGACCAAGCTCACAATCGCGACCCAAAACGGCGTGGTGTCGCAAGTGGGTTCGTGCACCAATTTTTGCCCGAGCGCCCACTTGTGATCCAGATTCAAGAATGACCCCATCACCCAAGCAGGCCCCGGGGCCAACCTGAACAAATGGGCCAATACGAACATCGTGGCCCACGCTTGCACTGGGATCGACGACGGCGGAAGGATGAATACCTTGGGCAGGAACATCTTCCTTCGGCGCAAAAATTTCGAGGGTCCGCCGGAGTGGTGCGTCATCCACAAGAATCAATGTCTTGTCTTGGGCATCACCGTAGGCCTCAAGGTCCTGCGTCCGAAGTACCACGGTTCCCGCGGCCGAGGCCTTGGCCACTGCGATCCATGCGGTTCCAGATACCGCAACCACATCTCCCGAAGCCGCATGCTCAGGCGCCGCGGGCCCCACAATCGTTCGAGAAGGATCACCAATGACCTCAGCATTTAGGCATGTGGCGAGTTCCTGAGCAGTGGCGGGAAGGCTCAGAGCTCGTTCATCCGGCTGGTCACGATGGCGGTCACGTCGGCCACAGGTTCGGCGTGCAATACCGATTGGTCCAAAATCGCACTACGAACGATGTTGGGATCGAGAGACTCAGGAACAGTGAATGGCGTCCGAGGCAACACCACGGTCCAGCCGCGCTCGGCGGACAAAGACGCCATGGACTTCTGCGCTAAGCCGTGCAACTGCTCGAGAATCCGTGCGTTCTCTGAATTGATGCGAAGCTCCATGGTGCGTTGCATGGCCCGGAACGCGTTGGCTTTTTCCAGCAGTTGATCTTCAAGTCGCATCCGTTCGGGCGAATCTGGGGTCAAGATGCCCGACTGCAAATCATTTTGGATGGTGGTGATTTCATCCTTCAACGTCTCGGCTTCGGATTGCATCCGCTGGGCCAGCTCAACCAAGCGAGCCTCCTCTTGACTCCAAGCATCTGAAGCTTCGATGGCAGCCACCACATCCACCACCACGACTGGGCCTTCGGCACTTCTCGAAAAACCAAGAAGCAAGCCAGCCAAGCCGCATCCCAACATCAACATCATGGTGCGTGATTGACTCATGTCACTCTCCTTGAGATCCGGCGGCCCAGCTTCGGTTCATCTGGTCCAAAATGATTGCGGTCGCGTCAACCGGTTGCCCGGCATACAGAATGCGGCGATCGCGCATGAATTGTTTGTATTGAGCCTCAAGGGGAGCTTCCCGGGAGGGGAAGAATTCGGCTGAGGAATCATCGGCCACGACCACATCCCAGCCGCGGGCCTCGGAAATTTTGCGAACCTCCTCACGCAGTTCCGCGAAGACCGACTGCCACAGTTTGACCCGCTCGCGTTCCAAAATGTCGTTCCAATAGGCCATCTTGGCTTCATACTGAAACTCAAGATCCTTGAACGCCACAATTGCCTCACGCTGGGCGGCGGAACCTTCGGCCGTTTGCATGACCTGTTCCGCATCGGACAACCGGGATTTCCACGCATCACCTTCGGCTTGAATTTCTGCAGCACGAGCCTGCAACTTTCGTTCGGCATCGGCCCGCTGCTCAAGACCACCAATCACTTCCTCAATATCCACCACGGCAACAATCACCGCAGAAGCGGAGCTGGCGGTGGTGCCGTCGGCCATATCGGCCCCGATCCAACCCACCAGCACTGCCAATGGGAACCAACTTGCGACTCGCATACACGGTCTCCAACAAGATCACACGGATCTTGGCTTTCAAGTGGTACAGGATACCCCGTCGAGGGACCTTGGCTCAGAAAGGCAGTTCCGCTCGAAAAGACAGCACCTGAGTTTGGTCCAAATCCTCTTGAACGAGCGGCCAAGCCAGATCGATGGCCATGGGGACTGGACCCAGGAAGGGCAGATAGAAGCGGCCACCGATACCAGCCGCCACCCGCCAAGACTCGACACCAGGTTCAGTGAGAACCGTTCCCGAATCAACAAACACTGCGAGGGCGAAATTCTCGCCGACCAGTGGATGCTCGTATTGCAAGCCCGCAAAGGCCAAGAACGAACCGCCAATGGGATCGGAACTGGGTTCTCCGTCGCTGGCCCGCACAGACTTGGGGCTGATGGTGCGGTTCTCAAAGCCACGCAGTGAATTCCCCCCCAGGTAATAGCGCTCCCACAGCGGAACCCGAGGCACACTGTCAAAAATATTGCCCAAGCGAGCGTTACAACGAAGTACCCGGTTGCGTCCTTGATCGTCGGTGCCCAACAAGAAGAATTGGGTCCATTCCAGATCAGCTTTCCACCAACTGAAATCTCCGCCCAAGAATCCAACTTGTTCCAAGGAGAGCTCAACGCTTCCGCCAGCAGTGGGCCGGAAGAAGCTGCTCAACGTCGTGCGGCGAAGTTGTAGACCAACCCCATTCACGGTGGAACGGTCACCATCCAAGAAATAATCAACGGGTACCGAGTCATTCGACGGATCAATCTCGGCCGCATCGCTTCGCAGATTGAATGAAGCATTCCAGTTGTTGCCGAACCTTCGATCCACACCCACGGTGGCCCGGCGGGAGGATTCAACCTGTCGGATGTACTGACGCTCCTGCCAGGTCAAGTTGGTTCGGAATCCCCACTCGGTGTCAAACACCCGCGGCTCTTCAAAGTTCAGGCTGTACCGAAACAACTCGGTGCCCGGCTGAATGGTCAACTGGAAGTTCTGACCACCACCGCGGAAGCCTTCCCGAAGACCATCGATACCCCAGGACTCGGGAGGACGAGTGGCATCAAAGTTGGATTGGCTGTACCGGAACTCACCGTAGATTCCACTGTCCGAACCAACCGCGCCCCCAAAAGAAATCACCCCCGTGTTGCGCTCTCGAACAAAAACGAGCAAGTCGCGGACGCCGGGCTGATCTGGCTTCGGGGGTTCGATTTGGACCCGAACCTCACTGAAATGCCGAAGGTTGTCGAGTCGACGTTCGGCTTCTTGGATTCCGGTCTTGTCAAAAGGACGTCCGGGACGCAAGTCCAGTTCACGTCGGATCACTTTGTCACGCGTGACCACATTGCCACGAATGTTGATTTGCCCCACCGTGGAGAGCGATCCCTCAGAGATCTTCAACTGCAAATCAATATTGGCTCCCGGCCCGGGGCGGACGGGTCGATCAACAATACGAACATCCAGATAGCCCAGGGCGTGGTACCCAGACTCCACCCGAACGATGGCAGCATCAATGCTGGCTTGTTCCCAAGGGCTGCCAAGTTGGAGACCCAACAATGATTTGATCTGAGCGGCATCCATCACCGCCTTTTCACCTTCAGCGATCTCGATGCGCACATCGCCCAACTGGTAGCGGACGCCTTCGAGCACATAGAACGTCACGACGGCTTCGCGGTCGTCAGGGCTCCGGGTGACGGACCAATCCACTCGGGCATCTCGCCAGCCTCGACCGCGGTAAAAGTCACGGATCGCTTTGGCGTCTTCGTCCAGTTTGGATTCATCAAGCGTGCCCGATTCCAACAGCAAGATGGCGGGTTGCACCTCGACCAACTGTTGAAGACGGTCGCCCTTCATGGAAGCGTTTCCGCGGAATCGAACCGATCGCACTTTGGCCCGAGGACCTTCGCTAACCAACAGGATCAGATTTTCAGGTCGGTCCCCACTGGTGAATTCCACTCGGGATTCCAAATACCCTTCGCCGCGCATCCAGAGCTCGACATCGCGGGCCGCACGTTCGAGGAGCGCTTCATCTCGTATGGAACCCAACAAGCGTGGGACACGGTTCAAAATTTCTTCGGAACCGAGACGGCGGTTGCCCTGGACTTCGACCGAACGAATGATGGGCGCGAGAACCACGCGGTACACCAAATCGACCGCCCCATCGGGACGCTCGGTGACTTTGGCCACCACTTCCGAAAATCGACCCAACTCCGTCAGTCGTCGGATATCCGCCCGGACGATGGCGGCATCCAGAGGAGAGCCCGCCAGACTCCGCAGGTTGTTGAGGGCAAATCGGGTGTCCGATTCTGTCCCTCCCAGCACGCGAACCGTCCCCACCGGCCGACCGGCCAAGGTGACCATCAGATCCTCGGCTCCCGCAAAAGAGGAGCAGAGCAGCAAAATCAGGATGCGGGACGCAACCGACATGTGGGGGGAGGATACCCCCCATGCCGGATCAACCGAGCCACAAGGAGGCAATCATCCCCAAGGCAAAGAGAACCAAGGCCATGGTGCCCAAAGCCTTGTCCTGAGTCGGCTGAGGGGCAACGCGAGCCACCGGTTGAGGACGGCGCTGGCGGAGGCTGGTTTTTGGCAATTGGGACTGTGGCATCTGCATTCTCCAGAGTCCACGTCGACCAGGAATGGAGGGCAAACGAGCCGCAAACTGAACCAGAGCCTCGATGGGTTCAGGTCATTCCGGCAACTCCGACAATCCGGCATGGCTACCCTGTGGGCATGTCCGAGAATGCTTTGAATCGCACCCCGCTCTATGCCCGGCACGGCCAACAAGGCGCGAAGATCGTCCCGTTTGCCGGGTGGGAAATGCCTCTTCACTTTGGGTCCATCCTTGAGGAGCACCACGCCACGCGAACCTCTGGATCTATTTTTGATGTCAGCCATATGGGGCGGCTCTCCATCACCGGCCGCTCCGCCGAAAGCCTCTTGGAGCGTGTGGTGACCCGAAAAATAGCGGGCATGAAAGATGGGCAAGCTCGGTACGGATTGGCTTGCCAAGAAGACGGGGGCACCATCGATGACCTCATCGTGAACCGTATGGGGCCGGAAGACTTTTTGGTCGTGTGCAACGGGGCCAATCGAGAGGCCGTGGTGGAACATCTGCGGGCCCACAACAAACACGGGGCAGGAATTTCAGACGACACCATGGGCTCGACCATGGTTGCGGTGCAAGGTCCAACCGCGGTGCAACGGATGACGGCCCGATGGCCGCATTTGGCAGAAATGAAGCGATACCGGTGTGGACTGATCGAACACGGTGAGCACGTGCTTTTTGTCGCCCGGACGGGCTACACCGGGGAAGATGGTTTCGAAATCATCGCACCCAACACCGCCACCGAAGCCATCATCGAGGTGCTGGACGATCTCAACGAGCACAACGTGGTGGATGCTGGTCTTGGGGCGCGAGACAGTTTGCGATTGGAGGCCGCCATGCCGTTGTACGGCCACGAACTCTCCGAGACCAAGGACCCCATTTCGGCGGGACTCCGATTCGCCGTCACGCTTGAGAAAGATGCTCCAGGATTTGTGGGCCAGGAAGCACTGCGGCAGAAGGCCGAACAAGGCGTACCCACCACATTGGTTGGTCTCAACATCGACGCACCCCGTGCCGCACGGCAAGGCGCCGTGGTGAAACATCAAGACGAGGTGCTTGGTCACGTCACGAGTGGGGTGGTCTCACCCACCCTGCAAGTGTCAATTGCCATGGCCATGGTGGACACCACGTGGAGCAGCGAAGGCACCAAACTGCAAGTGGAGATTGGACGAAGTGTGGCAGAGGCCACCGTCGTGCCCATGCCATTCTACAAACGGCCCTAAGGGCCTTCGATCCAAAGTACTTTCGGCCAGATCAACCCTGGCGGATTTTGCGGCGCTCTTCAAACCAACGGACGGGATGCCCGGATTCGATAGCGCTGCGAATGCGACCCAGTGCTTCCGACTCCAACTGGCGGACACGTTCCCGCGTCAGACCAATTCGAGCACCGATCTCTTTCAGGGTCAAGGGTTGTTCACCCTGGAGTCCGAATCGAAGACGCAAAATGCTGGCATCTCGCTCGTCGATGACGTCCAGGAGTTCCATCACCACGCTGTAAATCTCTCGGTTGCCGGTTTGCTCTTCGGGAGCCGCCTGACTGGCGTCCGCAAAGGTCTCCGAGAAACCACGCTGTTCGTCGTCGTTTGCGGTTGAAATGGTGCTCGCGGATTGGGTGTCCATCGCTTGGCGCACCACGGCATATTTTCGTGGGGGCACTGAAAGCGATTTGGCCATTTCCGCATCGGTGGGCGGACGACCATTCTTTTGCTCAAAATAACGAGCCAGTTCTTTTGCTCGAGCAATCAATTCAACCATGTAGGCCGGGATATGCACCGGCTGGCGTGCGTGGAGCAACGTGCGCTTGATGGCTTGCTTGATCCACCAAGAAGCGTAGGTCGAAAAACGAGCACCTTGCGCAGGATCAAAACCCTCTGCCGCGCGAATCAACCCGACATTGCCCTCTTCGATCAGGTCAGACAACGTCATGCCACGGTTGTTGTAGTTCTTGCTGATGGCCACCACGAGGCGAAGGTTGGCTCGGATCAGCCGATCTTTGGCTTCATGGCAACCATCATTGATGATGGACCATCCCAGCTCTCGCTCCTCGAGCGGCGTCAAAAGATTGGTGCGACCAATCTCCTGCAGGTAATGCTCGAGTTCTCCATGGCTTCTGGACATACTGGCCCTCGCAGGATCTTTTGATCCTTGATCACATTCGGCGAACGCCACGAAACGGTTCCGCCACACAAATCAATCGGGCAAGGAAGTTGCGCTGTCAAATGCAGAAGCTGAAATGTTTCGGAACCGGTGGGGCAAGCTGTACGAACGGAACAAACGGAATCGATTTCAACCGGCGATTCTTGCGCACCCCCCAGCCGCGAGCGGGCATTCTTTCCGCCAACGGCGGTTCACAACCACATCAGTCGTTTCAGTTCGCCGTTTCAGTTCGACTGCTGGAAAGCTTCAAACTGGGGGCGGAACCAAACCCCACCAAGATCTGGCGAGGCAGATCGGAGTCGTTCCACACGTGACCACAATTCTGATGGTGGCGTCCCAATGCGTTGCAAAATTTCAAGCATGCCCACTTGGCAAGACCAGTACACCTTGGGCAATTTCTGAGGAGACGTGGCCAAAGCGAGCCGACGGAATGTGGCCATCGGGTCCACCAGTTGGTCGCGGTTGGACCCTGCCAAATTCAGTTGACACTGCGCTTGACCCAAAAGCCAAGGCGCTGCGTCGGACTGGAGATCAAGCAATTGGTCGTACACCGACAGGGCCGTCTTGTGTTCGCCCAGGAAGAGCCAAGCATCCGCCACCAATTCCAACCAAGCGGCCGAGGGATCCTCCTCGGCAAGCAACCATCGTGAGAAGGCTTTGAGGGTCTCTTCAAGCGTCGCGCGTGGCGCACTCTGGCTGGCTTCAGCAGCCAAGGTGTGCCGCAACCGATTGGCCATGGACAACTGGTCTCGAAGCATGCCCGCAAACACCGGTGCCATCTGCTCGGGGTCGCGTTCCAGTTGGTCCCACAAACCCCCAGACATGGAGACCCCCAACGCTGCGGCAACCTTGGCTTCCAGGGCAACCCGCTCACCCAACATGCTGTCATCCAACACGCTCGGCCATGGCTCTTGTCGGAACGCCCGTTGGGCAGATCGAGGGCCATCCAGCGCCAAGGACACTTCGACAGTGGTCAGTCGATACTCACCGGCGAGGACTGGGTTCGCTGGCGCTTCGAGGTCTTTTGGCTTCAGGAACGAAGCCTTGAAAGCGTCCAATCTTGACCGAGCCGCACGCGCTTTGGTGATTTGTTGTTCGGGAGTCGACCGGGCGACTTTCTGACGCTCCATCGCCAAAACGGCCGTGTGCACCTCCGCCGAGTCGGGATCATCCCGAAGGGCGCGCTCTACGAATGACTGGGCTCGACCTTCATCACCAAGACCCACCCAGCATCGAGCCATGGCCAAGTCATCCTCGGTCGTGTTCAGCATGGGTTCGAGGGAACGCAGCAATTCTGGAGGCACGAGCTCAGATTCGGGAGCCGCCACCTCCGCACACGCTTGGAGCAATCGAGTGATGCCATCCCACTGCGAAGGAATTGGAGGCAGCACATCGAGGTCCGGTTCCTTCCCAACCGGAGCGCCGAATGTGGCTTGCCGGAACATCGTGATGGCTCGGCCCATGTCCTGGGCCTGGAATGCTTGCGCTCCAAGGGCGTATGAGGCTCGGATAAACGGGGAGAGGTCCGTACCCTCCGCATTGGCTTGGCGCATGGCTCGTTCGTAGAGATCGGTCGATCGTTTGGGGTCGATTCGGGCCAACTCGGAGGCAATCGCAACCAAGCCGCAAGGTGGAGCATGCTCTGCCAACCAATCCGAACGTGGTGAATCCTCCCAGCAACGCCACAAGCGAGCGATGCGGGTCCCCACCAAACCAGACCAATCTGGTCCAGTTCCACGAAGATGACCTCGGATTCGAAACCAAGGCTTGATGCTGTTGCTGAACCCTTCCGCCGAGAGGGGTGCATGCACCATCGCCTGCAGAACATTCAAATTGGCCCAATCGAAACAAGACCAAGGTGGTTCTTCTTGAAAATGAAATTCTCCCGAAAGCCATTGGAACAACTGCTGTTCTGGAGGAGTCAACAATTCAAGCGATCGTGAATCCAAGGTATGCCGATCCAAAGTGTCAATCGACCGGTTGGCGGTGTTCTGAAAAATGGCCTCATGCAACTCAAACAAGGCGATCGCGGATGGTGACAACACCAAATCCTGCTGGATCGACCCCGGATTGGAACGCCGCAATTGGCTTGTCAGACGTGTGCTCCACATCGCGGCTTCACGACGCATCACGTCCCGGGGCGTCGCTTCCTCAAAACGAATATCGCGGGGTGCGATCGGAAGATCCTCAACACGGTCCAATTGAATGAGGTGGCTGAGCGCCAAGAACCTCAACCATGGGCCGCGGTGGTCACGCTCACGCCAAACCAGATTCGATCGGTCCAAACGAAGAACGGGATCGGTGTCGAAATCTGGATGCTGCTCCAACGCTGCAATCTCTTGGTCCAGCGCAGCCATTCCGGCTGCACTCCATTGGTCCAAAACGCGAACCCAAGCGTGGATGGTTTGACGTTGCTCGGGCACGACCAGGGGCCAGGTCCAAAGTTGGCGAAACGCGTTCGACCCCGAACGAAGATGCACCAAGAGGACATCTTCGGCATGATCCAGAGCCACCCGCGCCGGTGTGGTAGTGGGCTCAAGATGCTGCTCACGCCAAATGATTCGTTCGCGACGAAGAGCCATCGCCTCTTGAGGGTCGGCTTGAGCGATCTTTCGATCCAAATCAGCAAGCTCTTCGGGCAGCACCCATCCCGCATGGACCGGTTTGCTGGGACCAAAGCACGCCAGCACAACCAACGTGGTGATCAGGTGGAGATTGAAAATTCGATTCACATCAATGTCAAGCACGATTGACTCGCTCCACCACTTTGGAAAATGCATGATCAACCCTCATTTGATTTCAACGAAATGTTGTTGTAGCCGGCTCGAGCCGTGGCATCAAACGTGCGCACCACATGTTCCCAATCTGTTCCTGGTGCGGGCCGGAGAACAATCGGATGGTCTTCGGGCCAAAGACCACGACCCCCAGTCCCCCCCATCCGGCGTTCCGACAGCAGCATGGTGAGCGATTCGGGGGTGGTTGGCTGA
Source organism: Phycisphaera sp. TMED24 (assembly GCA_002168105.2). Lineage (GTDB taxonomy): Bacteria > Planctomycetota > Phycisphaerae > Phycisphaerales > SM1A02 > UBA8653. The sequence continues at coordinate 43,258 of NHCD02000021.1, forward strand.
GGAAATGAACCTTCGACCCCAATGGTGAATCCGGCCGCCACCGTGGCGCGTCGGGAATCTGTGTCTTGGGAAGTCACCGTAATCACGACCGGATGATCCGGAACCTCAAAGGGATCCACCACACCCGCGCCCAAGCGATTGGGCAAATCAAGACGCTCGATCACTTCAGCTTGTTTGAATTCAGTGGCAACCATGAAATACACCAGCAACAAAAACACCACATCGATCATCGAAGTGAGGTTAAGCGTGGGTCTCCAACTCGACCGTCGGTTGAACTTCCGTTCGCTTCGACGTTGAGCCCGCCGCGTTTCGAAACGCGGTGCTTCAGGCACGTACTGACTCGGTTCAACAGGGGCCATCAGGATGCAGAATCCAGAAGGACCAAGTGCACTTTGGCTTCAGCACCGTCCACACGAGCACTGGCCGAACGCAATGCGTCGAGAATGGGTTGAATCCATTCAAAGTGAACCTCACGGTCTGCACGCAAATGGATGGCCAAATCAGGCTGCTGCTCCAAATCAACCGCAACCCTCTTGGTCAACAACTGACAACCCTCGGTATCGATGGAGAAAGGTTGGCCCAACACCATGGCGCGGAGACCAACGCCAGGTTGATCGACATCTGACAACACGTTGACCACCAACCGGGATTCTTCCCCAGCAACCGCTGCCGCCGCGTCCGGAACCTCAGGCAAATCCAAGGGCTCCGCTTCACGGCTGACCACTTGGGACACCAAAACGAAGAAGACAATCAACAAAAAAACCACATCGATCATAGAAGTCAAGTTGGACTCAACTTGCGTCGGCGCATGCTTGCGTCTGGTGTGGATCAAGGTTGACATCAGTCTCCAGCCATCGTTGGATTTCGCTGTGTTTCGGTAGATGGTTCAGAGGTGGAGTCTCCCGACGGTTCAATGCTGGATGCGGGTTTGGCCGGTGGAGCCGAAGACTTCCGGAGGTCGGGGTCGAATGGGCGGATCAAGTTGGTCACTTCTGCCACGACAGCTTCCGACGCGTTAAGGATTCGGTTGCGAATAACCGCGTATCCCATCAAGGCTGGAATCGCGACCACCAATCCCCAAAAGGTGGTGACCAAAGCGGTACCAATGCCACCCGCCAACAACACTGGGTCGGCGTTCCCCCCCGCCGAGACGATGGATTGAAACGCCAAAATCATGCCGTAGACAGTGCCAAACAAACCCGCCATCGGCGCCAGCTGACCCACCAAGTTCAGGAAGTCCACCTTTCGCAACCGCCTGGCTGTTTCTTCATCAGCGGCGTCTTCCATCACCATCACCATGGCGGCATGACCTTTGGGTGCCGTCAGAAGTGTCGTATGAAGCACGGTGCCGAAGAAGCTGTGGTCCTCCGCAGCAACTCTGATGGCCTTGCGATATCCGCCCGTAGCCAAAAAACGAGAGACCGGACCGCGGCTCTGGCTGGGAATCAAAGCGCTGGATTGGGTGCTCCAGACAAAATAAAGAGTCGCCCCCAGACTGGCCGCACTGGCGGCAATCAACAGCCAGATGATGCCAGTGCCCAGCCATTCGACGCTGCGTTGCCCATCTGGCATGGCGCGGGTCGAAACAAAAAAAGCATCGGCAAACGATCGTGACGAAGACGCGGGTTCCTGACTTGCTTCGGCTGGGGCCACCAGCAAACCTAGCGTCAGACCAAGCACACCCACCATCACCCAAGCCCTTCGAATTCCCATGTCAATCACCCTTTTCGTTCTCCATTCCGTCTTGTCGGGAACGCAACCGACCTGCCGTGTCTCGCTCCACAAAGTTGTAGCCGTCCGGTCCACCGTGGACCTCTGCGATTTGTCGCAACACGCCCAAGACATCCTCTTCTAAAAACTGAATGCACTTGATTGCTGTGCCTCGAGTCCCATCGGGCAGAACCGGGTTTTGATCCTCCAGCGCGGTCAGCAAGCGTTCGGCTTCAATTTCAAAAGGACCCGCCCCGGTGATATTTTCACTGAGCAAGAAAATCACATCGGGTTGCAATGCCAAGGACAGCTCCAAAGCACGCAGAGGGTTGGACCGTCCACGGGGCACAATCTCTTGGTGCATCCACCGAATGACCGCACGCTTCTGATCTGCAGTGGCCAATGGCAACGTGGCAAATTCGGGCATGGGGACAGCGTCGTTGTCTTGGAAAAAGACCACCGAAAACCGCTGAGGTGGTGCAAGCTGCGCCATCGAGCGCCCCAAGTGTTCCAACACCATGGGCAACGACCGAATCATGGATCCAGAAGCATCAATGCAATACACAACACGTTGGACATCGCTGCCTGAGACGCCGAGAAACGATGCGTTCTCCCCCCGATCTAAAGTTGATGGAGAAGCCAGCACCGATGGTGCCAAAGAAGCAGATGCTGGAAGAGAAGGCGCTTCAAGTTCGGGAAGAGGGAGGTCGAAAGTTGGTGGCTTCAGGCTCGCTGAGCGTGACGCGGTCACGTCCACACTCTCGAGAGGCATGCGAACTGGGGCAAAGGCCAACGCTTCAAAGTCCGAACGAACCGCAACCGGACGAGGCTCGTCTTCGCCTTGAATCACCAAAAAGGTCATCCAAAAACCAGCCAATACCACCAAGCCATGCAACAAGGCCGACAAGAACCACGGCAGGGTTTGACGGATCTTGGCTTCTCGACGGAGTTCACCAAGGGTGGCTTCCACGTCATCCGACATGGCGGAAGATCTTTCGTCGCAAAGCGCCTCAGACATCGAGTCCAAAGCCTACCGCCTGACTGGCACCACGCTTTTGTTGAGGAAGAAGTTCTTCAGAACCAAGAAATATGGGGAGAAGCGGAACCCAACCCGCCTGGCTTACACCAAATCATCCTGTGCATCGACCGTGCACGGCTGACGCAAGATCGAGGGCGGGTCTTGCGGGGTCTCCAAGGCCCAATCGATACTGAATCGATCGGCACCGCGCTGCAGCAAATGGATCGCCAACCCTCCAACCGCCAAAGTCGCGATCCAATCGGATCCGTCTTCAGGCACAAGAAAGCTTGGCCACCACGTCAACAACACCCCAAGCACCGCGGCTCGAGTCCAAAGCCCAGCCAAGACCAAGGTGCCAGCCACCAGCATGAGCAGACCCAAGATCAAGTCGAGCTCGCCCACGGCGCTGATGCCGAGGAACGACAAACGTTCTTCACGCAACGAGGTGGTGGCCTCCAAGACCTCGACGGCCGTGGACAAGGCGATCACTGCCAGAAGCAATCGCGCCACCAAACCCACCGGATCGAGCCAAGGGCGCCATGTGTTTCGCCGCTTCATACTTCTGGACTATCGGGCCGCGCGGCAACACCGACTCCAAAATGCGACCGTATGATGGTTAAAAATTCGGGTTCATTCAGCACCCTTTCGGCATGTAAACTCATTTCAAATATAAGTTTACACGCCAAGACTGGCTGCTTCAGCCCGATTGTTGGTCCCGTAGCCCAATTGGTAGAGGCACACGGTTTAGGTCCGTGCCAGTCCCGGTTCGAATCCGGGCGGGGCCACTTGGGAACCCCCGGCAAGATCTTGGTCGCAAAGCAAAGTGCCACTTGGGTCGCGATGCCCAGAAGCCGATAGAGGAATCACGATGACGCAGTCAGACTGGCGAGACTTCCCGGCCCTTCAACAGCCGACCTACCCAGACCAGGAGGAGCTCCATGCGGCAGTGGCTCGACTCCGTGCTTTGCCGCCTCTGGTGACCAGTTGGGAAATCGAAGCCCTCAAAGCCCAGTTGGCGGAAGCCGCCAGCGGCAAGCGGCTCCTCTTGCAAGGTGGAGATTGTGCGGAGTCGTTCGACGAATGCTCTTCTGACGCCATTGCCGGCAAACTCAAGGTGCTGCTGCAAATGTCCCTGGTCATGGTGCACGGCACCCGGCGACCGGTCGTCCGAGTTGGCCGCTTCGCGGGTCAATATGCCAAACCCAGATCCAAGGACACCGAAACCAAAGACGGCGTCGAACTGCCCTGTTACCGCGGTGACAATGTGAATGGCCCCGCCTTCACGCCGGAAGATCGCACTCCCAATCCATGGCGGTTGGTCAAGGGACACGAACGAGCCGCGCTCACGTTGAATTTCATCCGTTCATTGATCGACGGCGGATTCGCAGACTTGCACCACCCGGAATACTGGAACTTAGGATTCGTGGCGGATTCCCCCAACGCCGACCGGTACCTACAGATCGTTGAAGAAATCCAAGACTCCATTTCCTTCATGGAAACCATTGCCGGTCGCCACTTGGGACAGACCGATCGTGTTGATTTCTTCACCAGCCACGAGGGTTTGCACCTCGAAGCTGAAGCGGCCCTCACCCGGGAAGTGCCACGGCGCGACGGCCTGTGGAATCTTTCCACCCACTTGCCCTGGATCGGCAAACGCACCAACGACCCCGATGGTGCGCACGTGCGGTACTTCGCCACCATTCGAAACCCCGTGGCGGTCAAAATTGGTGACGACACCGAGCCCGATCGACTACGCCGGATCATGGATATCTTGCATCCCGACGATGAACCCGGACGCTTGGTCTTGGTGCACCGCTTTGGAGTGCAGTCGGTCAACGAAGGTTTGGAACGGCTGATTGAATGCGTGCAAGCCGATGGCCGGCAAGTGGTCTGGGTGTGCGACCCCATGCACGGCAACACGGTGACCACCGCGTCGGGACGAAAGACCCGCCATTTCGATGACATTCTTGGCGAAGTTGAACGCTCGATCGGCGTGCACGAACGCATGGGCACCCACTTTGGTGGTGTGCATTTCGAATTAACCGGCGAAGACGTCACGGAGTGCACCGGGGGCGCCCGAAACCTTTCGGAGAATGACCTCGAACGGGCCTACCGGTCACAAGTTGATCCTCGACTGAACCGCGAACAAGCCCTTGAAATTGCGCTTTTGGTGGCGAATCGAATCAGCAAGAAATAACCCGCAGCAGGTAGAATCTTGAGTTCATGCCGCTTCACAACGTGGTTATCACTGGGATCGGACCTGTCGGAGCCTTTGGGCTCGGGGCAGACGCGCTTTCGTCAGCACTCCAAGCCGACAAGCCTTTGGCGCAACCCGCCACCAAAAACGTAGGGCTGGGTCTTGCTACCGAGTTGTCCTGTGAGATCCCGGCGGACAG
>NHCD02000022.1 GCA_002168105.2 Phycisphaera sp. TMED24
CTTCAACCTCAGCGATGTGACACTCACGATGTTCCGAGATCTTTTTGAGTCGGTTGTTCAGCAAGTCATCCCAGTCGTGGGCCAAAAGTTCAAGCAGAAGAGACCACTTGTCAGCATCTTCCGAAGCGTCATTCAATTCACGGCGCTGAATCTGAATGGAATAACACTCGGGATAACTCCGGGCAGCAATACCGGGAGGTTCCAGCCATCCCTGTACGGCCTCGAGAGCAGAGCGAAGATGAATCTCATCCACCTCCAGGTTGCTGGCCAGTTCTTCAACGTCATGCCGAAAGAATCCATCAGGAGCCAGATGTTCAATCACCCGAACTCCCAAGGACGCCACTTCGGATGAAACTTCAGCATCTCGCCATTGATCCAGCAACTGCTCTTCGATCGATTGGGGGCGACCCTCTGCATTGGCCATGGCGTCAGTCTTGCCATCGCGTTCCTGATCCGACTTGGCTTTGGGCCTTGATTCATAGAGGTTTTCCGTTGCCTCCGGCATGGTACGCTCGGACTCCGCAAGGCGATCAAAACCAGCTTCATCTTCTCGAACCGGAGCCTCGTTTTCAGACTTGGCCATAACTTCTGCGGGAGCTTCGGGTTCAACCTGTTCCAGCATAAAGTTGGACTCGAACTGCTCTTCGAGTGTCGCCTCCAACTCAGCCAAGGGCAACTGCAGAACTTGCATGTGCTGGATCATGCTCGGCGTGAGCTTTTGAATCTGCCCTAAGCGTTGATGTTGCGAAGCGTCAAATCTCATGACGTCTCTCCGCCCAGAGGACGCCGGTCGTCCATGGCATCGGCCAACACAGAAACGCTGGCCTGTTCGAGGGTCCCGCCGCTGGGAAGACCACGGGCCAGCCGAGTGACTCGGATGTCAAAAGGTTCGATCTGATTCGCAAGATGCAACGCAGTGGTGTCACCATCAAGCGTCGGATTCAGTCCCAGCACCACCTCACGGACCGGTTCTTCGCGAAGGTTGCAGGCTGCGTCACGACATCGGCGAATCAATCCGTCCACCCCGAGGTGTTCTGGGCCAACTCCAGAGAGAGGATCCATGGCCCCACCCAAGACGTGGTACACCCCTTGATGAAGCCCGGCTGATTCAAATCGAACCAGGTCCTTGATCTCCTCGACCACCAAGATCACCCCAGCATCTCGGCGTGGGTCGGAGCAGATGGCACAAAGATCTGATTCTCCAAGATGACCACACACGCGACAAGAAACGAGATCTTCTTTAACCGCACGTATCGCTTCGGCCAAGCCCAAAGCGTCATCTGAAGAAGCCCGGAGCAACCAGAAGGCCAGACGCTCCGCGCTTCGACGCCCGATACCAGGGAGTTGACCCAAACGATCAACCAAAGTCTCCAATGTGGGTGGGCCGCCAGCACTCAAGAGGCACCCCCCAATAAACCACGAAGGGTCTCCGCGGGGATGGGAAGATTAAGTTCTTCAGCGGCTCGGCCAAATTCATGCGCTGCAAGTGCCGTGGCTTTTTCTTGGGCATCACGAACAGCCTCGGTGACCAAAGGACCAATCTCCTCGGTTGCACTGGCCAGCGCTGGTGCCACCACCACTTCAACCAAACGACCTCGACCATCGGCCCGGGCTCGTACTGCACCACCACCGGATTCGCCCACCACCCGTGCCGCTTCGAGCATCTCGGTAATTTCTTTGGCTCGAGCCTGAAGCTTGGGCAGCTCTTTCATGATCCCTGCCATGGCGCCGGCTTGTTTAAACGCATCAAACATCGCGGGCCTCCGAACGAATCTGAACCCCGACCACTTCACCTTCCAAGGCACGAGCAAGGCTTTCAACCAAGGGGTGCCCCTGCATCTTTTGCATGGTTGATTTGACATCCTCGTGATCGACTTGGATTTTGACTTCAACCCGAACGCCAACCATTCCAAATCGGTGCAGAGCACTTTGCAACCACTCCTGTTCCGCAATTCGTTGGGAGGTGGGAAAAGAAGCTGGGTCTGGATTTTGGAAAGAAAGACAGTCGGCCAAGAAGGTTGGTGTACCGAACGACTCCACCCGAACTTCCGAACGCACATCGCCTTCCACCGAAGCCAAAAAAGTGGCCCAACCGCTGGCATTCACCGCAACCGTGGGCTTCAATGGCTCCCGGGAAGACTCGGTGACTTGACGTGAACTTTGGGGACTCGGGTTTGGAGATTGAGGGCGTTGTGCGTCGCCCAAGACCGGTGGTGTTGGGCGTGAGTCCTTGGCCTCGGACGATTTTGGTCGTGCCAAGGGCTTCACTTCGCGCACTTGCTCAGGCTTTTTTTTTTGAGTTGGCTTCGATGATGAATCGGATTCAACTCGACCCCCGAGATCGAACACCAACTTCAGCAACATGGCCTCCACCACGGCGCGGGGGGTGCTGCTGTACTTGGCGGATCGAGCAGCCTCATCCGCCAAGCCGACCCCTGAGGCCAGATAGTCTGCCGGAAGTGCCGCCGAGATAACTTCAAGGTCTTCTCGACGACCTTCACTGAGATGAAGACCAACCGACTCAACGCCGCCAACGGCGAACAACATTGCATCACGGAAACATGCGGCCAAATCAGAGGCAACCTCTTCTGGCTCGGCACCACTCTGGAATGCTTCAGCCAACGCACTCAGGACGCCTTGGGCATCGGCATCAGCAATCGAACGTGCGACCAGTTGTGCCGGGGAAACCGTCGCCAGTCCAAGAAGTTCACGGACGCCGGCCAGCGTGACTGACTCTGCATCAGCCGAGAGCACCCGATCCAACAGAGACAACGCATCACGCACGGAACCTCTTCCGGCTTCGGCCACCAGCGTTAAAGCTTCCATCTCCGCCTCGACACCTTCTTGCTGCATCACGTCATGAAGGTGGTCGGCGAGTCGTTCTCGTGAAACCGGGCGAAAGTCGTACCGCTGACACCGACTCAAGATTGTCGTCGGCACTTTTTCTGGGTCCGTGGTGCACAAAATGAACATGGCATGTGCCGGTGGCTCTTCCATGGTTTTGAGCAAGGCGTTGAAGGCCTCTCGGGTCAACATGTGGACTTCATCAATGATGCAGATCCGCTTCCGCCCTCCCAAAGGGGCAATAACCGACCGAGCAATTACCTCTTTGGCTTCATTGATGCCGCGATTGGAAGCGCCGTCGAGTTCTTGGACATCAAGGTCTTCGCCTCGAAAAATGGCTTCGCGTACCTTCGCCAAATCAGTCTCATCTTCTGGGGCGTTGATCGCCGCAGCAAAAATTCGAGCACTGGTGGTCTTTCCAACACCGCGCGTGCCGCAAAAGAGATAAGCGTGGGCGACCCTTCCGGACGCAATCGCCTTGCTCAACGTGGCTGAAACCGCCTCTTGGCCGACGAGATCTTCGAAGCGGCGTGGGCGGTAACGACGGGCAAGAACGGTGTACGACACAAGAAATCCTTCTCTGAGTCCCGGGGAGGACGGCCAGGCGATCCACGGCCTGGCCGGTCCGCTTATGGCTGCTGCGGTCAGGCCCTGACCAGATTCACGGCCGTGCCACCCGCGGGGCCCGACCGTCCTCTCCGGGAGTCGGATCCATCTTAGTCGAGGTTGGCGAGCGGTACACTCAAGCCAGCATGCCGCCAAACTCCCAACCATCTGTCCCCACCCTGGAGGATGCCCGCCGAGCCACCGAGACGGCACGACGCCGTCTGCTGATTGTGTTGCGGCTGACCTACCTCCTTCTGTTGGCCACCGCAGCCCTTCTCCCCTTTGTGGGAGATATGACCAATACCGCGGACGAAGTGGTGGTTTCGGACTATGCCGGGGCCTTCATGTTGCTGGTGGGACTCGGTTCCTTGGTCGTGCTGGTTGACGTCTTCACTCCACAGAAACGTTTGGCCAACGTCATTGCCATCTATTTTGGCGTGGTGGTGGGACTGGTGAGTGCCTACGCCCTTTCGGGACTGATCGACCTGGCGGCTCGGACTTGGTACCTGACCGCCCCACCCTGGCCGGCCTATTTGCTGATGGGCAAACTCGCGCTTGGCATTACGTTTTGCTATCTCGCGGTGTCCATCGTGCTGGCCACAAAAGATGATTTTCGGATTGTCTTGCCTTACGTGGAATTCACCCGGCGGGCCAAAGGCAGCCGTCCGCTGGTGGTTGATACTTCAGTGTTAATCGATGCAAGATTCGCCAAATTTCTTCAGTCTGGAATGGTAGATACCTCGATCGTGGTTCCTGAATTTGTTCTGGGAGAGTTGCAGGCTCTGGCCGATTCTTCGGAAAGCAGCAAACGCGAGCGTGGCCGCCGTGGCTTCAAGTCACTGCAAGCCATACGGGAGTTTCGAGGGGGGGCTGATGTGGTGCTGGAACCCTACAACCCACCCGGCCATGGGGCAGATGAGAAGCTCGTGGCCTTGTCAGAACGACTCCAAGGCAGGCTGCTTACTCTTGATGCCAACCTCAGAGCAATCGCCAAAGTTCGAAGCTTGCCGACCGTTGATCTCGAGCAGGCATCCCTGGCGCTTCGCCCTCTGGGAAACCCAGGGGCAGAGTTCGAGTTGCGTTTGGAAAAATCGGGCGAACAACCGGGGCAAGCGGTGGGTCGACTGCCCGACGGAACCATGGTGGTGGTCGAGCATGCCGATGCTCANATTGNCGAGGTTGTAACTTGCGAAACAACAAATACCGTGCGAACCAATGCGGGAAATTTGGTGTTTGCTCGAATCAAGAATGACTTCGATCAATCCCAAGAACAGTGANATCCCGGTCAAGTCACGGCGACTTTGCCTGAGAGGTGATCTCCCAAGCCATCACTGAAGACATCATTCCCACTCAATGGTCGCNGGCGGCTTNGANCTGATGTCGTACACNACNCGATTCACCCCTTTGACCTCATTTGAGATTCGGCTGCTTGCNTCCGCNAGAACCTCGTACGGCAAACGTGACCAGTCGGCCGTCATGAAATCTTGGGTCTCCACACTTCGCAAAGCGACGACCGACTCGTACGAGCGGCCATCCCCCATCACCCCTACCGATTGGATGGGGAGAAGCACCGCAAAGACCTGACTGGTGGTTCGGTACAGATTGGCACTCACAATTTCTTCGAGAAAAATCTCATCACACTCTCGGAGAAGATCCAAACGTTCCTCGGTAATGTCACCAATGATGCGGACGGCAAGGCCCGGTCCCGGGAAGGGATGTCGCCAAACGATCTGATCTGGCACTCCCAGGACTTCACCAAGCTTTCGAACTTCATCTTTAAACAAATCCCGAAGTGGCTCCACCAGTTCAAAACCAAGATCCTCAGGAAGCCCGCCCACGTTGTGGTGCAACTTGATGTTGGCGGCGGTACCCGCATGGCCGTGTCCAGATTCAATGACATCGGGATACAGGGTGCCTTGGGCAAGGAACTTCACCGGGCCCTCGACATCGGCAGCGGCTTCCTTGAACACCTCAATAAATCGGTGGCCAATACGGCGACGCTTCTCTTGAGGCTCAGTGATGCCTTCGAGATCTTTGAGGAAGGCTTCGGACGCATCCACCACCCGCAAGTCGACATCAAAGTGATCTCGGAAGGTGTTCTCTACCAAGTCACGCTCGTTTTTTCGAAGCAGCCCGTTGTCGACAAAAATGCACGTCAGCTGTTTNCCGATGGCTTTGTGCAGCAGCGCGGCCACCACCGAAGAATCCACCCCGCCCGACAAACCACAAATAACGCGAGCCCCCTGCACCTTCTCGCGGACTTCGGCCGCCGCGGTTTCCACGAAATCACTCATTCGCCAGGTGCCTTTGCACCCACAAATTTCGTACAGGAAGTTTCGCAGCATCTCCACACCATGCGGCGTGTGCGTCACTTCGGGGTGGAACTGCACGCCGTGCAGATTTCGGTCNGGATGCCGGACCGCCGCGAAGGGGCAAGTCGGCGTGGCGGCCACGGTCTCAAAACCATCTGGCAACTCAACAATCTGATCGCCATGGCTCATCCACACGCTGGTGTCCGAAGGAATGCCGTGGAACATGCCTCCCTTGCCTTCAACCGCCAGTTTGGCTCGGCCGTATTCCCGTTTGTCGGCAGGGATCACACGTCCCCCCAACAAGCTGCACATCAATTGCAGCCCGTAACAGACACCAAGCACCGGAACACCCATGTCCAANATTCTGGGATCGCACGTGGGCGCGTTCTCACCGTCCACACTGGATGGCCCCCCCGACAGAATGATCCCCTTGGGCCGAAGTGCTTGAAGCACCTCCACTGGGGTATCCGGCGCGAGCAAGATGCTGAAAGCCCCGGCCTCACGCACTCGGCGGGCGATCAGTTGCACGAACTGCGATCCGAAATCCAGAATCGGGACGACTTCAACACCAGCAGGGACACGAGGGATGTTTGTGGAATCAGACACGGGTACTCCAGGGAAACGATCGTCTTGGAAGACCGCACAGGATACCCTCGAACGCATGACGACCCGTTTGGCCCTTGCCCGCTGCCAAAATCTGCCCGAATGGGAAGTGGATGACCAACCCCTGCACACCGCTCTGCGCCGGCTTGGCGTCCATCTGGAGACCCCCAACTGGGAAGAAGAGTCGGATTGGAGCTCCTACGATCTTGTCGTCCCACGCTTGACCTGGAACTACCAAGAGCATCCCGACGCCTTCGCCAAATGGATCGATGCCCGAGAGCGCGACGGCAACCTGTGCAATCCCGCCTCCACACTGCGCTGGAACATGCACAAACGCTACTTGCGTGATTTGGCCCAGGCCGGGATCCCCACCATGCCGACCATATGGCTGACCGCCCAGAACCTCCACACCATTCAGGATGCTGTCAATTTTGGGCGAGACCAAGCCTTCCTGAAGCCAGCCATCGGCGCGACCGCCAGCGGGACCCTGCCTTTTGAGGTGCCCAGTGCATTGCCTCAGGCCCACCAACACGCAGAATCCTTGCTCGAAACGTTTGATGAGGTCTTGCTGCAGCCTTTTTGCCCCACCGTAATGGTCGAAGGCGAATACTCCGTGCTGTATTGGGGGGGATCGCCGTCCCATGGCGTGCAGAAAATTCCAGTCCCGGGTGATTACCGGGTTCAGGATGATTTTGGGGCCAAAGACAAGCCTTGGACACCCCCGCCAGAGGTCCTGGACATTGCCCAGCGGGCCATTGCAGTTGCCCCGGGAGGATGGACCTACGCTCGGGTCGATCTCCTGCGAGACCCCGAGCACGGCTGGTGTGTCATTGAGTTGGAAATGCTCGAACCCAGTTTGTTCCTCCGGCACGCACCCACGGAGCAAATCACCCGACTGGCTGATGTTCTGCTGGCGCAAGCACACGGCTGAATGCAAGCGCAACCTATACTTTGCCGTCAAAGCCACGTCCCTTTGTGGCCCGATGTGGAGTACTCATGGGTCTCTTCTCTCGCCGTTCGAAACCAACTCCGCTCACCGCTGTCAACACGGGTGGTGGTCTTGTTGGTGGTCCCTCCGAGGAATTGGTGGCCCAACACGGCCTTCGCATCTTGGAGGCCAGCCAACGCCATCGAGGTGGATTGCTGTCCAGTGGGCTTTGGCAAGACAAACTCATGCAGTGGACGCTGAAGGATGAAGCGTTCAANGTGCAATTGTTCCGNTTCGTGGATGTCTTCCCACGGTTGAACACACCAGAGTCGGTGCACGAACACCTCATGGACTATCTGACCCAGCCAGGGGTCAAGCTGCCACCATTTTTGGGCACCGCCGTTTCCGCAGGTGGCCTGGCCAAGGGTGTCTTCCGCAGCGCTGTGACAAGCCAAGTCGAGACGATGGGCAAACAGTTCATCGCCGGGGTCGATGCAGAGAGCGCGAAGAAGAGTCTCAGCAAACTTTGGAAGCGTGGCATTGGTTTCTCGGTGGACCTCCTCGGCGAAGCGTGTGTGCGCGATGCCGAAGCCGACGTGTACTTGCAGCGATACCTCGACATGATCGAGGGGTTGGCAGGTATTGCTTCCACTTGGGAGCCCAACGACCGCTTGGACCAAGACCACATCGAGTCGGTCCCCCGGGCCAACGTCTCCGTCAAAATCAGCTCTCTTTCGGCGACCCTTGACCCCATTGACACCGAAGGTTCGATCCGAGACTTGTTGTTCAGGATGCGACCCATTCTGCAAGCGGCGGCCAAACACAATGTCCTCATCAACTTCGACATGGAGTCGCACGAATCCAAAGACCTCACGCTGGAATTGGTGCGACGGGCCTGCGAGTTGGAGGACTTCCCTGCCGGCATGGCCATGCAGGCCTACCTCAGGTCAGGAAGCGACGACGCCCAAAGCATGATCGATTGGGCCAAAGCCACGGGCCGAAGACTGACCGTGCGTTTGGTCAAAGGGGCCTACTGGGATTACGAGACCATCCACGCCGAAGAGATGGGCTGGCCCGTCCCCGTATGGAGCCGCAAGCAAGACAGTGACGCGTGCTTCGAGCAGATGGCTTGGCAATTCCTCCAATCCACCCCACGCTCCACCAACGAAGGTGGCATCAAACTGGCCTTGGGCTCGCACAACGCCCGCTCTATCGGATTTGCATTGGCTTCCTGCGAGCACCTGAGCCTTCCCGAGTCAGCGCTGGAGCTGCAAATGCTCTACGGCATGGCCGATGAACTCAAGGCCGCAAGTGTGGACGAAGGATTGCGACTTCGTGAGTACGTCCCTGTTGGGGAGATGATTCCCGGCATGGCCTACTTGGTGCGAAGGTTGCTCGAGAACACCTCCAACGAATCATGGCTGCTGGCCGCCGGTTCGGAAAAGCCCGACCCCAACAAGTTGCTTGCATCACCGCATGTCACCCACACCCAGCCTGATCCCGGCGAAGCACTGTTGGATGACGCTCCCGAACGACACCTGTTGACCTCAGGGGTCAAAGGGGTTGGTGATGATCGACCGTATGTGAANGAAGCACCACGCGATTTCGCCCACGACGCCGTCCGGACCGCTTTCCAAACCGCCATTGATACCACAACCGTGCCCCATCAACCCGTGGACGCCACCAAGGACGACGCCGAACACGCGCTTGCTGCCGCCCACAAGGCGTTCCCCCGTTGGCGAGACGAGGCCCCAAGAGTTCGNGCGAAAGTTCTGACCCAAGCTGCGGCCATCATGCGTGCTCGGCGTGACGAACTGACGGCCGTGATCGTTCATGAAAACGGGAAAGGCTGGCGGGATGCCGATGCGGAGACCTGCGAAGCCATCGACTTCTGCGAGTTCTACGCTCGAGAAGCCATTCAGCTGTTTGAAGAGCAACGACTCGGCGAGTACGTCGGGGAACACAATGCGTTGATCCACGAAGGCCGCGGCCCCTGCGCCGTCATCGCACCGTGGAACTTCCCTTTGGCCATCTTATGTGGCATGTCGGTCGCCGCCCTGGTTTCGGGCAACCCTGTCCTCATGAAACCGGCCGAGCAGACNACCGGNATCGCCCGGATGCTCTTNGACATNCTNCGNGAAGCTGGNGCTCCCGAAGATGTGNTGCACTTCCTGCCCGGNCNNGGAGAAACCGTNGGTGTNCANTTGGTNAGNGACCCTCGNGTCGCNTTGATCGCATTCACTGGATCCAAAGCGGTTGGCCTGAACATCATCGAAACCGCAGGATTGACCAGCGAAGCGCAAACCCANGTGAAAAAGGTTGTCTGCGAAATGGGTGGCAAGAACGCCATCATCGTGGATGCCTCCGCCGATCTAGACGAGGCNGTGCTTGGCGTCCGATCCAGTGCCTTTGGGTTCCAAGGCCAGAAATGCTCCGCATGTTCACGCTGCATCGTGGTTGATGAAACTTGGGATGAATTCCTNGAACGCTTNATCGGCGCGACNGAGGCNCTCATCATTGGCGACCCGCGCTCCCCCAGNACGGATGTTGGCCCCGTGATCGATGAAGACGCGGCCGCGATGATTCGACAGCGCATCGAAGCAGCCAAGCAANAAGACCAGTTGGTTCTNGGCATGGAACTCCCCGAGGAAGGGCTGATGCCAGNNCGGTCTTACATCGCCCCGCATGTNTTTGTGANCGATGATCCAAAATCCAAGCTCATGCAAGAAGAGATCTTCGGTCCNGTGTTGGGGTTGATACGCGCCCGGNACTTCGAGCACGCATTAGAACTGGCAAACGACGGTCGATACCGCCTCACTGGAGGCGTGTACAGCCGAAAGCCCGCCCACCTCACTCAAGCGCGGCGAGAGTTCCGCGTCGGAAACCTCTACCTCAACCGAAGCATTACGGGGGCCATCGTGGGCCGCCAGCCCTTCGGTGGAGCCGGCATGAGTGGCGTTGGATCCAAAGCCGGCGGTCGGGATTACCTGCTGCAGTTTGTGGAACCACGCGTGATCACAGAAAACACCATGCGTCGTGGGTTCGCCCCCGGCTTGGGATAAAACACCTCGGTCCTTCCAAATGGAGAACGCAACATGTTGATGCTCATCGCTTTTTTGTGCCTCCCTCCCACCGCCGAGACCGCGGTCCCGGTTCATTCCCACA
This sequence comes from Phycisphaera sp. TMED24, assembly GCA_002168105.2. GTDB lineage: Bacteria > Planctomycetota > Phycisphaerae > Phycisphaerales > SM1A02 > UBA8653. The sequence goes on from NHCD02000022.1 coordinate 10,459, forward strand.
ACGACTACTGGCGAAGCCGACCTTTGCAGGAAGCCCTTGAAGCGGGCTGCTTGTCNATTGAAGCAGACGTGGTNGTGCGTGAAGGAAAGCTCATGGTGGGCCACGGCCCTCGAGAGGTCACACCCGAGCGAACCCTCACTTCGATGTACCTGTCACCNTTGGCCGAAATCGTCCGGGCAAGGCAACGCGTGTACCCCCAAGACAAACGCCCCTTAATCCTTCTGGTGGACGTCAAGACCGGCTGGTCCTCNAGCAAGCCGGCCCTGAAAGTCGTGCTGGAANAGTACGCGGACATCTTNAANGCGCCGGCGGGCCGCCACCAAGGCGATGGTGGCGTTTTGCTGGCCGTCTCGGGTTCGGGCTCCGACCAGAAAGGTGCCCCGTGCGGAATCGANGGGCGGATCACTGGACTCGGCANGCAGCTGTCCTTCCTCGAAAAGCCGATGATCAGCCAATCCTTCCGCAGCCGCTTCCNGTGGTCGGGACTGGGCACGCTCGACCCTGACCAGNAAACCAAACTTCGTGCTCTTTCGGAGCGGGTCAAAGTTGAAGGTCGCCTGCTTCGGTTGTGGGCGGCGCCGGATACTCCGGAAGCTTGGAGGACTCTGATCGATTGTGGNGTCGGGNTGATCAATACCGATCAGCCGACCAAAGCGGCGAAATTTGTACGAGAACTTTTGCCCAACCGCCCCCGAGAAGCGTCCGGTAAGAGCCGGCCTCAATCGCCAGCCGCCCCCAATTCAGACCCGCCCACCTGACCGGTCGATATACGAAGCCCGGGGCGAATTTGGTGTGATCTTCGTCCCAACTCTTTGTCCCCAGCCGTGTTCGGCTGTCTGGAGTTGCTTCATGCGTTACGCAAATCAACAACGTGCATTCACAATCATTGAATTGTTGGTGGTCATCGGGGTCATTGCGGTCCTGTCGGCGATCTTGCTTCCCGCCATTGGCACGGCCCGGAACANTGCNAAAACCACCACCGCAAACTCCAACTTGCGGCAAATTGGTACCGCGGTGGCCAAGTACCAGAACCAAAACAAAGATCGGTTCATCGACAACAAGTACAACCTCGGTCGCTGGCTGGCACCGCAATCCAACGCGACGCCCGACACACTCGACTGCAGCAAACCCTGGGACTACAAGTCAGCCCCTGGGGCTGCCTATTGGGGCCTGCCACTTTCCGATTTCACCGGCGTCGGCAAAGAAGCCTGGCACGACCCCATGACGCGGTATGCCGATGTTGACACCGCAGACATCCCGATGGACTTCCCGGAAAACAGCTTCAATGGATCACCGGCAGAACCCAATCCTTGTATCGACAAGTGGTACCTGTCTTTCGGATTGAACGCGGTCAACAAAGATACCCCGTTCAACGCGCCTCCACGGGGTTGGTACGACGACCCCAGTGGCCGCCGCATCTGCCTTTTCTACCGCAGTGGTGCTCGGGCTGGTGAGGGCCGAGCGTTGAGTGGACTCAAGCACCCTGACAAAGCCTTGGTTTGCCAATCTCATCTCGAAGCAAGAATCGAAGGGTCCGGAGACCACTGCTGGGATGCCAACGGCGACGGCGTGATCAACGGTGCAGACATGCCCCAATGGAGCCAGCACTGGAAAGAGTGCTTTCGGCATGTCGGAAATCGAACGGTCACGCTTTGGGTGGATGGGCATACGGATGCCATTGCACGCAACGATTGGCGCGAAGATTACTACTTTGGCGTTCCCGCGCCTGAGGAATTTGCCAATCCATAACTGAATTCAGATTCCCCATTTTTCGATCCTCGGACTCGCGGTCATAAGGTCCGCACTTCCGCCACCCAAAATGGCGATTCTTTGTGGGGAACCGGATCGATTCAGATTACTTTTTACTTCACCTACTGAAACCATAGATCACCAGAAATCCACTGCCATACTTCACTTCAACAAGTCGAAGGATTAGTACATATATTGGTGAGCAGCAAGCCAATGCCACTTGGGAAATCTAGCAAAGAACGATTCTTAGATATCCGCACAGAAAAAATAGTTTTCGTTCTCAGCGACGCAGATACACATCATTCAACTGTCCCTCGTCCAACTTGATATTGTCGGGATGCATTTCGTGCCCGATGAACAATCAAGATTCTTCCGGCGCATCCTGGGCACAACTCGTGATTGCACTATTCAGGATTTCTTCAGAGTGGTTCGAAATGGAACCGCTCGAAACAAGTGAGCCATCAACCCAACATTGAAAGTTGTGGCATTGGAAGCAAATCAAATACTCCTTCACTGCATCTTGGGACTGGATACGGACGGCGTGCCGAGGTTGAAAGCAATCCACCGGGATCCCCGCATGCCCCTGGGCAATATCTGAGTTGAGCGCCCTAAGAACCTGGATTGAGGGAGGGCCCTGATCCAGAGAGCACACCTGAAGGATGGTCCAACCATGCATCAGATTCTCTTGATCCGAAGCTCCCATGTCTGGATATGTGTCACCGTCTAGAGCCATGACAGAGACCTGCAGTGAGGTTGCATCTTCGATCCCCAGCGAAGCAAGAGGCGCGTTTAACATCGGGGCAGCGCAACCAGCCAACATGAACGCCGCCATTGCAGCCATGGTCCCATTTTCAACCAGCGTGACCTTGGTCATTGGAAGATTCAAAGCGGTCCCCAAGCAGGCACACCTGATGGTTCGCTTCTGCAGAAGAGATTGCAAGACCCCCACCCCACCAACAGACATCAAAACAAGGGTGGTGACATTCGTTGCGAATGGTTGCCAAGACATCATGTAGGCGACACCGAGCATCAATTCGATGTACGGATAGATCCAAGACCATCCCGGGATGGCTTTGGCCAGGGGGTCGTACATCTTGAAGGCAGAGGCAAATCCTGGGGCATCAAGAAATTTGAAGAAAGAGAACACCAAGAAAAATCCCGCCATGAAATGACGCATCATGCTGTCCATGGACCACTCAGAATTTGACCATGCAATGAGGAAGGTGACCGTAAAGATGTAACCGACAATCAAAAACAATGGGAACAGGCTTTGGGACGGAGGCTCTTCTGGGGAGGAGTCAGATTCGCCGGTGGTCAAAGGGACACCACCAATTGGAGGAGATGGTTCCTCATCTGCATTCATCTCTTTTAAAGAGAAATCCCCAGCCTGGGAGAGATTCAATTGCACTTCTTGTTTGTGGAGGACCGCTGTTGCGGAGACGAATGCAAGATCGCGCTCGTGGTCCACCTCAACGACTTGGACCGATTCAAGCGACGAGAGTGCACTATGAACTTTGGCAGAACAAGCGCCGCAACGCATACCGCCTATGGAGAGAAGATATCGATGCACGGAATAGCCCTTAATGAAATAAGTCACTTCAATTCGAGACGGCATGTCTCATAGTTCAAAAGATACCCAAAGGCAGAAATTTGTACCCGTAAGACAGCGCTATGGTGATCCAGAGTGCGTTTCGAGGCGGCTCTTGTATGGGGCAGACCTGCTCGAGATCTTGTCCAGCCTAGGGGCCTGTCCTTAAGGACCAAGACAGCCACGCGCGAAGGGAATTTTGACGGTGAGTCCTTATGGACGCCTAACCTTGTCCAATGCGCCGTAAAGGTCACGGCCAGTCAACTTTTCGTCCCTGCCGAGGCATCCACATGTTCAGTACCCTTCTTGCGTCACTCGCTTTCACCGCCGCCGAACCCGCTGCTCTTCAGACTTCGGCCTCGATTCCGGAAGTCGCGATTGCCTCCAAACGTCTCGATACTCTGGTCACCGCGGTCAAAGCCGCCGGTTTGGTCGATGCTTTGGCAGGTGATGGTCCGTTTACGGTCTTTGCACCGACCGATACCGCCTTCGCCCGCTTGGGTGAAGAAGCCTTGCAGTCTCTCCTTCAACCCGAGGCCAAGCCGGTGCTGACTCGAATTTTGACCCACCACGTGGTCGCCGGCCGATTCGACGCCAACCGAATTCTTTCCGGTGAGACTTCATTGAAAACTCTCGCGGGGACAACGCTTGAACTTGATTTGGTCCGAGGCCGGGTCTTTGTGGGCGAAGACGTGGTGGTTGAAACCACCGACGTAACCGCATCCAACGGCGTCGTGCACCTGATCGATCGAGTCCTGATGCCGCCCCCACTGCCCTTGTCGCCATGCCAAGCCTTCTTGGAACGTACCCTGCGTCGCGGAGTCCCACTGTACAACGACGGCGATCCCATCAGCTGTGCCGCGGTATACGCCACCGCTTTGGACGCTGTCCTGAACACAGACACTTGGGGCATTCCTGAAAAAGCTCGGAAGCGACTTTTGGGTGAGTTCAATCGGGTGGTCGACATGCACGAACCACGAGACCAAGCCTGGGCCTACCGGGAGATCATCGACACCCTTCTGGCCTCCGAAGACATGATGATGACCAGCACCAGTTGAGGTTTATTGACCCATTCGTGCAGAACCTGCAGCCAAATCAATGCGGCTTTGGGTCTGGGCCCGGATACTCAAAATGGCGGGAGCCAGTCGTTTGGGCCATTGAAACTTTGGCGAATGAGAAGGTTGGTATCCCTCCAAATGTCCCGTAAGCCGGGTCAGCGGGTGGGTGTACCTGAACGCCCCATCACCAAACACCTCTTCTATCAGTGAAGCGAGCCCCGGGTCGTAGGATTGCAACTCTTCGCGGGTGTCCACATGGTTGTGGTCATGATCATTCTGGCGATTGGTGTTGAACCAACTCTGGACGCCTTCGGCGAAATATTCATGGTGGTTGACTGCGGCATACTTGCCAGACCACAACCCTTGACGCATGGCGTGTTGATAGGCATCTTTGACTCGACCATCAAAAGTGGGATCAAGATTGGACATTCCTCTCAGATGCACGCAGTGGGCAAACTCATGCACCAAGATGTTCTCGGTGGAGTAGGGATCACCTCTGTAACCAAGAAGATTCTCTTCCCCGCAGGAACAGAACGGGTCCGTCAGACTCCCCCCCATGCCGCGGGCCCGACGGTCGTAGTAGTCCTTGGCTGAAACCCCATCGAAGTCATCTCGTTCCAATTGAGCGAGCCAAGACCATTCCGGAAGGTCGGTGGTGTATTCATTCGAAGCCAAAATGCACAAGCGGGCACCGCTGGCAATGATGGCTTGACGGAGTTCGTCCTGGCCTCCCAACATTTGATTGACCAGATACTTTGCCTCCTCCAGAGCGTACGGATTGACCTGGGCCGAAGCCACAATCGGAAAGCCCCCAGCATCGAGACGCTGGCTGTACATCGAGGGAACCCCATCGGGATCCGGAGGGTCAAATCTCACCGCTTGATGCAAGGCCACGCTCTCAAGTGAAATCTCACGGAGGTCGTGCTGACCCACCAGGATGAACTGGTGCCCCAAGTGGGTGCGAATACGCCGGGAGCCCAAAGGAGGAACCGTGTCAACTGGGACTGGATCTCCCCCTTCAGGGATCCAGTGCACCACCACCGGCTGCCGGCTGCCGTTGACGACATTCAGCTGCGGGCGGTCGCCAGAGTTAATCGCCGGCTGCAGAGTCATCAGAAGACAAGGGAGGAAGATCGACACGACCTTTGAATGTTAAGGAATGGTTAAGAAATTGCAAGGCACAATCTGATCAACAGCAATCAAGATGATTTATGGTGAATGAATGAATCCTCTTCTGATAGCTGAGATCAACATGACGATGGTGGTCATGATGCAGATCCTGTTACCCATTGGATTTGCCTTGTGGGTTCGCAAACAAAGTCATCGATTCCAAAGCAATGCCATCAAAGTCATGCTGGTGCTGGGACTCGGAAGCACACCACTGGTGCTGTGGTGGCTGAACTCTGTACTGACACAATCAAGCCCCTAACTCCATCGTGACCAGAACTGGTGCTGGACACATCCGGTGAATTCGTGTCTTGTGAACAAACGAAACAACGATGAATTGGAAGCGGTCTAAGCAGATCAAGCATCCGCTTAGAGACATGGCCCCCAGTTGCCCAAGACCTGCAACAAGTCGTCCATGCCGACCACTGTTCCCCAAGAAGCGAGCACCGTGGTGAGGTCACCAAATCCAACCTCACCGTCTCCATCTGCATCACCAGCACAATCTTGAATTGGATCACGATTGAGGAACGCGCTGGCGTAGGTCTCGTGGCCAGGAGTCATACCATGTTGGGCCAAACCCCGAAGGTGGATGACTTGGCCGTCGAGATAGACGTATTCCCAGATTGGTTCACCAGGAACTTGGGGCTGTGCGCCAGAAAGAGGGTCACCGGTAAAGCCTTGGCTTTGTGCAACCCTGTAAATGGAGTCTGTTGCGGCAAGGAATGTCACCCCGACCGGTGAGGCCCCTCCGTCATAAGGGATCACACCATCGTTGACGTTGCTCATGCTGAGGTACCGGCGGTTGGTAGGTGGAGTGACCGATGATGAATAGCCGCACCAGGTTTGATCGGGATCGGTTTCAGTTTCAGGACGGTGGAAAGAACCTTCGTGGTACTGGGCCACGTTGAAATGAGAAACCACGGCAACGTACGCTTCAACCGGCAAAGGCGGATCAAGGACGAATGCGGTATTCACCAAGGCCGCTCCGTTGGAGATCCCCAAGAGCTGCAAGCGACCAGGATTGACATTCTCATACTTGGCCAATCGTTCAACCAGGGTTCGAAGCATGTCCCAATCTGGAGCATCGCTTCCTTCTGTACAGATGTTCCAACTGTTCAGGTAGCCGGTGGGCGCGACCAAAGCATGGCCGGGCAAAACGGTACGGAATTGGTTCAACATGGGCGAACCAGTTCCACCGTTGCCGTGCAACAAGATACAGACCGGGAACCCTCCGGCTGGCACTTCCCCATCGGGAACAGAAACCGCGATGGGGTACGTCCATCCCGNGGGTTCCTGAGGCCAAGATTGAGTGATTTCAATAGAGGTGTTGTTCTCTAGAGATTCGACAGGAGGATCACCAAAAAAGGAGAAGGTCAGCAGTAGGGTGAGACAAGTCATGGNCATTTCTACGACCAAAGTAGTACAAACATCCCGACGAATCGAACAAATTGACAAACACAAACATAAAAATGGTCGAGGTTGTCATGAACAACATTGGAAACAAAAAATCAGTTCGTCGATTTTCAGGTGAATTTGATCCGAAGATAAGATGAGATACATGTCGCGAAAAGCCTTCACCACATCAACACCAAACCTAAAGCTGGCTGCCGACGCGTTTCAAAAGGGCGATTTTCTTCAAGCCCTAAAACTTTGCGACGAGTGCCTCCGCGTGCAATCAAAGGATGTGAACGCACGCCACCTGAAAGGGCGCTGCCTGACAATGGGCGGGCTATTTGAGTTGGCCAAAAAGGAACTTCAAGCAGCGCTGACACTCATGCCAAACAACCCAGGGATACTCGTATCGCTTGCGAAGGTAGATGTTGAACTTGGGGATACGGAACTAGGCATTGCCAAACTTTCGGCCGCCCTGCACCAAAAGCCAGACCATGAGGAGGCTGCTTTAACACGTGGCTATCTTCTCGAGCGACTCGGCAGGGTCGAGCAAGCGATGGAAGATCTGCAGAAGATTACTGACACCAGCCCCTTGTNTGAATCGGCACTACGAGGAATGAGCCTTCTCCATCTAAACGCTCGTGAATATTCGCTCGCAATAGATTGGTCGCAAAAAATACTGGACCGAGTCCCAGAAGAAAACAAGCTTTATCACGAGGCTGCAATGATTCAAGGTCGGGCGCTCGACAAATTGGGGGAAGTGGACAAGGCCATGATCTCATGGAACAAGGCCAATCGTGACGACACAGTTCAATTCGATCGGAAAGAATTCGCATATCGAATTCACAAACTCATCGACATCTACTCATCATCACGTCCAAGTCCTCTTCCTCAAAGTACGTGCAAGAGCTGTCTGCCAGTTTTTATCATTGGCATGCCCCGCTCAGGAACAACTTTGGTTGAACAAATCGTCGGATCTCACAGGAAAACGCTAAATGTCGGTGAAATTCGCCACATCGAGGTCCTCGCATCATCATTGCCTAAAAAGATTCAGTCGCAGGAAAAGATGCCCGACTGCCTCCTGGAATTGGATGTGAATAAGTTGAACGCCTTGGCTGCAGATCACCTTGGAGATCTAGCCAGAATCAACAAAGGNAACTTCAGTAGGGTGATAAATAAAAGCCTGGAGAACTATTGGCACGTNGGCCTGCTCCACCAGATGTACCCGAAAGCGAAGTTCATTTTTGTTCATCGAGATCCCATGGACATTGGACTCTCGGTGTTCAGCAATTCCTTCAACACAAGAAAATTTCCATACGCATACACCAATANACTTCGTGATATTGGCTTTGCCTATCGTCACATCAAAAAATTGATGGACCACTGGGTGAAGACNTTTTCAGACTCAATTTTAGAAGTTGAATACGAGCAAATCTTAAAAACACCGGNGGCGACTGCTCGTCAACTGATTTCTCATCTTGACCTGGAGTGGGACGAAAACTGCCTTGAATTCCATAAAAAGAAAAACTTGGTACTCACTCTAAGTTACGCGCAAGTCAACCAGCCTATTTACACCTCTTCAATGGGAAGATGGAAGCCATACGAGAGACACCTTGCTGAACTCCAGGAGTCGCTCAAAGAGGGATAACTCTGAGCCTCTCCACCATTACATCACCCCGGCATCAACCGCCCTCCACATGGCCATGGCGAGCCGTGANCGCCAAGGAGAGAACGTTGAGGCCACACGAACAGTCTTGGACCTCTTCCCCACCAGGTTCTGCAAAGTTCGACGAGCCACCAAATCGCCGTCCGGCCAGATATCCGTGTCACCGCAATAAAAAATTCCGATCATGTCGGCAGTCCAGGGGCCAACTCCAGGGATCTCGGTGAGGCAGGCCGTGCGTTCACCATGGCCCATGCGCATGAGGCGACCAGATTCCAGCTGACCACGTTCCGCAGCCTCTCCAATCGCGCGAATGGACCGAATTTTGGCAAAAGACAAGCCACAGCCACGAAGATCCAGATCAGTCACCCGCGCCAAGAATGGCACCAAATCGCGACGACCTCGGAACGCTTCAAATCGGGACCAGATGGTGTCGGCGGCGGCGACGGAGAGTTGCTGTCCGGCGACAGCACGACACAGCGATTCGGGCAAAGGTAAATCACGCCGTGCTTGGCGATGAATCGGGCCCACGGCCTTCAGCACCCTATGGAGTTTGGGCCATCGAACGGCAACGTCCAACAGGAACTGGTGCGACTTGGCACTCAAGAATTGTCAGCCGCCACGGCCAGCCCTCTTCTCGATCTGCTCCAAGAACCTCTGAACAGGCTCACGGGGATTGATTTGCTGGGCCCGTCGGAGCATGGGGAGCGCTTCCGAATACTTGCCTTGGGCCGACAACAACTTGCCCAGCTCGAGATTTGCATCGGCCTCAGAAGCATCGACCGCCATCGCACGCTCAAAGTAGAAGATCGCTTGCGCATCATTGGATGTTCGAACTGCATGACGCCCTAGGAGCAGCAAGGCATCACCATCCAATGGGTCAAGATCAACGATCTGCTTGAGGATCCGCGCTTGCAAATCACCTTCGCCTTCCGCCAACGCAATACGGGCGGAAAGACGAAGAACTTCTTTTTTGAGTTCAGGATCCGTCTCCTCCTGTCCAATCTCGGCCTGAACGGCACCCAGCAAACGCTTGGACTGTTCATTGGCATTGCGAGCCGAGAGAATCTTGGCACTTCGGATCAACCGGCCGAGGTCCGCCCCCACCCCTTCCAACACACGGAGATACACATCCACCGCAGGGGCAAAGAGTTCGCTGTTGAGATAGATGTCACCCAGAAGCATCAAAGAATCAGGGGTGGCTTTGCCCAGACGATCGACAATTTCAAAATTCTCGGCGGCCTTCATGGGTTTCTCGAGACCGATGTAGGCGTTGGCTTGCAAGATCCACAATTGTGATGACTCGGGGTCACTCTCGAGCATGTTGCCCGTCAGCGCGATGGCATCATCCCAGCGCTTCAAATCAAAGAACGCTCGCGCCAATCCCATTTGCCAATCCTTGGTTGATGGGTCAAGAAGGATGGCCATGCGAAAAGCCGATTCGGCCGAAAGATGGTGGCCCTCGCTTGAATGGGCAAATCCAAGCAAGCCGTAGCAAATGGCCGTTCCGCCGCCCATCTCGATCACTTTGACAAATGCTGGGATGGCTTGGGAAAATTCCCCCCGCTTGATTTGAACAATCCCGAGATTCTGCCACGCCTGCCGATAGCGAGGCCACTTGCGGGTGGCTGATTCATACGTAACAGCCGCCAAATCCAGCTTCTCGTCTTGGAAGTACAGATTCGCCAAGAGGTAGTCGTAGACCGCACTGGACGCCAAACCAAGATTTTCCTTGAGGAGTACCTCCGCCTCATCACGGTTGTCTTCAGAAAGAAGTTGCTGTACTTCCTGCACCACCAACTGCTCGTCCGCGGAGACGGCGGGGACAACATCATTTTCAGCCAAGTAGCTTTCGGCAAATCGCTCGGCGAATCCCGCTGAAGCAAAGACACGCTGCAGGACATCTTGCTGGAACCCTTGGTCACTTTCCGAAGGAAGTTGACCACAGGCAGCCGAGACCAGAAAACCAAAGCTGACGGTAAACATTGAAATCATGGAAGGAATTCCTGCACGGAACGATGCTTAGTTGTTGTTCTCAAAAGAGAACGACTGGCGGAGACGACTGGAAACAGAACGACCTTGGACCTTGGCGGGCTCGAATTTCCATTGCCTAATGGCAGCGAGCGCCGAGCGATCGAATGAGGTGTTCGTGGTGCGCTGGACTTTGGGATCTTGGACCCGACCATTTTCATCAACAATAAAAATCAGGACCACCGTGGCCGGTGTTTGACGCAGCAACGTGGAGGTAAGACGTGGCTGCACCACACTCAACCGGCGAGCCTTCTGGTCAAGTTCCGACGAGGAGAAGATTTCATTCATCTCCTCGCTGCTGGCCATGGCACTCTTCAACTGGACACCAAAATCACCGCCCAAGAAATCGCCAAATCCGGGATTCAGCATGACCTCCAACTGGCTGATGTCGAGTGGCTCGGGGGTGGAGTCCATTTGGGGCGGCTCCGGCTCGGGTTCAGGNTCGGGCTCGTCTGGCTCGTCCATGGGAGGCGGTGGCGGTGGTGGGACCGTGACCACTTCCATCGCCCGCCCCACGGAGTCCCCCTGGAATGGAGAGTTGATGGCCTGGAGCAACGGAAGAACCATGAAAAAGAACGCGGTGCAGCCCAAGGCCAAGATGAAGGCCAAAGAAGATCGCCCGAAGCGGGCCAGCCACGATGAATTCGAATGATCATGCATCATGCACCTCCGCCTTTGCGAGTGGCCACCGAAACTTTCAATTCAGGTTTGCCGGCGGCCATGGCGCCGATCTTGGCTTCGTCGATCACCCGCATCAGATCACCCGCATCAGCAGACCGGTCGGCCTCGACGATCACCGGAAGTTCTTCCCGTTGGAGCTTTCGACGAATCAGCGGCTGAATGCCACTGAAGCCGATCGGCTTTTCGTTGAAGATCACCTCCCCCTCCTCGGTCAGGGCGATGATGATGCTTTGCTTTTCCAAGTTCACACTGGAAGCCGCTTGCGGCTTGTCCACCTCGACCCCAGTCTCTTCAACGAAGGTGGTGGTGACGATGAAGAAGATCAGAAGAATGAAGACGCAGTCGATCAACGGGGACATGTCGATCAGCGTTTCTTCACCGGAATCTGTGTTGTCTCGAAATCGTCCCATGGCATGGTCTCCAGAATCAAGCCACCATCGTCCGGCGAAGCAAACGCTGCCGGCACATTGTCTCAAGTCGGTCGAGGAAATAGCGGTATTCCGCAAACTTTCGACCGAGTACGTATTGAAAGAAAAGTCCCGGAAGCGCAATGACCAACCCGGTCATGGTGGTCACCAAAGCTTCAGAGATCCCTCCCGCGATGGCGCTCATCGTCTGATCGCCACCCGAACCTTCTGACAGGGCCGCAAAAGTCGTAAGCATGCCGGTAACCGTTCCCAGCAAACCGAGCAGCGGGGCCGCGCTCACACAGACCTTCATCAGCTTCAACTCACGCTCCAAGGGACGAATCTGGCTGGCCTGCACGCTGGCGAGGCGGTGTTCAACCGCGTCCAAGGAGTCGCACCCGGCGAAGTCAGAGACCAAATCACCCACCCGTCCCTCGCGGAGGTGTGCTTGATCCAACCACCTGGGCAAGTCGGACAACTTGACCCCACGGTGACCAAAGGCCGCCACCTCAAGCCAAACCCGAAGCCCCAAACCAAACATCGCCAGCGCCGTCAGCGCGATGGCAATCATGGCCCAGCCACCCGTATTCCAGGTCTGGAGGGCTTCCTGCCAAAGGGAACCAGGTTGGAGGTCGGGTCCGGTCAAGATCAATCCTCAGCGTCTTCCTGCTTGCTTTCATCAGTTGGAGCGTTCGTGGGAGCCGTCTCTTCCGATTCCTGATCGACCGCTTCCTCAGTGGGCTTGCCTTGGAGGATGGCCAGTACGTTGGTGAAAGAAATGGCCGCTTGCTCCATGCCATCGATCTTTCCTTTCGCGGTTCGGCTCAGGAACGCATGAATAATCNGCGACGGAATGGCCACCACAAGACCGAACTTGGTGGTGATCAAGGCTTCAGAGATACCACCCGAAAGGGTCTTGGGATCACCGGTACCAAAGACCGTAATCATCTTGAAGGTGTTGATGATGCCGGTCACCGTGCCCAACAGCCCCATGAGCGGCGCCGCAGCGGCAATGATGGCGACCAGAGGCAGCAGTCGTTGCAGCTTCAATTTGGTCTCCAAAACCGACTCGTACATGATCTCTTCAACGAGTTCCTTCGGATGGTCCATGTGCTCAATGCCATCCGCAAGCATTCGACCAGTGGGACCGCCGATGCGACGAGCCTCGGCCAGAGCGGTTTCTGAATCGTTCGCCAAGACCGCGGCCCCCAGTCGTTTGATCCGGCGCTTGCTGGCCCCTGGGGTGAACAGCATCGAGAAGTATTTCAGAATCGAGACCAGCATCGCGGCAACGAACATGCCGGCAATGGGATACATCACTGGCCCGCCTTTTTGGACGTGTTCCAAGAAGGTCTCTTCTGTTTCCTCGATCTTCCTGGCATTCAGGAGCGTCGGATCCAGAGGGAAGGTGCCTGCACCATCCTGCACGAGGGCCTGGGCGGCTTCGGCATCGGCGGGNTTGNTGAAGGNAAGCATGGAAGGTTCGAGCGAGTTTGCCCGTGGGTCAGGATGCGATGCACCCGTTCGACCGTCATCCGCCAAGAAAACTCCCGCGGGGCCAATCAAGACAAATTGACCGGCCAAGACAGAGCCATCATCATCGACGGCAGTACCACCAAATCGAGTACCCCCAAAAGAGTCTTCCAGCCGCTCAAGGGCCAAGTCAAGAATTTTGATTTGCTCGGCGTACACCTCGGCCGGCGACAAATTGGAACTTTCAGGAGCGATTCGTGCCGCTTCAATGCGGTCGCCATAACGTTGCACCTCGGCGATATGAAGCCGAGGCTCAAAGTTCCGGATGAACTCGCTGAGCAGGTTGTTGAGATAGCTGGCTTCATCATTTCGACTTTTGATATCACCTGCGAGATTCGTGAGATCAAGAGTTCGGCCATCGAGAACCCGGACGGTGCTGTCGTATTCGGACCGCACCTCCTGAAGTTCAGCTTCCAAGGCCGACAGTTCCCGGCTCATAGGAATGGTCTCGGAAGCAATCCGATCTCGAAGTTCGGCCAACTCGGCAATCGCCACTTCCAACTGGTTTTGGATGTCGGCGGAAGCAGAATCGAAGCTGACCTCATCGGATTGAGCGATGGAGGGAAGTGCCAAGAAGGCAGCCACAAGGAGCGAAGCAAAGTTGCAATGCATCAGTCTGATCCTTCTTAGTCAATACGAATAGGGAGCCCGACGTACGCCGCGGGCTCGGTGTTCTGCAAGATGGCAATAACGCGGCGAATGGCATCGGCTTCCGAAGGGGCTTCAGACCACACCCACCCGTCAGGACCAGCGGTTCCTGTGCCCGCGACCGCCCCCCGCTCGGCGGCGAAATAGGCCTGGCCCAGACCGACGTAGACCACGGTGACCTCGGCCGAGGCTCCGCTTTCAAAGTCTCGCCGCTCGGTCGCGGTGGTGATGGCACGATTGGCTTTGTTCAATTCGTTCAGGAGGCCCACGACGTTCTGGAACCGTTCGCCCAGACCAACTTTGGTGTCTGATCCCGGTTCAGGAATGCGCGCCGAAAGAGGCCGGAGACGATCAGACAACACGGGAGGCACTCGGTCCAACAGGCGAAGCGTCCTCGACTCGAGCGCGGCAATGGAATCGACCAAGGAAACCGAAGCGGCCTTAAGGGCATCACGTTCGGTTTCGAGTTCGGTTCTTCGGGTGTCCGCTTCNGTAATGCTGGCNGAGGTCTCGGCGGTTCGTGCCTTGAGGTCCGNGATATCACGCTGGTAGACCTCCGCACGCTGCATCAGCATCTCTCGNCCAATCTTCCAATTGGCCATCTCTTCGGAATACACCCTTCGGGTCTCCACCCACTCGGCAATCATGCTTCGGGTGTCCTCGAGATTGGCTCCGTCATCCTCGGGAAGCAAGGTGGCGGAGGCCCCGAAGGCCATGAGCAACAGCGACGTTGGGAAGAGCAGACGCAAGACTCGGGTTTGAGGTAATCGAGGGGGTTGCATAAATCAATCCTGCAGATTCAGAACTCGATTTTGGTCGAGAGGCTTAATGAAAAGTCAATGCCCTTGGAATAGGCATTGGCGATGATGTTTTGCTGGTCGATGTACTCAGAGCGGTACACCTCTTTGATCAGCGGATTCAACAAGTTTCGAGCGCCCAAGCTCAGCGTGAGGTAGCGGCCGAGACGCTGGGAGAACGTGACGTTAAGCGTGTCATAAGGCACGCTGAAGATGTTGGGGATGTAGTTGTCGTTTTCGACGGTCGCCCCGGCAACCAGACTGGTGCCCTGGCGGGTGTAATACACGCCAAATTGTGAACCGGTCTCCTCGTTGTCGTAATTCAGGAAAAGGTTCAAAAGGTATTCCGGAGCGTTGGCCATCTGGCGTTCACTCATCGGCGCTTGAATGACCGGAGAGTCAAACGTAGCGGCCTCATCCGCCGGAAGGGTGACCACCGAGTCAATAAACGTGGCATTGAAGCCAACCGAAAAAGCCGACCAATCGTCGTTGATCTCACCAAGCTTCTGGCGAACCTCGAGTTCAATNCCGTTGAGGGTGCCCTCGTCGTAATTCGTGACCGTCGTGTACCCAAAGCCGTTTTGCCGCCGCTGAACGGTTTCGATGGGATCGGTCAGATCCTTGTAGAACCANGAACCTGAAACCAAACCACCTTCATACGGGGTCCAGTCCATGCGAAGGTCGAGATTGGACAACGTCGAAACGCCAAGCCGCTGGTTGCCAATAAAGATTGGCCCCCCCAGATACTCCTGCTGAATCAGCGGGGTCAGTTCTTTGTAGGTCTGGCGGGCAATGGTTTTGGACCAGCTCGAGCGGAAGCTGATGTCGTCCTTGATGGACCATCTCAGACTGGCGGCGGGCAAAAANTCGGANCGNGAGAAATCAACATCCGCCANNCCGGGCTCNAGTNCNATNGGNCCCCCGAGNACNTAGTCGTAGTACACNGCAAAATCNGANTGNGGCGTGACGGTGATCCCAAGATCGGTNTGCTCCAACCGGGCACCGACCGTGGCCGACATGGTTGGAGAGAGTGGGTAATCCATCATCAGATAAGCGGCGTCGATGGCTTGCGTCCCCGCATAATCGGCACCAACTTGTGCATCACGCAGGTAGTAGGGGTTGTCTTCAAAAANATCNGAGTACGAGCCGTCGAAGCCCGCCCCATTTAAGATTTGAGTCGCCTCTTCGTAATTGATGTCAGACGGGTCAAGGCCATTGTTGAAGCCAGTATCACCGGTGTTNGACAAGGCAAAATTGTCAAAGGTCCGGTCTGTTCGATCGACGAACAGTCCTGCCGACACCGCCCCAGATCGTTTCCGATCGACTTCGAAAGGCAGNGACAAATCCAGCGAAAGTTGATCGCTGGTTTCTTCAATGTCTTCCCANGTGCGCGTGAGATTNCCNAAGTTCACATTTGCCCCNGGCTGGAACAACGTCCAGCCGCCGTCCGAGTTGCCGTCNGTNCCACCCTCACGCCAGATCCCGGCCAAGCGCCTGGAGTCTGGGGTGTAGGAAGAGGCAATGGAAGCGGAAGCACTGAAGGTGAGNTCAGGCGTCAGCCACTGGGCACCTGGCAAGTCGGGTTGCCATCCTGTGAATCGATGGGTCAGCAACAGTTGCAGGGTCTGGGTGTACCGCTCGTTGTAAGTCAANGCCTCCGAACGGACATAGGGCGAGACGTCAGGATTGGCNTNGTTNCCCCCGGGGAAATCTGGCGACCCNTCNCCGTCACTGTCGNAAGAGGGATCNAGATAGAAATCACGGCCNCGNGTGTTNGTGGCCAAGACNGCGGTGTCNNTCACATCNCGGGTGTANAGATAATTCAGNGCAACATCCGTGTTGTCCANTTCCAAGGTCAAGGANGCAAANCCNCCCCAGTTCACNGACTGACTGGCGCGGGTGACGTCGTAGACGCGGGTCAAAAATTCTTCAGGAGCGGTCTGCTGGGTNTCGGCCGGAGCCATGCCAGCNTCNAGACCTTCACGCGACCANCGGTCGTTGATGCCGTCGTCNTAATAAGANGCGTCTCGGTTGTAGAAGACNGAAGTGTTCAAGCCNAGCAGCCCCCCGCCAATCAGNGGGATGCTGCTNGACAATTCNTCTCGTCCTCCGGCCGCCANAGTGAANCCCCCTTGAATGGGCGACTGNATGGTTGAAACGCCAAGCGCNCCNGGTCGGTCCACCACAAAATTGAAATCTGGAGTGCCCCCACCGAGCCCTTCGAAATACGGACCAACCCGGCTGATGGTGCGGCTGTCGCTTTCAAATCCAAAGTCCCCCACACCTCCACCGTCGTACGACAAGAAGTCGCTGCGGCCACTCGCTTGGGAATTCCAGCGTGTGGAGGCTTTGAAGGAGAAATAGGTGACATCCGGGACACCCTTCAGCACCATGTTCACCGCCCCGCCGGAGGCATCACCCTGCTGATCGGGGGTAAACGTTTTGCTGACCTCGATGGTCCGGATCACCGTGGAGGGGAACTGGTCCAGTTCGACCGCGCGTTTGTCAGCATCGGCAGTGGGCAGACGGATGCCGTTCAGTTGGCTGTTCACGTACCGGTCGGGAAGCCCCCGAACCACTGCATATTTTCCATCCTGAACCGTCGCACCCGAGATGAGCTTCAGTGCCGCTCCGGCATCACCGGCACCCGCCCGACTGATGAGTTCAGAGCTGATCGAATCAAGAAGGGCGGGGCTTTCTGCTCTCAATTGAAGCAGGCCCAATTCGGTCCCGCCAACGGTCTCTACTTTTTCAACGACGAACTCTTCTTGATCATCGAACTGACCCATCAGCTCAAAGTTCACGTCTGAGGGGGTGCCGGATCGAACCACCACATCACCCCGTAGGCTTTGGATGAACCCAGCTTTGGAGACCACAATGGTGTACACCCCTGGCGGGACATCATTCAAAAGCCAGTTGCCGTCCGAACCCGATTGGGTGGTGCGTTCGAGTTCTGAGACCACAATTCTCGCGTCGGCCAAAGGAAGACCAAAATCACCATCCATCACCCTTCCGCGCAACGCCCCGGCATCTTGGGCAAAGCTCCAGGACGCGAGAACGAGCGCCAAAATGAGACCGGGATGAGGCATGGATTACCAGGGAGCCGAGAGGGCGTCCCCAACAGTGCGAAGCCGGGCCGACACTTCTTGGTTTTCAGAATCCGCGTGAACCGCGTACGAGCAAGCAACTTGAACAATGGCTTGCATTTGAGGTCGACCATTGGGGTTCGCGGCTGAATGCTCAAAGCCTGCCAGATACGCGGAGAATGCGTCCGAAGACGCCCCTACCGACAAGTACCCCTCGGCTAGGGCAACCATGGTCCGATTGCGATACACAGGGTTGATTTCATTGTTTGCCGCATCAAACAGGCCGCGACACTCGTCAAGCATCTGCCGAGCTGCGCCTTCTTGTCCGGCAGCATGTTTGAGAGATGCCACTGGAGCCAGCAAGCGGATAAACCACTGGGGGGTAAAGTTGGCGGAACGAACCATGCCATCGGCCTCGGCGGCGAGTCGCTGGGCATTCTCAAGGTCGCCGCTTTGGACAGCGTGATTCCCGAGAGTAATCAAAGTGCGAATCTGGATCTCAATCGGAACGCCTTTCCAGCCCGCTTTGATGGATGACTCAATTTCGCTCCGAATCGTCTCGTCGCTGTAAAATTGCAAATGCAACCCAAGCAGTGACCGAATGGCCGTCTGGCTTCGATCCATCAATTGCAATCGCATCGTCTCTTGCAGCTCCAAGAGCCTCTCTTCAACATTAGTGGAAGTGA
>NHCD02000023.1 GCA_002168105.2 Phycisphaera sp. TMED24
CGAGTGCAAGTCCAACTCTCAATCCGGTGCGCAGTTGCGCACCAGAACGAAAGGGACTGCACGATGAGCAGCCAATTTCCGCAAGTGTTCAAATCACCCCAACTCAGCATCTACTCCCGATCCAGCGGGAGCCGTCATGCCAGAACCAAGATCCCCCGCTATCTCCGGGATGCAGATCAGACATTGAAGGTCGTCTACAACTGGGGCCGTTGGGATGGATCCTCGGCCGATGCCATCACCACCAAGCATGATGAATTGGTGAAGATGCTCCGGGTCATTCATGCCCAACTTGCTGCGGGCATCACGCCGGCTCAGGAGCCTTCACAGACCGCACCCAAGGCCGATCAGCCCAGCACCATCACGGCGTTGGTTGAAGTGTTCATTGAACACCAGATGAACCAGTTGGAGCGGGCCAAGGGTTTGAGGGTTGCCCGGAAGCAATCTCACCGCCGAGCCAACATGCATCTCAAACTCAAAGAGTTGGTGCTGGATCATGGCCTGATGGGAATCGGTGAATTCAATGCCAGGCATCTGGAGCAGATATTGCTTTACTGATCTTTATCATTCTGACGGCTTTCGTTCTTCCAGCAGTTCTTGCGTTCATCGGAGCCATGAATATGCTTTCCGGATGCCTGATAGGCCTTTCTGACGATTGATCAGATTTACATGGAGTAGGGCGGGTCAAATTTGTGACAGCCCGTAGCAGGTGACCGGGCGGCGGAGGCTGACAAACACGACTTAGGAATGTGGGCCTTTTTTGGATTCTGAGAACCAGCAAGCCCCGCAAAAGGTTGTGCCAATGAAACTCAGACCGGAGAGGAGCAAAAAGACTCCTTCTTCGTAAGAACGCCATTCGGCTAATCTTCCGTACCAAAGACCATCATCAAACAGGTTTTCAAACTCATCAAAGCCAGTGTTGAGATGAGCCCAAACAAAAAAGAGGATGCAGTTAGCGCCCATGACATACGTCAGCAATTTCCAATTCATGGCCTGATCCTAAACCAGAGCCCCTGCGCACCGCTGCGCACCCAACTTGCAAACCTTGGAAATATTGCTCACAATCACCCCCAGTATTGAGTTGGTAGCGGCATTTCATTCACCTTGCCAACGTGAATGTCGAGGGTTCGAATCCCTTCAGCCGCTTTTCTCGAACCCCCTGTTGCACAGGGGGTTTTTATATGGGCCCAGGAAATTCAATCGAGATCTGGCCAAATAAGCTTCCCAATGCTGCAACTTACTGTGCCGAAAGAACCGCCAATCCAACATAAAGGGCAACTGCCGATAAAGCGATCACCGCGGCAATAGGTTTGGCCGCAGACCAAGGCTTCATGTCCACGGGCGAAGCACATGCTTCACGATCTTCAGTCTGAACTCGTGATTGACCAAAGAAGACCATCACAGTGGCAAATGCCAGTCCCACACTGATGCCGTACCCATGGAGCCAGTGGTACCAGGTGGGCCATTGCACATCTGGAATCACAACGTCGGCGAAGGTGAATGCGGCATAGGAGAGAACCCCCACGGCCATGGCCGCCTTCGCCCCACGCGCATTGGCCCGTCGGGTCAAGATACCCATCAAGAAGATCACAATGATCGGGACGCTGTAGAGACCGTTGACCTTTTGCAGATAGTCAAAGATGGACTGCATCTGGGCGAGCAGAGGCGCGACGATCATGGCTAAAATGGCAATACCTGCGGCAAACATCTGGCCAGCGGAGACCACTCGTTTGTCATCGGTGACGTCGTTTGCCCGGGCAGTCATCGGGCGGTAAAAATCAATGCAGAAAAGCGTCGAAGCCGAGTTGAGCGCGCTGTTAAACGAACTCAGAATGGATCCCACAATCACCGCACCAAAGAGTCCCAACGCCCACTCAGGGAGGACGGCCCTCACCAACACCGGGTAGACCGTGTCGGCTTGGTCGATGTTGAGCGAGTCTGTCAAGTGCAACGCAATGATGCCCGGAAGGCAAAGCATCACCGGGCCAAGAATCTTGAGACTCGCCGCAAACATCAGCCCCTGTTGGCCTGACTTAAGATCACGAGCCCCCATGGCTCGCTGCACAATCACCTGATTGGTGGACCAGTAGAACAACTGAATGAACATCATCCCGGTCAACAAGGTGGGCCAAGGCACCGAGACCTGAGCTCCATCTTGATTGACAGTGGTCAACGGATTCAAAGTTTCAGGCTTTTCTTGCACCAGGATAGACAAACCCTCGGCAACCGAACCTTGCCCAAGCAGGTTCAGAGCAAGCAGTGGCACGGCCAAACCACCAACCAAGAGTCCAACGCCGTTGATGGTGTCACTGACGGCCACGGCACGGAGCCCGCCAAAAATGGCGTAGCCACTGCCCAGGATGCCAATGCCCACCACCACAATCCAAAGTTCAAGATCAAGACCAAACATCCCGCGAACGGCGAGCGCACCGGTGTAAAGCACCACAGGCAACAAAACGGCGACATAACCCGAGAGAAAAAGGGCCGACACGATGCGCCGGGTCATGCGGTCGTAACGCTGCTCGAGATAGCCGGTCGTGGTGGTGAAACCACTGGCCAAATACTTGGGCAAGAAGAGGAGCGCCGTGGCCATCATCGCAAAGGCGGAAAGAACTTCCCAAGCGATGCCCACCAATCGGCCATCTTGGAACACGGCACCATTCAGGCCGACCAGTTGCTCCGTTGACAGGTTGGTCAACAAGAGAGACCCCGCCACGACGGGCCACGCCAATGATCGCCCCCCCGCAAAGTAGTCCTCAATGGCGTTTTCTGATCGCTTCATGCGACGAACAAAGAACACCGTGCCCACCGCAACCGCGGCGGTGGCCAGAATGAATGAAATCATGGTCCAGTTCATGCGATTGCCCTCAGTGCCCTAGGAACTCTTCCGTCAAGCCGACGCCGGTGTCGACTTCCAAACATCGAGCAAACGTGCCAGTGCTCTGGATTCTTGGTGGTCCACTTTTGGAAATTCCATCGCAACCCGCCCGCTCCCGAGGGCCCCAGCAACCGATTGAGCCTGCAAACCAAAACAGCACATATCGGCCGAGACAGCCTCTCGGCTAGACGAACCATCGGGACGAATCAGTTCGATGGCCCCCTGCCGGCCATCACGCCGACCTTCGGGGAGAAAGGCCGAAGGAAGCACGAGAGATCCTTCGCTTCCATCAATGCGAAGACCGAAGCCCAGATCGTGATGAAACGAACACTGCAACTTGGCCTGAAGTCCGGAACCAAAGCGAACCACTGCTTCCGAATCGAGTTCCACATCCCGGTCAGACCGTATTTGAGACGAAACATGCAGATGCGCCACTGAACTCTCTCCACCAAGCATGCGATCGACAAACAGGGCGGCCGAAGCCGGGTATCCCCCAATGTCGAGGATGGACCCGCCCCCCAAGTCTGGAGAAAGAATGCGCTCCGGCAGATGATGAACACATGCGACGCCAAACGAAGCCACCACCTGATGCACTTCCCCGACCACCCGATCCTTCAACTTGGTGGCCAAGGCCTCCAACTGAGGATGGAAGCGATACATCCAACCCTCAACGAGAAGTGTGGAACGGGCCTGAGCCACATCAATCAAACGGCAGGTCTCGGCCGCATCAACCGTCATGGGCTTCTCGCACAACACCGCAATCCCGCGTTCTAGAGCAGCTTCGACCGCCTCGGCATGCGCGGGGTGGGGCGACGCGACGTACACGACATCTACAACACCGGGTTGGAGCAAACCATCAAGAGCGTCCACGGGCTGACCACCAAATTCGCGGCAAAAAGATTTGCGACGCTCAGACCGACCTCCATATACCGCCGCCACCGTGCCAAGTTCGTACTTGGCGAGAGCCCGTGCAAAGACGTGGGCGATCTCGCCGGGACCAACAATGCCCCATCGCGGATTTTGGGGCATCGAATCGCTCGTCACGCCAGCACCTGACGGATCGGCTCGGCCCCTTCAACCCCAACCAATGATTCATCAAGGCCGTTGTGGAAGTACGTGAGATTGTTGGGATCCATGCCCATGAGATGAAGAATGGTGGCGTGCAGATTTTTGACATGAAAGCGATCGCGAACCGCCTTCGCGCCCAACTCGTCGGTTTCACCCACCGAGATGCCACCCTTGATGCCACCGCCAGCCATCCACATCGTGAAGCCCCATGAGTTGTGATCACGACCCGTTTGGTCTTCGTATTCCGCGGTGGGCTGCCGACCGAACTCGCCCCCCCAAACCACCAGGGTTTCATCGAGCAAGCCGCGCTGCTTGAGATCTTTCAACAGGCCCGCAATGGGCCGATCGGTGCGTCCTGCATGCCTGGAGTGGTTGAACTCGAGATCACCATGCGCATCCCAGTTGTCATCGTTGTGCCCGCCCCCGGAATACAACTGAATAAACCGAACACCACGTTCGACCAACCGACGGGCCATCAAACATTTGCGTCCAAAAGGATCGGTCTCAGATTGACCAATCCCATACAAGTCAAGAACGCTTTGACGCTCCTGACTGAGGTCAACCGCTTCCGGAGCCTCGCTCTGCATGCGATAGGCCAACTCAAACTGATTGATCCTGGCGTTGAGTTCTTGATTTCCAGAACGGCTCGCACCATGCAAGAGATTTTCGGTACGGAGATGATCCAGAAGTTCCCGCTGGATGGAGCCCTGCAAATGCTCCGGCGGATCCAAAGCAAGAATGGGTGGCCCTTCCGAGCGGAGTTGAACCCCTTGATGGGATGCGGGCATATAACCACTGGTCCAGTTTTTGGCTCCACTGATCGGGCCGCCCGTCTCATCAAGCATGACCACATAACCCGGAAGATTTTCATTGGCACTGCCAAGACCGTAGTTCACCCATGACCCAAGACTGGGGTGGCCGCTGGTGATGCGGCCACAGTTCATGTTCAACAAAGCCGAACCATGGATGGGGCTCTCGGCGTGCATCGAATGAAGAAAAGCCATGTCATCAACACATTCGCCCAGACATGGGAACAGGTCGGAAACCATTTTTCCGCACTGACCACGAGGCTTGAAGTTCCATTTTGGCCCCACGATCCGGCCTCCAGCACGCTTCCCTTGTCGTCCGAAGGTTGGGATATCGATTGTTTTACCGTCCAGACCGTACAGCTTGGGCTTGTGGTCAAACGTGTCGACTTGGCTGGGGCCCCCGTACATAAAAAGGAAGATCACACTCCGTGCCTTGGGCGCACGGGTGAGGAAACGACGCTGAAGATCAGCCGCGATATTTGGCGAAAGGCCGTGGGCCGCCTGAGCTTGACCAGCGATCCATGCGTCACCGAGCAGGTTCGCCAGGGCGACGCCCGCAAATCCACCACCGGCTTGCCACAGGAACTCCCGGCGGGTTCGGCCACAGAAATGTGAAGGGTGCTCGTGCATTCAGTCAATCCACATGAATTCATTGGCATTCAAAAGGCCAAGGGCAAAATAAACCAATGCCGACTCTTCGGAAAGGTCAAAATCTGTCGAGATGCTCCGCACGAAGTCGACGTGACGGGCCACCTCTCCGCGGTGCGGCGCACGGCCAAAGGCGAGTCGGATCCCCCGTTCGAGTTGCTGCGGCAGGCCCACGGCCTCCCGTTGAAGGCGATCCGAGAAGTGGCGGGCGGCATCGTTGACAAAGTTGCCATTGAGCGTCAACAGGGATTGCGTCGGCACATTGGTATCAAACCTCACCAAACATGCGGAATCGGGCGAGGGCTGGTCGAAGCTTTCAAACAATGGGAAACGCAAAGATCTTTTGGCAAAGACGTAGATGGACCTCCGGTTGGCCTCTTCGGGTGAAGAACGCCCCCAAGCCTCGTTGGGTCGGGATGCGGTTGCCAAGACTTCAGGCTCTATTTCGGGATAGACCGAAGGGCCGAACATCTTTCGATTGATCTGGCCGGACACGTGCAAAACGGCATCACGATACTGCTCAGCCGTGAGACGACGAGGATCGCGACGCTGAAGATGGTTGTTGTTTCGGTCGGTCGCCAATGCGTTCTNACTGGGGCGGGATGCCATTCGATAGGACCGGCTTAACATGATCTCGCGGTGCATGGCCTTGAGGGACCAGTTGTGGTCGAGCACCCGTTGGGCCAGGTGGTCCAGGAGCTCTGGATGGCTCGGGCGGTCACCCAACCGACCGAAATCTCCCGACGTTCGTGCGATGCCTCGACCAAAGTGGCCCTGCCACAACTTGTTGGCCAAAACACGAGCGGTGATGTCTTGAGCATTGACCGTCAACCACTCTGCTATCGCACGGCGTCGACCTGAGGACTGCTTCAAGTTTTCGGAGTTTNCCAGTTNAGGTTGTCCGGTCCAAGCGAGAACTGTGGGAATGGCGGGCTCGACCCGATCACCCTCGGCGTGAGCACTTCCGCGAAGGTGAATGTGCTGATCGGGACTCTCGACTCCATATTCCGCAACCACGAGGGCTTCATAAGGTTCAACCACTGGGGCCTGCTCCAGACGATCCAGAGCGTCTAGGAGCGATTGAACGGTCCGAGGTTGGGCTGAATCGTTTCGGGTGAGCGATCGAAGACGCTCGACCGTTGCCTCCGATGAATCCAACCANCCTGTTCTCAAGCCAACATCGATGTATTGCCCACCGGTGGACTGGCGACAGAGGACCGCCAAGGTATTCGAGCCAACGACCAAGGCATCCAGTGCGGCCGTAGAAAGTTGCACATCAATGTAGTCGGTTCGAAAACCAGCAAAGGAAGCCACCTGAACCCCGTTCAGAAAGACCAGGGCCTCCTCGTCGTGGTGAATGGAAAGCACCAGACCATCGGGAAGATCGCTCAACACGAAGTCGTGCCGCAAGGCAATCTCCTTCGTGCGCCAAGGGGATTGAACCAACGCACCGGGCGTCGAGGCCACACCAAAGCCGCCTCGAGCCTGGGGCCAAGCAGAGTCATCGAATCCTTGGGCGACCCAACCAACCCACTGACCTTGGTCCCAGTAGCGCCAAAGTGTCCCTCCATCTCGAGCGTCAGGAAGGAGCGTCCGCGTTGGTACCCGCGGAAGCGCTAGCGCCCGCGCTTGGTCCACAAGGTCTTCGTGGAGACGAAGAANTTGCTCATCGCGATGTTCGGCCGAAAGCGAACCTGACCCGTTGCCATCGGCAACCAAACGGACACTTTCGGTACGGTTNGCCCACGTGTGGTTGTCCCCGTAGCCGGTGATATTGTTGAAATACGCGGTGAAAGCAAAATAATCACGCTGCGAAATTGGATCCGCTTTGTGGTCGTGACACCGCGCGCAGCCAAGGGTCATGCCCAACGCAAGTTGGGCCGTGGTGTCCACGATGTCCGCGGTCTGATCTGCTTTGGCCTGGATGCGATCGGCAGGCTCATCGTCCCAGACCCCCAACCGAAAGAAGCCGGTCCCCAACTCGGGCGAAATGGGGGAATCCTCCAGATCAGAGAGCGNGTGGTATTCATCACCGGCAATTTGATACTGGAGAAACGCGTCGTAGGGCAGATCTTCGTTCAAAGCACGAATGACCCAATCTCGATACCTCCAGATGTTCGGCTTCGTGCTGTCGCGTTCGTAGCCGTTGGTTTCGGCAAACCGAACTTGGTCCAACCAGAACCGCGCCCAATGCTCGCCGTAGGCTGATGAAGCGAGCAGGCGATCGACCACCGAGGACCAGGCTGCAGAAGAGTCTTGACGCCAGTCCAAAAGAAAGGCGTCCGTCTCCTCCGGTGTCGGCGGCAGGCCAATCAGATCAAAACTTGCGCGACGCAGCAGTTGCTCAGGGCCGGCCTCTTCAGCGCCATCCAGGCCGTACACCGCGCGGTGTTCATCAAGAAGAACGTCAATGGCATCGCTTGGAGATTCAATGCCAAGGGCCACATGCGACCGTGCCGCGATCGGCTGATACGACCACCACTCGGCCGCAGCATCATTGNCGTTCTCGAGAACTTCAGAAGCTTCCGGGGATTCCACCAAAACGCCCCCGGCGTCTTCTGGCCAATGGGCACCAGTAAGCACCCAAGACTCCAGCAGGAACCTCTCAGCTTCAGGCAACATCCCTGATGGAGGCATGGCCAATTCTGGGTTGTCATAGGCGATCACATCAAGGATTCGACTGTTGGCCCAATCGCTCCGGTCGACAATCGACCCGCGATCGCCACCCCGAGCGAAGGCAGATGCATCGGTCAACATCAATCCGCCCCGTACCCGTTCGCCCCCATGGCAAGGCAGGCACCGGGATTCGATGATGGGGCGCACCATCGCCCAATCTGCCGCATCAGCCACCGCCCCGTCGCTCCAGAAAGCGATCGCCAAACAGACGGTCAGCAGCGGCCAAGGGATGGTTCGCATAGACAAAAGATAGCAGTCCAGGCCCTAGGGCAAACCGGTTGCTTTCTGGAGGGACGAGATACAAAAAAGCCCCGGAAAACCGGGGCTTGAGAAAANCACTCTTTCAGGGGAGAATTATTTTTTGGCCCGCTGGGTGGTGGAGGAACCCTCACTCCAACTCAGCTTGTGCCGCTTGCCATTGAGCGACATGCCGGTCCATGAATTGGTGATGGATTTTGGCGTGACCACTTGCTTGGCTCGGGTGCTCATCGTCAAGTCGTGGTACCGGTTGCCCTCATGGTTGGAAATGATGGTGACGGTATCGCCCGACTTAGAAATGGATTCCACGGATCCGTGAATCACTGTGCCATGATCATCCAGATACATGGTGGCGATGTGATCATGATGCGCATCCCAGTACCACACAAAGAGGCTGGAACTGGTCCACTCGCCGCCTGCAGACGCTTGCTCAAAGCGTTCGTATTTCAAAACGTGCTCGCCGGCGGCCCACGAAACAACCGTCCTCGATTGAGAACCGTCTGAATTTTTTGAGATCCAAGTGCCAGGCAAGCCCGCATCGGCCAGCATGGACTTGGTGGGCTTCACTCGACGATCAATGGTGACCCATGGCGCATCGGATGAGCCTTTGATGTGGTAAGAATTTTCCCGGGTGTTGCGGCCGGTGTATTTCGTGCTTTGCACATACGTGGTGGTCGCACCACGCGACATTTCGGTGTACTCCCACGTCAGGGTGTCCTCGGTGGCCGAGGTGAGCACGGAACTTCCATGGAACGGCTTGCCCATGTCAAAACCAGAGAACGTTCCGACGACGGTCCCCCGCTCCATATCCCAGGTCATCACGCCCGATCCAGTCGAAATGATGGTGCCGTCTTCAGTTTGCATCTGGCCATGGTCCACCAAGCGACCGGTATCCACATCAAACCGAGCAGTCATGGTGTGCGTGTACTCCAACCCGCTCGGGATACCTGCCCACATGTCCTTGGTCACTCCAGAGGTCTGCCACTGGCCGCAGACGCCCCGGTCAAGGTTCCAGTTGACAAAATCTTCCATGGAAGAGGGAAGCGACTCGGCTGCAGCCGTGGCTGATACAACAAGTGAGAAAGAAATTAAATGTGTAAACAAAACAACCTCCTGGTTCGGAAATCGTGGCAACACGACGCCACGTTGATCGTCCGAAGTGCGAGTACCATCGTCCAAGTTGCCTCATTCAGCAACCCATTTTGACGTGTGAAGTAGACGAAGCGAAAATGATGTCCACCAAATGTTGAAAAGACAACAAAGATCAAACAAATGGGGCTTTGAATCCAAGTTCCAGTTCCTGATGGTCATGCTGACCTTCAGTATCAACGGCCCCCTGGCGCTATGGATTTCCGGACCTGTCTTGGAGTTCCTTGGCATCGACCGCGATTCAACCTCACCTTGGGTATTTTGGCCCCTCCGAATTCTGGTGATGACGCCCACGTACCAACTGCTCCTCATCGTGACGGGGACCATTCTCGGACAACACCGGTATTTCTGGCCCCGCTTCATGAAACGATTGCGCTGGATTGGACTCGTTCGCAGCATCGAGTAGGTTCGAGGTATGGCTGATACACACGATCAGGATTTGACGGCTCGAACCGGTTCCAATCTGTATCCCGCGACCATGCGGCAACGATTTGGAGATGTATCGCTCGAACTTGACGTTCCGGAAGGGGTATGGAACCCCACGCCGCATGGCATCCATTTGGGCAACATGCTGATGAAGCTCGACTTCAGCAATGAGCATGTCCTGGAAATTGGAACCGGTTGCGGCATCCATGCCATTTTGCTGGCCAAGAAAGGCGCTCGAGAAATCACCATCACCGANCTCAACGCCGAGACCAACGCCAACGCCGTGCACAATCTCAGAAAGCACGGCGTTGAGATTCCGATCCACCAACAGGTTGCCGACTGGATTCACCTTGATGGGGCCAACCATCAAGGTGGACCTTGGGACACCTTGGTGACCAATCCCCCCACGGCCAAGGCAGGCAAACACTACCGCCGGTACTTCCACGACACGTTGATTCTCGACGCCCACAAACTTGTGAAACCTGGCGGNCGGTTGATCTTCATCAACTCATCGATGATTGACATNCCGCGGACCATCGCCCTGATGGAAGAGTGCGCCATGACGGTTCGCATCCTTGGCGAGACCAGCGGTCCGTTCCGCGACTACTACTTCGAAGACGAGCGGTACATGCTGGAAATGGCCCGAATACCCGGGGCGTATCAGATGATCGATGGTGTGCACCACGAACGACTGGTGGTCTTTGAAGCACGGCTGCCGAATTCCGCGTCTCTCTGAACTGGTCGTCCCACAACCGATCTGGCCTCTGAGTCCCGCAGAACCTCAATTCTGCCGGGCCGGCTGGAGTTCTGATCCCCATTGGGCCGAAGGGGAAGAAAATCGTGCAGCATTCGTCACGATCTAGCACAATAGATAGCACTCATGAACACGCCCAATGCAGTCGCGATGNACGGCCCCGGTGGACACCCCTGGCCCCTCTTCCAACTCTTTATGGTCGAAATGTGGGAACGATTCTCGTTCTACGGCATGAGGGCCCTGCTAACCCTCTACATGATCAAAGGCTTTATGCAAGCCGAGGACAGCCGGGCGTACAGCATCTACGCCGCCTACGGGGCCTTGGTCTACGCCACGCCGTACATCGGCGGCGTCCTCGCCGATCAGTTCCTGGGCAAACGACGTGCGGTCATCATCGGCGGCCTCTTGATGAGTGCCGGGCACTTGTTGATGGGGGTGGAAAACGAACCGGCGTTCTACCACGCGCTCGCGCTGCTGATCGTCGGCAACGGCTTCTTCAAACCAAACATCTCCACCATGGTCGGCGAGCTGTATCCCAAGGGTGCCAAACGAGACTCTGGGTTCACGATCTTTTACATCGGTATCAACTTGGGCGCCGCCCTGGCCCCCATTGCGTGCGGATATATCGGTGAAGCCTACGGTTGGCACTACGGCTTTGGCTTGGCGACCGTCGGCATGCTCTCGGGCTTGGTGCTGTTCGTCTTGCCTGGCACCATTGGTGCCCTTCTGATGATGGTGACCGCTCTCAGCCTCAGTGTTGGCATGCTGCTGCTNCCCGTCGAATCNACCATTCAAGCCGGGTTGCGTTGGCTGCTCGCCATCGCGTTGACCGCGGGTGGCGGCATCTCCGCCTTGTCCATGCTCAAGGGTGGGCTTCCTGACTTTGTTGGGCGAGCGCCCGAAGGCGTGAAGGACATCAAGGGCAAACTGATTATGACCTTGGTGGGCACCCTGATCGCCATCCCGATCATCGCCCAAATGGTGCAACGAACCGAAATCTCCCGATACTTCCTGTTCACCGCAGGATCACTGGCCCTCGGCTACATGATCCGAGAAGCAGCCAAAGCCACCAAGATCGAACGGGACCGCATGAAGGTGATCTTTGTGCTGATCTTCTTCCTGATGATCTTCTGGAGTTTCTTCGACCAAGGCGGATCATCCATCAACTTGTTCACAGACCGAAATGTGGACCGGGTCCAAGAAACCAAGGTCGTCGAAGCCGACTCAGTAGGAACCACCATTCAGGATCTGACCCTCACCCAGGAACAACTTGGGTACACGGTTTCCAATGAGGTCATCACCATTGAAGTGGTTGATGGCGCTCGTGAATTGGCCCGCTATCAAGCTGAAAATGGTGATGGGGCCACTCCAGACGCATCCGACACAAGCCCCGAAGCCAGCACCATCCGAAAAGCCATCACACTGGCCCCAACCCTTATGGGCACTCTGGCAGCCAGTGGCGACGGCGCACTCACCCGAGCCACGGTGGACTGGCCAGTCGAAGCATCACACGTGGGGATGGGCCTGGGTGAATCGGAACTTCGCACCAGCGAATTCCAAGCCGCCAACCCCACCTTCATTTTGATCTTTGGATTGCTGTTCAGTGCTCTTTGGGGATGGATGGGACGCAAAGGCATTGAGCCATCAACACCCACCAAATTCGCTCTGGGGATCGCCCAATTGGCCTTGGGATTCCTCGCGCTCTGGTGGGGCGCGAAAAACCACGATGAACTGGGCATGGTGGCCGTGGGCTGGCTGCTGCTGTCGTACATGCTGCAAACCACTGGCGAACTCTGCCTTTCCCCGGTGGGCCTTTCCATGGTGACCCGTCTCGCGCCAGCACGCATTGTGTCGACCGTGATGGGCGCCTGGTTCCTGGGCACCGCCCTCAGCCACGACCTTGCAGGATTGATCGCAAAACTGACCGCCATCGAATCCACCGATGGTGGTGCAGGCGTCCCGGTCCCTCTGGAAACTGTTGACATTTACGCCGGGGTCTTTGGACAGATTGGTGTGGCCGCCTTGGTGGTAAGTGTTATCTGCTTCGCTCTGGTTCCACTGCTCAACAAGTGGCAACACGAGGGCGTGGAAGACGTCCACGCTCTGGACAACTAAGGTCTTCTGCCCCAGCGAAGATCATTCGTCTGTGGTGGAGGCGGAACTTTTTTCGACCAGCCTAATCGTCGAGGCCAAGGTTTCCCGCACCTCATAGGGTCGTCGCCCTTGGCTTTCGAAGTACGTGCGCATCATCAACTCCGAAAGCACCCCCAACAGAAGCGACTGCACGCCGAGCCCGGCCAACAACGTGGTCAGTTCCGGAAGTGGGGTCCGACTGAAGTTGGTGCCGAAGCCAAATTTCAACACCATCATCACGAAGAACGAGAAGATGGAAAGCAAGAGGCCACACANGCCCACCGTGCCGAAGACGTACACCGGCCGGGTGAGATACCGCTCCAGGAACACCACCACCAACAGATCCAAACTCACCTTGATGACCCGGTCAAGGCCATAGTTGCTCTGGCCCGCGGTCCTCGGATGGTGGCGTACGGCAAGCTCCGTGACCTTGGCCCCTTGCATGGCCGCGTAGAGGGGAAGGAATCGGTGCATCTCCCCGTACAACCGAACCCCTTTGACCACCGAGGCGCGATAGGCCTTCAAGGAACATCCGTAGTCGTGGAGGGCGACCCCGGTGACTTTGCTGATCATTCGGTTGGCCAGGCGACTCAAAAAGTTCCGCCGGACCGCCGCATCCATGCGCTGCTTCCGCCAGCCGGAAACCACATCCCAGCCTTGGTTGAGTTTGTCCAAGAGGCGCGGGATATCTGCAGGATCATTTTGTAAATCTGCATCAAGAGGCACAATCACATCGTGTGTTGCCGCATCGATGCCGGCTTGCATCGCAGCGGTTTGCCCCGCATGGCGCCGGAAGGAAATGACCCGAACCCCGGCTCTGGTGTCGGCGATCTCACGAAGGAACGCGAACGAACCATCGGTTGAACCGTCGTCCACAAAGATCACTTCGACATCAAGCGTCAGGTCCCCAAGCACGGGCCACAGCCGCTCACACAACGCCGGCAAATTGGCTTCCTCTTGGAAGACCGGGATCANCACCGAGATNGAGCGAATGTGATCTGGCTGCATGGGCAAACTCATTGGGGGCGGATCAACCGAAGATTCAGCCGCTTCCCCTCGGAAATGCAGTATCCGCGAATTTGGCGTTCGAGCACAAGATTTTCCGGCAAAGCCCCCAAGGAACCATCGTCGAGTAACCAGCGGTCTGGACCTTCCTGGACCCACTGCCAAGGGGCGTCAACGCCCATGACCGCCCGGCCATGGGTGGCAAAGACCAATGAAGGCTCTTCGTAACCAACCGCCCCCAACATGGGTCCGTCCGGTGAAGCAGGTGATCGTCCCGAGGCTGACTCCAAAGCCGACACGATGGCGTCAGTGAGCCACGCCCCTTGGTGGGCTGGCAACGCTTGGGTGCAGAGGGCACAACTGGTCCCCGCCACCATGCCGATGGCCGCGCACACCGCGGCCGTGGCTTTGCCCAAAGCGGCAAACCGAAGCGCCAACGCCAGGAAGAAAAATGATATTCCGAGGGTCACACAAAACCGCAGGGCCGAACCGGCCGCGAAGGGATCAAATTGGTCAGCCAGCATGGCATTGCCCCAGATCAACCAGACCGCGGTGGGCATTGCAGCACCCAGAACGCCCCACAGCACCAACATCATGTTCCGGCCAATGGTGTCGACTCTCATCCAGGTCGACATTGCGGATGCAGACAGCAAGGCAAGCAATGGCAACAGCGGCATCACATGATGCCACTGCTTTCCTGGGAGCAATTCAAACATCACCCAGCCCGGGACAATCCATGCCAAGAGAAACAATCTTGGACCGTCCCGCTCGACCCTGCACAACCGAATGGCATCCAAAAGGAAGAGAGACAAGGGCCACAGGAAGAGGGGCAGCAACAGGAAGTGAGCAATGAATCGATACCCCGGGGCCGTGGCTTCTTCCCCATGAGGCACCAACATTTCGAGATTGACCGTTGACATCAAGGATGACCAGCCTTGGGCCGGAACACTCACCATGCGCCATCCGAGTATCGCGACCAGAACCACAAAGGCCGCAGTCAACGGGCGAAAGGCCCGCAGCCGATGGATCGACCGATCGAACACCACCAAAGTCAACGCCGCCAGGATTACCATCCACGGCAAGACGGCCCCTTTGACCAGGACGCCGAAGGCAACCGCCACACCGAGTGGGGCCACCGCACGCCGCTTGACGGGTTGATCGCACTGGCCTCGCCACAGCCGCCAGACCAACCAGACCG
>NHCD02000024.1 GCA_002168105.2 Phycisphaera sp. TMED24
GCGTGGACTCGAACTCCCGGCCCGGGTCATCCCCGAGGCCTCCAGCCGAACGGAAACGTTCTGCCGTTTTTCTGTGGAGCCGTTTGAACGCGGCTTCGGAACCACCGTGGGGAACTCCCTCCGCCGGATCTTGCTGTCCAGCGTTGAAGGCGCCGCGGTAACGCGCATCCGCGTCAAGGGTGCCGAACACGAATTCACCACTCTGCCCGGAGTGATGGAAGATGTCTCCGACATCGTGTTGAACGTCAAGGGCCTTGTCTTGGCAATGGACGGCGATGAGCCTCGCACGATCCGGGTCAGTGTCAGCGGCCCTGGTGATGTGACTGGCGAGCTTGTCCAGTCCGACGCCAACGTGGAAGTGGTCAACAAAGACCATCTGTTGGCCACTTTGACCGACGAAATTGAATTCACCATGGAAATGGTGGTTGAGCGTGGTCGTGGCTACCGACCCGCCTCCGAAACTTGGGCCAACACCGCCGAAGAAGACATGCAAATCGGCGACATCCCGGTGGATGCTGCCTTCAGCCCGGTCGAGCGTGTTCGATATCGCGTCGAAAATACTCGTCTTGGCCAACGCACCAACTACGAGCGTTTGGTTCTTGATGTGTGGACCAAGCCCAGCTTGGCCCCTGAGATCGCTCTGGTGGAATCGGCCAAAGTCCTTCGCAAGCACCTGAATCCATTCGTGCAATACGAAGAGTTGGGCAGCGAGCAAGTCACCACCGAGGCCGTCGCGGCGGCATCCGTGGATGATGAGTTGACCCGTAAGCTGGATTTGACCATTGGTGAAATGGACTTCTCTGTTCGAGCCAGCAACTGCCTCGAATCTGGTGGCGTCAAAACTGCACGAGATCTCGTGTCTTTGACCGAAGAGGAACTTTTGGGAATGCGTGCCTTCGGCCGCACCTCCCTGCGTGAAGTGAAGCGTCGTCTTGAGGAAATGAGCCTGGAATTGGGCATGTACCCATCCACTGGTCTTGTCCTTCCTACCGACGACGATGATTTCCCGGCCGATGAAGAGGGCGCCGTGTCCTTCTCTTCGGACGACTTGGAGGACGACGCCTGATCGTTCTTTCCTGATTTATCGCGTTGTGGCTGGGACACCAGCCACAACGTCTTTTTGACTGGAGCTTTCTTATGCGACATCGCATCTACGGTTACACCCTCGGACGCAAAAGCGAACACCGCCGCGCCCTTCTGCGAAACCTTGCCGCTGGCCTCTTTGAGCACGGTGAAATCCGCACCACCATGCCCAAAGCCAAGGCGGTGCAACCTTTCGTGGAACGGATCATCACCACAGCGCGGCAGGGCAATTTGCATGCCCGCCGTCAACTCGAGGCCAAGTTTGGTCGCGACCGTTGGATCCACGTGTGGGTTGCGGATGAGAATGTTCCTGAGTCTCGCAAACTTTCAAACCCTTGGTTCAATTTGCCACGGGCCGAGGACATCCAATTCGATGATCTTGGCGAAGTGGTCAAGGCCCCTCGATTGGTCGAGCACATCATGAGCGTGGTTGCTCCCATGTTCGAAGGCCGAGAAGGTGGCTACACCCGAATCGTCCGAACTGGTGAGCGACGGTTGGGAGATGCTGCAGACGTGGTGATCTTGCAACTTGTTGGTCGTGAAGACGGCCCCCAAATTGGTGGCAGCGAAAGCCCACGCCGATCGAAGGCCTCCAAGCGGGCCGAGTTTGCCGCCAAACTCGCCGCCGGTTGGGGTGGCGCGGCGGTCGCCGAAGAAGAAGCATCTGAGGCTCCTGCCGAAGACGCTCCCGCTGAAGAAGTGGAAGCTTCCGAAGAATCGTCGGCTGCTGATGATGCTGCGGACAACGCAGCTTCTGAAGACTGATCACCCGGTCTGATATCCAAGTCAATCATGTTCGCCCCGCAGCTTGCGGGGCGAACTTCGTTTCGCTCCGGAATCGATCCATCGAACCTCTGTCCCGTTCAGATACACTGAGGCCATGATTGAAGCGCTTGCAGATCTCGAATCTTCAGCCCTGGACTCGTTGTCGTTGATCCATGATGCCTCGGCCCTCGAAGCTTGGCGGGTGGAGCATCTGGGGTCCAAGGGTGCCCTCAAGAGTGTTATGGGGATGATGAAAGACGTCCCCAAAGAACAGAAGCCATTGGCAGGTCAGCGGGCCAACGAAGTCAAGCAGCGCCTTGAAGCAGCTTTCCAAGAGCGGAAAGCCAACCTTGAACAAGCAAGCTCACCGGCCGCTCTTTTGGATCCCACCGAACCCGGTCTCCCGCCCGCTCGTGGACGGCGCCATCCCATTTCCACCACGGTCGATGCCATTCTGGATGTCTTCGGCCGGATGGGCTTTGAAGTGGCCCATGGTCCTGAGGTCGAAGACGAGTGGCACAATTTCAACGCCCTGAATATCCCCGCCGATCACCCCGCCCGCGATCCGGTTGACAACTTTTACATGGGAGGCAGCCAGGACGACGTCACTCGGTTGCTCCGCACCCAGACTTCAACGGTGCAAATTCGAACCATGGAGGCCCACAAGCCACCGCTGCGCATCGTTGCGGCGGGGCGGGTGTACCGACCGGATACCCACGACGCCACGCATTACTCGATGTTCCATCAAGTGGAGGGACTCTG
Organism: Phycisphaera sp. TMED24; assembly: GCA_002168105.2. Classification (GTDB taxonomy): domain Bacteria; phylum Planctomycetota; class Phycisphaerae; order Phycisphaerales; family SM1A02; genus UBA8653. The sequence goes on from NHCD02000024.1 coordinate 2,611, forward strand.
TATTGATGAGGGCGTTTCCATGGTGGACCTCAAGACTTCTCTGATGCAGTTTGCGCGTGCGATGTTCGGGCCCGAAGCCGAAGCTCGCATGCGTCCCTCCTTCTTTCCGTTCACGGAACCTTCGGCCGAGGTGGACATGAAAATCACGGTCAAAGGCAAGACGCAGTGGATGGAAATCGGAGGGTGTGGCATGGTGGATCCAGCCGTGCTCGAAGCCGTGGGCATTGATCCCGAGCGCTACACCGGATTTGCGTTTGGCCTTGGCGTCGAACGCATTGCGATGCGTCGGTACGGCATTGCCGACATCCGCTGGATGTATGAAAACGACGCCCGCTTCTTGGACCAGTTCTAAGGGAACCCGTCATGACCCTCGAGTCCAACCTCAATCCGAACGATCTCCAGCCTCCACCGCGTATCACGGGATCGTTGATTTTGATCCATGCCATCAGTGGTCTGTGCTGTGGCGTTTTTGGTCTCGTCCAAATGCTCCAGCCTGATGCTTATGCGGGCCTATTTGTTTCGGGTTATGAAGGACCTGACGTCCCACAAGTCATCAAAGTGGTTGGGGTCGCTGCGATGGCGCCTCTGCCTTTGGTGGTGATTCTGGAGGCCATGGCTGGCATTGGACTGATCACGGCCAGCCGGAAGGCGGTTGCCCGATTGCGTTGGTGGGCCATTCTTCGGGCGCTTCTGGCGGCGTTGGGACTGATTTTGGGCGTCTTGACCAAAGATGCAAATGTCGAATTTCAACTTGAGATGTACGAAGCCATGACCGTCGCCGGTGTACCGGATGAGTTTCTGCCCAAATCGGTTGAGGAAGTGGAACAAGGATTCAAGATCGGCTTGTTGGTGGGCTTGCTCTTGGGCCTCGCGGCCCCCATTGGTGTGGGGTTGTGGTTGATGGGTGGACGGGGGACTCGTTTGCAAGAGCGTCTGGATATGTGGCGGGTGGCCACGGGAGGACGACCGTGACCGATTTTCTTGCCGAACTCAAATGGCGTGGTTTGTTGCACCAAACCACCGGTGACGAAGCCGTTTCAGATCATTTGACCACTCCGGGTCGCGCGGGCTACTGCGGGTTTGATCCCACCAGCCACTCATTGACCATTGGGAATCTCATTCCGATCATGTTGCTCCGCCATTTTCAAAAAGCGGGTCACCGGCCGGTGGTTCTTCTGGGCGGGGGAACCGGTCTGATCGGCGATCCCTCGGGGAAAGATGCCGAGCGTCAACTCCGCACCCGGGATGACGTGGCCAAGAACGTGGCCTCGCAACGCAAGATCTTTGAGCGGCTGCTGGACTTTGAGGGACCCAACGCCGCCACCATGGTCAACAATTTGGACTGGCTGGAACCGATGTCGTACCTCGACATGCTCCGGGATGTCGGCAAGTACTTCAGCGTCAACCAAATGATCCAAAAAGATTCGGTGCGAGACCGTCTGCAGAATCGTGAGCAGGGGATTTCCTACACCGAGTTCTCGTACATGATTTTGCAGGGATACGACTTCCTGCATTTGTTCCGAGAGGACAATTGCACGCTACAAATCGCGGGCAGCGATCAGTACGGCAACATTGTTGCGGGTTTGGATTTGATCCGGCGTGAGCAGAGCGAACGTGCTGACGATCAACGACAAGAAGCATTCGGGGTCACTGCGCCGCTGGTCACCAGGGCTGACGGTAAAAAGATCGGCAAGACCGAGTCTGGCGCGATTTGGCTGACGGCGGACATGACCAGCCCCTACCGGTTCCATCAGTTCTGGTTGAATGCGGATGATGCCGACGTCGGGAACTTCTTGCGTTGGTACACCGACTTCCAACAAGGCGAAATCGAAGAGATTGAAGCCAAGCATGCCGAGGCGCCCCATGAGCGTTTGGCCCAGCGCCGGTTGGCCGACGCGGTCACCGATCTGGTGCATGGTGTGGACGAGCGACAAGCCGCCGAAGCCGCAGCCTCGGCGTTGTTTGGTCGCGGGGAGTTGTCGGACCTGACCGCTTCCCAGATCGAAGCTCTGGCCCAAGAGGTCCCGGGCAGTGCTTTGGACGCAGACCAGTCCCGAGAGTTTGCCGCCGAAGGACTTGATTTGGTCGATCTTTTGCCCACCACGTCACTTGCTCAGAGCCGCCGTGAAGCACGAGAGTTCGTGGGCAACGGGGCAATTTCTTGCAACGGCATCAAACTGGGCAAGGATGATCGGCTGAGGGCCGAGCATCGTTTGCACGGGCGTTGGCTGCTCCTGCGAAGAGGCCGGAAAAATTGGCATGCTTTGGATGCCGGCGGTTCTGTCTAGCGTCGCATCAATGCTGCGATCGGCCGCAGCATCACTCTGATCCAAGCACTCGGATTTGCACCAATTCTGACGGGGCATCTTGAAGCTTCCACCGCACTGGCTCCACCGATCCATCTGCTCTTCGGATCACAAATTGATCAATGCGATGCTGAATGTTGGTGCCAGGCACACGTTCGTCACGGCGAAGATGGATGATCCCGAGCACGACCACGTTGTCGAGGGCTTCCAATTCCTTCCGAACTTCTTGGTTGAGTTCCACCATGACACCGGAGATGGCGGGGGGCGTCAACTCATAGCCCAGGCTCGCTTCAGGAGAACCGGCCACATGCAACTGAACTGGCTTCGGCACGGTGTACCACTGTGATGAGGTGGGGTTACCTTGAACCTCAACTTCCTCCAAGGTGAACCGAGGCAAAGGTGGCAGCTCTCCCGCGTTGCGTAGACCTCGAAGCCGGGCCGTAGATGTTCCACTACGGGCCAACTCTTGTCGGACGCGCGCCCCAATCTCCGCTTCCACGACCAAGGCGGATACTCCACCTAAGGATTCCAGCAGGGAAGAGGGCAGCCACACGTCGACTTGTTCTGGCTCGGTTGTGACATCAGCAAGCGCACGACCGTCTGTCCCTACAGGTTGGATCCGGACGTCATTGACCTGAACCACCTCGACAAAACGCACGCGGGCCGTTTGGGGTTCCACACTGAGCACGGTCACTCCGCGCTGGCTGAATTCAGGGTTGTTTTCAAGGGCCGACTCCAAATCAACGTCCTGAGGTTCGCTTGAGGTTGGTTCCATCAAGGGGAGATCGACCGTGGGTCCACCGTTGAGCCAACGGGACCCGGCGGGGGCAGCCAAGCCACGGACCTTGATTTCGATCACTTGTTCGTTGCGTTCGTTGTTCGCCACCCGCCACTGGGCCCCGGTCATTTGGTTGGGATCCAACTCTTGACCATCCCCCAATACCAATCGCAGCGTGACGGTCCCAAGAACTTCGGTACGTGTGGATTGGTGCGCCAAAATCCACACCATCACCGTCAATCCAACCACGGCAAATATTTTCGCCAGTGAGGAAGCATTGTTCATTTGCTTTCAACCTCCGAGAGCAGACCACGAAGTTTGGCGCGAAGTTGATCGATTTTCACATTCGAAGAAAGTTCACCCTCAACCGCCAGAGACAAATGTCCAGTTTCTTCTGAGACCACCAGTACCACCGCATCGGTCTCTTGGGAAAGTCCCAGGGCCGCCCGGTGCCGGGAACCCAAAGCTTGATCTGAGGAGCCTTCTTCGGCCAGGGGGAACTGCACTTTGGCGGCAACGATTCGATCATGACGCACGACAATGCCGAGGTCATGCAAGGGGCTCTCCTTGTGAAAGATCGACATGAGCAATGGGGTGGACATGCAGGCGTCGAGCCGAATCCCCGACTCCACCAGAGGTTCCAAGCTGGCCTTTCGTTCGAAAGCCACGATCATCCCCTGACGGATGGGTGAAGCTTGCTTCGCCGCTTGGATGACCGCTTCGATGGCCGAAGCCGTACCGCTCGGACGGGAAGAGCCGAACCACCGAGAAGGATCCAACTTCATCAGACCCTGCCGCAGCTCGGGTTGGAAGGCAAACAGAAGGGCGATCAGCGAGCCTCCGATGACCCAGTCCACCACCGCCCGGAGACGGGCGAAGGCATCGCTGGCGCTGCTGAGGAGATCCAAAATCACCACCAGAAGCAGCACAAAAATGGAGATCGGGATCACCACCGCGGCGGCCCGGGTGCGTAGCAAGTAGCCCAAGAGCACCCAGATCACCGCTGCAATCAGCAGCAATTCAATAGCCACCTGGATCGGCTGCTGCCAGACGGCTTGGAACAGTTCGGTGAGCGCTTCGAGCACAATGCGAGTGTACCGAGGTCCGGGCTCTTTTCGGAATCGGTAGGCTGCACCATCTCATGCCAGCCGCAACTTGGAAAATCGGACGTTCCACCGGGATCTGTGCCTTGACCGAACAGCCTCTGGGCCCTGGAGACCACGTGGTCGTTGGGCTCTTTGAGGATGCAGGTGTCGAGGGCTACCTCCGTCGAGACCACCAATCCGCCGCCTGGGAGGAGGCCTATGGCGATCACAAGCCCCAGGGATGTGTGGCCCACTGGATGCGGGTGCAGCCGGACCAAGAGACGCCTCGTGGGGTGGCCCTTGATCCAGAGACGGTCCTGCAACTCTGTGATGCGTTGGGAGAACGGGATGATGCCGAAGCAGAAGCGTTCCGGTACGTCTTGGCTCTGGCTTTGCTGCAACGGCGGGTGTTCCGGCAGCTCCGCATGGAACAGATGAATGGGCGGGATTGCTTGGTCCTCGCCCAGAAGGGCATGCCTGAAGCCACGCCGAGACAAGTCATTCGACCATTGTTGACCGAAGAGGATGTTGCTCGCATCGCGGCCGAGTTGGCAGAAGTTCTGGACGGAGAATTGTGAAGCTCCTGCCCTGCCCCCAGCATTACGCCTTTCTTGTGGTGGCGTTGCTCTGCTTGTCCGGTTGCCAAAGCCCTCAGAAGAAGGAAAGCGTGTTTTCGCCCGAGGCGCAGGAGTCTTGGCGGGAAGATCGTGAGCAACTGACCAAACTTCATCGCAGCGGTGTCTGCGAACTCCGTTGGACCGATGAATCGGGGCGCCGTCATTTTGAGCCACAGGTGGACTGTGATTTGTGGTGGCAGCCTCCATCATCATTTGCCTTGCAGTTCAGCAAACTGGGAGAAACCTTGGGCTGGGTTGGCGGCAATGGCACCCAGCTCTGGCTCTTTGATTTGCTGTCTGACCCCACCCAACTGACCATCATCGAACCAGAAGCCGCCGAAAACACTTTGGTCTTCGGCCTGCCCCTGGAGGGCTTGCTCGATGGCTGGCAGCTTCAGCCGCTTTCGGTCGTCAGGCCGCGGTCCCCTGACCTTGTCCAGAGCCGGCTGGGGCCTGCCACACTCTTTGCGACCGGGGTCGGTCAGCCTCCCAGTCGTTTGGCCACCGTTGATGGGCAACTTGAAGTTCTGTACAGCGGGTGGAATGTGATCGATCGCGCTCAGGACGATGCCAATGGTCGCTCAGCGGGCCAGTGGTTCCCCGAGCGGGTTGAATGGCGACTGCATGCACCGGAAGCCACGGCCACGTTTTGGCTGCGTCAGCCTCGGCGCCCCCTGGAGCAGCAGCGTTGGAATCGTTTGTTTGATCTGGACCGGCTGCGCCGAAGTCTCCGTCCCCAAAGGACTTCCATTGTTCCGGAAGGCCTTGACCCGGGGGGTTCGGCAAAAACTGCAGGTTCCTGAGTCAATCGGCCGATATTGCTGAATCCCAACGGTGCAGGATGCACTGGGGTGGCCTGCCACCGGGATACAAGTGGAGGATCCACGTTGAGCGACCCTGCGTCAAATTCCACATCCAGTTCATCAAGTGAAACTCCTGCGCCCAAAATGGGACCGGTCTGGTGGGGACTGATGGTGTTGAGCTTGGGCATGTTGGGATGGGGCCTGCGTCCTTTCCCGATGGACACCCGGGATGCCACGCTGGAGCAAGCCCTCAATCGAGGCCAGTTGGACCGTGCCTCTGCGATTCTCGAGGCCCGCCAAGCGAGCCGACCTGAAGTGTCTCCCGTTGAGTCTGATTCTGTCCAACAGGACGAGGATGCGTCTGTCCCCGAAGTTCAAACGTCTCCGGATGCGTGGTCATGGGCGGAGGTTGCCTTCATCGGTGGTGCCCTCGACGACATGCCTTCTCTTGAGGCTCTTCGCTCTGTTCGGCCCTCGGAAGCCACGGTCCAGCGGGTGTACGCGTGCCTCTACGAGACACATGATTTGGCCCGGCTTGATGTGGTCCTCGATTGGCTTGATGACGATCTTCTGAGGTTCCCCGCTCCCGATCCCGACCGCTTGGAATATGAATTTGTTCACCATCCCGGCAAAGTGGATGTGGCCCGCTTCCCGGTAAGCTCGGGTTTCTCTGCGATTATCCGCAGAGATCTGTTCCGAACGCCATTGCGTCCCGATGATCTTCCCGATGCGGCCGCGACGAAAGAGAGCCCTCAGGATGAATGGCGTGAATGGTTGTTGGCCGCCTGCCTTCGCTCCCCCAATCAATGGTCAGCAATGGCCCAAACCCTTTTGGATATCGGGCACGATGACCCCGATTTGATTCTGTTGGCGGCGGGGCACTTTCCTGAGCTTGGCTTGGAGCAAGATCGTCGGCAGTTTCTTGAACATCTCGGATTTCTGATGCAGCCCGAGCGTGCACCGGGGTTGCCAGTTGGACGGGGCCAGTACGTTGCCCTGCTCAATGCATTTGCCGACGGCATGATCCGGTCTCAAAACTCACCAGAGCAAGAACTGGCCAGCTTGGAGCGGTTCGATGCTCTGCTTTTTCCCCAAACCCCGTTGCTGCTTTTGCGAATCTGGCCTCCGGGCAGTACGGCCGCGGAATTTGCGGAGCGAACTTTGATTGCTCGACGTTACCTTCGCCTGGCCGAGATCACAGGCAAGCAGCCGACGTCGCTCGACCCGTACTTCACCCTTGGTCGTGGACGGGAAGCGCACGCGGTCGGGGGTGAAACCGCAGGTCGTTTGCTTGACCGGGTTGAGGTTCTTTTGACCCCTTGCTTTCAGACCCTCACGCCTGATGTGAAGGTGTTGACCCAGGCGCGGATGCTGCTGGCGACCGCACGTGATCTTCACGGGGATTTGGAAGGGGCGTATCTCTTGCGTTCGGCTCTCGCCGACCAAGGCGATGCGGCGCACGGCACAGAAGTGTTCTTTCCTCTGGCCATCAACGCTTTGGCTTTGGCCGCGTTGGAGTCCGACGAGGAACGGTTTACCAACTTCTTGGTGGTAGCCGAAGATGCCCTGGAGCGATGCGACCCCGACCGTCGGATGCACGACAATCTCGAAGGTTCCGATGGCCAAGCAACTCAAGCGGGGATCAAGGTGGCGCGGACGCTGCTGGGTTTGTTGCAATCTCAGGCCCAGCCGGAGCGTCATCTCGCCCAAGCATCTTTTGATGCCACTCCTGAAGCGGTGGTCGCTCGGTCGATCCTGACCGCCCACTGTGCGTTGATTGGTGGTCGGAATGTTCTGGTGCCTGATGATTCCGAAGATGGGGAGGTCTTGGATCACCACGCAGATGCGTTGCGGGCCTTGTTGACCGCTTCTTCAGAGTTCATAGCGCCCAGCCCATCGCAAAAACTAGAGCCGTACCAGTTTGAGGTGTGGCGTCTTCGGATCAGGATCGCGGCCGCCCAGTCGCCCCCTGACTGGGACGCGGTACAACAGCTGCTTGGCGAACTCGAACGGACCTACAACTTTCGTGACCAAACGGAACGAAGAACCTTTTTGAGTTGGCGTTACCGGGCCAACAAAGAACTCGGGCAAGACGCGGCAGCAGCGCGAATCAAAGATCAACTTGAGCATCTTGACCGCGAGATGCAAGAGCAAGTGCAAAGGTTGGCCTCGTGAGCAGTCCTGATTTCACCCAGCAAGCGCACGATCTGTTGCAGCAGATGTCTGCCATTGTTGATGCTTCGATTTTGGCGGTGGAAGAGTCACGGTTTGATGACTTGCAAAGTTTGCTTGGCCAGCGAGATGTTTGCCAAGAGGCTTTGGAGGAATTGGCCCAAGGTCAGCCATTGCGTCCGGAGTCACTTTCTCCTTTTCTTGAGCAAATCCAAGAGAAGGATCGTCGTTTGGAGGCCATTTTGAAGACGGGGCAACTCCGCAGCCGTGAAGGTTTGGACGCCCTCGCGCAGCGGACTCGGGCTCGTCAGGCGTACCAAGCCGGAGAATCCCGATGACTGCGGTGCAGCGGACCGATTTGGAATCATTGGCGACCGCGCTCTTGGAGCGAGTCGATGGTCTGGTGGAAAGCAATGCCAAGTTGCAGTCCGAAGTGCACTCGTTGCAAGCAGACTTGCAAGCGGCTCAAGCTCGTCTGGATCGGCACGGCGCCTTGGCCAGGCTGGGGGAGATGGCTGCTGGTATTGCCCACGAAATTCGAAACCCTCTTGCCGGCCTTCGCTTGTATGCCCAGGCCCTGCATGAGGATCTCCAAGCCATGCCCGAGTCGCAAACTCTGGTCGACAAGCAGTTGGCGGCGGTGGACGCCATGGAGTCCATCGTCCGAGACGTCTTGGCTTTTGCCCGCGAGGAGAAGATCAATCCTCAGCCATGTTTGGTTGCCGATTTGATGCAACTGGTTCGCACTCGGTGTGAACCACTGGCCCAGAAATTCGATGTCACCCTTCGCTTTGGTGAGGTGCCTGCGGAACTTGAAGCTCATGTGGAGTCCGAATTGGTGGTGTCGGCCCTGTGCAATTTGATCCGGAACGCGGCGGAAGCATTGCGTGATACCGGTACCAAGTCAGGCTTGGTTCAGATCGAAGCCGGTTCCGATGAGTTGCCCATCCTTCACCGAGACGGACGTTTGTTGGCTCGGCCGGCTGTTCGATTTCGTGTCAAAGACAATGGCCCCGGTATTCCCGCAGATCGTGCTGATCGGATCTTCAATCCGTTCTACACCACACGCCCCTCGGGGACGGGTCTGGGGTTGGCGATTGTGCACAAGTTCATTCTCGCTCACCAGGGCGATGTGCGTTTGCTCTCGGATGGTGCGGAAGCAGATGCGTGTGGGGCAATTTTTGAAGTTCGACTGCCGGTTTCCGGCGGAGAGGAATCCTGATGGCTCGGATTCTCGTGGTGGATGACAAGGAAGTCGTCCGTGATGGCGTCGGTCTCACCTTGGCCCGATCGGGTCACGGTGTGTGCCCAGCTTCTGATGGGGCCTCGGCTCTGGAGCAACTGGACAAGCGGAAAATCGACTTGGTGATTACCGATTTGTCCATGCCCGGCATGGATGGCTTGGAGCTGTTGCACGCGATCCGAGAGCGAGATGAACACATGCCGGTCATCTTGATGACGGCGTACGGCTCGATTGAGAAAGCAGTTGAGGCCATGCGGGCTGGTGCTTGGGACTTCGTGACCAAGCCGTTCCATGGAGATGAATTGCAATTGGCAGTCTCTCGAGCGCTCGAGCATGGGGCCATGCGGAAAGAAAACCAGACCCTTCGGGCAGCGGGGCAATCCGAAGAAACCGACATGGTGGCCAGTGCTCCCGCAATGCAGAATGTCGTGGCTCAGCTTGAAGTCATCGCTGAAGCCAACGCTGATGTGCTCCTGACGGGGGAGTCAGGCGTCGGCAAAGAGGTGGCGGCCAAATGGATCCACGGGCATTCGCCCCGAAAAGATGGTGGCTTCTTGGCCGTCAACTGTGCGGCTTTGCCGGGTCCTTTGTTGGAGAGCGAACTTTTTGGTCACGAGAAGGGGGCCTTCACTGGAGCGGCTGAGCGTCGACTTGGGCGTTTTGAACTGGCTGATGGTGGCACCCTGTTGCTGGATGAAATCGGGGAACTCGATTTGGCCCTGCAGTCCAAATTGCTTCGGGTCCTTCAAGAGCGGACGTTTGAGCGGGTCGGGGCGAGCCGTTCGATTCGAACCGACGTTCGGGTGATCGCGGCCACCAATCGTGATTTGCTGGCTGAAGTCCGGGCGGGCCGGTTCCGCGAGGACCTGTTGTATCGCTTGAATGTGTTGCCCGTGCATTTGCCGCCCCTGCGTGATCGTCGGGAAGACATCATTGTTCTTGCCGACCGGTTCTTGGCCGCCGCGGCCCGTCGGGATGGCCGTGCGGTGCCTTCGTTGGCCCCGGATGCCCAGCAGGCTCTGGTGTCTTACGACTGGCCGGGCAATGTCCGTGAGTTGCGGAACATCTGTGAGCGGGCGGCGGTGTTGTGTCGCAGTTCTGAAGTCTCTGGGCGTGTGGTTGCCCCCTGGCTCGGTGGAAGCAGCGATGCAGAGAACATTGCGGTTGAGATTGAAATTCCGGTCGCTTCGGCGTCCGAATCGCCCACTTTGCCCACTTGGGTGTGCGATGGGCAGGGCAAAACACTCGAGGTTCTTGAGCGCGAGACCATCCTGGCCACCCTTGAGGCTTGTGGCGGCCACCGCCAGAACACCGCGCGTGCTTTGCGCATTGGTGTTCGAACCTTGGGGCTGAAATTGCGCAAGTGGAAGGATGAAGGGCTCATTGCCCAGGATCGCTAGTCGGAACACCATTTGCAGGACAGGTAGAACAAGACATGACCACACCACTTCACAGTTCGGCAACCGGCAGTCTCGGCGCACTTCACGCTGCGTTCCGATTCAGCGCCCAGCGACACGAAGTTCTGGCGGACTCGGTGGCCAATTTGGACACCCCAAACTTTCGTCCCAAAGATCTTGATGTGGCCTCCTTTGAGGAGTCTTTGTCTCAGGCCATCGATGCCAAGCGTGATGTGGACGCCGCTCGTTTGGACCCCAACTTGCTTCCGGCGGTTTCACCAGCCAGTGTCGCCATTGGGGGCGAACTGCTGTCGCACGACGGTTCGGACCGGTCCCACGAAGTGTTGGCGCAACGAATGACCTCAAACCTCCTCCGGTTCCGTGCCCTCGCGGGCATGATTCGTGGCCGATGGGACATGCTCGGCACCGTCACCCGAGGGCGACTTTGATCTGGCCCACAGGGCGGCCGCATAGGACAGGATGAACCATGGATCTTTCTCTTAGCATTTCGACCAGTGGCATGATCGCTCAGCGGCGGCGTCTGGAAGTGGCTTCGCAAAATCTTGCCCACCAGTTCACTCTTCTTGATGCAGAAGGCAACTACGCACCCTATGAACGGCGTGAAATTGTCTTCGAGCCAAATGAGCAGGGGGGGGTTCGGGCAGCCGAAGTCCGCGTCAGTGAGACTCCGCTGCGGATGAAATTTGATCCAACGCACGCCTTCGCCAATGCCGATGGGTATGTTGAGGTCCCCAACGTCGACCCCGTGGTGGAAAATCTTGAGGCCATGGTGGCCCTCCGTTCGTATCAAGCCAACGCGCAGGCGGCTGAGATCGGGAAATCCATGATTCAAACGGCCATTGAGCTCATTGCCTGAACCGGAGAATAGTGATGACCAGCCCAGTCCCTCCTGATCCTATTGGTTTGATTCGTCCTTCTGGACTCCCCAGTCCCACCGGGGCGCCCAAGTCTATTGATACCAATGGGAAAGAGTTCGGAGATGTCCTCCGCGATCAGCTCGAAGCAGTCAATGCCCTCTCTGTCCGAGCCGAGCAGGCGCAAGAAGATTTTGCTGCGGGCAAGCGAAGTGATCTTGAAACCGTGGTGGAACAAACCAGGGAAGCCGATGCCGCGGTTCGTATGGTGGTCCAGGTTCGGAATCAATTGCTCGAAGCTATAGAAGAAATCAAGCAAGTCAGGCCGTAATGCCGATGAATCTGTGACCACATCGGGCAGGAGGCCCGGTGGTGCGGTACTCATGGTGCGCACCGGTCGGCACGGAGGCCCGCATGGCGACAATCGCTGATTCTTTTCAATCTCTCCGCACCAGACTTGGTGCCCTCGATCCTCAGGCAAGAATGCTTGCGGCGATGGGCGCGGTGGTTTTGGTTGGCGTGGTCTGGTTTTCCGTCTCTGCCTTGCAGGGTGACCCTTTGGTGCCCGTTGGTTTGAAGAATCGTGATCCCAAGGCGTTCCAAGTGGCCTTGACCAAAATTCAACAGGCCCAGATCACCCACGAAGTTCGTGGTGACAACGAGATTTATGTTGCCAACCAGGACCGAGCACTCGTTGAAGCTCGACTGGCAGAGTCGGGTGTTCTTGATCCTCAGCGTTTGGACATGGAGAGTGCCATCGGCGAGCGCAGTCCCTTTGAATCTGACGAGAGCTATCGCACCCGTTTGTTGGTGGCCACTCAAAATCGACTCTCAAATATTTTGTCCAACTTCGATGATGTGTCTGCCGCCGAGGTGGTGATTGCCCAGCCCAATCGTCGTGGATTGGGTCGTAGCGCTGTGGTACCAACCGCTTCCATTCAATTACGTTCCCGATCTGGAGAAGTCTCCGTCGAGTTGGCCACCAGTGCTGCAGGTTTGGTCGCTGGTGCGGTTCCGGGTCTTGTGCTTGAAACCGTCCGTGTCACAGATGCCGCAAGTGGCATTTTGGTTCCAGTGGAGGCCCCAAGCCGAAGTGGCTCTGCGGCCCAGCGGCTGGCCCAGTCGCTTGAAGATCGGTACGAGGCTGACATTCGAGATTTCCTGAGCGATATTCCCGGTATCAAAGTTCTGGTTCGGGTGACGACCAATGCCGATCGGCGGCGTACTGAACGGAGAAGTTTGGAGGATGGGAAGACCGTCGAAATGGAATCGACAGAGTCCTCAGCCGAGCCGGTCGAGCCAGCGGGCGGCACCCCGGGCATTCGCGCCAACACCGGATCTTCGATGTCGCCTCCAACCCGTCTGGCTCGGTCGGAGCGTGAACAATCACGGCGCATGTTGAACGCGCTGCCTGGGGAATCCACGTTGAGCGAGCTGGATTCAGGTACCAAGATCGAACGCATCTCGTGCTTTGTTCGCATTCCTCGTGCGGTATTTGCGGCTTCCGCACCTGCAGTGGACTCAGGTGAAGGTGAAGTGGAGGCGTATGACCAAAGCATCGAAGCGGACATTGCCAAAATTCAGAAAGGGCTGGAAGGCATCATTCCCCCCGAAGAAGGCACCGTCGAGGTGGTCTTGGATGACTTGGGGCGTCTTGCGGGCAGTCCACTGCCATCGAACGGGGTGCTGACGGTCGGCGAAACTGCTGGCTTTGCCGCTTGGACTGACAATCTGTTGGCAGGGGTGTTGGGCATGGCCGTGTTGTTGGTGCTCTGGCGGGTTCTTGCGAACTCAGGTGGTGGTGACGCTCCGGCCGACTCAAGCTTCTTGGAAGAACTTGATCTTGATGAAGCCGAACAAGCCCGGTTGCAAGATATCGAAGCTTTGATCAAGGAAAACCCTGATGAAGCGGTAGCGGGCTTTCTGGGCTTGGTCCGCGGGAAGGAGCCTGCGGCATGAAAGATGTGATGGATTCCAAGCGTCAAGCCGCACTGGTTTGGCTGAGTTTGTCGCCCGAGGCGAAGCAGGTCATGCAAGACCGGCTGGGTGATTTTCCAGAAGAAGTGCGGATGCTGGCAGAGGAGTTGAATGCCATCGAATCCGCCTCTCGCGAAGAGGTCAAAGTGGCCATTGATGGCTTTTACGAGACCCGTATGGACAATCGATATGTTCGCCACGGTGGGCACGCCCAAGCGCGGGCATTCGTCGAAGCGGCGGTCGACTCTGAAGAGGCCGGTCGAATCATGGCCCCCATCGAGCGGAAGGCACCCCGGCGAAAGCCATTCTCCTCGGTCGCCAGCAAATTGGGAGGGGCAAAGCTCTTGGAATTCATCCGAGACGAACACCCACAGACGTTGGCGGTCATTCTTTCCCACTTGCCAACCACCCAGCAGCAAGATGTCATGGCGGCTTTGGAAACCGATTTGGCCGCCGAAGTAGCCCAGCGCATTGCGACCATGGATCGCATGGTTCCTGAAACCGTCGCTTTGGTTGAAGATGCTCTGAACAGCCGCTTGCAAACCATGACCAAGAGTCAGGCCGAAGAGATCGGAGGGGCCGACACCGTGGCCAGCATGATTGGTGGTTTAACACCAGAACAACAGGTGGCCATTTTGGCGCAGTTCGAAGAACCCTTGCGAAGGCAGATTCAAGAGCTGTTGTTGAAGTTCGAAGATTTGTTTGCCCTCGAAGGCAAAGAATTCAACGAGGTTTTCACCAAGGGTTTCACGCCCCCCGAGTTGGCGTTGGCGACGTACGAATCTCCCGAGCAACAAGACATGGTTTTGGGCAACCTCGGGGACAAAGCCACCACTTCATTTGAAGAGGCTCTGGACGAGTACCGGTCGGGGCGGGTCAAAGTGAAAGACGTCCGTGAGAAGCAGGCTGAAATCATCAAGCATGCGCGACAACTTGAACAAGAAGGCACCATCTCGCTGGGTGGTGATGAGGAATTCCTTTAATGGGTTTGCGGAAAACGGCATCTCGAGCAGAACCTCTGCTGGTTGATCTGTCTGAACTCGGCGACTCCACCCGCCGAGTTCGTCAGCAAGCTGAAGCACAGGCCCAAGTGGTTCGTGATCGAGCGGCGCAAGAGGCTCAGTCTCTTCGTGACGAGGCCAAGACGTCTGGTTTCGATGAAGGCTATGCCGCTGGTTTGGAGGAGGGACGTGCTGAAGGGATACGACGAGCCGAAGCAGCTCGTTCCGATGAATTGCAGGTTTTGGTGGATCAACTTCAACAAGCGGTGGTTGAGGTGATTGCTCAAACAGAATCATGCGAATCAGCCTTTGCGCATGTGGTACCCGAGGTGGTGGAGGATCTGGTGCGAAAGATCCTCCCCACCGCGGCCCTCACGCGTCCCGAATTGGTGCGTGAACACGCTTTGGCTTTGGCTCGGCAGGTTCCGGCTCCAAGAAGCCTTCGTATCTATGTTTCTCCTGACGCCCACCAGAGGATGCATTTGGATTTGCCATCATTTCTGCAAGCTCTTGGCCCACGTGAACGCGTCGAGCTGTTGCCCGACGAGGCGTTGCAACCAGGAGACGTCCGGCTGGAGCATGGCACGGGGGTGATCGATGGCCGGATCTCCGAAGCGATCGATCGATTGGCGGAGGAGTTGTTGTCGTGACCCTGACGGCACACACGACCCTGTCCGAATTCTCGGGCCTCGTGCGAGACCGCATTGACACGGTTGATCCATTTTTTCGGTCCGGCACGGTCTCTGAGGTTCGTAACGATGCTGTCAGAGTTCGTGATTTGTTGGTGGGCGTGGGACATCCGGTGTGCTTTGCGTCCGGTGTTGGTGGCGAGGTTGTTGCCGCCTCTGAAGAAGACGTGGTCGTGGCCCTTGATCAGCCAGCCGAAGGTTTAAAGCCCGGCGATCGAGTGGTTGCTGCTCAACTCGGAGTGGGCATTGGATTTGGACCGGAGTTGCTGGGCCGGGTGATCGATGCTCGGGGGCGTCCCATTGATGGTGGTCCACCATTGACGGGCTTGCCCCAGCGTCCATTGGTCAACCCAACTCCTTTGGCTTTGGAACGTCCGTTGATCGAGGCGCCATTGCCAACCGGCGTTCGTGCCATTGATGCGATGGCTACCGTGGGGGCGGGCCAACGGATGGGGATTTTTGCGGGACCAGGCGTTGGAAAGAGCACCCTCCTCGGTCAAATTGTTCGTCATGCCGAAGTTGAAGTCAGTGTGATCGCTTTGGTCGGTGAACGAAGCCGGGAGGTACGAGAGTTCGTTGATGATGTGCTGGGTCCCGAGGGACTTGCGAGGTCTGTGGTGGTGGTGGCCACAGGGGAAGAAACGCCTCTGCGTCGGTTCCGGGCAGCCAAGGCGGCGTGCGCGATCGCCGAAGGATTCCGAGCCTCTGGAAAAGAGACGTTGCTGGTGATGGATTCCCTAACTCGCGTGGCCCATGCGGTGCGTCAGCTTGGCTTGGCGGCCGGTGAGCCTCCAGCCACCCGAGGCTATCCGCCTTCGGTCTTTCAACACTTGGCCGAGTTGGTTGAACGGGCGGGACGAATCAATGGCCCACAGGGATCGGTGGGCATCACCGGCCTCTTTACGGTGCTGGTTGAAGGGGATGATGAAACAGAACCCATCGGGGATGCGGTGCGGGGTCTGTTGGATGGTCATATTCGATTGGATCGGCGCCGCGCGGATGCGGGTCAGTTCCCAGCGATCGATCCAGTGGGATCCCGTTCTCGGTTGATGGAGCGTATTTGTGACCCCATCCATCGACAGAGCGCCCGAACGATGCGAGCGGGCTTCGCCGAACTGGATGAAGTGGCCGAGCTTCGCGCGGTGGGGGCGTACCAACCAGGAAGTCATCCATTGCGTGATCGGGCGGTCCAACTCGAATCGGTCTTGCGGCAGTTTTTGACGCAGGAGCCAACCGAACAATCGGATTACCCCGCCACGCTTGATGTGTTGCAGAAAATAGCCGGTGCTTTGGAAGGTGATGGATGACAGGTTTCCGATTCCAACTTGATGCCCTTCTGCGCAAACTTGAGGCTGATGAACGTTCGGCCCATGAGTCGTTGGCGGTGTTGCAGCGATCCAGAACGGTGCAGCAAGACCGACTTCGGGAGATTTCCCAGCTGAATCAAGAAGACCTGCAGCAGCAGGCTTCCGACCTGGTTGGTTTGGTGAATCCAGACCAAGTCCGTCAGCGGGCGGCCCGTACTTTTGCGCGCACCCGTGAAGCCGATCGACTGGTTTTGGAGATCGCGGCTGGTGAGCCGGCCTTTCGTGAAGCCGAGCAGCGTCTGGCGGTGGTGCGGCGGGAACGTCGTCAATACGAAAGACTTCGAGAGCGTCGCTTGGAGGCCCACCGCCGCGAAGCGCAACGCCGTGAACAAATGGAAATGGACGAGATTGCGCAAAGAATGGGCTCTGACCCAATCCAGCGACGGAGGATGGCATGAAGCAGGGCGAGAATCCATGGTTTCGAGTGCTTGGAGGGGTAGCCATTGTCAACGTGCTGCTGATTTTGGGCTTGCTGGCTTGGTTGCGGGCTGAAGGTCGTCTTGATATCGATCGAGTGCAGCAAATTGCTTCCGTCTTGCAGCCGACTCAGCCAAATGACGACACTGAACCAGAGCCCCAACGGTTGGTCGCCGAATCCGGGGAAGGGTTGGTCTTTGCTTCGTCCCACTTTGTGATTGGCAGACTTTTCGACCAAGTCAAAGAGCAAGAGCGTTTAATCGCGGAGAAAGACCTTGAGTTGGCCAGTCAACAAGATGACATTTCATCGTTGGAAAGCGTGGTGGCCACACAGCGCAAATTGCTCGACGAGGACCCCGAGGTGGACCTGTTTGCCGTCGGCGGGGCCATGGCGGCGGATTATGCCGGACTGCCTTCGGAAGCCGCGCAGCAATTGCTGATGCTCTACACCGAAAGCCCCGAGAAAGCGGCCGGGCTGTACAGCACATTGGGCGGTGTGGACCTTCAGGATGTGATTCGGGCCCTTCACAAAGAGGATCGGGCGGAGGTGGTACAAGACTTGCAACGTCTTAAGCATGAGCATGCCTCTCGTGCCCGCCAGCCCGCCACCATCAGCTCTGCCGAGTCGCCCGAGTCCGTCTCGCCCCGCTGACGCTTCATCAAAGTTTGTTCTTTCCAAGACAGGTGGCGCTGAGGTCGAAGGATCTGAGGCCAGCGTGCCGGTGGGGGACAGTGGATCCGTCGCGGAAAAAAGCGTCGAATCTGGTGACGGCTCTGGTGCTCACGATGGAATTGGAGCCAACGCTCCTTCAGCGGGGGAGGGAGACGCTGACGCGACCCCATCTTCAAACGCTGGCGACGCAGAAGCTTCTTCAGAGTTCGGGTCGCAGTCCGTGGAGCTGCCTCCAGCGCCTCAAATGCCTCCTGCAACGGTCCATTCGGTCTCGAATCCTCTCCCCGAGTTGGAGTTGGTGTCTCAGGTCGCTGACAAGGAGGGAATGGCTCCAACCGTGTCGGAACGAAAAGTTGGTTCGCAACTGCTCGCTTCGATGACTCGTGTTGATACTGCGGGGCAGCAGCAGGCAGAGCTTGGCCTGAACCCTGCCCAGCAAGGTGCTGTCGTTGGCTCATCTTCAGAGGGCATGTTGGATCTAGATTCGGCGCCACCAACTGAACTGGATTCAAAGACGACGAAGCCATCTGATCTTTCTGCTTCTCTCGAACGTGTTGATGGCCCGCGGCCTCAAGACGTGAACATCACTGGTCGGGGTCAAGAGCACTCGGCAGGGGACGGCAGGCAATTCTCAAGTCGTTCGGCGGCAAGCAGAACAAAGGTTCTGACTGGAGATCTTCCGGAAGCGGATCAGAGTGTGGCTCAGATTGAATCAGACTCGACGCGGCCAACTCGTGCTGAGCGTCCAGAGGTTCATGGGGCCCGACTCTCTCTCGCAGCGAAGGACGGCGAGGTATCCAAATCACCGACTCGGAACGAGTGGGCAAGCGCGGCTTCGGCTTCGTTTGAGTCTTCCCTGCCTGCTCGAGAAGTGGCGGGGGAGCCAGTTCAGGCGGTTCCTCAGGGCGCTGCCTCCCAGCCGACGAAAGTGAATTCATCGGCGCAAAGCATGAATTTCAGCGGCGGCCTGGCTGAGGTTGTTGACCCTGGAGCCGCAGAAGAAGTTCCAGCTTCTGTCAATCTCACCCGAAGGGCCCTTCGTTCGTTGGGCCGCGGGCATGGTGGGGCGACGGTGGTGCAACTCCGTCCGGCGCAATTTGGAAAAGTGACCGTTCGGGTGCAGCTGGAAGAGGGACGGGTTCAAGCCGACTTGGTCGCCCGTACGCCTGAAGCCGCCCGGGTCCTTGGCGAACACCTCCGATTGCTGCGTGACAGTTTGGAGCAGAAAGGTCTTGTTGTGGATCGACTTGAAGTCCGTGAGGAATCGAAAGTCGAATCGTCCCGATTGGACCAGCACAACGAGAAAGACGCTGATGAGGATCAGTCCGGGGGCGAGCGTGATCGCCGCGATGGTGACGCCTCTTCGGGTCAATCTTCTCCGCAGATGCGGGGGCAGGCCGGTGATCGGGCGGATGAATTTGGCCAAGTCTTGATGGCCGCAGAGGAGCAAGTATGAGCGCGATTCAATT
The DNA here is from genome assembly GCA_002168105.2 of Phycisphaera sp. TMED24. Taxonomy (GTDB): domain Bacteria; phylum Planctomycetota; class Phycisphaerae; order Phycisphaerales; family SM1A02; genus UBA8653. The sequence goes on from NHCD02000024.1 coordinate 21,480, forward strand.
TGGTGGTGCCTCTGGCGCTGGTGGGACCCCTGATGCCTTTGGTGCCTTGGGAAGTCAAGAGTTCTTGCAAATCATCTTGACGGAACTGACCAGTCAAGATCCTCTTTCTCCCAACGACACTTCGGCTCTCTTGGATCAGATTTCGACGATTCGCTCGATCGAAAGCGACATTGCCTTGGGTGATCGTTTGGATGCGATTGTCACCGAGAACCAATTGACCAGTGCCTCCGGGATGATTGGAAAATTCGTCTCGGGCTACGCTGAAGGCTGGGGGAATGTGACGGGCTTTGTCGTCGCGGCTCTCAGGCAAGGTGACTCGGTTGCCATCGAGCTCGATACCGGATGGATTGTCCCCCTACAAAATGTCGAAGTCGTCTTGGATCCAGAATCTATTCCTGAAGGTCCTGAGGTTCCAGAGGAACCGGAAGAGCCAACTGTTCCAGATTCTCCCGAGAACCCAACTGAAGTTCCCGGCAACAGTGGCGCGTCCGCGCAGCCTTTGCCGCCTCAAGTGGGCCCTGGGGCTACCCCAGGGCTGGGCTGACTCTGGCACAGGGTTTGCACAATTCACTTTGAACGACCCATTGAACGTCGATTTGATTTCAACCATCTCCGCAGGAAGCAACGATGCCGTCAACCACTTCGCTTTACACCGGACTTTCCGCCCTCTCCGTCAACTCTCAACGCCTTGATTCCATTGGTAACAACATTGCCAATGTGAACACCACGGCGTTCAAAAGCAGTCGCATGCTGTTCAGCAGCCAATTTGCTCGGACACTGGGGGTTGGGACTGCACCGGGCGCTTTCACAGGCGGTACAAATCCGAGCCAAGTCGGTCTCGGGGTTGGTGTGGGCGGAACCCAAAAGAACTTCTCCTCTGGAGCGATCAGTGTTACGGGCCGTGCAACCGATGTTGCTATCGAGGGTGATGGCTTCTTTATTGTCGACCTTGCTGGCGAGCGGTTGTACAGCCGATCTGGCGCGTTCGAACTCAATGAGAACAACGAGTTGGTCAGCATCAATGGGGGACGAATTCAAGGATTCGGCGTGGATGAAAACTTCCAAGTCCAAGCTGGAGAATTGGCACCTTTAACCATTCCAGTTGGCACCTTGACTCTCGCGGAAGCAACCAATCAAGTTGAATTCAATGGCAACCTTGATGCAGATGGCGACGTGGCCACGACAGGAGCCGTTGCCACCAGCGCGGGTCTGTACTCCGACGTGCTGCTTGGAACGCCCATCGATGAAACTTTCGATCTCACCGTGCCAGGGAACACCATCTACATGGCCGATCCCAATGGCACGGCCGCGATCGCGTTGGAAGGCGGTGAGCCAGGTCCCATCATCACTATCGGTGGGATTGAAAAAGCGGGACAAGATCTTGGAACCCATACGTTCCAGTTCACCGCGAACGCTGCAAGCTCTAGCGCTGATGCAACCGGAAGCACCATGGGCGATTTTATGAATTGGCTTGAAACCACTTTGGGTTTGACCAGTGAAGATGGCTTGGGTGGGGGAATAGCGATGGATCCGGCGACCGGTGGATTGGTGGTGACCAGCAATGAAGGGACAGCCCAAGCACTTGACCTTGAATCCAGCGATTTCACGGTGTCCAACAACGGCACCGGTGCAACGCAACCATTTATGTTCAGCGACACCGCGGAAGCCACCGGCGAGTCGGTGCGGACCTCCTTCGTTGTGTATGACTCATTGGGCGCCCCGTTGACGATTGACATGACCATGGTCCTGCAGTCGACCGATCCCAACGGAGGTTCAACCTGGGCGTGGGTTTCTGAAACCGATGACAATGACACTTTGGGTCGTATTGTTGGCTCAGGTACGCTGAACTTTGACAGTGAGGGACGACTGGATTTCGTTGATGGCAACGCTCTGTCTATCGTCCGCGACAACGGAGCCGATTCACCGCTGGACATCACCATTGAGTTTGGTGGCGACGAGCAAGGAGAACTTTCCGCCTTTGCTTCTTCCGTCAGTTCGCTGGCCGCGGTCAGCCAAGACGGTTCGGCCCTGGGCACCTTGGCCAACTGGTCGGTTGCGGAAGATGGCACCATTTTGGGTGCATTCACCAACGGCCTGACGCGTGAGTTGGGAGCCATTGCCTTGGCCCGGTTCTCGAACAACGGCGGCTTGGTCGATCAGGGCGGCGGCTATTTTGGTGTGGGGCCAAACTCTGGTGAGCCTTTGGTTGGTCGTCCCTTGGACTTTGGCAACGGACGACTGCTTGGTGGCTCTTTGGAACTGTCCAATGTGGATCTGTCTCAAGAATTCATCGACATGATTTTGGCCCAGACTGGGTACAGCGCGGCCTCTCGTGTCATCACGACCACCGATGAACTCATGGAACAACTCCTCCTGATCGGTCGATAAACCGCCAGGTTCATTCGCTCGCTTCTCTTCAACTGGGTTCAAGACCGTCGATTTGATCGGTTGGTGATGCTCGGTGCCGAAAGGTCGCTCGCTCAATCATCAGCTCGAGCGATTGGCACACCAAATCAATTTCGCGGCTGGAAAGTCCGGCATAAAAAGGAAGAGCAATGGTGCGTCCGGAGATTGAGTTGGCCACGGGGGTGTCGCACGCGTTGGGCTCACAACGGCCTTGCCAAGCTGGGGTCTGAGGGATGGATGGGAAGTATTTGGCACACGAGATTTCGTGGCCGGCCATGGCTTGAATGACTTCGTCCCGAACGGTTGCGTTCCATCGTCCGGTGAGGCGAACGCAATACGCGAACCAAGAAGGTCGACTGGCCGTCTCAACGCTTGGAAGAATGAGGTCAACGTTTCCTGAAAGTTGGGCGGTGTATTGAGCAGCCACTGCTTCACGCTGATCAAGAATTTCATCCAGTCGTGAAAGTTGCGCGTTTCCCAACGCGCCTGACATTTCGTCGAGGCGGAAATTCCATCCCGGCCGGACGAAGGTTGATCCATCTTCTCCCCGGCCGTGGTTGGCCAAGGAACGGCACCGTTCAGCCAGCCTGGTGTCATCCGTGACGATCACTCCACCTTCACCAGTGGTGATCTGTTTGTTGGGATAAAAACCAAAGACTGAAGCCCGACCAAACCCGCCCACAGGTCGGGCGGAAATCCGTCCCCCGATTCCTTCACAGGCATCTTCGATCAGGGGGATTTCATGTGCCGCGCACAGCGCTTCCAGTTCGGGCATCCCTGCGGGGTTGCCAAAGGTTTCGGCAGCCAGGACGGCTCGAGGCTTCATTTCCAGCAATGTGGCGACCGAACTCTGGTCCATATTCAGGGTCCGTGGATCGCAATCTGCGAACAGAGGTGTTGCCCCCAACGACCAGACTGCGTTGGCCATGGCCACAAAACCAAATGCTGGCACCACCACCTTGTCTCCGGCTCCAATGCCAAGGGCGGCGAGGACCAAGGTGAGCCCAGCAGTCCCTGATGAACACGGGATTCCACAGCTCCGCTGGGAGAGTTCAGCGATCGATTTGGCAAACTCTTCGACCCGAGGCCCGCTCGCCAATACTGGGGATTCCAACACATCCAAAACCGCTTGACGTTCGGCTTCGCTCAAACTGGGTTTGGCCAATGGAATGGCGTTGGTCATCGACGTTCAGCCTGCAACGCGCTGCGACGCACCCGGTCGATCAAGAGCCGCATAGGAACTTCGCCTTGCTCGGGAAGAGAATGGGTGGACTCGTCGAGCTCCAGAGCTTTGGTGATACGTTTGGCCGCGCCGTGAACTGTGGAGTGACGTTCCCGCCCCAATTGGTGCGCAATTTCTGGCCACGACAACGTGGTGAGGTCGCGCAGCAGGTAGGCCGAGACCCCTCGAGCCAGCGTAATGCGTCGGTGACGGCTGTTGCCAAGAAGTTCGTGGCGGGGGATGTTCAGAGCCTCGCATACCGCATTGACGACATCGGCCGGGCGAACAGGTCGGGGGGCGGCGGCCGCGCCGAGCGTTCGGGTGACCAATTGCAAGCCGATGGTCTCGCCCGTGCCCTCCAGCCGGGCCATGGCATCAAGGCGGGTAAGTGCTCCTTCGAGTTCTCGAACCGTACCGAGGGTCCGTTCTACCACCAATTCGGCCGCGGCGGGCTCGAGACACAACCCGCGGCGACTTGCCAAGTGATTCACGATGGCCAAACGGGTGTTCACGTCTGGTGATTCGATGTGCACCACCATTCCCGAGACGCACCGAGAACTCAACGCTCGTGAAAAAGCCTTGAAGCGATTGGGGTGCCCATCTCCAGCCAGCAACAGCTTGGTGCCGTGGAGCAGGCAAGCGTCCAACATATGGAGGAACTCGTTTTGCGTGCCTTCTTTGTGTGAGAAGAAGTGCACGTCATCGATGGCCAAGAGATCCAGGGTTCGCAACTGTTGTCGGAAGCGTTCCAAATCGTGTTCGCGAACGGCCCGAATGTATTCGTTTGTGAACTGCTCAGCGGAGTAGTACCGGATTCGACTGAATTGAGTGGAAGCAGCCCGCACTGCCCCTTGCAGCAGGTGGGTTTTGCCAACGCCGCAATCGCCGTGCAAGAACAAGGGCGACATGGGGGAGGCATGTTGAGGGTCTTCCAGCAGTCGACACACCGACCGATAGGCCAGTTGGTTGCTGGGCCCTTCGACGAAGTGCTCAAGTTGCCGGTATGCGGCCATTGGTCCGGCGTGGCCACGATGGGCTTGATGGCTGGTGGAAGGCCCGCGGTTTGGATTCCAATTGGTTTTGGAAGATGCTGCGGCAGGCTGTGATGGCGATGGCGTTCCCGCGGATGGTGGGACAGCTGGCCGGTTGCCATCACCGACTGGGGTTGATGCTTCCGTCGATTCCACAGTGCCGTCTTGACGAACACAAATTCGCCAGGGAGGGGTGCGTTCACTGCGAATTCCTTTGCAGGCCACCCGCAACTCGGGAATAAATTTGGTTTCCACCCAGCGGGCTGCGAAGGCGTTGTCGACTTCGATCACCACCGATTGTGGATCCTGCCCATGCTCTCCAGCTTGAACGCTTGCGCTGGCGTTGCCCAACCAACGGTCGTACTTCGTTTCGCCAAGTTCTCGGCGCAATGTTCCCAAGATGGTGGCCTCGTGTTCGCGGTGGCTCATTCCAGGTGATTGCGACATCAGGGGGGCTCGTGCAGAAGGGGGGGTGGTTGTCATGCATCCAAGTCTTGGAAAATGACACAGAGACAGCCGGTCAACATCAGAAATGTTGACTGGGTGAAAACTCGTGTTTGGTGATCTGGTCGAAGCCTAGTCACCGACGAGTAACGTCGATGGGCAGCCATGCCTGTACCGGGCAGTCTCGCTTTGAATGAATTGGCTCGATTTGGAGCCAGCGTTCAAGGCGAAGCTAATCGGTGTCGACGAGTCCATGTCGAGGAGCGGAACTTTACCGAAAGTTGACATTGCTGCAAGTGGGTCTCTTCATAAAAACACAAATTGTGTTGCTAAGTTGGTTGTGTGCATGCGGTAAAAGATTTTGGGCTTGTTGTCTTCTCGAACCACCAATCGTTCGGGCAGAAGATGTGGATAAGTCGTGTTGAATCTGAAGACCCAGTGTCTCGTTGCTTGGGCGAAAGATTCAAACTTCCCGCCGCTTCGGCAATTGCATATTTTTCCCCGGTTGGTTAGCGGATTTCTGCAATCCATGCAACTCGTGATTCACGTGGTTGAAGATCAAATTTACGATACAGCTTGAGAGCAGCTGTATTCCGCCGGTCAACGTGGAGCGACAGCGGCAACTTGCGTGAAATTGCGATCTCATTGGCCTTTGCCATGAATTTCTGCCCCAACCCTTTCCCCCGAAACTTGGGCACCACACCCACGTAGAGCACTTGCAGCAGGTGCCGCTCTGGGGTTTCGGCCAGAAGCAAAACCCCGACCAGTTCTTGTTCGATTTTGGCCGCCATCCATTGGTGTCTCACCCCAGATGCTTCGTGCCCGATCAAAATATCTTCAGGTTCACGTCGTCCCCGCAGTCCCGGGCAATCTTGGGCGTCGACGTACGTCTCCAAGAGCACGGCATGCAACGCTTGAGTATCAAGATCGTCACAGTCGCACCATGTGATGTTTGATTGGAGGGGTGCTGATGCGTTCATGGATGCTGCTGGTTCCGGAATCGAAGCCGTTCGGAGGAATTGCAGCTCTGCCAGCCATTCCATTCCACCCAACTTGGCCGCCTCAGCGGTACCCACCGCCTCGGGCACGTGCACCAGTTGGGCCAAGTGATTGTCAGTTTGTCGTCCTGATGCCAATGCGGCCTCGAGACAACGCCCGGTGGGGGTCGGATCGTCTGCCGGACCGAGTGGCGTCCCCAGAAGCATCTCAATTCGGCCAGGGCGAGGCAAGGTTAGGACGGCCCCAAGGGGGGTGCCGATTGGGCCAGTGCACCACAGACGGGCCCGCTCTTCCCGGAGGGTTTTTCGCAGTCCCCTCACGGTTGAAGGTGCCGGGGGGGGCGCACTTGGTGGTGTGAGCAGCCTTCCCAAAGCCGCATCCAGCTCTTTGGGTTCCGGGGATCGGGGGTGAAGTGGATCTGTCATGGAAAGATCTGGCCTTGGATGACGGGCAATCGGATGATTTTGGGTACAGTAGTCCGTCTACTAGGGAGCCTTCGAATGTCATTGAAGACCGTACTTTCCGCTGCCATGTTGTTGTGTGCCTCCACCGCTTTGATTGGCGTGGACTCTGCGGCGGCGTATCCAGTGCCCAAGCCGGTCCCGACCGCGTGGGAATTGAAGTGCACCCCAGGAGGCCTTCGATTGTTTGCCGATCCTGCGGACGGCAAGCTGTACTGGTACATGACGTATCAAGTGCAGAATTCCTCTGGCCGTGACCAGATCTGGGTGCCTGATGTAACGCTCTTCAGCGATACCGGTGTCATCAGCAAAGCGGGTGTGGGGGTTCCCGGCCGAGTGAGCGAGTCCATTCGGGCGCTGCAAGGCAACCCTCTTCTGGAGACCCAAGACGAAATCATTGGTGACCTCCGGCAAGGCGAGGAATATGCCCGTGACGGCTTGGCGGTTTGGCCGGTCCAAAATGACCGAGCCAATGAAGTCAGCATTTTTGTTGCAGGTCTCTCGGGCGAGACTGCCCGTGAGTTCCATCCTGTGACCGGTGAAGCGATCATTTTGCGAAAATCGCTCCATCTGAAGTTCATGGTGGATGGGGATCTGGAAGGCCGCTTGGCCATGCCAGCAACTCTGATGGCCTCAGAATGGGTCATCCGGTAATCCTTTCAGGCTGATCTGGGGGGGAATGACCTGCGTTCTAAGGAACCAACGCTGGACAAGAGGCCCGTTCCGGTCTAACATATCTCATTCGGCTGATGATGGCCGCTGGAGGATTTGCTGTGGCACATAAGAAGGGTCAAGGCTCTACTCAAAATGGTCGCGACTCCAACCCGCAGTTCCGGGGCATCAAGCTCTACGGCGGGCAGGTCGCTCAATCCGGCAGCATCATCGTGCGTCAATGCGGCACCAAGTTCCACCCCGGACATCTTGTCCGAATGGGTAAGGACAACACGCTCTACGCGGTGGCCAATGGCACAGTGAAATTCCGTGGTCGTTACGTTGACTTGATTCCTTCTGACGAAGGTATCGAAGCGTTCGCTGCTGCTGGTTCTGCCGTCAACTGATCAGTCTGGTCTTCGACCGCTCTGTATCGATGCCCCAGACACCTTGTGGGGCTCCATGATCCGGATGCTGGTTGGTCCCTCTGATTGAAGTCAAGAACTCATGTTCGCTGATCGGGTCAAAATCTTTTGCCGAGCCGGTCGAGGTGGGGACGGTTCGTCATCGATGCGCCGGGAAATGTTTGTTCCCAAGGGAGGCCCCGATGGTGGAGATGGTGGACGTGGTGGCTCGGTCTGGTTGGTAGCGGATAGCGCTTTGAATGAGTTCTCCCACCTCATGCACCGACCACATGTTCGAGCCGAGCACGGTGCACACGGTCGGGGTCGAGACTGCTTTGGTGCTTCGGCGGAAGATCTGGAAGTTCTCGTTCCAGTTGGCACCATCGTTCGAGATGACCAAGGTCACCAATTGGCCGACTTGGTGGAGGTGGGTCAGCGGTTCGAAGCGGCCAAGGGGGGGCGTGGTGGGTTGGGGAACTTGAATTTTGTCTCCGCGACCAATCAAGCTCCAACAGAATGCACGCCGGGGGAGCCGGGGGAAGAGCGAGAACTTGACCTTGAGTTGCAGTTGATTGCCGACTGCGGTCTGGTCGGTCTACCGAATGCCGGCAAGAGCACGTTTTTGGCGCAAGCCACTTCGGCCGACCCGCGCATTGCCGATTACCCATTCACCACCTTGAGTCCGCACCTTGGCGTGGCGGTCCTTGGCGGCGATCGTCGGTTGGTCTTGGCGGACATTCCTGGTTTGATTGAAGGGGCCGCGGACGGTGCCGGATTGGGACATGATTTTTTACGTCACGTCGCCCGAACCAGAGTGTTGATCCACGTGGTGGATCTTGATCCTCCTGGTGCTGATGCGGCTGAAGCCCACCGCACCATCCTGGGCGAACTGAAGGCGTTCGACGCTGAACTCGCAACCCGTCCTCGTATTTTGTTTTTGAACAAGGCAGACTTGATCCCGGAAGACATCCGCACCGACATGGTGGAAGAAATGCGTTCCTCGCTGGGGTCAGAGATGGAGACCACTGTGGTCTTGGGTTCGTCCGCGACTGGCGAAGGCGTTCGGGATGTGTTGGAGGCCTGCTGGCCGCTGCTTGAACGCCAACCAGACCAAGGCTGGTCGATCAATCCTGAGTGATTGAAGTTCGACGTGTTTTCCGCGTCGGTTCCCCCAAGTCTCGAATACGAAGGATGGCTGGACCTCGACGGTGGGCCACAATCCTCGCCATTCGCACGCGTCCACGATCGATTCGGTGAAGCAGCTCCTGCAGGGCCAGGAGGCCGATCAGGATGGCGGCCAAGATGGGGATCAAGTCATGAACCATGGGTTTTGAATCGGTCTCTCTGGGGTCTGACTTCACATCGCTTTGCCACATAAACTTGAGTTATGCGATCGGTTGTAACGGTTCTGCGGTGTGTTCTGGCCTCCTTTTTGGGGGCGGGGACGCTCGCGACTGCTCAGGACCAGATCGTGGGCATTGGTCTGGCCGGGGCGGTCCGTGAAAGTGGCTGGATTCCTCTGCAGGTTCGTTTGTCATCCACCGGGTTGGCCCGGGAAGTTGAGGTGATTGGCTTGGGCGTCACGCCCGATGGGGATGTCTTGCACACCCCACAACGTGTGGGGGTACCGCCGTCTTCGGATGTGGAGGTTTCGGTCTTGGCTTTGCCGGGACCTGATGCCACCCAAGTGGAGGTCTTGATCAAAGACCAAGACACGACGGTTCGTTTGGTCGCACCAATGCCGGCTCGAATTCCAGTCGCCTCAACGGTTGTGATGTGCGTTGGGCCAATTCCAAATGGATTGGCTCAACTCCGTGATCCTGACCCTCGGGTTCGAGGATTCACTTCGCAGGTTGAAGTCAATTCGTTGACGGATCTCAATTCCATACCCTCGGATTGGCGAGCTCTGGATGTTGCCGATGTCTTGATACTCCCAGGAGAAGGACTGCCGTCGGCCCTCGGAAGTTTGCGTTGGAAAGCCGTTGAACGATGGGTCCGTGAGGGTGGACATTTGGTGTTGCATGGCACGGAGACCGGGTGGACCTTCACCGATCCCATGTGGTGCGGGATCGATCCAGTCCGTCGCACCCACACTTTTGCCCAATTGCGTGAAATGGTCAGCGCGAGCAACGCACTCCCGATGTTGGCCGATCGTCGCCGGAGCGTTGATGTCTTGGACCGAAGCCAAGCGTCGTTTCCTTGGTCAGGAAAAATGAAGGTGGCTGATACCCCACTGGTGGTGGGGCGTCCTTGGGGCCGCGGCCGGGTGGACTGGTTGGGCTGCCCTCTTCGATTGCCACCGGTAACCGAATCAGATGGGCAGAGCAGACCTTGGCCTGATGCGCCGTTCTTCGCGGATCTGTTCATTCTCGCCGGTGATCCCATTCCCCGGCTCGCCTTTGATGCCAGCCAGCCCTCGGATCGACTCGTGCTTTGGGACCAATCGATACTGTTTGGTGATCGGGATCTCGAGTCCATGGTGGCCGAAAGTGCCGCCAGATCCACCATTACCAATGTTGCCCTTTTGGTTCCTTTGTATGCCTTGTTGTTGGGCCCAGGTCTTGCCCTTTGGGGTCGCGCCCGTGGCCGCTCGCATCAAGTGTGGCCGGTGGCCGCGGGTGCATCGCTCCTAGGGGTGCTGTTGATGTTGTTGCTACTTGGCCGATCGGGCGTGACCGATGTTTCGTTGCGTCACTTCACCATGCTTGATCAAACGTTCGATGGTCCACACCAAGTGGTCGGTTTTGGTCAAGTGCAGACCACAGGATTTTCTCGCGTTGATCTTGCACATCCTGAGGGATCGGTTCGTCCGTGGATCCCCAATGGTTCCGTTTTGTCTTTTCCAGATCGACGGGTGGTGGAGTCTGGTCCTACCGCATGGAGTCTGCCGACTCGAGGGGTCCCCGTCCCATTCTCTTGGACGGGATCACTTGCCCCCAACGAAACTTGGGGGGTGGTCCGGCTGAAGTCAGAGCCGGCCCCATATTTGGATCTCGTTGACAAAGTGCAGGGCGTGCTGGTGCATTCATTTCCCGCTCCTTTGCAACAAGTTCGTTTGATTGCGGTGTTGGAAGACGCTGCGCCACGACGTCGACAGTCCGTCGCCGGTGAAGATCTTTCGACTTTTGCCGATCCGGGGCGTTTGCCCGTGGTGGCTTTCGAAGCCAACATTGCTGCTCCCGGAGGATGGGCACCTGGGGTCCCATTGGATTTAAGCCAAAAAGACTTCACCCAAAGTTGGTCTCGACTGGATGACACGCTTGAGGATCGAGGTTGGCGCCCACGAGAATCCTTCCGGGGTGATTTTGGTCAACGACCAACGATGAATCTTCGGAATCGCATTCTTGATGCTGCGCTTTGGCCCCTGGCGCACCCCACTCCGTGGTTGAATCCTGGAGAACTCTCGATGTCCGTGAGTCCTTCGGTCATCGGAAGTGCTCGACGATTCGGTGGGGGATTGCGTTTGGGCTCACCCGGTTTGATGGTTATTGGGTTTCTTGATGATGTCCCAGCGCCAGGTGCTCCTTGGGTTGATGGAGGAGAGCCAACCTCATCCGGTACTGTGTTGGTCAGGGCTTTTCTTCCCCTACCCGTGAAGGAGCGGTGAATCTGTGGCCATCCTTGAGACCCATCATCTTTCTCGACGCTACGGATCTCTGGTGGCGTTGGATGATCTAAACCTCAAAGTTGAGGCCGGTGAATGCTTCGGTTTCATCGGGCCCAATGGTGCGGGGAAGACCACCACCATCAAAATTTTGGCGACCTTGCTCAAGCCGACTTCGGGGGAAGCGCGCGTGTGCGGGTTTACGGTGGGCTGGCAAAACTCACATATCCGACCGTTAATCGGATACGTCCCTGACTTTTTGGGGGCCTACGAAGACATGTTGGTTCGTGAGTACCTGCAGTTCTTTGCCAGTTGCTATGGCATTACCGGATCCCGACGGAACCAGGTGGTTGATGACGCCTTGTCGCTCACCGACCTTGGCGGCAAAGCGGAAGCGCCCATTTCTGGTTTGTCTCGAGGCATGAGTCAACGGTTGGCGGTGGCCCGCGTCTTGTTGCACGATCCCGAAGTGCTGTTGCTCGATGAACCAGCCTCGGGTTTGGATCCCAGGGCTCGGGTGGAAATGCGAGAGTTGCTCAGGACGCTTCGTGACTTGGGCAAAACCATCTTGATTTCTTCCCACATTCTTCATGAGCTGGCTGAACTTTGCACTTCAGTCGGAATCTTGGAACGCGGTAAATTGGTCTTTGCCGGGTCGGTCCAGTCTGCATTGGACGCGGCCCGCTCGGGGACGCGTTTGGAGTGTGAGCTTGACGGGGGAATAGACTCGGCCTTGAGCCTACTTGGGGCCTTGGATGGCGTTCGGTCGGTGGCGGTTGATGAGGGCACCAAGGATCGCTTGGTGGTTCATCTCAAGACGGGAACCACACTGGATGCGGCGGGCATCAATGCACGTTTGGTCACTGCCGGGGTCCGGGTTCGCGGACTTTCCGCCGAAAGAATCGACCTTGAAACCGCCTTTATGCGGCTTACTCAGGGCCTTGTGTCATGATTGAGGGGGAATCCAGATGCGTGCTCCGGTACGATGTTGGATTCCCATGACCTCCCCAACCTTTGAATTGGTGATTGGCGAAGGCTGCGACACAAACGTGGCTGAAGGGGTTCGGTCCGTCCTTGGTGCGAACGTGCCCGAGCGGGCCGTGCATGAGGTGGGTCAGGCCGACATCGTGGTCGCGGTAGGCGGGGATGGCACCATCATGCGGGTGGCCCGACAGGTCCTCGATGCTGGAGCTTCTTCAAGGATCCTGGGGGTCTCGGGGGGTCGTCTGGGATTCTTGGCCGCTTTTGAAGTGGAAGAATTGCCGCTGTATCTGGACGCCATCCGCGCGGGGACATTGAGCATTGAAAATCGTCATGCGTTGCATTGGCGGTTGCTCCGAGACGGACAAGAAGCAGCCACGGGGTGCGCGGTCAACGACGTGGTCTTGGCTGCAGGACAACCCTTCCGGGCCATCGAACTTGAGGGTGAAGTCGATGGAGGAGCCATCCCCCGATTCTTAGGAGATGGTTTGATCGTGGCCACCAGTGCAGGGTCGACCGCGCATGCCGCAAGTGCTGGAGGACCCATTGTGGCTCCAGGCTTGGAAGCCACGATCCTGGTGCCTCTCGCTGCCCATTCTTTGGCTTGGCGTCCCTTGGTTCTTCCCGCCGAAGCGAGCGTGGCCTTGAACGTCCACCATGCCAACGAAGGTTCATCTTTGGTGCAGGATGGTCGATTGGCTGAGAGTCTCCGTGCCGGGGACCGGGTTGAAGTTCATTCCCATTACCAAACTCTTCGTTTTCTTCGACACCCCGAACGACCCTTCGGGGCCACCCTTGCGGCCAAACTGGGCTGGGCCGCTCCGCCGTCTTGGCGTCGCCCTGGAGATGATGCATGATCGATCTCAAAGCGTTGCGAAATGACCCCGACCATTTTCGACGGGGCGCTGAAGCCAAGGGCACAGTGGTTCATATCGATGAACTGCTGGAGCTTGATGCTCAAAAAAGAGCGTTGCTGTCGCAGATGGAATCGGCGCGAGCCGAGCAAAAGAAGTTGGCGAAGGAAACTGGACCTCGAATGGGTCAGTTGAAAGGGGCCATCAAGAAGGCTTCCGATGAAGAGAAGCCAGCGCTCGAGCAGGAATTGGCCACCTTGGAAGCGCAGCCCGCGGCGTTGAAGAGCAAAGTGCAAGAAGCAGAAGCCGCGATCACAGCGATTGATCCCAAGCTTCAAGAGTTGCTGTTGACCATCCCTCAGCCTCCGGCCGCGGATGTGGTGGTCGGACCTGATGCATCGGCCAACGTCGAGCGGCGCCGTTGGTCATCAAACTTTGATCCCGATCAGCCCTTTGAAGCCCAACGAGGATTTGCACCCAAGACCCATTTGGAATTGATCGAGCAGCATGATCTGGTTGATTTTGCCCGAGGGGTCAAGATGGCAGGAAGTCGCCATTACGTGTTGAAGGGTGATGGCATGCGTTTGCACGAAGCCGTCATGCGTATGGCGTTGGAGATGATGACCGAACATCATGGGTTCACCCCAATGAGCGTTCCGGTGATTGTTCGCGAAGAATGCATGGTGGGCACAGGGTTTTTCCCGGGTGGCCGAGATCAGGCGTACCACGTTGCGGAAAAGGAACGCGGCGGTGGCCACGACTTGTTTCTCACCGGTACCGGTGAAGTGGGCTTGATGGGGGTGTACGCCGATGAGATTTTGGATCTCGACCAGCTCCCCATCACCGCCACCACAAGATCGACGTGCTTCCGACGAGAAGCGGGTGCGGCGGGTCGTGATACGGCTGGTTTGTATCGAATTCACCAATTTGACAAGGTAGAGCAAGTGGTGATTCATGCCGCCGACGCCGAAGAGCACCGCGCTTGGCATGAAAAGATGATGGGTTTTGTCGAAGGATTCCTCCAAGCGTTGGAGTTGCCTTACCGGCTGCTTGATTGCTGTACGGGGGACTTGGGGCAAAAGAATGAGGCCATGACCGACATCGAATGTTGGATGCCGGGTCGAGGTGAACTTGATGGGAAAGGCCGCCCGGGTGGTGACTGGGGCGAGACGCACTCGGCTTCACGGCTCTCTGATTTTCAGACCCGTCGACTGAACCTTCGATACCGTGACGCCGAGGGCACCATCCGCTATCCCTTCGCGCTCAACAACACGGTGGCGGCAAGCCCCCGGGTGTTGATTCCGATTTTGGAAATGCACCAACAGGCGGACGGCCGAATTCGAATCCCTGCAGCGTTGCAGCCGTACCTGAATGGCCGCACGATGATCGGTGACTAAAGCGGTCTGGGCCCCATCAGTGCTCGTGCGGTCAACTCCATAACCCCACCATGCACCGCAAAGCGTCGAGGTCGATCTTCTTGGTCCGCAATGGCTTGACACAAGGGGCGTAGTTGGGTGTTGGGGGTGTTGGGGGCGCGAACCTGAAGGGCCGCCAACCGCAAGCCTTCTGAAGCACGCTGCCAAACCTCTCGTTCTTCACATTGGGCCAATCGTTTCGCTTGTTTCTGGAGGGCTTGGCCGGCGGCGTGCATCAAGGCCCCGTTGTTCACCATGGCCATACCGCACCCTTGACGCAACGATTCCAATTCAGGACGGATGAGGGTTCGAATGCGTCCGCGCGCGCTCTGGGGATCGAGATTCCCAGGTTCGTCGTGGAACGGCAGTTGGTGTTTCTTGGCGTGATCTCGAAGATTTTGGCCTGGCGTTTCGAGGAAGGGACGTAGCACCTGAATGCCGCCGCCCAAGTTCCGACAATCCTGCATGCCTCCGAGGCCTTTGGGGCCAGCGCCTCGAACCAAGGCCAACAAGATCGATTCCACTTGATCGTCGGCGTGGTGGCCCAGCAATACATGAGGCAGATTCTGTTCGATCGCGACGGTTTGCAGCGCGTGGTAGCGGGCGTGTCGCGCTGCCGCAGGATTGGCCGGAGGCTCAAGATCTTGCCGGTGGTGGGGAATATTGCGGGCTTCGCACCACCCACGGACGGCCATCAGTTCGTCTTCTGCTTCTGCACGCAGGTGGTGTTGTACCGTGACGGCATGCAGTGGTCGCGGGGTTCGGTGCATTGATCGGTAGGCCAAATCAAGCAAGGCAAATGAATCTGGACCTCCCGAAACCGCAACCAGCCAACCCCCATTTGCAGACCCCAATCGCCGCATGCGGGCTTCAAAATCCCCCAGCAAGGGGATTCGACCAGATTTGTCATCAGGTTTGGTCAAGGTTGATGGATGATAGAGACTCCATTGTGCCGATTGAGAAAGACCTATGTCAGATCCTCTCTTGCTGTTGATCGCGTTGGTGGCTGGAATCGCCGGGGGGGCGACTGCAGCTTGGATCTGCTCTTTTGTACGAAAACCAGAAGCGCTGCCCACACCGCAGCCAACGGTTGCCGCGCCAGCACCTTCCCCGCGTTCTGTTCATCCCGATCGAATCGAAGTGTTGCTTCGGGACGCTGAGCAAGCTTCGCGTCGACTTGATCGGTTGATCCGTCGAGCTGAGTTGCTCGACCCCGCGCACGACAGCAGTCTTCCTGCCGTGAGCACCACCGACATCGAGAGTGATCCGATGGAAGTCGCGGTCCGGGAAGGATGGTCACAAGGCGAATCGGCAGAAAGTTTGGCCGAGGCCCTTGGCGTGTCCCCGACTGAGATTGAAGAGATGATCTCCCGTTTGCAGTCCATGGCCAGTGGAAACGAAGGTTCTGACGCCTAATTCCAACGCGGTGCATTTCCAAAAGTGGTGATGTTCGGACATGCCGGCAGGATCATTCCCGGGTAAATTGGTGTCATGGGTAGTGTTCTTCTCATCGTGTTTGCCCTTTTTGTTGGTCTGTTGCTTTTGGTGGCCTTCTGGGCCATCGCGTTGTACAACGGCCTGATCGGCAAGCGAAATCGCTTCCGCAATGCCTTCGCCCAGATCGAAGTGCAGTTGCAACGTCGGTACGACCTGATCCCCAACCTGGTGGAAACCGCCAAGGGGTACATGAGTCATGAAAAAGACACCCTTGAAGCCGTGATCGCCGCGCGAAATCAAGCCATGGGGGCGATGCAAGCGGCGGCAGCAGCTCCGGGCGACTCGAGTGCAATGGCCAACTTGGCATCTGCGGAGGCCGGACTTGGTGGTGTTTTGGGTCGGTTGATGGCCGTCGCAGAAGCGTATCCAGACCTGAAGGCAAACCAGAACATGATGGCGGTGCAAGAAGAACTCACCAGCACCGAGAATAAAGTTGCTTTCGCTCGGCAAGCGTTCAATGACGCTGTCACGGTGTTCAATACCGCGCGAGACACGTTCCCCGCCGTCCTGATTGCAGGCTTGTTGGGCTTCAAAGAAGCCATGCTTTTTGAAGTGGATGACGCTTCTGCTCGTACCGCGCCCAAAGTTAATTTTGGTGGCTGACTGAAACCGAAAAGTTATGTCCAACGCGACGAATTTCTTTGAACGTCAAGACGACGCTCGCCGCAATACCAGTTGGCTGGTGGCACTTTTTGCAGTGGCGGTGGTTCTGGTCATTTTGGCCTTGTCGGTTCCGTTGTTCCTGAACGGAAGAGCGCAAGAAGGTCTGGTGGTCGGAGGTGTCGTTGGTGCGGTTGTGCTGCTTGCTTCTGGCTTCAGATTGCTGCAACTTCGGGGTGGTGGCCGAGTGGTGGCCGAAGGACTGGGAGGGCGTTTGTTGCCCGCGAGCACCAGAGATTCTGGCGAACGCCGGTTGCTGAACGTAGTCGAGGAAATGGCCTTGGCCAGTGGGGTCCCTGCACCACCGGTGTACGTCATGGATGACGAGATGCAAATCAACGCTTTCGCGGCCGGGTTGCGTCCCGAGGACGCGGTGTTGGGCTTCACCGAAGGTTGCATGCGTCGATTGCCTCGCGATGAATTGCAAGGCGTCGTGGCCCATGAATTCAGCCACATCAAGCATGGCGACATGCGGTTGAATATTCGGTTGATGGGCCTGATTTTCGGCTTGATGGCGTTGGTGTATCTGGGGTGGACCATCATTCGCATTGGCTTTCACTCGGCCGCGATGGCTCGCAAAAAAGAAGACGCCGGTGGTCTGGCGTTGGTGCTTCCAGGACTCGCCCTTGTCGTGGTTGGTGGGGTGGGGGCGTTCTTTGGCAGTTTGTTGAAGGCGATGGTGTCCCGGCAACGCGAATATCTGGCCGATGCTTCGGCCGTGCAATACACCCGAAACCCGGCCGGGATAGCCAATGCCCTGCGGCGTTTGGGCGGTGTGGGCAGCTCGGTCAAGCACAAGAATGCAGCTGAATCAAGCCACATGTTCTTTGGTCGTGGCGTGTCCAGTTTGTTTGCCACCCACCCGCCAATTGAAAAGCGGGTGGAAGCCATCGACCCTGGCGGTCAGTGGACCAGCGGAAAGTTGCCTCCCGAACCAGAGATCCAATTGGAGTCTCGCGGGGTCCAGTCGGTGCCCCCCACCGGTGCGGCAGGTTTCGTGGGCCACGCGGCCGTCGCAGCAGCGCAGGCCACCACAGGCCGGGTCCAAGATGCCGTGGGTGATGCCGCCGATGACCTGCTGGGGGCGGTGGCCAGTGTCTTTGCCATTTTGGCCTTGGAGGACGAAGACCCGCCGGATGTCCCGCTCCGTGCGCTGGCTGATCGTGGACTCCAGCAGGTCGCCGAAGAAGCGTCACGCTTGCTCCCTCGGATGTCACGATTGCAAGTGGACGACCGGTTGCCTTTCTTGGAGCACGCCTTGCCGGTGATGGCGGGCCTTTCGGAGAGTCAGTACCACCGAATCCGGCAAGCCATCTTGGCCATGATCGAACGAGATGGGGGGGTCACTCTGCTTGAGGCAGCCACCGGCCGAATGTTGATTGGGCGCCTGGACCGTCGCTTCCGTGGCCACGCGGATCCCAAACGCAATCGCAGCTCGGCCCAGCTTCGAGGACCCATCAACGTGCTGCTTCGCGGACTCGCGGAAGCCGGCCATCCTGGTGATCCCGCGGCTCAGCTGGCTCTTTCCCAACAGCAAAGCGCTCGATTGGGTTTTGGATTTGAAGTGGAAGGTCCCGCGCCTCGTGTCCGAGAACTCGATGAAGCCTTCGCCCGTCTGTCTCGCTTGGAACCGGAAGCAGCGTCCCGTTTGGGCGAATTGGCGGTGGTCTTTGTGGAGGCGGATGGGGTGATTCAGGTCGAGGAGCGAGAACTCTTGGCCTTGGTTGGTGCGGCTCTTGATCTTTCCATTAGGCCGACACTGGAATCAGGTTCGGATTGAACGTTATTCTTCGTCCCTTCCCATGACCAAACCTCCCTCGAATCCATCGACCAACCGTTTGAAACAATCCCTTGGACAAGGGGGTCGCGGCCGTCGCCGCGCCGCCGCCAGTCGTGCGGTGGAACAGGAAAAAGCAACGCCGAGGCAACTCCCCGAACATGCAAGGATTCCTTCGGATCCGGCTGAAGTGCTCACCACTTTGGCGGAAGTCGAGGCCTTTTGTGCTGAAGCTCGATCAGCGGGGGAAGTGGCGTACGACACGGAATTTATTGGCGAAGAGTCGTACATCCCCAAAATTTGTTTGGTGCAATTGGCGACGCCACAGCGGGTGGTTTTGATCGACCCGATCCAAGGCGGACCGCTCGAACCTGTTTGGGCGTTGCTCGCGGACTCGGAAGTTCGAGTGTTGGTGCATTCAGGTTTGCAAGACTTGGTGCCAATTTGGCGAGAGACCGGTGCCCCGGCCACCAACGTGTTGGACACCCAAGTTGCAGCAGGATTTTCTGACCGATCGTTCCCAATAGCCCTCTCCGCTTTGGTGGATGAATTTGTTGGCATCACCCTCGACAAGTCGTACACCTTCACCCGGTGGGATCAACGTCCGCTTCGTTCGGGACACTTGGAGTATGCCGCGGATGATGTTCGTTTTCTCTTTGTGATTTCCGATGCTTTGGCTGCAATGACAGCGGAACGCGGCCATGACGAAAAAGTGGCTGAAGAATGCCGTTCCTTGGTTGATCCGAAAACGTACACGCCTGACCCCGTGCATCGCATGCAGCGGGCTGTGGGGAATCGAAAATTCAACCGCCGTCAGCGGACCACGTTGATGGAGTTGCTGACGCTTCGTGACCATATTGCCCAGGTCGAGGATCTTCCTCCCCGCAGCGTTTTGAAAGACGATGTGTGTGCCAGAGTCGCGAAAGACATGCCGAAAGCCAAAGATGCTTTGTTGGCCATCAAGCATTTTCCGAGGCCGGTGGTTGAGACTTGGGGTGATGCCATTTTGGATCTTCTCAGTACGGTCCTGAAGATGGACACCGACGCCTTGGTTGGGGGATCAGGCCGCGAAGAATCCAATCAAGACCGCTCGCGTATCGATGCGCTGCACGCCTTCAGCTCCCTGTTGTGTTGGCGGGAAGGGATCGATTCCGGAGTTGGAGCTTCACGTTCGGAGATCTCTCGGTTTTACCTTGACGCCAAAAAAGGTCAGCGACCAGTGGGCGTTCTTGACACTGGTTGGCGGGCCGAACTTCTGGGGGGGCCGCTTTTTTCCATGCTCCAGGGCGAAACCAGTTTGACCTTCCGTTGGTCCGGTGGTCCTGAGCAGGCTGAGAAGCCCTCCTCAAGCCAATCCTGAACCCGCCATTATGGAGAGGGAAAGCGGGACTGTTCGGTTTCGATCTCTTGAACCAATCGAGCCAGCTCGGCCGACTCAGGCTGACCAGCTCTCGAGAGTGCGGCGATCCGATCCTTGGCGTCAGTGATGAATCCTGCTCGGGCCAGTGCTTCGATGGTGGCTCGTCGCACCGGCTTGGCCAGAGGTCCATCAAGCGTCGTGCCATATTCCCGTTCAAGTGGAAGCAGTGCCTCGACCGCGCCCGTCCAATCGCCCGCACGACCACGGGACATTTCGGCATCCAAAGTCAGGAGGATTTGGGTGTTGCCCCGAGCCAAACTTGCCGCTTGACGGAAATCGTGTTCGGCCCGGAGGTGGTCTTGCTCCTGCCCAGCCACGATGCCAGATACTTTCCAGCACTGCAGGTCACCGGCACCATAGGAGGTGGCTCGGTCCGCACTCTCGCGGGCCATGGCCAGCATGGTTGCGGCGTTGGCCCCGCTTTCGGCGAAGGCAAAGATCCGGCACATGGCGTCATTTTTCCAGAATGCGAATTCGGCTGGAAGTGATGCCCGGTGCTCGTCCAACACTTGGATGGCTTCAGAATTTCTGCCCGCTTCGCGAAGAAGTCCGGCGTGGACGGCGGCAATCTCAGGGTCTTTAGGTCGTTCGCTCACCAACCGACTGGACATGGCAAGTGCTTTTTTGGCGTCTCCCGCTTTGATGGTCGCTCGAAGCCGCTCAACATCCCCTTCGCGGGTCCTGACCCAAGGCAGCAATGGATCCAGGTGGGTGTTCGGCAGGTAGACCACCCGTTCGGCGGGGGTGGAGGCGTAAGACGGTGGTTGGTCACCCAGCATTTCTGCGGCCCGGGCATCGAGGGTATGCAGCCAACTTGGAGGAGTAATTCGTAATAGTTGCGGAGCTAACTTTTTTCGCAGTCGTTCGGCTTCTCCACGTTGCAACTGAATTTCACACCACACGGTGAGGTGGCTCAAATCGTCCTGATTCACTTGAAGAGCAGCGTTGGCCGCTTCATTTGCCAGATCGAGGTCACCTTGATCCAGAAGAATTTTGGCAAGCCTTCGATGTGATGTCCCCGTGGTATCCGAAAGTGAACGCAGAATGGATACAGCTTGCTCATTTTGCCCCAGCCTCTCCAGAACCACGGCTTTGCGGAATTGGTCCCCGATGGTCGTGTCGAATTGCTCAAGGCTCACATGCGCCTCCAGAGCGGCTTCGAGTAGGCCGTTGGCATGGGTTGCGAAGGTCCATTCACGCCATAATTCAGAACTCTGTTCAGAGTTCACGAGCCGCAACCATGACTCCTGCACCGTTGCATAAGCGGGTCCGGAAAGCTGATCGATTTCTGGGGGTCTTGAAGGGGCGGGTGTTTGGCCCGTTTGTCCGCAACCAGCGGAAAAAAGACAGGGCAAAAAGAATAGACAGAGAGCTCTCATGGCTACAAAAGGTACATTTCAAGGGGCATACTGGCCGTGAGTTTGGGGGCGGGGCCTTGCTGTTGTCAAAAAGATCCCCCTGCGGAACAAATTTTAGATGGCTAGGAGTGAACCCCAGGCGTGGCGTAAAAAAGGCACGCCTGTGTTAATTTAGTCACAAAAAATCTTAACATTTAACTTTTTTTATCTTCACTCGGAGTTAGTGTTGTACTCGGTAGGAATGTTGCCTGCCACATCCGCCTGAGAACCGGATGTTTAAGTCGAATCCAAATTCTTTGCACCATGACGGTGCCTTGAGTCTGAGTTCGTGGAATTGACATGTGAAGAGAGAGGTCTTTTTTGAGCTTAAAGGAGATTTCTTATGTCTAAAAGATTCATGCTTACTGCGACCGGTTTGGCCGCCGCAGCTGTTGGTGGAAATGCCGCAGCAGAATTGATCAGTTTCGAGGTGCACAACGACTACTACATTAGTGAGAACAGTTGGCAGATCGTCAACAGTTCCGGAACCACTGTTGCCTCGATGTACCTCTCAGCTGGTTCGATCTACATCCCAACTTCGCAGTCCTCCACCTACGGCGTGTCCTTCGGTTTGTGGGGCAGTTCCGCCGCAGCTTCGGGCTACCGAACCAACTTCCAGATGGATCTTCCTGCTGGCACCTACACCTTGCAAATGCAAGATTCCTGGGGTGACGGTTGGGTTTGGAACTCCGCATTTGGTTCGGATGCGTTCAACGTCGCCGGCAATCTTGCCTCGGGCAGTTCTGTCACCTTCGCTATGCAGAGCACAAGTTCCGTGACAGGCACCTTTACCGTGGTTCCTGCTCCTGGTGCACTCGCACTCTTGGGTCTGGCCGGAATCGCTGGACGCCGCAAGCGTGCGTGACCAAAGTTCATTCTTTCACGCCTGCTCTCTCTAAGAGAAAGCAAGCAGTGATGAAAGACAAGATCAAGGCCGGCTCTCTGAGCCGGCCTTTTTTCTTGATTCCCTGAATGAAGAATCAAACCAGTATTTTCTGGGGTCCTCACATCTTTGGCATCAAAGGTAGTCGCTTACAAGGTCAATGAAGGGGGACAGATGCTTCTCGTAGTTCTTCCATCTGCCGCTCGATGATGTGTACATCTTGCGATTGACCTGGTCGTAACTGATTGTTCTGGCCACCAAATTTGATTTGTGGAATTCAAGGCATGATTCATCCCAGCTCAGGTTGAGGAAGTCGAGGATCCGCCGAGTTTCGAATTCTTGATTCTGAACCAAATGTTCATAATGCAGTTCGAGAACTGGGATGTCGAGATGATCTTGCCAATGCTCCATGATCTTTCGGCGGGCCATCCATACTTTGCCCATATCTTCGAGTTTTGAGCAGTAGAGGTGTCCCGAGGCGAGGAGATTCGTTGTGTAGCACGAGACGCAGTTGTCGAGTGGATATCGGTAAAGCATGATCGCCTTGGCGTTCGGGGTCACGAGGGACAAAAAGCCCAACTGCAACTGGAGGTTCAAAGCCTTGTTGGAAACAACTGATTTGCCATCACTGAAGTTCTTGAGGGCCGCCATGTACGTTTGCGCGAGTTGATTGGCATCCTCAACTCGCATGTCAAGAATGGTGTTCGGCCAACTGTGAAAAGAATCAGTGATTGAAAACAGATCTTCTTGGATTCTGAGTCCGATGGTCATTTCTCCACCGTTTGCGACTTCAGGGTGCATGCTGAGCACTTGCTCGAGCAGGCTTGTTCCACTTCTTGGATTACCGACGATGTAAAGAGGTTGCCAGGCCAACTGCTCATCGCTTCGAGCCAAAGACTTGAGCGTTGACATGTCCATCCGTCGAGCCGTGTCTTCTAGGGTTTGGGTGTATTTTTCAGTATCGAACCTCGGGGCGTATTGCTGGTGAAATTTGTGTGCTTCTTCTGCTTGTTCCCAAGATTTGTCATATTCGCCCATGCGGTCATACACTTTGGCCATCTGAAAGCAACAGTCCACCATTTTGTTGGTGAACATCTTTGGTTGAGTGATTTTGTCAACTGAGCTTTTCGCTTCGGTCAAGAACCGAATGGCTGTGTCATATTCTTTGTCACGGGTGGCGATCCGTGCTTGGCCATTCAGTTTGACAAATTCTCCGAGATCATCCTTTGGCGTGAACCCCTCGATCAACTCCTTGAGGTCATCTTCGCGGCTGGTGTTTTCATAAATTTCTGCCAGTTGACCGATTGCACTCGGGTTTTCAAGACCAATCCGCTCCCTCAGTTGGACCGCGGCTTCGATGGCTTCCTCAATGCGTCCTGTTCCCAAAAGGATGTGTGGATACATCGAGAAGAGTTGATCGTGGTCTGGGATTTCTTCCAGAAGATCGGTGATCAGTTCGTGTGCTTTATGACTGTCCCTTAACTCGTAGTAGATTTCGACGAGTTTGATTCGCAAGGAGATGTCATTTGGTGCTTTGGCTAAGGCCTTGATCAAGGTTTCCCGAGCCAGTCCAAAGAACTTCTTCTGGATCAAGTCATTAACTTTGTTGACTGCGTTAGAATTGGACTCAGAGTTATCCATGACGCCGTATTTTACGGTGTTCCTTCCGCCTTGACGCGGCTATTAGGAGTGTTCTCGTTGCCGGATCCTGTCATAGACACGCAAGACATTAGAATATCGGTCGAGGACCGGCCTCATTTCGATAAGAAATGCAGTGTTGAAGTACCTGCTGGGTGCATCACAAAAATCAAGGCCCGTCTGGCTGAGGGTGGCATGGAGCAGTCGGATGAGCAACTCGTCCAACTTCTCATCAAAATCTGTTTGGATGAAACCGTTGCCCGCTTCGATTTCCAATCTCAGTGGGGGCCAGCCTTTCCTGCCGCGGGAGTTCCACAATTACCACCCGAGGGGGAAGACTTCTGCTTTGATTTTGTTGTAGACGATGCCCCGGGTTTTTCAATTCCAGATTTTTCTGAAATCACCATTCGGAAGCCGGTCCGTGTTATTGCTGCTGCTGATGTCCAACGCGAAGTCGAATCCCACTGCATTGAATCGGGCGAACATGCCCCACACGTCGGACCAATCGCCCCTGGGGACCGAATCACCTTCGATCTCCAAATTGCCAGCAATCAAGACGAGGTTGAAGCCATTACCTTTAAGGACTTGGTTGCCCGTGTGGTAGCTGGCACTGCCCCTCTCCTCATCAATGGTATTTTTTTCCATGGGTTGTCATCGGTACTGGTTGGGCATCAGGTCAAAGAAGTTGTTCAGGCCCGTCTCTCGGTCCCCCCAAAGGTTCAGAGGGGAGCTTTTGACGGTGAACTTCACGATTTCACGATCAATCTTACCCAAGTCGAACGTTCCAGCCCTTTGTCCGAGGATGAAGTCGTCAAACAGTTCGGCACTCCTAGTGCTGCGATCTTTCGTGAACAGATCCGGATTGCGTTGAATCAAAGATTCGAAATTGATCAATTGTCCTTCATGACTGAAGATCTTTTTCGTCAACTCCTCGAGCTGGTCGAATATAAGCCGCCACAGCGAGTGGTGCTATCTGGTCAAAGAAATTTCGCCCAGTCCAAATTTCAAATGGTTGTGAACAATGGTGGCTCTCAGGAAGAGGCGCAATCGGCGGCGGAGGACGCTTTTACTTCTTGTGAGGCGCTCGTGGAGAAATCCATGAAACGTCAAGCCATTGTCTTCAGACTCCGTGCCCTCCATAACCTCACGACTTCAGAAGATCAGGTTCAAGAGCACATCCGTCAGATGGCGGCAGTCCAGAACAAGCGTCCAGAGCAACTTCGGCAAGAGTTGGTGGATGCTGGTGAACTCAACAACATCTCAGCCAAGGTACTTGAGAAGGAGATCACTCTCCTTGCTATGCAACATTGCACATTGCTTGAGATCGATGCTGAAACACTTCAATAAACAACTGTTGTGTGGTGGATCTCTTGACTTCAGCAGCTAAAACTGACGGCCCAATTGTCATTCACGTCCCCAAAACAGGTGGGACAACGCTGATCATGGCAGTATCGGGACGGAATATGCCTCCCAAGGCTTGTGACACGTACAGGCACGTCTACTGGAATCAGGACCGGAGTTTGACCCACTCGAATTGTGGAGACATTTTCTCCCCAGAAGGTGAATCCTTGTACGCAGATCGACAGTTCTTGCTCACTCTTCGCCGTCCTTTGGAGCGGCTCGAATCAGAGTTTCACTTCTTGGGNAANCGTGCTGAATATCGTGATCTNTGGGCCCGAACCATNGGNTCNCNGTTTCCAGACACCCTGCTTGAATACGTCGAANNGGACGGGGCNGCGGAGTCNNTNACGAAGTTTCTNTTGGGNCGCGATCTCTTTGANCCGGCNCCGNTTGAACCNNNGTTCACGACCATGATTCTCGATCGGTTGCGTTCCCTTGATGTTGTGTACGGCCTCACTCATGAGATGTCATCAACGATTCTAAATGCTGAATATCGTTTGGACATTTCTTGTGGGACGGATGTGAAGCACTACCGCGCGAGTATTCATAAGCCCGCTCGCGATTGCAATTGGTCGGAGATTGAGAAAGTATTTGTCGATCGAAACACAAGTGATCTTGAGATCTATGACTTTGTTTTGAAATCCTTTCANACGCAGGTAGGCGAACTTCCANGAGACCAGATGTCTACCGAAAAGATATTCCAAGGTGACCGCTACGATTCGCTTTTGGGTTTTGTTGCGCCTCCAGCGTCTCGCTCCCCATTTGAACTTTTTGTAAAGGATCTTCCTGAACCCACCTCTTTTTACGCTTGGATGAAAGAGCGCCGCTCAGCACTGGTGCATCTCAATGTCATGGCGCGGAAGCACGACTCCCATGACGGCCGAAGATTTTTGGTGGACTGGATTTGCCGGGCGATGAAAAAATTTCCGCACTCGGGTGATCCAATTTCCGTGGATGCCAATGATCCATTGGTCGCCGCCCAAGCCTACACCTTGCGACTCTTCGCACCCGAAGAGCAGTGAGCGCAGCTCNGGCCGATCAGCAAGCTCGTGGTTCCGGCGCGAATTCTCATAGACGCGTTCTTTCCTTTGGTGTCTCTTTTCGTTCATGGGCGGCACGATCGTTGCTGTCCGTGATCATGATGACGGCTCCGGAATCCCATGGTCCCATGTGCGTGCTCGAATGGCCATCTCCCCAAGTAACTTCGATCCGCTCAATCGAACCCGAAGTCCACACCACATGGCTGCTCGTGCTGGCAAATCCGGTTGACACATCGATGTGATACACCTGCGAACTGCCATCCGATCTCACGATGTTGATCCGTGACCCAATGGCGGGTGTGCCCCGGTTGGTTTGAACGTTGATTCGTGTGGCGGGGGGTTGCTCGAGCTCAGGGTTGCTGAACCACAGTTGGGCCGGGCCGTCCCGGGACACCATGATCAAATCAACCCGGCCATCTCCGTTGATGTCGCCGTGGGCCACCCCATGGGAAGCTTCCACTGGCACTCCAGGATCAAACACATCTTTAAGCGGCGTGAATCGCCCGGTGGTTTGCTCTTGGTACACCAAATTCGATTCTGCGTACGGGACGTCTTCGCGTGGAGGGCTGATGCCCCGAAGTACTTTGCCGCAGGCGACCACCAACTCTTCTTCACCATCCGCATTGATGTCCAAGAACCTGCTGGACCATCGGGTGTACCTTCGCGATGCCCCAGCAATACCCCAACCGGAAGCCCGGTCCAGAAATCGGCCATTCTGATTTTGAAACAACCCGTCGGCTTCACCTTCGATGTTGGAGACATGGATTTCAAAGTCACCATCTTGATCCAGATCGCAGAATGCCACGGACATCCCGGCCCGACT
Organism: Phycisphaera sp. TMED24; assembly: GCA_002168105.2. Taxonomy (GTDB): domain Bacteria; phylum Planctomycetota; class Phycisphaerae; order Phycisphaerales; family SM1A02; genus UBA8653. The sequence goes on from NHCD02000024.1 coordinate 48,488, forward strand.
GGTGCCGTCGAGCCCGGTCGCGCAGCCCAGGCGGCCGGCCGACTCTGTGAAGGTGCCATCTTGGTTGTTGATCCAAAGCGCGTTGGCGGTTTTATCGTTGGCCACATACACATCTGACCAACCATCTCCGTTGAGATCGGTAGATCCCACTGCCAACCCGTTTCCTTTGATTTTGGAAATGCCTGACCCGAGGCTTACATCGGTGAATTGTCCCTGTCCGTTGTTTTGCAACAGTCGATCTGAGAGCGGCCTGCCGTATCGCTGGGGGTTGCAGTAATCGCGTCCACCTCGGAGATTGAAGCATCCACCACCGATACCAACCGTCCAGTCCAAATATCTGGTGACGAAGAGGTCGAGGTCGCCATCTCGGTCGTAATCGATGAAGCAGGATGACACGGAAAAATCGTCGAGAGCCGCGCTGGCCGTCTCTGATGCTTTGGTGAACCGTCCGGTGCCATCGTTGTAGTACAGACAGTCTTTGCCGAAGTTGGTGATGTACAGGTCAATATCACCATCGGCATCGACATCACCGCACGTCACCCCATACGAGTACCCAAGGTCAGTGAGTCCTGCGTTGGTGGTGTCGTCGATAAATTGTCCCTTGCCGGTGTTCCGGAAGAATGTGTTCTGACTCTCGGCGTCGGCCGATTCTTCAAGGTTGTGACCTCGGACAAACAACGCATCCAGGTCGCCATCACCATCGGCATCAAAGAGTCCGCATCCCGCCCCAAGACTTTCCGGCAAGTAGTACTGGCCACGAGCTCCGCTGTGATGTTGAAAGACCAAGCCCGACTCCGCGGCCCGCTCCACAAACATAGGTTTGTTCTTTTTTTGAGACGGTAGGACTGGTTTGGTACTGCTTCCGTCACACCCCGGTATCACTATCAATCCGGCAAATAGCGTGCAAACTAGGCACTTCAGGAAGATATTCTGAAGATGGGACATGAAACCCATCATCGGCTCTAGGTGTGCTGTCTGCGCGGTGAATTTTGGTATTCCAGCCTGTGTTTGTTGAGTTTGCATGGCCTCAAATTCAGCAAAGGCGCTGCTGCGGGTGTACGCTCGTACCCATGCGATGGTGGATGATTTGCTTGGCGGGTCTGGGGCTTGGTTGCCAAACTGAGCAAGAGCGGATCGCAGCTTTGCCTTTGCATCAAACTTTGGCCTACCACGATGAACCATTGGTGCAAGATCGTCTGCTGGAGGGATTGAGGTCCTTTGACGCCAGTCGCCGTTTGGAGTCCATTCAAACCTTGGTGAATCTGACCGGTGGTGACGCCTTGGGCTACGTCTCTTGGCGGTCGCCCGAAGAAAATGCTTCGGCCATCGCGGCTTGGGAACAGTATTTGGCAACGAACAATGTGATGGAGGTTCAGCCTTGAAATCACTGCGTCGGGCCACCGCCGAAGTTGGTGCAGTCTCAAGGATGGTGGGAGGCAGCCTTCGTTGTCTTCCTCGATTTCTTGGCAACAGCCGAAAGTGTGGCATGCTTCGCCAGAACACGGTNGAGCAGTTGGCTCGGGTAGGGGGACACAGCGTAGGGATCGTCGTGTTGGTGGTCTTTGTGGTTGGCGCGGTGATTTCCATGCAAATAGGACCGCTGCTTCGGGACTACGGGGTGGTGATCATGATCGCGGACGTGGCNGGNATTGGATTCCTTCGTGANCTGGGGCCCATGCTGACCGCGGTGGTGCTCTCGGGTTACGCCGGGGCGTCCATTGCCGCCGAGTTGGGCACCATGAAAGTTGGCGAGGAGATCGACGCCCTGCGGGCCATGGCCATTGATCCATTTTTGCACTTGGTGGTTCCAAGGATTCTGGCCTGCACTGTGATGACCACTTGTCTTACCGCCATCGGTGATGCGTCTGGGGTCTTGGGGGGGCTGGCGGTCGGTACGTTCATGATGGATATTGATCCGGCGGCGTACCTGGCAGAGTTGGCCTGGGCCACCGAACTGTCTGACTTGATTTCCGGGTTGGCCAAAGCCGTCATGTTTGGCGCGATCGTGGGCGGCATTGCTTGCCGCTTTGGATTGGCGGTTCGAGGGGGGGCCGATGCCGTGGGTCGCGCCGCAACTCGAACCATTGTGTGGAGCATTGTCACGCTCATCTTGGCCGACTTGTTGTTCACCATTGGCTTCTACGCCATCAGGGTTGGCTGACATGGGTGAGCGGATGATTTCAGCGACGGACTTGCACCACGCGTACGGCCGGCAGGAAGTGTTGCGTGGAGTCTCTTTGCACTTGGACCCTGGGGAAACCTTGGTGATCTTGGGCGGCTCAGGTTCGGGCAAGAGCACGCTGCTTCGTGTGTTGTGTGGCTTGTTGACCTGCGATGCGGGAGAAATTCGGGTTGAAGACGGCCGGTGTTTGCGAGAGATGGACGAACGAGAACGTGAGAAGTGGCGCATGGGGGTTGGGGTGGTGTTCCAGAATGCGGCTCTTCTGGGTTCCCTGTCGGTCTTCGAGAATGTGGCGTTGCCGCTTCGCATGCACCGAAATTTGGATGAGCCAGAACTGAAGGTGCTGGTGGAAGATTTACTCGGCCAAGTCGCGCTTGACGGCGCTGGCAGCAAAATGCCGCAGGAATTGTCAGGGGGTATGCGAAAGCGTGCGGGTTTGGCCCGGGCGCTGGCCATGAATCCCAACATTATTTTTTATGACGAGCCGAGTGCGGGGCTGGATCCCGTCAGTGCCGGCCGCATTGACCGCTTGATTTTGGAACGGTCCAAATCAGGAACCGCCCAAATTGTGGTCACCCACGAAATGGGGTCAGCNTTCCGAATTGCGGANCGCATGGTGTTGCTGCACCAAGGTCACATGGTGGCNGAAGGNACCCCNGANGAATTCCAGAATTCTTCGGATCCCCGAATCAGACAGTTTNTTGAAGGTGGGGCNGANGGNCCCCTGGAGGAGTCGGCATCATGAATCGCCAAGACACCAGTACNGGAGCCATTGTNATCGCNAGCCTCATCATCACCGTGATGTTGATNGTTTGGGTNGGTGGTCAAAACACATTGATTGGCGGCCGGGCCTACGAGGTNTNNTTCCCNGTNGCNGCNGATCTCGGNGGGATCGGTGAAGGGGATCCGGTTCGTTTGGGAGGGCACACGATTTCCAAGGTGCAATCGGTGGATGTTGAAATTCCTTCGGACAATCCGGACAAGCCGGTGGTGGTGGTGGGATTCCGTTTGCCCGATTCAGTTCCTCTGCGCAACGGGGCCCAAGTGGAAGTGCAAACCAGCTTCACGGGCGTGGCTTCGCTGAACATCACATCGATCGGGGTGGGAGATTTGCTGGCTGCCGGGGATCGTTTGCCCGGCCAGGCTTCCAGCATCCAACGCATCACCGAAGCGATCAAATCTTTGGCGCCAGACATCAGTGCTGCGGTCGATGAAATCCGCACCAAGATCGTTCCAGAAATTACCGAAGCGGCGGACGCCTTCCGAATGACGCTGGCGGAAGCCAACGCAACGCTCCAAACCTACCGCGGGGTGGCCGAGCGGGTTCAGGCCGATGACGGCACATTGGCGCGTTTGGATCGAGCCATATTGGGTCTCGATGAGACCATCGAGAAAATTGGTTTGAATGCCGATCGAGTGGGACTCGACGTCAGCACGGTGGTGCAAGATTTCCGCGCCGAAGATGGCCTGATGGTCCAGTTGGAATCCGGCGTCGCTTCGTTTGAGGAGGCGATGTCGTCGTTGGGATTTGTGTTCGGTGAGGGCGGTCCGGATCTGACTGCTGCCGCGGGTTCCATTCGCGAAGCAGCGGATGGCTTGCCGCTTGCCGTGGGCGAGTTGCGGTTGGCGTTTGAAGATTTGCGTCGTGAATTGAACGACGACTCGGGCACCTTGGCCACCGTTCGGGAGGCGGCGGGGAAAGCGGATTCTGCTCTTGAAGAAGTGCGAAGCCTCTTGGCCCGCAACCGAGATCAGGTCGATCAAACCATGGTGGCCGCGCGTTCGGCGGTGGAAGAAATTCGTCTGGGCATGACCGAGTTGCGGGCCGAGCCCTGGAAGTTGTTGGCCAAGTCCACCAACGCCGATGAGACGGCCTATGTCATTCGCCAAGCCACGCGCGATTATGCCGAGGCGGCAAGGAATCTCGAAGGCGCCGCCAGCCGTTTCCGCAATGCCAGCCAGTCTTCTGAGACCTCTTCGGAGGAACTGATGCGCTTGGCCCAAGCGGTGGATGCTTCCATGGCGAAATTCCAAGACATCGAACGCGCGTTGTTCCTGTTGTTGGTGCAGTCGGGAGGGGGAGAGCCTCCGCAGCCGCGACCATTCTCTGAACTGCTTTTGGAATCACTGCAGGATTCTGAATCGGAGAACTGACTCCTCCCCGCAAAGGGAGTGTCACTCAAGGAAGAAAGCTGAGCAGGTCAAACAGCCAGGAAAGTGGTCGCCGGAGCACCCACGCCATCAGCAAGCCGAAAAGCCCGCCGAGTATGGAAGCAACGACGGTCTCCCCAACCAAGCCGCCGATGGTCCAGCCCAGCGGTGCCAACACCACCGCACCCAACACAAAAGACACGATCTTCATGCGAACATCGTAAGCAAATGGAGAGCCGGCACTTGATTCCGGGGACAACAGGNTCAACGAAAATCGCCCCTCACNGGCTGTGAAGGGCGATAATGCCGATGGTGGGATTCGAACCCACAACATGCTGATTTTGAATCAACCACCTCTGCCAATTGGGTCACATCGGCTGTGGAAGAACATAGTACCAAAGCTCAGAACGAAGGCTTTGGTTTTCGAACTTTCAAGAGTGCTTCGGCCACCACGAGATCCTCTCGGGTGGTGATTTTGAGGTTGCTGGGGTCGCCTTCAACGACCAGCACTTCGATGCCTTGGGCTTCCAGGATCCCCGCGTCGTCGGTTTGAGGCAGTGATTCTTGGGCGTAGGCCTGCACCAAGGTGTCTCGGGCGAAGCACTGGGGGGTTTGGATGGCCACCAACTGATCGCGATTCACCGTGGCTTCCACGGCCCGCGCGTCCGCGGACACCCGCCCCGCATCACCCAGAATGTCGTCGATGATCGCGTCGGCCGATTCGCCCAGATCACGTGATTCCGAGGAGACCCGTTTGAGGGTGTCTCGAACCGAGACGCCAGGGATCACCGCCGGAGTCTTGGCCGCGGCCTCGACCATGCGATCCATGAGGGCGTCGTCGATCAATGGTCGCGCGGCATCGTGGACGGCCACGTGGGTGCAACTTTCGTCGAGTGCATTCAAGGCGGCCCGCACCGAGTCGGTTCGCTCCGCGCCACCCGCCACGGTCTTGACCCCCAGGAAGGACAAGGCCGGGCCAAACCGAGATTCGAACGCGGCATCAACACGGCCGTCGCTCTCGGCTGGACCCGCGACGATGATCTGGTGCACGTCGTCGCGTTTGGCGAAAAATTCCACCGTCCGCAACAGCACGGGGCGGCCGCCCAACTCTTCGGAGAGTTTGTCACCACCGAAGCGAGCGCCGCGCCCAGCGGCGGGAATGATCACGGTCAGTTGAATATCGCTCATGCTTTGACCTTCTTTCGGGGTGACTTCTTGGCGGCTTTCTTGGCGGTTTTCTTGGTGGTTTTTGTTGCCGTCTTGGTGGTCTTGGATGCCACTTTCTTGACGCGTTTCGCCTTGGTCGTGGCCTTTGGCTTCAGCAGCGGGCCCAAGAATCGCCCGGTATGGCTGCCTTTCACTTGGGCCACTTCTTCGGGCACCCCTTGACCCACAATGGTGCCGCCACCGGATCCACCTTCGGGACCGAGATCGATGACCCAGTCCGCACAGCGAATGACGTCCAAGTTGTGTTCAATCACAATCAGGCTCGCGTCGGTATCAGCCAAACGTTGCAACACATTGAGCAGACGTTCCACATCCACAAAATGAAGACCAGTGGTGGGTTCGTCCAGCACGTACAGCGTGTGTCCAACGTTGCTTCGCCGACCAAGTTCTGCCGCCAATTTCACCCGCTGCGCTTCGCCGCCCGAAAGGGTGGTGGCGGGTTGACCTAAGCTGAGATAGCCCAGGCCAACATCCCGCAAGCACTCGGCCATGCGCAGGATTTTGGGATGGGCTTCGAAAAAGCTCACCGCGTCTTCAATGGTCATTTCCAAAATGTCGGCGATGGTCTTGCCGCGGTAGGTCACTTCAAGCGTCTCTCGGTTGTACCGCTTGCCTTGGCAGACTTCGCACGTGACTTGGACATCAGGAAGGAAGTGCATCTCGACGGTCTTCACCCCTTGGCCTTGGCAAGCTTCGCAGCGTCCGCCTTTGACATTGAAGGAGAAGCGTCCCACTTCGTATCCCCGCAGCCGAGCCTCGGTGGTTTTGGCAAACACTTTTCGGATCTCATCAAAGATCCCCGTGTAAGTCGCGGGGTTGCTGCGGCTGGTGCGCCCGATGGGGGATTGGTCCACTTCGACCAGACGGTCGATCTTGGACAAGCCATTGACTCGGTCGTGGGGCAGC